>JAPLNM010000121.1 GCA_026692845.1 Planctomycetota bacterium | reverse complement strand
CGATTTGCGAAAGCACCTTAAAGACCGACCCGTCGACTGCGGTGATGCGCTTATCGATAGCCGAAAAGTTAACAGGAGTTCTATCGGGAAGCTTTTGGCCTAGCTCCTCGGCCAGGGCAGCTAATGGTTCGGGATCAAAGACCGAGACGGATTCGCTTAGGCTTCCGAGTGAGGCTCGACCGACTCCAACTCGCTTCTGCACCTCCTTGAGATTACTGGCTTCCTGAAGTCCACGCATTGAGCTCAGAATCGGGTTGTAGAGCCACATGAGAACCAGCAAGCAATACTGGTCCATGTGCCGATCACGATTCTGTGCTTTGTCTCTGGCAGTACCCACCTTGTGGAGTCGTTCAAGGAGTTTCGCAATAGCGCGTAGGTCCTTTAGGCCTTCAAGATCCGAGGCTTTGATCTTAGGTTTTTTATCGGATGGACGCTCGTCGGACATAGTTGCACGAAAAAATGGCAGGACAATAGGATGTCTTGCGCTGGCGCAAATATCGTGCCAAAGTGAAGAGATTTCGCAATGCAAATTCCGTGCCGAACACTATTGGCTTCTAGCCTGTCCGCTTTCAGGAGAGAAAGGGTGGTACCTATGGGGATCTTCGAAGCGATGTCATGAAGAAGGTGACACCGCCAAAAGCCCGGAGGGCGGCACACTGGGGTGAGTGGTAGTTTTAGCGACCTAGCAGGTGTTTGCTAAATGAGACAGTTATGGAATTGCGAAGTATCTGGTATAGATGCTTGCGCATCGCAAGAATATAGAATGGTTGTGTTGGAGCCAGTATCCGGTGGCTTCCGCACTAATGGCAGAGAAGTGCCGCCCTCGGGGCTAAAAATCAAGCAGCCGGATCTCTACGGGAGATCCACTACCAAACAGCCGGATCTCTACGGGAGATCCACTACCTTTGCGTCTTTGCGTTCTCTTGTTCCAAACAGCCGGATCTCTGCGGGAGATCCACTACCTTTGCGCCTTTGCATTCTCTTTTTCCAAACAGCCGGATCTCTACGGGAGATCCACTACCTTTGCGCCTTTGCATTCTCATCTTCCAAACAGCCGGATCTCTGCGGGAGATCCACTACCTTTGCGTCTTTGCGCCCTTGCGTCTTTGCGTTCTCGTCTTCCAAACAGCCAGGATCTCTACGGGAGATCCACTACCGAACTGCCGGAACTCTGGCAGGGACTGCTGCCTGCTCTATACTGACGTCACCTCGCTGACTTCAAACTTCAAACTTTAAACTTCAAACTTATGTTGAACCGCCGTCTCTGCTCGATGTGCTTGGCCGTTGGCCTTTCGCTTTTCCTACCCTCTTGGAGCATGGGCCAAACCATCCGGGCCGGGGTGGCAAAAGTGGATATTACCAAGCTCGAGGCCGGACCGGTCAATGACCCTCTGTTTGCCAAAGCCCTGGTGATCGAATCCGGGGATAACACCGTGGTTTTGGTCAGTGTCGATGCGGTCGCCATCGGTCAAATCGGTCCTATCAAAAACGATTACCTGCCGACTGTTCGCAAACGCATGGAACAGGAACTTGGGATTCCAGCAAATCGGCTCGTCGTCAACGCTAGCCACTGCCACGGCATGGTATGCGATGATGTTGCGGATCGCACGTTCGCTGCGATCGCTCTGGCCAAAAGCAAGATGACGCCCGTGAGAATCGGATCAGGGATCGGGTCCGAGGATCGAATCATGGAGAATCGCCGACTCAAGATGAAGGACGGAAAAGAGATCGATGTTCGACATGCCTATGCACTCCCACCAGACGATCAAGTCGCTGGGATCGGAACAGTCGACCCCAAGATCGGAGTCGTCCGGATCGATCGACTCGATGGCTCACCCCTGGCCGTGCTGTACCAATTCGCTTGCCATCCGATCCAAGGTGCAGCCAGCGGAGGCAATACCGCCGATCTCTCGGGTGCGGCTTCGAGCCTGATCGAAGAAAACCTCGGTGGCGATTGTGTTGCGATGTTCTTCCAAGGATGCGGCGGGGATATCAACCCAGTACGGTACAAGGATGTGCATCAGCCTCGCGATGGGAACTGGCATGGCACCCTCTTGGGACTTAGCACCCTGCGTGCCATTCGCCAAATCGAAACGCGAAACGATGCCCCGATTTCCTATTCGCACACGATGATCGAAGTCCCCCGAGCAAACCTAGAGCCTCGTATCGCCGAGATGCAGGCCGAACGCGAACGATTGGTCAATAACTTGCAAGGAACGAGCCTGAATCTCAAGACCTTTCTTCCGCTGGTTGTCCAATACCAACTCGATGCCGAACACCCTTCGTACTATTCCCATCGCTACCTCCGCGAAAAAGAACAAGGTCGCGAGGACCTCAAACGCTTGGACTCGGAAAACCGCAGGAATATCGCCGCCTACATCGATAATATCCAAACCATGGAGACCCTAACTCGGCTCCAAACGAATCTGGCTCTTTTGCGTTCCCATCACATCGACAATACGACCGCTTCAAAACGTACGATCGATGTCGAAATCTGCGGATTGCGATTGGGGGATTTCCGCCTAGTGACTTTCCCGGGCGAATTGACCGTCCAAATCGGGCTCAATATCCAGCAAGCATGCCAGATCCCCCAAGTGTTTGTGTCCGGATATACCAATGGCTACATCTACTACTGCCCAACAGCCGAGCAACTCAAAAACCTGGGGAATGCTCAAGAAGACAGCGACTGCATCCTCGATGCGACTTGGCAAGAGAAGTTCGAATCCGTTGCTTTGAAGGTGATCGAAGCTTTGTGATTGGCCGGTGAATTTTTTCAGTCACCGATTTCCTGCACGCTCTCTGGTAACCCGACGCGGTATCTTTGAGTACGAGTGCTATTTTTTCGAGCACGAGTACGAGCACGAGCACGAGTAGGGAAGAACGGCAAAATCGCGCAACTTTGAGGGTTTTGCCTGCAGTTCCGAGGTCTCTACTTTTCAGACAAGAGCCGAGAAAAACGAATCGAGGAACGCTGCGCCGGATCGCTCGTCGCGTCGCAATACAAGAGAATCGCTTGGTCGATCGGAAGCCTATCGAACCGATCGGAGCTTGAGGTTCGTCCAAGCACACTGAGCGCTGTGGCAGCTGCGTCGGCATCGATCGCTTTGGACGCAATGGCCGTGCAGCTTTGATGATTCGTCAGTGGATCCCCGGTTCGAGGGTCCAACAGATGGCTATAGGTCACCCCATCGATCACCAGAGACTGATTGCGATCGCCCGAGGTGGTCAATGAACAGTTCGAAAGCGACAGTTCCATGATCGGCGGATCGCTCTTTTGAAGCCCTGCGACTTGGACCCTCCAGCCCTCTTTACCTCCAGGAGGTCCCCCGAGTCGGATATCGCCACCGATGTCGATCAGGAACGCCGTGCAGCCCGATTGGATCATTCGATCGGCGACCGAATCGATGATGTACCCTGTGGCGATTCCCGATAGGTCCAGGACCAGCCCTCGTCGATTCACGGTCACCCAATACCCACCCTCGGGATCCTTGGAGCTCTGGTCTGCTGGACACTCAACGTTGTTCCAACCGCATCGCTCCAGAGCGTCCTTGCGCTCTGCTTGGGTTGGCAATCGCCGATTGCTCCGAGCTTGCCTCCAAAGCTCGAACAGCGCGCCGCAGGTGATATCGAAAACACCGTTAGAAAGCTCATGCCAACGGCGGGAATGCGCGATGGCTCGATAAAGATCCGCTGAAATCTCCGTGCGAGTGCCGCTGCGCGCATTGAGCCGTGAAATTTCGCTTGCAGGAGAGTAATTGTTGAAGATCGGGATCAGGCGTTCGATTTCACTCAAACCCACGTCGATCCAACGCTCCGCCGTGGTTTGAGTCTCAGCAATCACGACGAACTTGAGGATCGTCCCCATCGTTGGGGTCGTGTATTCAAATCGGTCCATCCTTCAATCCATCCTTCGGTCCATCAGGCATTTCGCACAAAACGTGCACGGTAGACAGGCAGCCCATTGAGACGGGTCCGTCGCTCGAAATGGGTTCGGTAGTCCATCGAATACGCGCTGGTCGGTTCAGGAACATACAGCGGGCCGCTCAGCGAGGTCAGTTCGACGATTCGCGGAATGGCGATTTCATAATAGTCGAGCACATCGGTCCAGAAGTGTAGCTCTCCGTGGGGCTTCAATACCCTCTGAATATGCAGGATCGTTTCGTCGGATAGAACACGTCGCTTCTTGTGCTTGGCCTTCCACCAAGGGTCCGGAAAATAGACATGCACGGCGACCATCGATTCATCAGGAACCTCTGTGGCGATCACCCGAGTCGCATCGCTTGCGATAAAAACCGCATTTTGAATATGGAGCCGCTCGAGCTTCGACTGCGCCTCGCGAGCGTACTTGGCAGCTAGCTCCAGGCCGATATAGAATCGACTCGGATCGGACTTGGCCGCGTTGGTCAAGAAAAGTCCCTTGCCCGATCCGATCTCCAACTCGATCGGAAGCCGCGTGACGATCGCTTGGCCAAAACGAACCTCGTCGATCGGTTCACGAAAAGTCCGATCCAGAGACTCCTGCTGCGGTAACTCGTCCAAGGGTGACTCGTCGTCGATCGATTCCATCTCGATGGTCTTCGGGTAAAAAGGCTTCGGTTTACGAGGATTTTCGGGGCAAATGCAGCACCGGTTCGGGCGAATTTCCACCTTGGATTACCCTTTGCTCTGTTGCATGCGAGAATCCTTGGGTTATAACCGAATCGCGTCTGCAAGCTGGGTATCCCCCAAGGATACGCCGTCCCACCTATTTCGTCACCCCTACCCGAGTGTTTCCTTCCATGAGTTCCGATCGCAAATCACCCTTGGATTCCGTCAAAAGCTCCGATTCCGTCAAAAGCTCCGATTCCGCCAAAAGCTCCTTGAAGTCCGATGTTCAAGCCCTTGCCCCTCGAACCGATTCGGCCAGCACCGTAGGCCGACGCGAATTTGTCGCTGCGGCCGCTGCCGGTGGACTTGCGGCGAGTTTTTTTAACCGCTCGGTGCACGCCCAAGGCTCCGATATCATCAAGGTCGGACTCGTCGGGGCAGGCGGACGCGGAACCGGTGCAGCCAAAGATGCGATGACAGCCGACTCCGGCTGCCGATTGACGGCCGTTGCCGAAGTCACCGATGACCGCCTTCAAGCAGCCAAGAACAACCTCAAGCGTACCCTCGGCGAGCAATATGCCGTTCCAGACGATCAAGCTTTCTCGGGTCTCGATGCGATCGATAAGCTCCTACAAACCGACATCAATGTCGTGCTGCTGACGACCCCTCCTGGCTTTCGCCCCATGCATATGGAAGCTGCCGTCGCAGCCGGCAAACACATCTTCTGCGAGAAACCGATCGCTGTGGATCCCGTCGGGGTCCGCCGCGTGATGGCCGCTAGCGAAGCTGCCAAGGCCAAAGGATTGTCGCTCGTCTCGGGGTTGTGCTGGCGCTATGATCTTGGGGTCAAGGCGACCATGGAGCAAATCCATAGCGGCAAAATTGGTGACCTGATTTCCGTCCAGGAAAACTACCTCGCAGGAACCCTCTGGATCCGCGAACCCAAGGACTACTGGACACCGATGCACAACCAAGTCATGAACTGGCTGTACTATCGCTGGCTCAGTGGTGACCATATCGTCGAACAGTTCATCCACTCGCTCGACAAATCGATGTGGCTCCACCACGATGTTCCCCCCGTTTTGGCTTACGGAATGGGAGGACGTCAAGTTCGCACCGATCCAGAATACGGCGACATCTACGATCACTTCTATGTCGTCTATGAATGGGCCGACGGCACGCGTACCTACGCTGCGACCCGACAGATGCCTAACTGCTTCAACGAAACCGAGGATTTCGTCTACGGAACCAAAGGGACTGCCAAAGTCCTTGCAAACGAAATCACCGGCGAAAACCCCTGGAAATTTAAGGGGGAAAAGCCCAGCATGTATTACCTAGAGCACGTCGCCTTGATGAAGTCCATCCGCGAAGGAACGCCCCTGAACAATGGCGAATACATGTGCAAGAGCACGCTGATGGCTATCATGGGTCGCGAAGCAGCTTACTCGGGCGAAGTCATCCGCTGGGATGATCTCAAGGACAGCAAGCTCTCGCTGGTTCCCGACAAGATCGAATGGGGCGATGCCCCGGCCGTCGAAGTCCGACAACCGGGCTCGTATAGCTTCAACAAAACCCTCTAAAACCAATTCGGCTTAGAGCTCGATCTTGGTTCCGAGCAATCGAACAAAGGCCTGCATCCACGCTGGGTGTGCAGGCCAAGCGGCGGCCGTCACGAGGTTCCCCGAGACGCAAACGCTGTCGAACTGATCGTTGGGTGCTACATACTTGCCGCCACTTGCAGTCACCTCGTACTCGACGGCAGGATAGCAACTGCATTCCTTGCCGACGAGCACACCGGCTGCCGAGAGAATCTGCGGGCCATGGCAAATCGCAGCGATCGGTTTTCCCGCTTTCGCAAAGTGCTTGACTAGCTCCAGAACCCTCGCGTTCATCCGTAAATACTCCGGAGCTCTTCCACCGGGCAGAACCAACGCATCGTAGTTCTCTGGATCGATCGCATCAAAGTCCGCGTTGAGCACAAATCGATGCCCAGGTTTCTCGCTGTAGGTCTGGTGGCCTTCGAAATCATGGATCGCCGTCATGACATAATCGCCAACGGTCTTTCCGGGACAGATGCAATCGCACGCATGACCGACCATCAATAGCATCTGGTAAGGGACCATGATTTCATAGTCCTCGACGAAATCACCGACGATGAACAGGACTCTCTTTTGACTCATTTGGAATTGGCTTTCAGTGGATAGGAAACAAAGACTCAGCGCGCTGCTTTGCTGGGGGTTTGGGTGCCGTCGAGGATCGGCAATGAACCGAGCCACAGACCTTGGATCACTTGCGTCATGTGCGGAATCTCCAGCCGATCCCATTCGTCGTCGACTTGGTGGTAATCCGGGTGTAGCGATCCAGCAGAAAAACTATGGGCGACAACCCCACGTTCAGCAAAAGACCAATTGTCGCTGGATCGATACAGCATGGAACTGAATTTGGGGTGTTCGAAAATTTCGACCCCCCAATTTTTTGCAGATCGACTCATCAAGATTCCAAGATCGGACTCCTGCCAACCGGTCATCCAGATTTTGCCTCTTGCTCCCCCTTCGGGACGCCCAATCATTTCGATGTTGATGTTCGAGACGATCTGGTCCAATGGCCAAGAGGGGTTCGCGACAAATTGCTTCGAGCCGAGCAATCCGGATTCTTCGCCCCAGAAGGTCATGAACAAGACCGAACGTTTCGGACGCTCCTTCATCCCGCCAATCGCATCGGCCAACGTCACGACAGCCGTCACCCCGGATGCATCATCGTCGGCTCCATTGAAGATCGAATCGTCGGCAAGCGCGGGATTCGAACCCAAGTGGTCTAAGTGCGCACTGAATAGAACGGCTTGCTTTTGCAACGTTTCGTCCGATCCGCGAAGCACACCGATCACATTGCGCATCGATCTGTCGTCTTTGATCATGGCCGATGTGTTGAGTCGGACCGGGCCAGGAAAGACAACGGCCGACGGGATCAGCAAGATCGGGATCCCCGCGCGGTCGCTGCGATCCAGCTTGGGCTTCGAACGGGCCAACTCGGCTTGCTCGATCCACAGGGCTTGCGGATCGCAATCCAACAGCAAGGCTTCGACTCCCGCTGCTTGTAGCCTTTGTGCTAACCGATTGAGTTGACTCAAGGCGCGAGAGCCTTTGGCCTTCGTTTCGAATTTCCCGCGAACAATGCCCCGCAAACCCTTAAGGTCCGCCTCCGGGGACTGAAGGGACTCCAGCGAGACGTCCATCACCGGGCCTTGGAGCGCACAGGGTTGATCGCCCGTGCCGAGCAATCCGTAGTGAGCCACCGGCACGCCGTCGGCTTGGAGCAACACCGTATCGGACGGGACTCGCGACTGGATCACGGGCGTTTCGTGGTAGAAACTTCCTTCAGGTCCGCCACCTTCGAGCCCGGCGCCTCGGAAGCGGGCGGCCACATAAGCCGCAGCGATTTCGAATTCCTTGCTGTTGGTCTCTCGGCCTGCGAGCTCATCGCTGGCCAAAAAGGAGATCGTCGATGTGACCCTCCCAGCCGTGATCTGCTCGGCACCCACAGGCAACGCTTGGGCGATTGCCTCCTGGGGTTTTTCCAACTGCCCCAGGGCCAACCTAGGGGCTCCGAGACAGCCTGCGACAAATCCTGCGGTAAATGCCGAAAGAAATACCGAAAGTGCTTTCGGGGTTCGCAACGCTTGCCAGTGGGTCCTGCCGGTCCAAATCATCGGGATCTCCTAAATATCAATTGACCAAAGCCTTTATGCTAGCGATTCTAGCGAAGTGTGCAGGGGGGTGGGCCCAAAGCTGGGAAATTCGCCACGGGCAAGACGGTTTTCGGGAAAGCCAGAGTCGACCAAGAGCCGAAAAAAAATCCAATTACACTGTTCTAATTACACTGTAGAGTTGGCTCGCTTCGTGGCCTCGGTCCGATGGCTCGGTCAGAGCCCATCAGATCCAAGCATAGCAAGCATTCCAAACATAGCCGAGAGCGATCATGAATGAACCATGGCCAGACGCATTGTGTCGAAGGAATTTGCTTCGCCATAGCCTCTCGGGGTTCCTCCTGCTCTATGGCGCAGCGCGCTTCGAATCAGGCTGGGCTTTTGCCCAAGACCAAGCTTCCCCAGAGGGGAGCAAAAACGCCAGCATCAGCGATAGCAAGGGAGTCGGTTACTTTGCTCCTCGCAAGCTGGACATGAAGTTCGGCATGAAGTTCAATGCCAACGACAACTTCTGCACGAACCTGTTTGCAACCCTCGCTTTTCCCACCGATTGGCCGGAGCAGAAGGTGCAGATCAAGCAATCGAATATTCCACCCAACGCCCAGTGGCAGTATCGCGATTTGCCTCCGAATGCACCGGTGACAGCTCGGCAGTTGGTCATGAGCATTCCCGCGATGCAACCCAATGGCCAGTTGGAACTGATTTTCGAAGTCCAGATCGAAAAGTCGTTCATCTCGGCTCCAACCGACCCATCGATCTTTGTGATTCCAAAGAAGGTCCCCAAGGAACTCAATTGGTTCATGGGCAACAGCCCCATGATCGATGCAGGCGCTTCGGACATCAAACGGATCGCCAAGTCGATCAAGGATTCCAAACCCCAGACCGCTTGGGAGCATGTCGAAAAGATCTATGACTGGGTGCGTGAAAACATCGAGTACACCAATGGACCGATCCGCAATACGCGCGAGGCGATGAAGGACAAGCGGGGGGACTGCGAGGAGATGACAGGAATCTTTATCGCAATATGCCGAGCTAGCAACATCCCTGCCCGTTGCGTATGGATCCCAAACCATTGCTATCCAGAGTTCTACCTTGAGGACCAGGAGGGCCAAGGCCATTGGTTTCCTTGCCAAGTTGCTGGGGATAAGCAGTTTGGCCAGATGCACGAATACCGTCCGATCTTGCAAAAAGGGGACCGTTTCAAGGTCCCCGAGCACAATGCACCCCAGCACTATCTGTCCGAATTCTTTCGATGCAACCAGCGCCAGGTTGGGCCCAGGGATCCCGAGGTCGAGCCGGTCCAGGATCTAGGCCCCCTAGCCAACGAAATTGCGAATCTGCAATCCGAAGCTCAAAACCGCAATCATCCTTAAGCTCGCTCGGACCACCCAAGTTCAATGGGTATCCATTCGCTATCCGTTTCCATTCGCTATTCGTATCGCCTGAGGCCGACGTGGAAAATACTCGCTGCGACCGCTGCCAAGAGGCTATTGAGGCTCTGGAAAATCTGCATTACACGATCACCATTGAGATCGAGGCCGAAGGCTATATCGACGACCAAGACTATGCTTCCCGCGAGGACCAACTCAGCAATGTCGAAGCGATGATCGAATCGGCCGACGAGATCAGTTCCGCCGATTTTGGAGACGATTGGTACCAACGCCGTCAGTACATGCTCTGCAAGCGCTGCTACACGCAATATATCCAAAATCCATTGGGCAAATCCCCACGATGAGACTTCGACGTCCGATCGTGGTGCTTGCTTTCTACCTCGTGTGTCGCTCGGTTATCTGCGACCCTCAAACGACTGCCGACGAGCCCAATTCCCCGATCCGAGTCCGATTCGATGCGATCCATTCGCACACATGGATCGAATCGCTCCCGCAACCCGGACTCAACCAATACCATCTGCTTGCCGGTCCCTCGCGCGCTGCTCAGGCTCTCGTCGCTATGGGATGGCAGGTCGATGTCCAGCTCGAGGCTTGGGACCCCGAGTCCCTCGACGCGCTCGATCTTGTAGTGCTCAACCTCGTGTCTGCCGATCGTCCGGCGTTCCGAGTATCGGAGATCGCCGCCCTGCGCGATTTTGTCCAAGCAGGTGCTGGTCTGATCATCATCACCGACCACACCAACTGTTACTTCCACAACCATGCGCTCGAACCTTTGTTCGATCAACTGGATCTGAACCTCTCGAACGCTACGGCTTGCGAACGACCACCCTATACCTTGGGACAAGGGAGCGGCTGGATCCTAATCGACTCGTTTCGAGACCATCCGATCGTCTCGGGGATCAAGCATTTAGGATTTCAGACAGGCGGCACAGTCGACGAGCGATTCGCAGTGGCCTGGACAAGCCCTTCGAGCTGGGCCGATCGGGGCAGCGTCCCGATGTATGGCGAAGGTAAAGACATGGGATTTACCGGCGATTTCCACCAACAACCCGATGAACCCAGCGGACCTCTCCCCGTTCTGGCAGCCAAGAAATTCGGTGCCGGACGCATTGTGGTCCTGGGTGACCAAAACGCAATCGGTGGCCTGTTCCTCAACTACGCGGACAACCGACGCCTATGGCTCCAAAGCGCTCGATGGGCTGCAGGATCTAGCAGCGAGCCTGCTCTTGAGCTCGCGCGTGGGCTCGCTCCCGATTCGGGCCGTTCGCTCGTCTGGTGTGTCGAACCCCTTGCAGACCATGACTTCTACTGGGGCTCGTCCGACCGCCAAGATCACTACCACGCCTTTGCGCTTCTGAACAAGTTTGCCGACGCCAGGGCCAGCGATGTATGCCCGAGCGACGCTCAATGGATGATCGTTCCTAGCGAACGATTGTTGCAACAAGAACATTGGCGGATTGAAGTTCGCAAATTCCTCGAACAACCCGGAAAGCATGCCGTGATTTGGCTCGATGATGGCAACTCAAATCCGGCCGATTGGATCCCAGGGGTACTCGAAGCCGCACCGTCCGCGTCGGTCGAATCGGAATCTATCCGTTCGTGGACGAAAACCAACGGCAGCACGCTCGATCTCTGGAAGAACACCAAGCATTGGACGAATCGCGAATTGCTCGGTCCTGAGGCGAGCCGCAACGACGCCGACGATCGCCGGGAAGAAGCGATGGTCGATCCACTTTGGAAGCGGGGACTCAAGCGTGTAAAGTCGTTTGATCAAACGATCGATTGGCCCCGAGACGAACCTTAGGATCGCTCACGATCTTTTTTGACATACCGGGCAAAAGAACGTGCTCCGCTGCGATTGAACAATGCGTCGGATGGTTCCGGATCGGCAGGTATTGCAAATCTGCTCATCCCTGGCATAGACACGATGAAAGTGCTGGAAGCCCCCTTCGCCATTGATCGCGTTTCGGTACGTCCCATCGGCGAGCGTCGAGCCCTCGTTTTCGATCGCTTGCAGGAGCACTTGCTGCATGATCTGATGGATTCGCTGCCACTTGGGTTTGCTGATCCGCAAGCAGAGGGTTCGTGGGTCGATCGCAGCGCGATGGAGAATTTCGGAGGCATAGAGGTTGCCAACACCGGCCACGAGCCGTTGATCGAGCAGGGCGGGCTTTACGGGCCTGTTAAGCTTGCCGTACCGTTGGTGAAATTCCTCGGCGCCGATCGACAACGCATCGGTCCCTAGGACCTTTGGGCCAAGGAATTCGTCGCATTGGTCCTCCGACCAAATGTGGGCCGTCCCCAATCCGCGACGGTCCCAATAGAGGATTCGCTCGCAGTTGGCGTTCTCCAGATGGATGACCAAGCGGATGTGATCAAGGGTCGGTGGGTCGGTGATCAAGGTCAATCCTGCCATTTTCGGCTGAAGGACAATCCGATGGGCATTGTCGAGCCTGATCAAAACCCGTTTGGCGATTCGGTCGACCGCTAGGATCGATCGGCCCGTTAAGGCTGTTGTCCACAGGCTAGCCGCAGGAGTCATTACGATCGGTCGGTAACGGCTCTCGGGAAACTCGACGCGAAGGATCGTTCCGCCAATGGCGGGGAACAAGCCCCGGCGCATCGTTTCAACTTCAGGTAGCTCGGGCATCTTGGCCGCTCATGATCGAGTCACTCGGGAAGAAGCCCGGAATCTTGTCTCCCGGAATCTTGTCTCACGGAATCTTGTCTCACGGGAGCTTGTCGTTTCTTGTAGACCGATTCTGGATCGACTAAGCGAACTTGGTCGACGATCAAGCCCTCGGGGGTCGCTTGCCGGAAGAAGCAGTTTGCGTAGCCTTCGTGGCAAGCCGCACCGGTTTGATCGACCAGTACGAGGATGCAATCGGCATCGCAATCGACACGCACCTGGACGACGCGTTGTCGGTGGCCGCTTTCCTCCCCTTTACGCCATAGTTTTTTGCGGGACCGGCTGTAATACGTCGCGTATCCAGACGCGAGGGTTTCTTGGTAAGCTTCCAGGTTCATCCAAGCCATCATCAGCACTTGGAGGGTCTGTGCATCTTGGGCGATCGCCGGGAGCAATCCATCCATGCCCTTGAGAAAGTCAGGTCCGTTGGTCATGTTGTCGGTGGTTTTCGAACTTGGATCACTAGTAGGGTCGACGGAGGATTTCGTGTGCCAGAATCGCCATCCGCAAGGTTTGTGGGTTCCGCAATTGATGGATTAGATCTAAGGAGCCCAAGTTGTCGTTGGGCCTAGATTGCACCGTCGGACGCTCAGAGGACTTGCTGGTCGATTTTTTTTTCGACGAGGCAGCCTTCTTCTTTTCCCAATCGCGATTTTGGATGTCTCCGAGTGAGGATGCGCCTGGCGTGTCCGAAAGGGCGTAATCATCGATTACCTCGACGGCCATGTCGATGGGATTCGAAACCTGCCTGTTCGATAGGAAGGAATCCATCTCTTGTTGGGCAAGGGCAGCGTCCTCGTCAAAGACGTTTCCACGAGGCTGCGAGTACGGATGCGCTTGGGGGGGAGCAAGCCCCGGGGCCATCGGTTTTGGACTGGCCGTGTTTCGCTCTGGGCTCCTAGGCGGATTGGCTCGCGAGGCTGGTTTTCCAGTGGAAGCAGCAGGGGACTGAGGGGCAGCTTGTTTTTCCTGCTGACGCTTCATGCGCCTTTGAGCGGCTTGTTTGAGAAATTCGTCGAGTTCGTCAGCCATGATTTTTTCGTGCGAATCGATGAGGGTGGAATTGGGTTGGTTCGAACAGTGTTAATTGGTAGGTCGTGTTTGCGGGGCGTTCGATGGTCCAGTGGTACTCGTTCCGGCGATGCTCTGGCGCATTTCGGTATCGGCGGTGATGTTCTTGAGTTTGTAGTAATCCATGACTTTCATCTTTCCGTCTTTGAGTGCATCGGCGATTGCAAACGGTACGCTCGCTTCGGAGGCGACGACGGCCGCTCGGCTCTCTTCGATCTTGGCGAACATTTCTTGTTCGATCGCGACGGCCTCTGCCCGGCGGCCCTCGGCGCGGGCTCGCGCGACTCGCGTGTCGGCCTCGGCCCGGTCGGCTTGGAGTCTTGCTCCAATGTTCTCGCCGACGTCGATATCGGCGATGTCGATCGAAACGATCTCGAAGGCGGTTTGATCGTCCAGACGGCTGGCGAGCACCGCCTTGGAAATCACGTCAGGATTTTCAAGCACGATTTTATGGCTTTCGGCCGAGCCGATCGCAGAGACGATGCCTTGGCCGACCCGAGCGATGATCGTCTCTTCGGTCGCACCACCGATGAGCTGGGCCAGGTTGGCGCGTACGGTCACACGGGCCTTGACCATCAACTGGATCCCATCCTTGGCGATCGCATCGAGGAAAGGGTTCACGCTGTTTCGCGGTGGACAATCGATGACCTTGGGATAGACGCTGGTCTGCACCGCATCGAGCACATCGCGGCCGGCCAAATCGATGGCAGCGGCTTTTTGAAACGAAAGGTTGATCTGCCGGCTCTTGCGAGCTGCGATCAACGCTCGAATCACTTGGGGCACGTTGCCTCGCGACAGGTAATGCGCTTCGAGGGCTTTGGTGGTCAAATCCGGATCGTCGATCCCGGCTGCCACTGCCATGATCTTGCTCCGAACGATCATCCTGGCATCGACGCGTCGGAACATCATCCCGATCAAATCACCGAGCCCCACATCTGCTCCGGTCATGATCGCTTGGATCCAAAGCCAAAAGTACCTCGACACGATTGCCAAGAAAATCAAAACGAGGATCGCTGCGATGACAAACAGAGTACCAAAGATGGCCAGGACTAATGGAGACATGATGATGGGCTGGTTTCGTTAAGGTTCCTTCAAATCCGCCTTGTATTTTAGTCCAGTGGGGGTGAGTCGATAGGTTTAGATTTGCTCGTTGGTTAAAAAAACGCTCGAATCCATGAATGAACACTCGCCGCGCGGTAGGATATTTTTCAATTCCCCATCGTTACGGACCTAATCCTCGATACTTCCCAATACCTGATTGAACATGGCGCTCTCAACGAAATCGTTTCTCATTGCCATCGCTTTGGCTTTTCTAGGCTCTACAACTCCCAGGACCATGGCCCAAGACGTCGGAGTCTCCATCGACGAATCGATCGAGACTCCCGTCAACCAGAGATTGACGCCCATCGGGAAATGGCAGGAACTCCAAGGGATGCGTCCCCAAGTCATCGCGCTGTCGCCCAATGGCAAAATCGCCGTGACCAGCGGCAAGACCAGCAAGCTCGTCGTGCTTGATCCTCAAACGGCCCAAGTTCTCCAACAAGTCGATTTACCCAGCGACGATTCGAAAACACCTCTGGATCAAGCCGCAGCCAACAATCTCAAACCCGATACCAAAGCGATCGCCAGCTTCACAGGACTGGTCTTTTCGCCCGATGGCCGCTGGATCTACATGAGCAACGTCCAAGGTTCCATCAAGGTCTTCGCGGTCGACGCATCGGACAAGGTCACCCCCTCGTACTCTATTTCGCTGCCCAATGCGGATGCCCCCAAGCGCAAGCAAGAGATTCCCAGCGGATTGGCAATCAGCGACGACGGAAAAAAACTCTTCGTCTGCGGAAATCTATCGAACCGTTTGCTAGAAATACAACTCGATTCCTCTCTGGTCGTTCGAAGCTTCGACGTCGGCGTAGCACCCTACGATGTCAAGCTCGCCGGCAATCGAGCGATCGTCAGCAATTGGGGTGGACGCCGACCGGGCCCGAACGACCCTGTCGGTCCGGCCGGTAAGGGAACACTCGTTCGAGTCGATCCGGTCCGCTTCATCGCCAACGAAGGTTCCGTCTCGATCATCGATTTGGATTCGGCAAAGAGCGACGAGCTTCTCGTCGGCTTGCACCCCTCGGGCCTAGCCGTATCGCCCGACGGCAAGTTCGCCGTTTGCGCCAACGCCGCAAGCGATTTTTTGAGCGTCATCGATCTGAGCTCCTTGAGCGTCCAGGAAAAGATCTGGACGAAGTCCAATCCGTCGGAGCTCTTCGGAGCCTCCCCGAACGCCTTGGCTTTCGGCAAAGAGCCCGATGAACTCTACGTCGCCAACGGGACGCAAAATGCGATCGCTGTGGTTGAGTTTGAGCCTCAAAACCCCGGCGAAAGCAAACTCAAAGGCATGATCCCCGTGGGCTGGTTTCCTGGCGCTTTGGTATACGATTCCAAACGGGACTCCCTCTTGGTTGCCAACATCAAAGGATTGCCTAGAGAGGCAAGACAGCAAGGCAACTCGAAGGGATTCAACTCGCATCAGTACAACGGGAGCGTATCGATTTTTCCGATCCCAAAAGCCGAGCAACTCCCCGCCCTGTCCGAACGTGTCGCTCGCAATATGCGATCCGATGCCCTAGCGCAAGCCCAACTGCCGGCACGCTCCGAGGAGCCTCCCCGAGCGATCCCCGAACGCATCGGGGAACCGAGTCTGATCGAGCATGTCGTCTACATCATCAAAGAGAACCGGACATTCGACCAAGTCCTAGGGGATATCGGTCGTGGCAACACTGACCCGGAGCTATGCATTTTCGGAAGGCAGATCACTCCGAATCAGCATAAGCTCGTCGACGAATTTGTCTTGCTCGACAACACCTACTGCTGCGGCATCCTCAGCGCAGATGGACATCAATGGAGCACCACAGCCATCGCGACGGACTATCTCGAGAAGAGTTTCGCAGGGTTTCCTCGCAGCTATCCCGATGGCATGGAAGAAAGCGACATCGACGCACTGGCTTATTCGCCCTCAGGTTTCCTCTGGGACAACGCGGTCAAGCATGGGGTACGAATCCGCAACTACGGCGAGTTCATGATGCCCAAAGTCCGCTGGAAGGACAAAAATCGTGGAGGAGCGGTCGATTTCCTCAGTTGCTACAAAACTTGGAAAGGGATCGAGGATTTGGTGATCTTTGAATCCACCCCCGGTATCGAGAGCATCAAGGATTTCTCACCGACGGGATACGTTGGATGGAACATGTCGGTTCCTGACCAATTCCGCGCCGATTTCATTCTCAAGGAGCTTGCAGAATTCGAAAAGCAAGGCTCCTACCCGCAACTTACCATCATCTGCTTACCCAACGATCACACCAGCGGTACGTCAAAGAACTGCCCTACACCGGCCGCCTGCATGGCCGACGGCGACTTGGCGATCGGGCGGATCATCGAAGGTCTGAGTCGATCGAAGTTCTGGGGCAAGATGGCGATTTTTTCGATCGAGGATGACCCTCAGGCCGGCTGGGATCATGTCAGCGGTTATCGCACTACAGCTTATGTCGCAAGCCCCTACGCGAAACGGGGTGCACAGATAGGCACTCAGTACAACACCACGAGTATCCTGCGCACGATCGAGCAGATTCTCGGGTTACCACCGATGAATCAATTCGATGGAAGTGCCACGCCGATGTTCGACTGCTTTGAGAACACCGCCGACCTTCGTCCGTTTCAAAGCGTTCCGGCGAATGTCCCCTTGGACCAAATGAATCCAGGATCGGTGGCGATCCTCGACCCGCTGATGAAACAACTTGCACAATGGTCCGAAGAGATGAATTTCGAGCAGGTCGATCGGGCACCCGAGGATCGCCTCAATCGGGTCCTGTGGCATGCGATGCGCGGCAGCCAAGTGCCTTACCCGCAATGGGCCATCGATGCCGATGCTGAAGAAGAAGAAGAAAACAAAGAGTAAATCCGATTCCTTTTTGCGGAGCCTTCGACGAAAAAACCCTCGCGTTTGCGAGGGTTTTCTATGCATGTATGGCATCTCTGATCAACGGCTAGGATTTGCGACGCCACTTGGCCAACGCTCCGCCCAGACCGAGCAACCCAAAAACTGCAAGCGAACCAGGTTCTGGGACCGCTCCGTTGTTCCCTGAACTAAGCGTAAAGAAAACGTTCAGATTCGTCCCGCCGATGAGGTTGCCGGTAGGACCATTGATGTTCGGAGTGTAGTTCAAATGATCGTAGTACAAACGGTAAGTACCAGAATTGATGTTACCCGTAAATACGGTATCGTTCTTTCCAAGATCATCACGGCTTAGCACATTGCCCCCGACTTTCTCAAATCGGTAGGTTCTAATGTTATCGGCGATCTGTACACTTTGACCCTCGATCCGGTAATCGTAGATCCCGTCGACCGTGAATTCCCAGAAGGCACTGTTGAGTGCTAGCGGAGTCGAACCCGTCGCGGTAAATCCTTGATCGAACCATGCTTGCGTAGTTGTAAAGAACTGCGAACCGGTCCACCGAACTCCCGTGGAAACGAACCCTCGTTTTTGCAAACCGTAGTTAAAATTACCGGCAGCGTAATCTGCCTGAAAGCCCCCAACCGGAACGTTTCCTGCCGTGACGGTTCCGAAGGTGCCCAAGGACGATCCGTAGCTACCGGTACCAGATTGACCTGCCGCAGGTGGCACGTATCCGGTGAACGCCTCAGCTGGAGTTCCTCCAGCCCGATTCCCGTTGAGCGTTACGGAAATCGTGGCCCCCGAAACGAGCTGGGAAAATCCGAAGAGTGTAAAAAAGCAAACAACAAGTAAACGCATGTCTAGGATTCCCTTCGAGTTGTATGTCCGATGCACTGCTGCGAAATCGGCGTTTTCTAATTCGTGCTCCTTTGACGAACCTTCGGTTGTATCGGCTTTGACGACGGTAGGACATTAGTAAAAATTTTCCTCTAAAAAACGGCCATCGCTGGACAAGGTCTCCGAGAATGGTTTGGGGGGGAATACTCCGGAGATTGGCTCAAAAATCGGCGCACGAAAAAACCCTCGCGTGTGCGAGGGTTTTTTTGTGCGAACTAAGGAACCGGATAGTAGAGAACTATTTCTTGCGACGCCACTTAGCGATAGCACTGCCGATCCCGAGGAGCCCAAACACTGCGACGGAGGTCGGCTCTGGAACGACTCCGGAAGAATCTTCCGATTGGAAGGTGAAAAAGATATTTAGATTGGTCGATCCGCGGGGGTTTCCGGTGGGATCTAGCAAAGTTCCAGCATAGTCGCTGTTAGTGTGTGTATAGAACAAACGGTATGTCCCAGAACCCAGCGTGCCCGATGGGTTCGTGCCGCCACTACCGACGTTATCGGATGCAAGAACAGATCCGCCAGCACCAATCTTCTCGAAACTGAATGTTCGCTTCGCACCAGTAAACTGTGGGATCTGGTCCGAGATGCTCCAATTGTAGTTTCCATTCACTTGAAAATCCCAGTGGGCTCTATTCGTAACGCTGTAGTCCGCACCAGATGTAACTGCATTGGCGTCCACGACCTGAAAGTAGGCGTAGGTTGTTAGGTAAATCTGGACATTCTGCGTGGAAGCCGGGTCAAGGCGTCTAGCATCTGCCCCAACGTGAGCTTTCGTGTTAGCGTCCAATGAAACGAACGCGTCGGGGATAAGACTGACTACTCCACCGTTTACACCGTTTGAAGGTGGAACGCCTACACCGGATCCAGCATCAACGATCGCCCCAAAATCCTGGACAGTTGGACCGTAAGAAGCTTGACCTGGATTGCTTGCACCAGTATTCAGATTTAGCACAGCCGAAATCGTGGCTGCGTTGGCGGACTGAGAAAGCCCTCCCAACATGATTAAACAAAAAAGAATTACTCGCATCTGTTCCACTCCGTCTAATTCCGTTTAATTCGCCAATCTGTCCCGAGTCGTTGCATTGGCAAAGGTTATAAAATCATCTCGCTGGGACCGTTTTCACAATATGGCCTGGGGAATGGAGTGTCAACCCGAGTACGCGGGAAAGTTGAGGGGGGGATTTGTCGAATTCTCCGGGGGTATCAAAAAGCCCCCCCACGCTAATGCAAGATTTTTCTCATGGATTCGTTGAGTTTCTATCTTCTTGAGCGGCGTCGGGCTAGGTCCCGCTCTTGGCCAGAAAACTGAAAATCGCGATCCAAGCCGGTTCAGAAACCACATTGGGGTCTTCTAAAAAGAAGCTGAATGCGATGTCGAGGTTGGCTCAGGACGGCGCCGTCTGAAACGAATCGGTGACGACTTGATGAAGCGTTTGCCCCACCCATTGGAGCTCTTGGCGGGATGCAAGGACCGACGGTAGGATCGGAATGACATCTCCTAGGGGCCTGAGCCAAAGACCTCGCCGGGTCGCATGGTCGCAGACCTTTTTCCCAGTCCTAAGACTCCCATCGAACCCGGTTTTCGATTTTTTATCCGCGACCAACTCCAAGGCTGCCATCATTCCCAATTGGCGAACATCGCCAACGATGGGAAGTGCTTTGAGGGATTCCAGAACCTCCCGAAAACACTCGCTATTTGCTGCGATTGCCGCCAGGCTGTATCTTCCATCGGCACTGCGGCCTTCGAGTAAATCCAGAACGGCTATCCCCGCGGCCGCTGCCAGCGGATTGCCGCCAAAAGTATGCCCGTGGTAAAAGGTTTTTCTCTCGGCGTAATCCCCGAGAAAACTCTCCCAAATCCGCCTGCTGGAAAGTGTGGCACTCATGGCCAGATAACCACCGGTGAGCCCTTTGCCCAAGCACAAAAAATCTGGCTCAATCGTGTCTCCTGAGGCATCCTCATCATGCTCCAGGGCTAGCATTTTCCCTGTTCGCCCCATGCCCACGGCGATCTCGTCGAGGATTAGCAAAACTCCGTACTTCTTGCAGAGTCTTGCAAGCCCTGAGATAAAGCCTCGGGGTTGCTCGACAAAACCCGCCGCACCTTGGATGCAGCTCTCGGCAAGCACCGCAGCGAGGCTCTGGCCATGCTCGATCAGCAGCCGCTCGTAAGCTTGCAAATAATGCTCGCAGGCTTCCTTCTCGTTCATCCCCTCTGGCCTTCGATAATTGTCAGGGCAGGGCCCACGAAGAACATCGAACAAGAGGGGTTCGAAGATTTCTTGGAACAAGGACACGCCACTGACACTCACTGTCCCGATCGTGTCGCCGTGGTAAGCCTCCCCAAGAGAAAGGAACTTGGTCCGCTGCATCTCCGGACGATCCTTTTGACGCCAATACTGGAAGGCTAGCTTCATCGCTACCTCGACAGCACTGGCACCATCACCGGCAAAAAAAACATGCTCCAATCCCCGGCCTACGACCTGCGTTAGACGCTCGGCAAGCCGTATCGTCACCGGATGACTCATCCCCAAATTGGTCACATGGGCAACCTTGCCCAATTGCTCGATCAAGGCTTGATCGATCTGGGGGACTCGATGTCCAAAGAGATTGCACCACAGCGAACTAGCGCCGTCGAAATAACGCTTGCCATGGATATCGGTAAGCCAACAACCCTCGGCCTTATCGATGATCAAACCATCGTATTCGGCCATTTGCGAAAAGGCATGCCAGACGACAGTCCGGTCCAATTCACGAAGCCTTGCCGCATCGCTTGCGTCCATCGGGTACCTCAGGTGATTGGTTGGTGAATCCGTCTACTCTCGACACGCATGCACGATGCTCACTGCCGCCTTGCGGATTGATTCCCAATCCCCTTGCTCGACTAGGCTAGGCGAGCAAAGGGTTCCTCCGACCCCCACGGCAAGGGCGCCTGCGGATAGATAATCGCGTGCATTCTTGGCATCGATCCCACCGGTGGGCATGAGTTTCAAATAAGGCATCGGGGCGAGCAAATCCTTGATGTAGCCCGGACCAAGCCCCTTTGCAGGGAAAACCTTCACCAAGTCCGCACCGCATTCCCAAGCCGTTGCGATCTCAGTGGGTGTGTAAGCCCCACAAGCGATCGGTACTTTGGCCTCGACGCACCTGCCGATGACCTCCGGCCGCATGATCGGTGTGACCACAAACTGACAACCCGCATCCAACACCAATTTGGCCTCGTCCAAACTCCTGACCGAACCGATCCCCAAATACGCCTGACCTGTTCGAAAACTCGCATTCTCGGAAACCAATCGAGATACCCAAACGGGAGCCGTACGGTTCGTCAGCGTCAATTCGATGCAGCGTACCCCCGCACCCAACAACGTCTCGACAATGCGGTCGGCTTGGTCCAAGCAATCCAGTCGCACTATGGCCACCAATCGCGACTCGGAGAGGACTTGACTGAACATATGCTAGCGATCGTTAATGGGAGCTCGGTAAGGGTTACTTGTCGGATTTTACTGATTGTAGCGGTTATGCGTACCGATAAAACCCAGCGACGATCGAATCGTAGATCGCCGAGTTCTAGCTATCCAAGACTTCCGGGGGGAATGATGGAATCCAGTGTGCATGCGCCGCGTCAAGGCGCAATCTTGTCGGTTTTAATCCTTTCGCTCGCGTCGCTCTCAATCGGCGGCTGTTGCTCGATCGACCTGAACTGCGGATCGGGTGCTTGTTCAAAATCTTGCCGACCAAACCTCGCTACAGATCCACTCTTCGATGGAAAACTCCGGCACCGAGTCGGTCAAAGTGTCCACTCCTGCGCCAACCAAATCGCTTGTACTGGCGGTTGTGGTGAGGTCTATTGGGACGAGGCCATTCAAGACCCAGCGGTGACCGATCGATGCGAGCACCAAGGGCTCGGCGCTGCGGCTTGTGGATCTTCCAGTCCATGGTTTGGCTCGATGGCCAGTCTCTGGGGCACTCCCTACCGAGCCAGTTGCAGCGCATCGGCTTGCTCAAGCGGCTGCAACGACGATTCGTGTGGCAAACAGGGATCCTGTGGCCAACACAGCGCGCTGGTGAACCATCTCCGAGGCCACCGAGGATCGATCGGTTCAGGCCTGATCGATGCGATCCCGACCCATCGGAACCATTGCCCAAGTTGCCGACGAGATTCGAACGCGCATGTCCAGGACGAGGTGATCTACGACGGGGAATCCTACGGGGAATCCTTCGATAACGGACAGACGCTTTCGAATCCTACTCCGATGCAAGTGCCCACGCCTGCTACGCCCAGGGCGAGCCAAGAGTCAGACTCAGCCGCTCCCTCGAACGCTCAGAACCGCATGCGATTGCATCAACGCTCAGGACAATCGGACCCCAACGGCCGACTCTCGGCGCAAATGGTCAACGGCCACAAGCGTCTGATTTCGACCCCGTAGCATGGCCCTCCGAGGCCGTGCGTGAACGTGACGTTTCGATCACATTCATCCGGAAACGGGTCGAAGCCCCATTTTACGGCCGAGAGGCGCTGCCGGTCTGATCAGAGCCCAAACGCGGCTTCCTGGGGGGCTTGGTTAATTCCCTCGCCGTTGGCTACGGGTTAAACGAAATCGCCTGTCTACAATCGATAACGCGATGATGGAAAGGGACTCAAAACCCTATTTCGACGCGTTCAGAGGCGCACTAGCGATGACCTCAGAGCGCCACTGAGCGTAATGACGCTGGGCCAATTCCTGAACCGTTTTGCGGTAGTACTCGCACGACTCGACGAGTTGCTCTCGATCAGGCAACTGCAAAATATAAGCTAGCTTGGA
The DNA here is from genome assembly GCA_026692845.1 of Planctomycetota bacterium. Classification (GTDB taxonomy): domain Bacteria; phylum Planctomycetota; class Planctomycetia; order Pirellulales; family Pirellulaceae; genus JBKCUI01. The sequence goes on along the minus strand of JAPLNM010000121.1, from coordinate 8,540 downwards.
TAGCTCCAAGGGGTCCTTGGGTAGATCATGCCGAAGTTTGGTGTTCATCAGACGCAACCCACTCTCGACGCTTCGAAGAAAATGATAAGCATCGCGCAGCAGCAGAGCGACCTGGGGTGAAATCACCCCGTTTTTGCGGAGTGCTTCCAAGCGTTCAACGGTCCCTCGGAGCCACGGGTATCTGGCTTTATGCAGATGCTTGGCATAGAACGAGTGGACCAGTACCTCGACATCGAGCGTCCCCCCCCACCCGCGTTTGATATTCTCTGGCGATGCCGATAGCTCAAGCGCTCGACGCCACTCGACCAGCGCGAACGTAGGTTGTTTGCCCCACTCTTGGCCATGGAGAAATCGCTCGATGGCCGATTCGGCCTGCTGGGCAAAAGCAGACTCTCCGATAACTCGGGCTGTATAGAGGTTCATCCGATGCTCGATGTGCAATTCCGAACGCTCGATGGATTGGAGCAAAAGGCTCGGATTCCAAGCCATTCCCGAGCCCTGCGGCCCCATCGGCTGCCAAGCCTTTAGCTCGAACAAACGCCCAAATCGAGTCACGCGATTGGACATTTGAATCAACTTCTGAGCAACCTGCTGAAAAAACACCCCGTGGCTCGCCACCGGCGAATCGTAAAGGATCAGCATCGAAATATCGCTATGGTAATTCGGCTCTCGACTGGCCAATTTCCCTACCAGTAGGACCGCATAATCCACAGGCGTACCATCGGGGTTTCGCGGTGTTGCTTGATGCGCCCCGATGGTTCGATACGCTTCGGTGGCCAGCCGGTGCAAACAAACCTCGTGCACGTCGGCCAAAGCCCGATGGATTTCCGTGATGTTCTCTCGTCCGAGAATATCCCGAACACCGATCGCCAAATGAATCGCATTCCTGAACGACAAAACCACCGATTCGATCTCGTGGGGCCCTTTGCACAATGCCCCAAGCGCCGATTCGAATCCTGGGTAATCCGGAATGCGTTCGAGCATCAGCGAATCGAGTAGATCGTCGATCATCCCAGGATTGCTCACGAGGATCTGGACCAGATAAGGGCTAGTCCCGCAAAGCCGAATGTATAAATCCATGAGCAACGCATGGCTCGAAAACAACTCCCAAAGAACCCCTTTGCCTCCCAGGGACTTTCCAGTAGCGACGATATTTCGCAACGTGACGTCCGGGCTTGGAGTCTTTCCGACGCGATCAACAAGCGAATCGGCTATCCTCGAAAAATGGAATCGGCAATTCCTCGACGAAAGGGCCGCAATCTGCTCCTGGGCCAACTCCTCGAGCATCTGCTGGGCGCTCTGGAGCGATGTGAACTTGGTCCAACCACTCCCCAACGCACCTGGATCGTTCGGCTGCGATGGCAATGGACAAGGCAAAAGGATCGACTGCGCTAGGCGTGACTCAATCGGTGCAGAACCATAGGTTTGCTCAAACCAATGCAAGGCCCTTTGGCAAAACTCCTCCGACTCCGAGTCATCCCAGTGCCCCTGGGCTACATCGGGGTTGAGCCAACGACGAGGCACCTGATCGAATGCCTCGTCGAGCGCAAGCAAAAACGAGTCTTGATGACTATCGGAATTCGGTGAATGCCTCGATGCAACCAGTCCGCTTCGGGTCGCCATCTGGACGATCGAATCGATCGACATCAACCCATCAAGAGCCTCGCAAGGCGTTCGACCAACGCGTTGAATTTTCCCAATCGCAGCCCCGAAGTAACCGGCCAAATACTCGATGTCGACCTCGGTGCGAAACGACGGAAACAGAATGGATTTCGATTCGTCGAGGAACCGTTCGCACAACCCCAGGTCTCCTCCCAAGGCCTGGGCATCGAGGAGCATTGGAGCGTGCAAGGCCGTCGCATGCGATGGCAACGCATCGAGAAAACTTCGCCAATGACTAACCCGCCCGGAAAAAACTTCGATGCTCGGGATCCGACAAGGCCAGCTCAAGGCGACCGAACCGTCGGTGATCCAATCGACCCATTGGCCGATCCGCTCGATCTGCTTTTCGGCCGCCTGCTGCAAGGTCCCCTCCGATGCCCATCGGGCGGATGCTCGATCCGAGCCGGATCGCTGCGAGCCGGTCAGTTCCTGAAACGGCTGATAGATAGCAAGCACCGGCCAATGGGCCTCGGGAAGCAACGGACCGTTTGCGAACTCTCGCAAAGCCAGCACTCCGACAGCGACCTCGCTTTTCCCAGGATTTGCAAGAACCCGATCGCACACGCAACGCAGGACCACCCTTGCCGTATCGCTCAACAGAGTAAGGTAGACCGGGCCGAGAAGTTCCTCGCGTCGGTAAGCAAGGGTGTGCCTGAGCCGCTCGCGGTGGTAGTAGCGACGAAGCACCCCAAGAGCTAATGCTTCCTCAAGGGCTCCTTGAAGCTCCAGCTCAAGCTCACCTCGTGCTTGCTCGATCGGATCGCCCGCCGATTCGATGCGTCGTATCCAACCGAGCACCTCAGGATCGCACCCTAGCCAATCGATCGAGGCATCGGACATCGACAGGATCGACCCGAGCCGACGCAGGGATTCAGGATCCTGCATCCAGCCTTGAAAAAGCTCCAGGCGATCCGAACTCGACTCGACGAATCGTACAAGCCTCTGCAAACAGCAGTGCGAAGAAGGGCTCGTCGATTGGACCTCCAAAAGCATCGATCCGAGAGCGGCACGGTGTTTCGGATCGTCCGAGAACCGCAAAATCCCTTCGATGCACTCCTGTGGGGAACGGTTCACGTCAGGTTGGCACATGGAGAGGAATCGGTCGGGAACAATTGCACTTCGGAAAATTCATCGCCCCGTCGGAGCACCAACGCTCCGTCGGTGCCCTTCTGGACGGCTTCGACCCCATGATACCTTGTCAGCTCCAAAGTCGCTAGAAAGGTAGCGATCAAAGCGCTTTTGTGCATTCCCGGCTCAAAAAAGTCCTGCAATTCCAGCGATTCGCCTGCCCAGAGCCGCCCGTGGATCCGCTGCATGTAGACCTGGATCGGTGTTGTGTCGTACGTGATCTCCTGCGTGGGCGACTTGTACCTGGCCTTGAGGATCCGCCCAAAAGCGCTGACTAAGTCCCAAACTTCGATGCGCGCGATCGAAAGTTCCGAATCCGGGGTCCGACGTCGCGGCTCGAGCGTGTGAAGTCGACCGTAGCGAAGCTGCCACTGGCGGCTCTGTTCGTCAAGCACACAGGCCAAATCCCGGAAGCGTTTGTACTGGACCAATCGCTCGATCAGATGGCCCGATGACTCGTTGGGATCTCCAGGCTCCGGATCCACAGACTCTATGGCGCTCTGGGGCAAAACCTGATTGGCCTTGGTCTCCAACAACTGGCTCATTACGTCGATAAACTCGCTGACCTCCTCGAGGTCTAGCTGCGCTAAAACCTCGACAAACTCGCAGTACTGCTTGGCAATCCTGGCAAGCGGAATCGACTCGATGTCAAGCTCCTGGCGTCGGATCAAATACAGCAGCAGATCCAGCGGTCCGTAATAGCAGGGCAAGTCCACATCGAAGACGACCATTTCGTTGACAACCATTTCGTTGACGACCGATTCGTTGACGACCAATTATCAATTATCGTGTAATCCCGGCAGAGAACTGGAAGACTTGGCGTTGGTCGGTATCGGCATAAGCGACGGGAACCGAGAAATCGAACGCCAAAGGAGCAGGTCCCAAGGCCGGTACGGCGATGCGAAACCCTAAACCCGGTGCGACGCGAAAGTTTTTCCAATCGATATTGATGTCCCGCTCAATCGTTCCATAGTCGACAAAAGCCACCATCCGAAGCATGTCGTCGGCGGTGACCGGAAACATGTACTCAAAGGTGCCAAGGAACTGAAACCGACCCCCGACTCGCACGTCATCCTCTGCAGGTCCAGCCCCTCGGAATTGAAATCCACGCAGGGTCGAAAAGCCCCCAGCAAAAAAGTTTTCAAAAATAGGTTGATCCGCTCCTGCGAACCCAGTGCGTATCGCCGAGGTGAACGTATGACGCCCCGATCCGTCGGCGCGCTCACGCACCAAAAAGTACTTGCTGAAGTTGATTTGACCCCGAGGGAAATCGAACTCCCCAAAGACCTGGTCGTAGATCAACTCAAGCAAATGGCCTTCGGTTGGCAAAAACGGACTGTCACGCGTATTGTGAGCCAATCGAAATCGAGCCGTGTACAGGTCGTTGCTTCCGAGTGTCCGATCAAGGGCTTCGACTCCCCGAACTCGGGGATTGAACATCTTGACATCCTCGCCTCGCAATTCAGTGGATACCGACAAGTCCGGGGTAATGTCATAGCCCAAGGCGACTCGGCCTCCGAGGCGTTGCTCGGACCAATCACGATAAAAACGGGTGAAGTAAAAGCCACCGACGGAAAGGCTAAACGGCGAGTATCCGAACAGATTCGGTTCGGTCCAATTCATGGTGTAACGCTGGACCTGGTTGCCAGGCACAAGTTCGAGACGGAAGTTTTGCCCGGCACCACGAAAAGCGCCATTGAACATGTCGCTAGGTCGACCCGGGAGACGAAACAGGTCAAAATTCCTCTCCTCGATCACGAGCTGCCCTGCGACACCCAAGTCGCTATTGACCGAACCACCAACCGATACGCGCCCAGTCTGGCCCTCCGATACATACACGTCGATCGGAGCGTTTCGTACCGTCGGATCGTATCCAAAAGGCGGGGCTCCGGTGGCCCCCAAACTCGGGTCGATCACCCACGGCTGATTCAACGGGGGCATCGGTTGGTTCATCGGGCCAGGAATCAATGGCGGCTGCGCATAGCTGGATGGATAGTTCGGAGGATAAGCCTGCGGATACCCACCTGGATTACCCGCAGGGGGTGGCAATGGCGTTCCCCCAAACTGGGCAATGGCCATCGCCGTTTGCATCAAACAAATGCAAACACCCGCGACCATCCTCGCGGCGAGTCTTGAGCGATCGTTGATTTTATAGGTTTGCGTCATGCGTTGGCTCGTTCGGATCCTTTGGATGGTCCAGGGCATCTACGGCGTTGGAGAACGGTCGGAGTCGACTGGGCTGACCTCGATTCGCGGGACTTCGCCACGCGTCGGATCGGTATTGAAAATCGTCGAATAAACCAGTCGTCTGCGACCGGCATCCAACTCCCGTTTGTCGATGATCTCGCCGGGACGTAGATTTCGCAAAGGCTGTAGGACCACATGGCGACGGGTGAAATCACCGTCGATATGAACACGGATGTCGCTGGCGCGATAGACATCCCCCTCCTTGACCTTGTAGACGATGTCGACCATGCGATTATCCGGCTGATAAACCACTTCCCCCTCGACCTCGCAGTAGATGTGGCCTTGAGCCCCGTAAACATCCAGAAGGAACCGTTCGTCTTGAAGCTTCTTAGTCAAGAGAAACGGCTCATCGGATTTGAGTTTCATGCTCGGCAGGAGTTCCTCGGCCTTATAGCGCTCGGTTCCTGCAATCGAGACCGAGGACACTCCGTAGCGATCCCCTTCGTAGATCACAAACGCCACGTCGACGAAATCACCTTCGGCGTTGTAGCTTTTTTGATAATCGACCTTGGCGTCGAAGTATCCCAACGCGCGGTAGTAGCCCAGGAGCGTTTCTCGATCGTCGTCAAGCTTTAAATCCGAACAGATGTTGCCGACGTATTTGGTCAAGCCGCTTCGAGCATCTCGGCTCTTGATTCGTGCCTTGAGAAGCTCGCTGCTGAATTCGTTGTTGCCGAAAAACTGGATCGAATTGACCCGCTCGACAGGTCCTTCGTTGATCAAAAAATGAACGTCGCGCTCACCGGTCTTGAGCCCCTTGGCGACCTGAATGTCCACTTGGTTCATCCCCTTGTCCTTGTAGAGCTCGACCAAACGACCTTTGGCCGAATTGACCGAGATGGGGTCCAAGGCGTCCCCTTTGCTCAGCATCGCATGCTTTTTCAAGGGACCTTCGTTCATCCGCTCGTTGCCCAAAAATTCCACCGATCGGATGATCGGACGCTCCGAGACGATCAACCGCAATCGCACCCCTTCGGGCGTTTCGTCGATGTAGGAATCGATTTTGCGGAACAAGTTGGTTCGGTACAACGCACCCATGTCCCGGTTGAAGGTCTCTTTGTCAAAAGGGCGATCCTCTCGCGATTGCATCTGCGAAAGGATAAAACTATCGGAAACCGTTTGATTGCCTTCGATCCCTACGGCGACAATCGACTTGCCATTGTGGACTTCCCGGTCGGCGATCCCACCTGCCTCGTAGAGCCGTTCGCGAAAAGAAGGTTCGTTGAAGGCCGGCATGCCGCCGGCCGGCCCATTGCTGGGTCCTTGGCAAAAACCTATCCCCGCCGTCGAAACGAGGAACCCCAAGGCCAGCGGTGAGCCCATAGCCCTGCGGTGCTTGGGGTGGCAGACAAGCTGATGGACGTTCAATTTCAACGTTTTCTTTACCATTCTCTTGACCATTCGTGGAGAATCGCAGGCAATCTTCGGGACTGTCGTTCGCGTGTTATGCGCTCAGGCAAAGGGTGCATTCCTGTGCCGAACTGCCCGCAGTAGATAGCAAGTCCCAGCCGTCGGCATCAAGATCGAAACGCCAAGACCCCCACAGGTTGCCTTGACAATCCAAAGCCGATTCGATAATTTTTTGCTTTAGTGGTTCGGGGCCTCCCAAACCGCCCCTGTCAAAGACCCCCTAAGGTTCGCGACAAACCCAGCATTTCGGGGGATTAGCTCAGTTGGGAGAGCGCTTGCATGGCATGCAAGAGGTCATCGGTTCAAGTCCGTTATCCTCCACTTCAAACGATAAAATAAGCTGCAAAAACGCTGCGATTTTGCAGGGTTTTTGGTTCTACTGATCTAGTTTGCGTGCTTGTTGCGTGTGGCCTGCATAGCTTGGAAAATTGCTTGTTTCCGACTCGGCGCGCGTTGGATTTATTGCTTGGGGATTTAGTCCGATTGCTTCTTGCTGCCCCGCATCCAAGGGACCTTTACAGGAGGCCCTTGTGAAGTTTTCTTCTATGGTAAGCAAATAGGATGCTTTGGCGATTGCAACGGAATTGCCGATCCAACTGCAAACTACATGGGTAGGGAAAGATTCCTCTAGTTCTGTTTGGCGACTGGCCCGCGAGGCGGAACCAACAGGGTACCCGAATCGGTGCCAGGCACCGGGTGCAACGCCAGGTCGATGCTAGCAAACAGGGCGCCCGAATCGGTGCCAGGCACCATGTGCAACGCCAGGTCGATGCTAGCAAAAAGGCTGCCCGAATCGGTGCCAGGCACCGGGTGCAACGCCAGGTCGATGCTAGCAAAAAGGCTGCCCGAATCGGTGCCAGGCACCATGTGCAACGCCAGGCCGATGCTAGCAAACAGGGTGCCCGAATCGGTGCCAGGCACCGTGTGCGATGCCCGAATCGGTGCCAGGTACCATGTGCAACGCCAGGTCGATGCTAGCAAACAGGCTGCCCGAATCGGTGCCAGGCACCATGTGCAACGCCAGGTCGATGCTAGCAAAAAGGCTGCCCGAATCGGTGCCAGGCACCGGGTGCAAGGCTGCCCGAATCGGTGCCAGGCACCGGGTGCAACGCCAGGTCACGCCAGGTCGATGCTAGCAAACAGGATGCCCCAATCGGTGCCAGGCACCATGTGCAACGCCAGGGCTTGCCCCAAATGGCGTTGAATTCGTGTAAGCGGAAATGTGCAAGCTCTCCGGTGAGTGATAGAATGTCCTCGATATCGCGATGTTTTTCACCGGACGGCTTGCGCCGTTCCGCTTTTAATTCAACGCTATTCTGCACAAAGCCGACGGAGTCCAAGAGCGGATGAACCGCGTGGCGCAACGATTGGCTCCTTAGCTTGTTCCAACCGGACTATCGGTCATGCAAATGATACAATGCATGGCATGAACGATCACGAACTCTACATGAGACGGGCCATCGAACTGGCAGCAAATGTTCCCGATTTCCCTTTTGGGGCATTGATCGTCCATCGGGATAGTGGAAAAATTTTGGCCGAGGGCTGGAACAAGTCTTCGATCAATCCGACATTTCACGGGGAGATCGATGCGATCAATCAGTTGGTCCTCAACAGACATGAAATCAGCAGGGACCAACTCGTACTTTACACAACTGCCGAACCTTGTCCGATGTGCCAAGGGGCGATCCTGTGGACAGGAATTCAAAGGGTCGTCTTTGGTACATCCATTCGCTCACTTCAAAAAATGGGTTGGCGACAGATCGACATTCTTGCAGAAGAAGTGGTTCGTCGCAGCCCTGGGTGGAAATGCACGATCACAGGCGGCGTTTTGGAACATGACTGTGACTCTCTGTTTGCGTTGGCAATTTCTCGAAGGAATGATCTAAAATGAAATTAGTCTACTTGGTTGGCTCTTTGGCTTGTTGGATGGTCGCATCGCTGATGGCTGACGATACGCAACGGACCCTATTCGACTTTTCAGGAGCCGATTCTGCCAAAGAGTGGCAGACGGTCAATGACGGCGTGATGGGGGGCGTCTCCGATGGCAGGTTCAAGATCACCGATGCAAAGACGATGGAGTTCTTCGGAACACT
>JAPLNM010000120.1 GCA_026692845.1 Planctomycetota bacterium | reverse complement strand
TCCGACAAGGCTGGCTCCGACAAGGCTGGCTCCGACAAGGCTGGCTCCGACAAGGCTGGCTCCGACAAGGCTGGCTCCGACAAGGCTGGCTCCGACAAAGCTGGCTCCGACAAAGCTGGCTCCGACAAAGCTGGCACCGACAAAGCAGGCACCGACAAAGCAGGCACCGACAAAGCAGGCACCGACAAAGCAGGCACCGACAAAGCTGGCACCGACAAAGCAGGCTCAGACAAAGCTGGCTCAGACAAGGCTGGCACCGACAAAGCTGGCACCGACAAAGCTGGCACCGACAAAGCAGGTACCGACAAAGCTGGTACCGACAAAGCTGGCACCGACAAAGCTGGCACCGACAAAGCTGGCACCGACAAGGCTGGCACCGACAAAGCTGGCACCGACAAGGCTGGCACCGACAAGGCTGGCACCGACAAGGCTGGCACCGACAAGGCTGGCACCGACAAAGCAGGCTCCGACAAAGCAGGCTCCGACAAAGCTGGCACCGACAAAGCTGGCACCGACAAGGCTGGCTCGGACAAGGCTGGCTCGGACAAGGCTGGCTCGGACAAGGCTGGCTCGGACAAAGCAGGCTCGGACAAAGCAGGCTCAGACAAAGCAGGCACCGACAAAGCAGGCACCGACAAAGCAGGCACCGACAAAGCAGGCACCGACAAAGCAGGCTCAGACAAAGCTGGCTCCGACAAGGCTAGCTCCGACAAGGCTGCCGAAGATGGCAAAAAGGGGGAGGGGCAAAAGCCCAACGGCAATCCGGAAAAAGGCCCTGAGTCGGCGCCGAATCAAGAGCAAGGAGACGGGCAGGGATCTGGCGATCAGCAGGGGGATAAGCAGGGGCCACCGAAGGCCAGTGAGTCTGGCAGTGCAGGTTCCGGGATGAATACGAGCGGCAAAACTCCTCAAGCGGGTGGATCGATCGCAACGAAAGGGAGCCAATCGGAGGAACCGTTTGGGGCAGACCAGGCGAACGAGGCGTATTCCAGCAAGGCAGCGGACATGCTTTTGGAGTACATCGATCGGCAGAAGGATCAGCCGGACCCGGAATTGCTCAAAAAACTGGATTGGGATGCTGAGGATTTTCGTAAATTCGCGGACCGTTGGCGAGATGCCAAGGAGCAAGCGAAATTGGATCCGACCAAGCGAGCGGAGCTAGAAGAGACGCTAAGAAATCTGGGCCTTTCGGGAACAGGACGCAAGATTAATCGTCTCAAGGACCGCAATGATGGGATCCGAGGCATGCAGGAGGAGGGGGGAAGATTGCGTCCACCTGAATCCTTGAGAGAGCAGTTCGAAGCGTTCCGCAAGGCAGCTGGAAAACTTGGTAAATAGCACTGGCGGTCGTCTTTGCGACTTGCTATTCCCTACTGGAGATGATGTTCTACGTCATGGAGATGGGCGTGGGAATGGATGGTATTTGGAAGCAAGGACGTCTGCGATGAAACTCAATCCCTCCTCTGATTTCCCCCGATGCTGGATCGCTCTAATAATCATTGCTTTGGTATCCACTCAGGATGCGACAGCTCAATCGACCCTAGGCAATCCTTTTAAAAGGCCGGCCAAGGAAGTCCAAGAGGTGCCGATTCTCAAGCCCGAGGATGGCCCATGGATGATCTTTGCTTATTCGTTCGAGGGCGAAAAAGCCAAAGCCGAAGCGACGAGTCTTGCTAAAGAGATTCAGCGAGACCTTGGATTACCGACGTTTGTCATGGAGAAGAAATTCGATTATTCAACGAAGGTATTGGGATCGGGTTATCGGGAGGACGGCAGTCAAAAAGTGATGAAGTACCGCGATTCGCGAGTCGTCAGCGGCTATGCGGTTTTGGCGGGCGAATTCGATTCGATCGATCATCCTTCGGTCGCAGGCGCGTTGGAAAAGATCAAGACGTATCCGTCGCGAACCTTGCAACCGGCGGGAACCGCCAAGAGTGGCGGGGTGCAAGAGGAACAAGAGCAAGACACCCTTCGCAGTGCTAAGAAGTGGTTGAGCGGGTTTTCGAAGGACAAGCCCAAAGGGCCGTTAGAACATGCCTTCATGACCCGCAACCCGTTGCTTCCTGCGGATTTCTTTCAATCGCCCGATTTGGAGAAGTTCGTCTACGACATGAATCGACAACCGGGTTACAACGAGCATTCGTTGCTCGATTGCAAGCGGAAATACACTGTGCGAGTCTTGACCTTTCGTGGAGAAAGCGCGTTTGTATCGTGGGGCAAATCCTCGGAGGACCAAGAGGCAAAGGGTGCAAGTGCCTTGGAGCAGGCCGCCGAGAGGGCTTACATTGCTATGAAGGCTCTCCGCACGGCCGGCTACGAGGCTTATCAGTACCACGATCGCGAGCAGAGCATTGTTACGGTCGGTGGTTTTGAACAATTGGGCACGACCGACGCGAACAATCGTTTCGAGTATGCGGCAGACATTAGGGCGGTGATGGAGCGATTTTCGACCGATGGTCAGATCGCAGACACATCGAAATTCGATTTGAATTTCGGGAAGGTTCCGCAGCCTCGGTTGCTGCTGGACTTGGTCGATCAGCGCAAGGTCCCTGAGTTGTACCAAGGTACCCGTCAGGAGCAGTTGGCTTATTACAGCAAGCTATCGATTGGTTTTGATTTAAGGCCCAGTCCGATGGCGGTCCCTCGTTACAACGCATCGCGTATTTATGCAGGATCGCGACTAGGGGGCAAGTAAACCTCTCTTTGAAGCAACTATCAGCTTGCTGTTTGACGTTCGGGGTACTTGATACGTCCATGATGGATTGCATTGAGGTTCTTGATCAGCGATTGCTTGATGGTTGCAATTTCGACTAGGGTCAGTTCGCAATCATCGAATTGACCATCGAGCAATTTTTTCATTGTGATTTGATCGACTAGGTGCTGGATCCGCGAGGAGGTGGGCTCTCTGAGGGCACGCGTAGCGCTTTCGACTGCATCTGCGATCATCAAAATCGCGGCTTCTTTGGTTTGCGGCTTGGGGCCTGGGTAGCGGAAGGTAACCTCGAAAACCTCTTCGAGATCCTCATTGCCTTCATTCTCTTTGATGGCTTGTTGATAGAAGTACTCGACAAGTGTCGTGCCGTGGTGTTGTTCGATGAAGTCGATAATTCGCTGAGGGATCTTGTGCTGCCGCGCCAAGTCGGCCCCGTCCTTGACGTGAGCGATGATGACCAAGGTACTCAGTTCGGGTTGAAGCGAATCGTGCCGATTCGCCCCCGGCATTTGATTTTCGACGAAGTAGTTGGGTTTGAACATCTTCCCGATGTCGTGGAAGCAAGCACCGACGCGGACCAGAAGGCCGTGCGCACCGATGCTTTCGGCTGCCGGTTCGGCCAGGGAAGCAACCGAGATGCTGTGGTTGTAGGTTCCGGGCGCACGCTGAGCCAGTTGTCTCAGTAGCTCATGACTCATATCCCCAAGCTCTAGGAGACTCAGATCGGTCTCGATATCGAAGAGCTTTTCGATAAAAGGCAAAATCCCAACCATGAGCGGTCCGCACAGCGCCACGAACGCAAACTGCTTGAGCGCCTCGAGGATCAACCGGCTTGCGTACAAAGGAACCGAAGTCGACTGACCATTCCCAAAAGGATCGCTCGAAAACTCGAGCGATTGGCCTGTGAGCACTCCGAGTCCCACGCAGGTCGCAAGCACGATCAGGGCCACCCCAAAACCGACGTACACGAGTCGAGTGCGGTTTCGAATTCGACCGCTCAGCAGAATTGCTCCTGCAGCGGCGCTGAACGTCAAGATGAACTCGGCAAGATCTCCTCCGGTGCTGAAGGCAATGACCAACGAGATGGCTGCCAGGAGCATCAGTGCAGTCGGTCTGCCGTAGACCAACGCGGCGGTAATGGCGCAGAGCGTCACCGGGATAATCTCAACGTGAAACGGGTCTCGGGAGGCCAGCACCGAGGCGATGATTGCAAATAGGGCCAAACCCACCAACCGGATCAGTTTCCAGGTCGTTGTGATCGGAGAGCGATCGCGGGACTGATGGATGAAGAATCCGCATAAGAGCGTAACTGCCGCAAGGAGTCCCCAAGTGGCCGCTAGGCGTTGAAATTTCTGTCCGATGCTCATTTGCTGAACGAAGGCTTCGTGCTCGGTTCTCAGCAGCCGAATCTCTTTGGGTCCAAGCAATTTACCCATAGGGACCAATGCCCCGTAGGTGGTCTCATAGGATACCATTGCAGGCTTGACTGCATTGACCGCATCGATTCGAGCGACGTTGCTAAGATCTTCGCGAAAGGACAGTGTCGTCGGGAGTTTGGCCGAGATAAAGCGATGGACCATTTGGGCAAGCAACTCGGCCGATCCGTCTCCAAATTGGTTTTTGAACTCTCGTTCGAGCGAGCCTCTGAGGGTTACGAGAACGTCGGCGGCTCGAACCCGAGAAAAATCGACGTCGAGTTTGTGCTGGTCATCCCCTAACGGGAAGACCTTGATGAACCGCTGATTTCCTTTTTGTGGATCATGGCGGAGCGAATGAAGAATTCCGATCTCCTCCCATGGATCAAAAATCCGGCGTATTGCGGAATCAAACTTCGATAGATCCGAGTCGGTAGCAAGTGTCTTTTTGATGCATTCGACGAGCTCGGATTTTTCCAAAGCGACGGCGCTGGCGCCTTCGCTTTGGGATCCGAAGAGTTCCAAGCTAGCTAGTTGCAGTTCTGAGAAGTCGTCTTGGTTCTGGTGATCTCGAAGGGCAAAAAGAGCATCTTGGAGCGATCCACGCAATTGCACCAATGGCTCCTTGCGATTCTCATAAACACAAAGAACTTCTCGTGCGGCTTGGACTCGCAGCCCATCGGTCTGAACCTCATCCTCGATTTGAAAGGGGATCCGTGCGGGAATGGCTCGTTGGGGAACGTAGCCGATTCGATAGGCGAAGGGGGGTTCCCAGCCTCGCAGGATCAGCGACAAAAGCAGTCCAGCGGCAAAAAGCACAGATGCCTTGGTCAGTAGATCCACGCTGGTTGCTTGGTCGAACCAACGCTGCCAGTCAAAGCGACTAGTCTTCATGGATGCAGCGCGTTCGCTGCGGCTTTTTTTAGGGGCGTTTTGCATAGGATAAGTCCAAGCCTATTATGTCCGATCAGGCCTTTTCAAGGGTCTTGCTGCAGCGGCGACCGGTTGATCATAGGCAGCAACAATACGCTGAACCAAAGGATGTCGAACAATATCGTTCGCTTGAAGTTGAATAATCGATACCCCATCGATGCCGCTCAATCGCTGAATCGCATCCCGAAGTCCACTGGTGACCCCGGACGGCAAATCGACTTGAGAAATATCCCCTGAGACGACCACCTTCGAGCCCTCCCCCATGCGGGTGAGAAACATTTTCATTTGAGCGACCGTCGCATTTTGAGCCTCATCCAAAATGATGAACGCCTGGTTGAGCGTCCGGCCTCGCATGTAAGCCAACGGGATGACCTCGATGACCTCTTGCTCCATGAGAAATTTGACTTGATCAAAATCTACCATCTCATTGATCGCATCGAGCAAAGGACGCAAATAAGGATTGAGTTTTTCCTTGAGGTCACCCGGAAGGTAGCCAAGACTTTCGCCGGCCTCGACAGCCGGACGGACCAAGACGATTTTCCGGATGGCTTTCGCGCGATAGGCTTCGACGGCCGTGGCGACGGCCAAGTAGGTTTTTCCGCAACCGGCCGGTCCGGAGCAGAGCGTCAGGTCGTGCGTGCGGATCGCATCGATGTAGTAAGCTTGCCCCTGAGTCCTTGGCTTGACCCTCCTGGCGGTATTTCCGATCGCTACTTCCTTGGATTCACCCCGCAAATCGATTGCAAGGTGCTTGGTCGCAGGCACCATAGCTTGCTGGAGCAGCGCGTCGATTTGCTCTGGTAGGATCGCAACGCCCCGAATGAGCTTCTCCTTGAGCTTCTCAAGGATCCCTGTAGCGATTTCGACCGAATGGCTCGGACCGGCCACTTTGACCGTTCCGTTGCGATGGGTGATCGCAACCCCGAGTTGATTGCGCACTTTGCGCAAGTGCGTGTCCTGAGGTCCGAACAATTGGATAGCCAACTGCGGATCGCCCAAGGTTAGCGTTGACTCTGACATAACGGCACTTTCCTTCATGGAGCCTCTCGAGGGTTAATCTAGCGCGGGTTATTTTCGCTCATGGTATTCTCGCACGAATCGACTCAGATCCAACCCAGTACGATCGCAATTATTCCTACAACTCCCGCCGGTATCAAAGAATCGGTCACGTCCCAAATTCCTCCAAGTCCGGCCAAAGTTCCGCCGCTGTCCTTGACTGAACCAGACCTTTTCATCATCGATTCGATCAAATCCCCAAACAAACCGAACCAGGTCAACGCCGTACCCAAAAGCAAAGCGCCGACGATCGGCCACCACGAGGAATCCGATGGGGTATTTCCTCCAACCGAAGTGAAATAAATCACGGCGGCCAGGCAAGCCGAGATCCAACCTCCAAGGAGCCCTTCCCATGTTTTCTTGGGGCTCAGGACGGGCGCAAGAGGCCTGCGACCGAGGTTCTTGCCTACGAAATAAGCCCCAGAATCAGCGATCTTGGTCACCATGGCAATACCGACGAGGTTGAACATCGCGGCGTTGGGCTCTCCGACTTGCCGCAAGATCCACCAAAAACTTGCCCCAACAGAGATGTACAGCAACAAGCCAAGGCTGATCAACCAGCCGATGACCTGCTGGCGATCTTGGTAAACGGCAAGCGCACGCGACCCAAGGTAGCATGCTAGGAACCAATTGCCAATGCAGACCATGCCGAGCCTGCCTGGAACCCCAGTCCAGGACGGGTCGAGCATATGGGACGCATTCAGGGCTCGCAGGAGTTCAGGAATGGCAGCAAGAGCCGCTGAGAGCAAAACGACCGACGGCGACCAAAAGACCGGAAGTTGCCAAGCCGATCGAACGATCGAGGTGGCTTCGCGAGCCGTTCCGAGGCACAGGACCACGTAAATCGGCAGCATCCAGATTCCTGGAACCCCTGCCAGCGGAGCCGTGATGTCGAGATAGATAAAGCCAAAGACGATCGCTAGCACGATCGCGGCGGTGCGCAAACGACTGACTAACACATTCCTCCCCAACTTCCTCTCATTGGCAAATCAATCTCCAGAGGCCGCAGCCCCGAGTGGCTTCGATTCGGCTTGGTACAAATAATCTACCGTCTCCCACTCGGCCCGAACCCTCGCGGGCAAAGCGTCGCGGATAAGCCGCTGCTTTTCGGGAATCATGGTCGACATTTCGCGCATCGCGCGAGCATAGTTCTCGTTGCGGATTTCCTCACCGGATGGTTGCCGTTGCCCACGTTGTTGAATCCACCCGAGCTCGATTCTGGCAATGCACCGAAGCAGCTCGTCGGAGTAGGGCGATTCTATCACCGTGCGAAGATTGGGTTCTGCCCCTGGAAGATCGTCGCCCTCGATCCTCAAGCGAGCGATTTGGATTTGCGATTTGAGGTAGTAGTTCCTGCTCAGAGCATCTGTCGGTGGGAAAAACTCCGAGACGGCGTTCCAATGCTTGAGATTGTTTTCCACCAAAGCCAAAGCGAACTGTCTTTGAATCGACGACTCCCGGACGACACCTGCGGTGCTTGTGGATTGATGCGCAAAAGGATCGACGCGCCCAAGCAAGAAAGCTAGGGCCGAGGTTAGCACCAGTGGCACGCCAAACCATAGGATTGAATTTCGAATCCATGCGGATTGTCTGGGCTTTCCCTTGGTTGAACCCTTGGTTGAACCCTCGGTTGAACCCTCGGTGAGACTTGAGTTGCGCCCCATCATGAGGATCTGCAATTCCTCGGTCGCGCTACTCGAGGAAATCGCCTGATGCTCGATGACCAAACCCGAGAAGGGGATCATCTTGTCCCCTCTTCCTTCGAGATTCACTTCGATGAAACTGCGCAACTCCCTAGCCAATTCCATGGCCGAGCCAAATCGATCCTCGGGGCTCTTCTTCAAAAGACGATGGACGATCAAGACGAGCTGCTCTGGTAGGTCCGGACGCAACTGATCCAATGGAACTGCTTGGGCTTGGATGTGCTGCATCGCAAGGGCCAGGGCCGTATCGCCGGAAAAAGGAGGTCGGCCCGAGAGCATGTGATAGGCCGTTGCTCCGAGCGAGTAAAGATCGCTTCGGGAATCGACTGACTGGCCTTGGACCTGCTCAGGACTCATGTACAACGGGGTCCCGAGCGCAACTCCTACGGCTGTCAAATTCTGATTCTTTCCCCTGGCTCTTGCCAATCCGAAATCCGCGACCTTCGCCTCGCCGTCTGGGGTCAAAAGCAAGTTATCGGGCTTGATGTCTCGATGCACCAAGCCGATCGACGCGGCTTTCTGAAGTGCTGAGGTTGCCTGCCAAAGAATCGATACGGCTTCCTCGATGGGCAAGGCACCTCGGCGCTGAATGAAAGAATTCAGGTTGCTCCCAGGAACATACTCCTGGGCGATGTACAGGGTCGAGTCGAATTTGCCTACGTCGTAGACCTGCACGATATTCGGATGGATCAACGAAGCGACCGAACGGGCTTCCTGCAAGAATCGTTGCTCATGCTCTTCGGAACCCACAAAGTCTGCTCGGAGCACCTTGAGCGCCACGTGCCGATGGAGCGAATTTTGGAAAGCCAGGTAAACCTCCGACATCCCACCGACACCCAATCGATGCAGGATGCTGTATCCCCCGATCACTTGATTTGTCAAATCATTGCCTTCGGTGGGCCGATTCATGAAGTAGCTTCGTCGAAGGGATTAAGAAAAGAGATTCACGGAACCAGGCACCGGTGGCATGCGCATCACGATGTTCCAAAGACCACAGCGATCAGACATTTTTCCCAGGCCGAGTAGGGCACGAGCAAGGACCCGCCCTCGGTGGGTATTTTATCCAATAACTGACCGCAAAAGTCGACTTTCCATGCCTGTCGGACCGATTTCGGCAAGCTAATTTTTGCCGTCGACGCTTTGCCCATGCCTTCAGAAACCCAAAGCAAGGCATCGGCAGCAAGCACTTCCTGCCCGTTGGTATAAACTCCAGATGCTTGGGCTTGATTGCCAGTCACACTAGGCAGTCGCGACGAATCAGGCAGTCCTGGCGGCCCAAGCGGCAAAAACGAGAAACGCAAGTTCGAATGATTGCACTGGGCCAGCCAGCCGCTTGTGGGCGACTTGTCCCGAGGTTGACCGGATTGAGCCCCAGGCTCCGACTCCGTCTGAGGAAGCATGCACCAAGCTTCCTGGAACAGATCGATGGCCGTCTCCCAGGGCCGTTGCCAATGGATTCCGAGGAACAGTTTGGTTCGGATCGACCCGTCGGCATGGATTGGAATCATGCTCTGGAGCTGGTTGCTCGCTTGCTTGTGATGGTAACTCAGCCCGCCGGTCGCATAGTAGACCTTGTGCTGCGCATCGTCGATCTCGATCAACTCGACGTTGGCTTGGAGCGGCCCGAGCCATTTGGTCTTATTTCCATGCGACCATATCCCCAAGGTCGTTGCCTCGCTGGGCCATATCATTCGCCAGACCGGGGTATGCGAGGCTCGATGAAAACCACCTCCAGAAAAAGAAACTTCGACCCACTTGCAACCTCTGTCCAGGCGGATCGTTTGTTCGATCCAAGGGTTACTCGCCTGGGTATCCGCCGTGCCGGAGCTAGACTCGATGCGAAAGCCCCCCCGTGTTACGACCTGCGCTTGGTTGTCGCTCAGGTTCCGGTGCTCGATACGAACTTGACTCAGGCCGATCCAATCGGACTCTTTAGCCCGATGATGCTCGCCGGCGGGCTTGGGGATAAGAGACACCATACCGCTTAGACGGTTGCCTCGTTGATCGCGGATGAACAAAGATCGCAGATGCCCTTTTTTCGGGTCGACCTGGACTTCCATGAACTCGTTTGCCAACGAGCCATCGGATTGCGCAATGGAGTCACTGTACCCGAGCAACTTCGAGAAAAACCCTCGCTTGCGGGTCGACGAAGTCGGCTTGGTTGCCTCAGTACTAATCACCGGCACGGCGCAGAAACCAAAAGGGGGAACATCCAAGATCACTTGGGTTTTCGATGGCTCGCAGAGCATCTGGCCATAGCACAAGACACGGTCGGAGTCGGATGCCCTTGAAGCATTGACGGAACCCTCAAGCACAACGCTCAAGCGCCTCGGATGGCTTGCCGGATGCAGGATAATCGGAGTCGATGGGTTGCCTAGCCATCGGCGGATCGGATCGG
Source organism: Planctomycetota bacterium (assembly GCA_026692845.1). Lineage (GTDB taxonomy): Bacteria > Planctomycetota > Planctomycetia > Pirellulales > Pirellulaceae > JBKCUI01. The sequence goes on along the minus strand of JAPLNM010000120.1, from coordinate 17,025 downwards.
CGGCTTTCTGGTAGAGCCGACGTACCTCGGATTCAAAATCGGCCGACCACTGCTCGGGAGACTCAATCCTCGGATCGCCGTGCGTCGCAAGGCGGTCGATTTGAAGCAAGAGGTCCTGAATTTCGATCCGAAGCGAATCCTCATGTGGATGATTTCCTGTGGTCGTTGACCAGCAAGCCAGCGCGTCTTGAAGCCTTTCCAAGGAGTAAAGATTCCTGTGAATCTCGATCAAGCTGATTTGGATCGCATGGATGCGATCGGGTTCTTTAGGAATCGAGAACGGAAACTGGTGAGGGCCAAACGTATCGGACCAGTAGGGTTGCGAGGTGGATTCGAAGTAGTCGTCGGCTAGAACCCATTTGCCCAGCGCTGGAGTTCGGTGCATGCACCGAACGAGGTCATCGAATATCGCCGAACTTCGGCCCGGCCAGTGGGCGATCAGAAGTGTTGGGACTTGGTGGTAATCCAACTGCTTGGCCATGGCCGTGCCGAGTTCCAGTAGGGCCGCTTCGTCGGCAGCGTCGAGCAAGTGTCCAAGGATTGTGTCGATCGCAGGGGTATCGGCCGACGCTTGCCATTTGAGCTTGGCATGCTCTTTCTCCGGGACCATTCCGTCGAGGAATTTAGCCAACACGGCTCCTTGGAAACCATGCAAACGCGCAAGCGTCGGTAACTGTACGGGAATGCTTGGGAAAAAAGGCAGAAGGACTTTTGGAAAACCGATCCCCAAAGCGTTCGCATCGGATTTGGCCCGCTGAAAACTCCGATGCAAGGATTGCTCGCTTAAATAGGTATGCTTGAGCTCTCGGGCAAAGCCACCGACAATGGCTAACGTTTTCTCTGCCAGACGCTCGCTCAGGCGTTCGAAACCCTCGGGATTCGCTTGCCCGAGATGCTCGAGCGTTTCGGTCGTCGCAAGCAGACTTGTGGGAATCCCATTTTGCATTTCCTTGGAAAATCGCTCCCCCAAAGTACTCCGAGCCGAGAGGACCAAATGCAACAAATAGCCTTGCTGGGAACAGTACCGATCGCGTTCTTGGGACAAAGAGTCAAAAGCCGCATCGAGCCACCGTTGGGATTCCTCGAAGTTGCCTTCATGGAAGTGTCCGGCGGCTTGGAGCAATTGATCCGAGACGATGATCCAGTCTAAGTTGAACGAGTAACGGAGTTTGCGGGCGATTTGCTGGACTTGCATGACGGCGTAGCCAAACGCGCAAAAATCCTCCTCGATCCCGTCGGCTAATTGGCTCTGGGGCGCATCGCCGGGTGGCTCGGCGCACTGCTCTGGTTGCTCTAGTTGCTCTGGGGCCAACGACTTCGAATCCAGTAGCCGACAGATCTCCTCGATGATGCTCTTGCGAGCGCGGGACTGACTGTAGAGGATTCGATTCCCGGCCAATACCAATCGTTCTTCGAGCGGCTGATCGATTTTGCTCTGGACCAAATCAGGGAACACCAACAACGCATTTTCTACGTCCAAGCCCGAGGCATCGCAGCGTCGAGATTCCGGGAGAAACCCAAGCCGCCGGAGGATTCGCGGGGACCAAAGCGAGGTCCAGCAGATGTGATAATCCCGATATTGCTCGGGGCCATAGCCTGAGGGAACCTCTTCGATCGAAGCGGTTGCCAAAGCGAATATCAAACGGTTTACCTTCGATTCGGATTCCATAGTCACAGAGTATGAAGCATAATGATCCTACGAGAAGTCGAAATTGTCGGAGCTAGAGCCACATGAACCAAGAACAGCCAAAAAAAACCATGTCCCTGGCTCAACTTCGCCGGTTGCCGATGGTGGGCATTTTTGTAGCTTTTTTGCTGGTCGCCGGGGTGTGCGTCGCTGGCTTATGGAACGACCTTGAGAGCCAACAAAAACTGATTTTGGCTTCCGAGGTCTCCAACTTGCAATCCCACGTCGAACGAACGGTTGTGCGGATTGAAAGCGATTTACGACAAGGAAAAAGCCTCGAGGATTTCTCTGCTCCGAACATCACCGAATGGCTGACCGACCACTGGAGGCGAATGATTGACACAAAATCTAATCGCCTTTACGCCCTGATCGAGGATGCTTCCGGGTCGATTTTGTCTTGTTCACTCAAGACAGATCTTCGCATGCTAAGCGATGGAGAATCGGAGTCCATCGACGGGTTCCCCAAGTACATCAGACGTATCACCTTGCGGGAAGGAAAAATTGCCGAAACCGCCATCGAGATCGGATTACCTGTCGAAATGGATGATCGACGGATCGCAACCTATCGTACGGCGATTCCAGGCGCATGGATCGAAGAACGAATCGGAGAGTCGGCACGCAACCGATGGTTCGTTTGGCTAGCGATCCTATCGGCAATAAGCATGATCGTTTCGATGACCGCCATCTCCCTTTTTCGACTCGGAACGCATACCCAGGACCTCGCACAAGCTCTAAAAACGTCGGAGACTAGAAGATTAGCCGATCTGAGCAAACTGGTCGTCAGTATGGCTCACGAATTGAGAAACCCTTTGAACTCCATTCGGCTGAATTTATTCACCTCGGAAAAACTCATCCGTGGAGACTCGCCGATCGATCAAGAGGAAGCATTGACCATGATCCACGAGTCGGTCAGTGAGATCGAACGCGTCAATGAGCTTATCGGTCAACTGCTGGGGTTTGTCAAAGCAGATGAGACCCAGGAGACTTGGCTGAATCTCGATACCGAAATCCAATCGATCCTTCATTTCATGAAATCCACGCATGAGCTTCATCGTATCGAAATCGACTATCGGTTTGAGGAACCAAACGCGATCGGAAAAGTCTCCAAAAAGTACTTACGGCAGATCCTGATTAACCTTTTGCTAAACGCGCGCCAAGCCATGCCCGAGGGTGGAATGATCCATTTGAATCTCCGGACCAACTCCCAATCGGTGATTCTCACAATCGAAGACTCTGGACCGGGGGTTCCTTCGAACCTGTTCGAAAAGATCTTTGAACCCTTTTACAGCACCCAGCAAGAAGGTGCCGGGTTGGGATTGGCGGTTGTCAAAAACCTAATCGAAACCACCGGCGGGAGTGTTTCATGCCAACGAAGCGATCGCTTCGGGGGAATGAAATTTACCCTGCGATTTCAACTCAAGATCGCTTCGGGCAAGATCCTAGAGTCAAAGAATTAACCCGTTCGGTTTACTCCAACCCACACCGACATGACCCATGAACACCGCACTGACGATTCTGGTTGTCGAAGACCAAGTTCGGGAACGCGAAGCCCTTTCTCGTCTACTGAAAGCCGAAGGCTACAACACCATCCCGGCAAGCAACCGCCCCGAAGCCATCGGCGCATTCAAAGATCGAGTAGACCTAGTCGTTTGCGATCTGAGGCTCGGCAACGACGATGGCATGGCTGTGCTCAAGGAATGGCGCCACACCAAACCCTCGGTCCCGGTACTCATGGTGACTGCCTACGGCGATATTCACTCGGCAGTTGAAGCCATGAAACTCGGGGCGTCGGATTACCTCACCAAACCGCTCAAACCCGATGAACTGCTAGTTCTCCTGAATCGCTACTTGCCCATGAGGGCTCGCAACGAAAAGCAAAACGCAATCGATGCGGGCGGAATCGGTCGCATGATCGGGCAATCCAAGGAAATCCGAGAAGTCTTTGATCAAATCCGAAAGGTGTCGGTTTCTGATGCGACCGTACTGATCATCGGCGAATCCGGTACGGGCAAGGAACTCGTTGCCTCAGCCATCCACGACAACAGCCGTCGTCGAAAAAAACCCTTCGTCGCGCTCAACGTCACCGCACTTCCCGACTCCTTGATCGAATCGGAATTGTTCGGATACGTCCGCGGAGCTTTCACCGGCGCGATCGAACCCAGAGAAGGCAGGTTTCGGGTAGCCGATCAAGGCACACTGTTCATGGACGAAATCGGCGACCTGCCTCAAACACTTCAGCCCAAACTTCTGCGGGTCCTGGAAACCTACTCGTTTGCCCCCGTAGGCTCAAACACCGAGTCCCACGTCGATATCCGCCTAATCGCCGCAACGAGCCGCGAACTTCCTGAAATGGTCAAAGACGGACAATTTCGCATCGACCTATACCACCGCCTAAACGTTCTTACCATCGAACTGCCGCCCCTTCGCAAACGCCCCGAAGATATCCCCGTTCTGGTCAATCACTTCCTGATGGATTGCGCAAAGAGACACTTGCGCCCTGCCCCTGAAGTCGCCCCGGAGTTGCTCGAATACTTCCAGCGATACGAGTGGCCTGGAAACGTTCGGCAACTGCGCAATGTCATCGAAAACATGCTCGTCATGGGGGACGAAGCTTCGCTGACCCTGCGGAACCTTCCAAAATACCTCAGTGGAAATCCCTCGAGCGAACAGCACCATGCCAGCGAAGGATCGTCCAACCTCCACGATTTAGAAAAAGAAGCGATCCTTTCGGCTCTTAAAAAATCGCTCGGCAACCGAACCCACGCGGCTCACACCCTGGGTGTCTCCGTGCGAACCCTCCAGCGAAAACTCAAGCTCTGGGGGGTCGAATGAAAAAACTCCAGGTCCGCACCTATAGCCGATTCTCGCCATCAAAACCGGTTGGGAGGTTAATGATGCCCGGAGCAAGGATCGAGGAATGTTGGACCTAGAGTTCTGTCTAAAATGGAAAGCAAATTTCGCGCCAAGCCCAACAAATTCCAAAAAATCGACTTTCGTCAGAGTTCTATTCCATTTTCCCAAGCACAATTACCTAAAAAAACGTCTTAGGTACGTCGTTTTGTCGCATTCTATGGCGAAATGTCGTACTCGAAGGGGGCTCTTTAAAACCTGCTCAGAGAAATCGATCCGGCCGGTGGTGAATCTTCGTTCGACCTTTTTTCCTCGGAATGTTATAGTTTTCTAATTGGTCGCGATCCTCGCACCCAAAGCCCCCTAATTTCGCACGTCGATCGACCAAAAAACCAAAGAATTCCACACGGAGAGCCCCTGATGACAATCCCAGCACCCACCGAACGAAAAACCACCGTCATGACCGGAGCCGATATCGTCGTCAAGTCTCTGGTCGACCACGGCGTGGAAATCGTCTTTGCCTACCCCGGGGGTTGCTCGATGCCCATGCACCAGTCACTGACGAAATACGAAGGGAAATTGCGGACGATTTTGCCTCGGCACGAACAGGGCGGCGCATTTGCTTCGCAAGGGATCGCAAGATCGACCGGCAAGGTCGGGGTCGTCATGGCAACCAGCGGCCCGGGTGCGACCAATCTTGTCACAGCGATCGCCGATGCAAAACTCGATAGCATCCCCCTGATTGCAATCACCGGCCAAGTCCCCACGGCGGTCATCGGCACCGACGCATTCCAGGAAACCCCCATCGTCGAAATCTGCCGTGGAATCACCAAACACCACTACTTGGTGACCAAGGTCGAGGATGTCGCCCGTGTGATGAAGGAAGCTTTCTACATCGCGACAACTGGCCGGCCAGGACCGGTCCTGATCGACATGCCCAAGGATGTTCAATTGGATTCCTGCGAGGTCGATTGGGATATTCCGATGAACCTGCCAGGATACTCCCCGACGAAACATCCAAACGCCCCGCCAGAACAGATTCGTCAAATCGCAGCGGCCGTTCGACATAGTAAAAAACCAGTGATCTACTGCGGTGGTGGAATCGTTACCGCCGAGGCTTCGGCAGAACTCCGGGAATTCGCCAAAAAAACCGGGATTCCCGTTACCATGACCGTCATGGGATTGGGAGTTTTTCCCGCCGAGGACCCCCTGTGCTTGGACATGCTCGGAATGCACGGGTCTGCCTACGCAAACTACGCGGTTCGAGACTGCGATTTGCTGCTTGCCCTGGGCGTGCGTTTCGACGATCGCGTCACGGGCCAACTGGCTTCGTTTGCCAAAAATGCCAAGATTGTTCACGTCGATGTCGACGCCTCCGAACTGAACAAAAATAAAATCGCACACATTGCCGTACGCAGCGATATTCGTTTTGCTCTGAGCGAACTGAACAAGATGGTCGAGCCACCCGAAAATATCCAACCCTGGGTCGATCATTGCAAGGATCTGAAGATCAAATTCCCTTTCCAATACGATCAGGACTTTGACGGCATCTTGCAACAACATGCGATCCGAACCCTCTCGGATCTGACGGCAAACCGCGAGACCTACGTCACCGTGGGAGTCGGCCAACATCAAATGTGGGCGGCGCAATTCTTCAAATTCCGAAAGCCTCGGACTTGGCTCAGCAGCAGCGGATTGGGAACCATGGGATTCGGTCTGCCGGCAGCAATGGGAGTCCAAGCCGCCCACAAGAATGCCCTGGTCATCGATATCGATGGCGATGGCTCGTTCCAAATGAACATCCAAGAACTCGCTACCCTCCATTGCGAAAAACTACCCGTCAAAGTCCTGCTGCTCAACAACCAACACCTCGGCATGGTCGTTCAGTGGGAAGACCGATTCATGGGCTCGAATCGCGCGCATACCTATCTAGGGCCAATCGACCACGAGGAGGCCCGCGGCGAGGGCTCGACGGTCGCGCACACCTACGCCGAAAATCGCTACCCGGATTTCGTAGGAATCGCCAAAGGCTTCGGTTGCGGTGCTGCCACGGTTCGCAATAAATCCGATCTGGAATCCGCCTTGCTCGAAATGATCCAATACCCAGGCCCCTTCGTCCTGGATGTCCAAGTCCCCTACCAAGAACACGTCTTACCGATGATCCCCTCGGGACGGACCGTCGACGAGATGATCCTTCGCTAATAAGGCGCAACATGCTAGATCTTTACGATAAAATCCAAGAGGCTTGCGACGTGATTCGCAAGTCCTGGGATCGTACCCCTCATGCCGGAATCATCCTCGGTACCGGTCTGGGTTCCTTGGTCTCGAAAATCGATGTCCAAGCCCAGTTCGAGTACTCGCAGATCCCTCACTTTCTTAAATCGACGGCTACAAGTCACCGCGGAAGGCTCATCTGCGGTCAACTCGGCCAAGTCCCCGTCGTGGCCATGGAAGGTCGCTTCCATATGTACGAAGGATATCCGCTAGATCAAATCACCCTGCCAGTGCGCGTGATGAAAGCCCTGGGCGCAGAACTTTTAATGGTCTCGAATGCCTGCGGCGGAATGAACCCCAACTTCCGAGCCGGCGACATCATGCTCATCGAGGACCACATCAACCTCATGGGCGCGAATCCCTTGGTCGGAATCAACGACGAGAGACTCGGACCGCGATTCCCCGACATGAGCCAACCCTACGATCCGACCCTCATCAAGGACGCTTTGAGCATCGCCAGAAAAGCCGATATCGTGGCCCACCAAGGTGTCTTCGTCGCCGTCTGTGGTCCAAACCTCGAAACCCGAGCCGAGTACCGTTTCCTGAGACAAATCGGTGCCGATGTCGTCGGCATGTCGACCGTCCCGGAAGTCATCGTCGCGGTCCACAGCCAAATGCGCACCGTCGGATTCTCCGTGATCACCGATATGTGCCTGCCCGATGCACTCGAAGCAGCCGATGTGCAAAAAATCATCGCAATCGCCAACGATGCAGAACCGCGCCTGACGACTCTACTTAGCGGTGTCCTGGAACTCGATGCAAAACGCAATCCACAAAGCCACTGAATTCCTGGCGCGACATCCGAGGGAGCCCCACCATTTCTCATCGTCCACCCCTCCGACCGGCCAGTCCACCGGATAGCTCTCCTGGGTCGCCCTGTGCTGCGACCCAATGGATCCGAAGCCATCACCCCTCTTTCGAGCCCCGTATCGGGATCGTTCTAGGAAGCGGGCTAGGAAATTTGGCCGACGCAATTGATCACGCCACACGCATCGCCTACCAAGCGATCCCGGAGTTCCCCGAGCCAAGAGTCGCTGGACACTCCGGACAACTCGTTCTCGGACGCCTTGAAGGTTGCCAAGTCGCCGTGCTCCAAGGCCGCTGCCATCTGTACGAAGGATGGTCGCTCGAGGAATCCCTCAGACCGCTGCGAACCCTTCTGGAACTAGGTATCGAACTTCTCATCCTCTCGAACGCCTCGGGAGGGATCAATCCAAGATTCCACAGTGGCCAGGTCGTCGCGATCGATTCGCACATCAATTGGCTTTTCCAAACGGCGAAATCACCGAACTATCACGATCGGTCCGCCTCTATCCTGATGCGACACGACCGAACGTACGACTCCGGATGGTTGGCCAAAGCCCAACAAACGGCTTCGGAATTGGGATTTTCCCTGCCGACTGCAACCTACCTTGCTACCCTAGGACCCAACTATGAAACACGCGCCGAATACCGAGCTTTCGGACGGCTCGGCGCCGATATCGTAGGCATGAGCACCGTCCCAGAAGCGATCCTGGCCATGCAACACCGCACGCCCGTGCTGGCTTTCTCGGTCGTGACCAACGTTGCCAACCCAGATGTCCCCACAGCCACCGAACACAACGACGTGCTGGCTTGGTCCTCGATCGCTCGATCCAAACTCCAACCACTGGTCGCTCGGATCGCGTCGAAGTACTTTTAAATAGCCAACCGCAAGCCTCAAACGAACAGTAATGGACCATACAACCAAGGGAATCGAAGAGGATTCGGTAGCCGACTCCATCGGTTCGATCGATAACGCCCCTACCCTAGCCCTCCACCACGACGGTTTGACCATCGATGGCTACTCCCGCGCAGCGGTCCAAACCTACTGGCGAGTGGCCGAACTGAAAATAGGGTTCGATCTCGGAGCCCAACCCTGGGACTTTATGTCCCTTCCACGAACCTTCATCAGCCACCCTCACCTCGACCATATCGCCGCGATCCCGGCCTACGTCGCCAGACGCCGGATGATGAAAATGGAACGGCCCACGCTCTATGTACCTGATTACGCGTTGGCAACGGTCGATCAAATGCTCAAAGTCTTCACAAGACTCGACCGAGGGCGGATGCCTTGCGAACTCGTACCGCTGCGAGAGAACCAGGAAATTGAACTATCCCGAGAACTCGTCGTTTCGACCCACGCAATGAAGCACTCGATCCCCGCACTGGGTTTCATCGTCTGGGAAAAACGCCGCAAACTCAAAACCGAATTCGCCAACTGGACCGGTGAGCAAATCCGAGACGCTCGACTCTCAGGCATCGAGGTTACCTCCGAGACGCGGATCCCTTTGGTCGCCTACACCGGCGATACCGCACCGGCAGGTCTGGACCGAAACCCTGACATGTTCCGCGCCAAAATCCTGATCACCGAAATGACCTTCCTGGCTCCCGATCACCGCAAAGACAAGATCCACAAAGATGGACATATGCACCTAGATGACTTCGTCGAACGCAAGGACCTGTTCCAAAACGAACAAATCATCTGCGGACACTTCAGCGTCCGATACAACAAACCCCAAATCCATCGCTGGGTCGACAAAGCCCTTCCAGGTCGCTTGCAAGGTCGGTTGAAACTATGGGTCTAAATCCATCGTCCCTACACTGCCGGTTAGGTCTTCGATACGATCACGAAAAAGAATAATCCAAGCACCGATCCAACGGCGACTCCAATTCCTAACGCCGCCCGAGCCCCAAGCATCACTCCAAACTTCTTTCGCATCATCGGTGAAACAAGCAGAAAGAGCAACCATATCGACAACGCGCAAAGAGCCAACGAAACTAGAACGTGCAAGCTTGTGATCATCCAAGATTGCCCAATCAGTGTATCCGTAGTCGCATTGGCGATTCCCGCAAGCACCGTCCAAGTCAATCCAACCAAGGCAAGCCACCACCCCCAAGTCTCTTTCGTGAGCAAGCCATAACAAGTCGCGATATTGAAGCCAGCAAAACACACACCTAGGAAAGCCCCCAAGGCTCCGGATCGAACCTCAAGGGGCATCATTGCAACGGCCGTTTCGCTGACACGGTAGACCTGTGTTCCAACCACCGCCATGATCCGAAGGACCGCCCAGAAAAAAAAGATAGCCACCAACAGATGGTGGTACACCTGGGACATCCGATACGCGTTCGCAGGTGTGTCCTTAGGGACGTAATTCCTAAGGACCACATCCTCAGTGCGGCGGACTCGTTCTTTTATTTGTTCCATAACCAAACCGATTGTAAACCCAAACAACCATTACCTGCCCAAAACCCTGCATGCAAAAGACGCAAGCGATTCTACTTAACAGGCTACGACATATTGTCATAGCTAAATCAAAAAGGGCAAGTAGTTGACGAGCCAACACTTCGGTTTTTCAAGAAACTGGATTAAAAACCCGCTAGTTTGATTTGATCACAAAGTTGATCATTTTCCCCGGTACCACAACAGCCTTGATCACCTCTTGCCCTTCCAAAAGCTCCGCTACTCTCGGATTGGACATCGCCAACTGCTCGGCCTGCTTTGCATCGATCCCCACCGGCATGACCACCTTGGTACGAACCTTGCCATTGACTTGGACTGGGACCTCCACCGATGCGATCTTCATCTTCTCGGGATCCGCCTTGGGCCATGGGGCATAAGCCAATGACTCGGGGTGCCCTAGAACCCGCCAAAGCTCCTCGGACACATGGGGCGCAAATGGAGCCAAAAGCAAGGTCAGTGTTTCCATTGCCGATTTCGGTCGGACCGCCTCTTTGGTGAAGTGATTTACGAATTCCATCATCCGAGCAATCGCTGTGTTGAACGAAAGATTTTCAATGTCCTGCGTGACGGCGGCAATCGTGCTATGCACGACCAAATCTTGCTCGGCATTGGACGCGACGTCTTGAACCGATTCACTGATCGAACTGTCCTCAGACTTCGAATCGACAATCAACCGCCAAACCCGGTCTAGGAAGTTTCTGACTCCGTTAACCCCCTGCATGCTCCATGGCTTGGTCGCCTCCAAAGGCCCCATGAACATCTCATAAAGCCGAAGTGCATCGGCTCCGTATTCTTTGACCACTCCCTCCGGATCGACCACATTTTTCAATGACTTGGCCATCTTGGCAACGATTCGCTGAAGGGTCTCTCCTGTCTGAACATGCTTGGCCAGACCCTCGGCATCCTCCTGGACTAAATCGACCGATACCAACGCGCCGCGATGATCTTTGAATGCGTGCGAAAGGATCATCCCTTGGTTGACAAGTTTCTGAAACGGTTCGGGTTGCGATACGTAACCTCGATCAAACAAGACCTTGTGCCAAAACCTTGCATACAACAAATGCAATACCGCATGCTCGGCTCCACCGATGTACAAATCGACCGGCATCCATGCGGCCTCTTGCTGCCGATCGACGAAAGCCTCTGTAGAGCGTGGGCTGATGAATCTCAAGTAATACCAGCACGATCCTGCCCATTGCGGCATCGTGTTGGTCTCCCGCCGATAGCGCTTGCCATCGAGCTCGACAAACAGCCACGACGCATCGGCCTTGCCCAACGGAGGCTCGGGTCGACCATGGGGCTTGTAGTCCTCCAAATAAGGAAGATCGACTGGAAGGTCGACCATGGGCACGGCTCGGATCTGACCGTTGGGCTGCCCATCGGGTCCCAGTTCATGGAGGATCGGAAACGGCTCGCCCCAAAACCGCTGACGGCTAAAGAGCCAATCGCGAAGCTTATAATTGATCGCTTCACGTCCAAAACCAAGCCTCGACAAACTCTCGATAACCCTAGCTTTGGCCTGCTTGGTCCTGAGTCCATCAAGCTCACGACTGGCAATGGCAAGTCCCTCGCCAGCAAAACAGACTTGGCCACTTCGTATCTGCTCAAGCTCCTCAGCCGTCGCGTCGATCGGTTCGACCACCTGAACGATCGGTAGCTGATACTTTAGAGCGAACTCATGGTCTCGGATGTCGTGTGCCGGGACAGCCATAATCGCCCCCGTGCCGTAATTGCCCAACACATAATCGGCTACCCAAACCGCAACGGGCTCTTGGGTCACCGGGTTGATTGCATAAGCTCCTGTGAAAACCCCTGACTTCTGTTTATCCCCCTCGGTCCGATCCCGATCGCTCTTGAACGATGCGGCTTGGCAATACGCTTGAACCTCCTCGGATCGCTCGGCCGAAGTGATCTTCGATACCATCGGATGCTCAGGGGCGACGACCAAATAGGTCGCTCCGTAAAGGGTATCGGGACGGGTCGTGTAAACTCGAATCGCTTCGAAGCCAGCGACCTTCGGAAAGCCTGTTCGAGTTCGGTTCGCCGACCACACCCCCCATCCCTCGGGGGCGACGACGGGGAAATCGACCTCGGCACCTGTGCTCTTGCCAATCCAATCGGCCTGCAACTTCTTAATCCCCGCAGACCAGTCCAGAGAGTCCAAGTCGGCCAACAACCGATCCGCATACGCGGTGATCCGGAGCATCCACTGCCTGAGCGGAATCCTCTGAACCGGATGGTCGCCACGCTCGCTGCGACCATCGATGACCTCTTCATTCGCAAGGACCGTTCCCAAGGCAGGACACCAATTGACCAACGCCTCGTCTTGGTAAGCCAAACGGAAACTATCGCGGTAACTTGCAACCGCCTCGGAACCCTTCGACGCAATAGCATCGGGTATCGGCAACTCGCTAATCGGACGCCCCCGGTGCTCTTGGACGTCGTACCAAGTATCAAACAGAATCAAAAAAATCCACTGTGTCCATCGGAAATACTCGACGTCGGTCGTCGATAGGCAACGATCCCAATCGTACGAGAACCCGAGCATCTTCAACTGCCTGGTGAAATTGGCGATGTTCGCTTCGGTGCTTTGCCTTGGCGGAGTGTTCGTCCGTATCGCGTACTCCTCGGCAGGCAAGCCGAAGGCATCGTAGCCCATCGGATGCAATACCGTCTTGCCCTGCATCCGCCAATAACGGCAGTAAATGTCGGTCGCCGTGTAGCCCTCTGGATGCCCTACATGCAATCCAGCTCCACTGGGATAAGGGAACATGTCCAACACGTAAAGCTTACCCTTGCCCTGCGGATCGGGAAATTCCGGACATCGAAAGGTCTTGTTGTGTTCCCAATAAGCTTGCCACTTGGGCTCGATTTCCGCCGGATTGTATCGGGGCATCTGTCTTCCTTGCTATGGAATGTTTCGTAGAAAAATACTATCCCAACGCGCTACCCAGTAGGCCTGAGCCGCCCGAGCCAAGTGTCGGGCTAGGCCGAATGGATCGCTCGTCCGTCGACTGCCAATGCCGCTTCGTGCATCGTCTCTGCGAGCGTCGGGTGCGCATGACAACTCCGAGCGATGTCCTCGCTGCTTGCTCCAAACTCCATCGCAATAGAAGCCTCGGCAATCAGATCGCCAGCCCGCGTTCCGATGATGTGAACCCCCAAGACCCGATCGGTCTTGGCATCTGCCAAAATCTTGACGCGTCCTTCGGCTTCACCCAAAGTCCTTGCTCGTCCATTGGCTCCATAGTTTCCCACCCCTTTCTTATAAGCCACCGCGGCCTCTTTGAGTTGCTCCTCGGTCTTACCTACTGTAGCGATCTCCGGATGGGTGTAGACAATCGCCGGAATGCAGTCGTAATTGAAATGCGCATGAATGCCCTGCATGAGTTCGATACACACGACCCCCTCTTCCATCGCTTTGTGGGCCAACATCGCCCCACCGATGACGTCGCCGACGGCAAAAACGCCTGGAACCTTGGTCTGGTACTTCCCATCAACCGGTATGAAGCCCCGTTTGTCGGTCTCGATCCCGACATTCTCCAAACCGATGTTTTGACTCAACGGCACTCGACCTGCGGCCAATAGAACCCGATCGCTTTCGATCGGCTCGGCTCCCTTGCATCGAACAACGCACTTGCCCGATTCAACCTTCGCCGATTCGACCCAGGACTGCAATCGGAACTCCAATCCTTGACGAGCAAAGACTCTGTGTGCAAGCTGGCTTAGCTCCTGGTCCATCCCCGGCAAAATTCGATCCAGAGCCTCGAGCACCGTGACTTTGGAACCCAAACGACTCCAAACGCTTCCTAACTCCAAACCGATGTAGCCTCCCCCGATGACCGTCAATCTCTCGGGGACTTGATCGAATGCCAAGGCCATCGTGGAATTTCCAATCCTGACCCCATCTTCCTCGACCCCCCGCATCGAGGCCGGCTTGGATCCAGTTGCCACGAGAATCCGTTTGGCCCGCAAATCCACTGGCTTGCCCTCGACGATCGCTTGGACCAAATTCGGCCCCATAATCATCCCGCGGCCTCGATACCCTACGACCTTGTTCTTTTTAAACAACAAATCGATTCCGCCGGTGAGCGTCTGGACGATCTGGTCCTTGCGCTTCATCATCGTCGCTAAATCGAGTTGAACCTGATTGACTTGAATCCCATGACTCGAAAGGGAGGATTTCGTATCATGGTACAAATGGCTCGATTCGAGCAAGGCCTTGCTCGGAATGCAGCCGACCCGCAAACACGTCCCTCCAAACTTGTCGTTCTCGTCGATACACGCTACGTTGAGTCCAAGCTGGGCGGCTCGAATCGCCGCTACATAACCACCAGGACCACCCCCCAAAACCACTAAATCGTATTCTGCAATTGCCATCGGTTCACTCGCAACGGAAAATCCCTACAAAATGGATGTGGTAAAGCTTAACCGCACAAGGGTAAAATCCAAGGTCCGTTCGGATAGGCCGCACGAGTTTCTACCGGTAGCCCCCAAGTTTCAAAGGCCAAAGTTTCAAGTGATTGCCAAGCACATCGATCGAACCGTCCGGGGACTCCAGTGGCCCATTGCCTACGGCATGGCTGCCCTGAGCCCGTTGATCCTCACTGCCCTTGCTCTTTGGCTCGCGCGATCGACCTCCTACCCTCTCTACGCGACAATGTTCTGGTTAGGGGTCGCCGGGACATTTGCCCTCTCGCGATCGAGTTGGGTATCCTCAAAAATCCTCAATAAAGCGATCGGCTACGAACGTCGATTCACCCAAGCCATCCTTTCGTTCCTGCTCCTTCAGCCCACCTCGGTGATCCTCGGCTGGGTCCGAACTCGCCTAGGCATCCAAAAACCAGCCAATGCCTCCCAAGCCGACAAACCTTTGCCCCCCCCTACCCCATGGCTCGCTGAAGACAATTGGCTCATCGCCACGAGCCCCTACTTCCTGCCGACGGCCTCGATCGTCCTTTGGCTCCTGAGCGCTCTGCTGCTGCCTGCCTTCGTTCGTAGTTTCATCCTCGGGGTCGGGGTCGCTTACCATCTCCTGAGCGTCTACTTTCAAATCCGACACTCCGTCGCGTCGACGCCCAATAGCCAATACCCCAAGCGCTTCCTTTGGTTGTTCTTGATCCCGGTGAACCTGCTGGTCTTCATCGCAGGCTATGCATTTGCACTCGATGGATTCTCGGGACTGCAAAAACTACCCTCAGATCTGATGACCCCAATCTGGCTTCTGATGCCAAATTCAACGACTCGCTAGATCGACACCACGCATCGGATTTCGTCGTACTCGTAATCGTACTCAGCGAAGCGGTACTCAGTCCGCCGCGGCGGACGGTACTCGTACTCGATGGCTGTTTGAAACTGCGGCGATGCCGATCGTTGATCGAGGCGGTTCGCGGGAACTTGCGGACCTATGGGTCGAATTGCTTTACTGGATCTTCTCGAGTACGAGTACGAGAAGAACTACGAACAATTTGGGGCTAGATCGATGCCTCAATCCGTAGGGATCAACGCCTCGGGTTGCACCAGGTGAAAGTAGTGGCCATGGTCGGCCGTGACGATCACCAACGAATCATCCCAAACCCCTTTGGTTTCAATCCAGCGAAAGATCGCCTCCACGGCTCGCTCTCCGCTAAAGACCGCGCCGATCGAACTGTCGATGTCGTTGTTATGGTTTGCCCAGTCGACATCCCCAGCTTCGACCATCAACCAAAACCGATCGCTGCGGCTTGATAACACCTCGATGGCAGCCTCGGTCAATTCGCTAAGCTTAGGATTCTCTTGCAAATCCTCCGCCGTGTACTCCTCGATCCCCTTGACCGTCTCGACGGGTCGGTAATCCCCATTGGCGGTCTGAAACGGCAAATGCCCGTTCTTGGCCCCGAAAAACCCCAACAATCGATGCTTGCCCTCGACGGCCCTACGCACCGCTGCTCCGAGCACCTCAGTACCCGATGCTCCCGCTGTCCGCTCGGCGACGACATACCTTGCCTGTGAGGAACCCTTGGTCACGTCGACCGCATCGCGATCTACATCGGCCAAATACCGATTGCCCTCGATAAAGTTCTCCCCCTGACCCGCATTCGATTTCGCCGTCTCTCCATAGCCAGCACCCAAGACCACATCCAAGCCCGAATAAGGCTTGCTCTTGTGGCTGGCCGAGACGAGTCCGAGCATGTCACGGCTCAAGTCCTGATAGTCGTCGCGACTGACGTTGACCGCATAAGCCGCCGCGGGGGTCGCATGAGATATCGGAACACTCGTGACGGTCCCGACCGCAAACCCCTTGTCGCGCTGCGCCCAGTGCGCAATGGTCTCGACGTGGGTCCGATCCGGCCTGATGTTGATCGCTCCATTGAGAAGCTTCACCCCCGAGGTCATCGAACTTGCCGACGAGGAAGAATCAGTCACCACATGCGGGGACTGCTGATTCCTCCCGATCAAATATTGCAAGTCGCCGGGGGTATCCCATGGAGCCCGGCCACCGAACCGAGGATCATACCCCCCAAATTTGGTCGTTGCCTTTTTGTCTATCTGCCCATCGACATCGGTGTCGACCTCGTCACCCAACGAAGAGCTGACAAAGTATCCAAAGTCCTTCGGACACCGATCGTAATCCTGAAACACCAACCCCGTGCCAGGCCCCTGCGAATAAGCCACCTTGCGATTTTTGTAGATCGATGCGGCCCAACTCGTCTGCCAATCCATTCCATCGAAGACCACCAAAAACACGTACTTCTTCTTGCCGCTCTCGATCGCCTGGCGCTGCAAGCGGTACACATCGGTCTGGTCGGCATACTCCGCATCGGGCTGCACGGTGTTCTCAGGGACCCTTCCATACAAATCTCGTACCCTGGCCTCGTCTCGATAAAGACTCCTTGCTCCGATAAAAGGCGCAAGGCTCTCTCCGAATACATAGACCGGGATCAACCGATTCGAATGATTCGTCCAACTGCTG
>JAPLNM010000119.1:4189-11257 GCA_026692845.1 Planctomycetota bacterium | reverse complement strand
TGCCTGCCGGCCCTGCAAGACCTGCTTTGCCGTCGACGCCGTTCTTGCCATCTTTGCCTGCTGGCCCTGCAAGACCTGCTTTGCCGTCGACACCGTTCTTGCCATCTTTGCCAACTGGACCTGCTGGCCCGGCGGGACCTGCTTTGCCATCGACGCCGTTCTTGCCATCGACACCGTTCTTGCCATCTTTGCCTGCGGGCCCTGCAAGGCCTGCTTTACCATCGACGCCGTTCTTGCCATCGACACCGTTCTTGCCATCGACACCGTTCTTGCCGTCGACACCGTTCTTGCCATCTTTGCCAACTGGTTCTTGCCGTCGACACCGTTCTTGCCATCTTTGCCTACTGGACCTGCTGGACCAGGAAGACCTGCTGGCCCGGCGGGACCTGCTTTGCCATCGACGCCGTTCTTGCCATCGACACCGTTCTTGCCATCGACGCCATTCTTACCATCTTTGCCTACTGGACCTGCTGGACCAGGAAGACCTGCTGGCCCGGCGGGACCTGCTTTGCCATCGACGCCGTTCTTGCCATCGACACCGTTCTTGCCATCGACACCGTTCTTGCCATCGACACCGTTCTTGCCATCGACGCCGTTCTTGCCATCTTTGCCAACTGGACCTGCTGGACCAGGAAGACCTGCTGGCCCGGAAAGCCCTCGTTCCCCTTGGGGTCCAACTGGGCCCATCAGCCCGCGTTCACCGACTGCACCGACTGCACCGACTGCACCGAGCGCTCCTTTTGCTTGAGCGCTTTCACCGAAACCGATGAGGTTCGCCACACTCGAGGCGAATCCCCGACCTTTCCATAGGTTCAAGTCACGCCACTTTAGCAATTCTCCATCCCAGACCCAGAGTCGGCCTACGTTTTCTTCGAACCACGCCTCTCCTACTTTGCCTTTAAGCGGCAGTTTCTTTTGGTCGTCGATAACACCGAGCACCGTTTCGATAGGGGGAAAATCTATAGCAGACATGAAACCAGATCCTCTTTCATAATTGGGACGGCGACTAAGTCGACTGACCACGTAGGGAGATATAGCGCGCAAAGACTAGCGACACCGACAAACGTAAAAGACTATTCCGAAATTTTTTTCAGTAAACCGTCCGCAATGATTTTTTTGAAAACACGAATAAGTTTGCATGCCCGCTGCCAAAGAATGCGATCCAAACGAACCGCTAGTAAGGGTTTTTACTCTAAGTGTTTTTACTCGCAAAGGAACGTTGTCGATCGCACCTATCTACCCGCATTGACCGGGTGTGAGGAGCTGACTGAGCGCAAGTCAAAAAATGCTTGATCTATTCATGGAGCTGCTCGATGCTCGGCAGTGTTTTTCTCAATAATGAAATATTCGCTATAGTGAAACAATTGCATTACTGCAGTTTTTGCATTAGTGCCCTAGGTTGCGCAGTGGTCATGGTCGCAGGAAAATGGCGTCAGTGTTGTCAAGAACAGCATTCAGGTTGCCTTTGAGACGCTACTCGAGACTTGAACCCCGTGATGCTTTGTGACCAACTCAAAACGCTGGCCCCACCTGACATGCCGTGACGCTCAACGATTACCCTTTGGAGATTCGCTCAAGGCGAATTTTAAGATCGGCGAGCATCATCGCCGTAGCGCCCCAGACCCAGTGGCCTTCGAGCCAGAAGCCCAGCGTCTCGACGAGCATCGCCCCACGCTGGATCGTGCGGACCGAGGGATGCAGGAGCATCAGTTGCTCGAGCGGCAAGAAAAGGACTTGGGATACCTCGTCGGGATTCGGGCGCATCGCGGGCATGTCGCACCCGATGCCCAGCAGGGGTACGACCTGATGACGGCTGGCATAGACGTACATGGCAGGCAACGCACCGATCAGTTCGATGCGTTCGCTCGGGCATCCGAGTTCTTCGGAGTACTCGCGGCAAGCGGCTTGCTCGGGCGATTCTCCCTTTTGGCAACGGCCACCCGGAAAGGAGACTTGGCCTGCATGGTCGGCCATGTTCGCAGGCCTGAGCGTCAGGGGGATCGCCCAAGCGCCCTGAAAAGACTGGTCCTGAAAAGGCTTCGATTGGCTTGATGGGTTCGGCAGCAGGGCCATCAGGACCGCTGCGGGATGCGAACTGACTGGAGCTGGCCCTCGGTGGCGGCCATAGGAAATCTGGGGCACAAACGGATTTCTTCGCCAAGGCCTTGGCGAAGTTTCCTCGAAGTCTATCCAAGCTTGCCTTAGACGGTCAGGTTCCCTCAAGATCGCCAGCAATGGCTCCATCGACTCTCCCTTGACCTTTCTAACACCCCCCCTTTTGGCTTGCACCCCTAGCTTGCCCCTTGGCTAGCTTGCCCCTTGGCTAGCTTGCCCCTTTGCCTGGCCCCTAGCTGGCACTTGGCTGGCGATGCACTCCGGAAAGCCCCGGAAAGCTCCGTAAAGCTTTGAAAAAACTCCATTCCGAAGTACTCCGACTTGGTTTATCATTCCAACCTTACAGCTCCCGGTCCGCAACCCCAATTCAACGATCCGACCGACGATGGCCCGCCGCACCAGCAACGACCCCCAAGCGATCGCCAATGTCCTGCGCTTGATTCCAGCCAAATGGCTCGTTGGAATGCTCGTGGCGCTTGTGCTGTACTTTTTCCTTCAGCCGAAGCTCAACGCATGGTTCGGCTGGAGCTTGCCGAGCATCGCAGCGATGGCTGGCAATGAGGCCCCTAGCAAGCCAGCCAAAGCGACCCAATCCGACAAGCCGGCGAACATACCGGCGAACCTACCGAGCGGCAAGAGCCCTGCGACGGCCAAGGCACCTTCGGCTGGACCTGCAGCGACGAAGCCTGGTGCGACGAAGCCTGCCGAAGTGGCCAAGGCGCAAGACCAAGACGATTTCAAGTACCGGATATTGAAGCCTATGGGTCGCGATCGCTACGAGTCGCCTGCGGGGCTAATTTATGCACCTGGGAGCGAGGAGGGGCACCGACTGGCGCACATCGCAAGGCACTTGGAAGACCAGCCCGAGCGGCCGGGGAGTCACGGCGTGTTCGATGGCGATATGGCGGCCTTTCTGGTCGCCATCGATGACGCTTATAAGCGAGCGCGTGGGCATGCCAAGGGGACCAAGTCCAGGCTCGAGGATGGCATGACGGTTTATGAAGCGCCGTTTGACCAAGCGATCGGGTATTTAGGGGGGACCGAGGGGGCTCGCAAGAAGAACCCGAAACTTAAAAAGATGCGGTTGGTCCTCCGCGATCGCAATTTAATCACCGCATTCCCAGTCCAGTGATCTCTCGGGGGGATCTATCGATATGGCCAAGCCTTTTCTGATCTACGTCAAGCAATGCCCGGTGTGTGGGGATGGACTTTGCCGGGTGCGGGTTTGCCACGACCCGCAGCGAGGGCGATTGACCGGCTGCATCTTGTGCGATGAATGCGAAACCGTCTGGACCGACCCGACGCTGCAGCAGAAGTTCCTGCGGGGCAAGGTAGAGGGCACACCGTGCTGCCCGGACTGTGGCGAGTCGCTCTGGGAATCCAATAGCCACTGGGCGGATATCCCTGAGGTTTGTTTGCTCGGTTGGTACGACTCGTCGCAGATCGTTCGCAAGGAAAACCGCGACCAGATTGTTTAGCCGAATTCTTTAGCCGAATTCTTTAGCCGGCCGGTCGCACTTTTCGTGTATCCTATCGGCTCGCCAAACCCCACGTTGAAATACTCCTTTATCCTTTTTAATCCATGCTAACTGTCATCATTCTCCTATTCGTCCTGGGGTATTTGGCCATCGCCCTGGAGCACCAGATCCATATCAACAAAGCGGCCTCGGCGATTCTCACGGGGGTCTTGTGCTGGACCCTCTATGCGATCGATTATCAAACGTTGGTGCCGACCCAGGCTTTTGAGCATTGGCATGCGATGCACGGGGGTGCTGAGGCCGAGGGCGGGTTGGATCCGAAGCTACATTTTCTCGTCGACGGTCAGCTCAGCCATCTTTTTTCCGAGACGGCGGGGATTTTGTTTTTCCTCATTGGGGCCATGACGATCGTCGAGCTGGTCGATGCGCACGAAGGCTTTTCGCTCATTACGCGTTTTGTGCGGTCCAAGAGCAAGGTGTCGCTGCTGTGGGTGATCGGGATATGCACCTTTTTCTTATCGTCGGTCTTAGACAATTTGACGACCACCATCGTGATGATCTCGGTGTTGCGCAAGCTCGTCGCGGATCGGGAATTGCGGCTTGTGTATGTCGGCATCGTGGTCATCGCGGCCAATGCCGGGGGGGCTTGGACGGTCATCGGAGACGTCACGACGACGATGATCTGGATGAAGCATAAGATTAGCGAGTGGGAGGTGATGCGCGATTTGTTCTTGCCAAGTATGGCTTGTTTGCTTGTGCCTTTGGGGATCTTGTCGAGGCAGCTTCAAGGGGAGCTTGAAACGCCTGAGGAGACCCAGGACGATCTGGAGGAAAAGTCGATTGAGACATGGCACAAGGCATTGTTTTTGGCTTTGGGGGTCGCCGGATTGCTCAGCGTACCGATCTTCAAGACCTACACCCACTTGCCGCCGTTTATGGGGATGATGCTCAGTCTTGGGGTTCTTTGGCTAGCATCGGAGTTCGTATCGCACACGATGGACGAGAAGACCAAGAGCAGCACTGGAGTGCTCTCGGCGCTGCGTCGGATCGACATGTCGAGCGTCTTGTTCTTTTTGGGGATTTTGCTGGCCGTCGGAGCGCTCGGTTCGATGAACGTTCTGACGCAGCTAGCCGAGTATTTGCAAGCGACCTTGAAGAATCAGTCGCTCATTGCGGTGATCATCGGATTGGTTTCTGCGGTCGTCGACAATGTGCCGTTGGTTGCAGCCGGGATCGAAATGTATGCGTCGAGCAATCCTCTCAACGATCCTTTTTGGATGCTGCTGGCCTACTGCGGTGGGACGGGAGGCAGTTGCCTGATTATCGGATCGGCCGCGGGGGTAGCCGCCATGGGGCTCGAGAAGATCGATTTCTTTTGGTATTTCCGGAAGATCGCGCCGCTAGCATTGGCGGGCTATTTCGCCGGAATTGCGGTGTATTTCGTCCAACATGCGATTTTTTAGGATAGTTTTTCCGTAAAATTTCGGGACAGTAGACTGTGGTAGTCAGATCGAACCCTCCTCGAAGGACCTTTATGTCGACTTTTCCGGATCGCACCTCGACTCTCCCGGACGATCAACGGATTGTCATGACCTCCGTGGGGCTTACGAGCCCCAACGGCCCGAATCTCGAGAGTTACCGCGAGGCGCTTTTGGCAGGCCGCAGTGGCGTGCGGAATTACAACATCCGGTACGTCGGGGACACGCATGCGGGAGTTTGCGAGTTTGAGGGAACCAAGTACCAAAACCGTCGCGATGCGCGGCGTGGGACGCGGGCTGGAACCGTTGGGATATGGTCGGCCAGCGAAGCGATCGCTCGGAGCGGTTTGGATTGGGCCAACGTCGACAAGTCGCGCGTGGGTATTTACATCGGGATCACCGAGCACGGGAACGTCGAGACAGAAAACGAGATCTTCTCGATATCGCAGTTCAATTACGACACAACGGTTTGGTCCCACCACCACAATCCCCGAACCGTGGCGAACAATCCGGCCGGGGAAATCGCGCTGAATCTTGGGATTACCGGGCCGCACTACACGATCGGTGCGGCTTGTGCAGCCGGCAATGCGGGGATCATCCAAGGGGTCCAGATGTTGCGGTTGGGGGAATGCGATTTGGCGATCGCAGGTGGGGTCGCCGAAAGCATTCACACCTTCGGAATTTTCGCATCCTTCAAGTCCCAAGGGGCACTTGCCAGCCACAGCGATCCGACGAAAGCCTCGCGCCCGTTCGACAAAGATCGCAGCGGGATCGTGGTGGCAGAAGGGGGCTGTTTGTACATTTTAGAGCGGCTTTCGGATGCCAAGAAGCGGTCGGCCAACATCCTCGCCGAGATCGTTTCCTATGCGATCAACACCGATGCGACGGACTTTGTGCTCCCGAACCCCGAGCGGCAGGCCCAGTGCGTTCGCCTAGCCTTGGCCCGCGGTGGCCTGAGCCCCGAGCAAATCCAGATCGTCAGCACGCATGCGACCGGGACGACCAGCGGGGACAATCAGGAGTGCGAGGCGCTCCGCCAAGTGTTTTCCGGGGTTTCGAGCGTTCGGTTCAACAACACCAAAAGCTTCATCGGGCACACCATGGGTGCCGCGGGGGCTTTGGAATTGGCAGGGAATTTGCCCAGTTTTCAGGACGGGGTTTGCCATGCTACGATAAATGTGGACAATTTAGACCCCACCTGTGCCCTTGACGGCTTGGTCATCAACCAACCGCAGGAGCTAGGTCGTGTCGACTATATCCTCAACAATTCCTTCGGGATGCTTGGGATCAATTCCGTTCTGGTCGTCAGGCGGTTTTGATCCAATGCCTGGGATTTGATCCCACCAAAGGCGATTCGAGCATCCACGAGTTTCCAGTGACCTGATCCATGACAGCCGCAGAAATCCGGAACGAGATTCTAGATATTTTGAGCGACATAGCTCCGGACGAGGATCTCTCCGGTCTGGATGACAGCAAGTCGTTTCGCGAACAGATGGAGCTCGATAGCATGGACTTTTTGGACATCGTCATGGAGCTACGCAAACGCCACCGCGTCCAGATTCCCGAGGAAGACTACGGGAACCTGGCCAGCATGCATTTGACGGTGACGTATCTCGAACCGAAGATGCGCGATATCGTCGCGGCTTAGTGCGAAGCGATTGAGGACAATTGCTTGTTGATCGTCGCTTCAAATGCCCGGTCAAAGTTCACGCCCACCAACTCACCCTTGGCATTGAGAACAGGACTGCCAGAGTTTCCACCGGTCGTATCGGTGCTGTAGAGGAAAGCCACCGGCACGGTTTTGAGCCTTGGATGTTCTAGCCCAGCGAACCTTTTGGCGCTGGCGGTATCCAACACCGGCTTGGGGGTGACGTAAGGCTCCTTGCGTGATCTCGGGGATAGTCCCCAGTTGCTGTCCTATGTTTTCACCGAGTGGAGTCGTACTGGGCGATCTTGGGGGGCGACGGACTGGAAGTCCGTCGTACAGTGCGTACGAC
>JAPLNM010000119.1:0-4116 GCA_026692845.1 Planctomycetota bacterium | reverse complement strand
CGTACGACGGACTTCCAGTCCGTCGGGCAAGTCGTTCAGCGCGTACGACGGACTTCCAGTCCGTCGGGCAAGTCGTTCAGCGCGTACGACGGACTTCCAGTCCGTCGGGCAAGTCGTTCAGGTGGATCAATGGGCGCGACGGACTGGAAGTCCGTCGTACAAGGCGATCAAAATGCAAACTCGCTGCACCGCCTCAAGCAACCGCCTTTCTGCGTGTGCAAACAGCGGAACCCACCAAGGTCTCGATCAAGATCAAACTCCCCGAAGCAGGCGAGAGGCGAGAGGGAACAGCCAAACAGCCGGAAAACTTTGGTGCGATCATCAGCAGGTATCAAATAATCACGCAGTAAGCAACTGAAGTCTTGCGACTCCAGCTACGGCCACGCTCAAGCAAGAGCAACGGAAAAAGGCCGACACGGTCGTTATTTAAGCCACACGGCGTCGCGTACGTGCGGAGCACCGCAAAGGCAAATAGCACTTCAGAAGAGCCGCTAACAGACCTTGGGCATTTCAGCAAGCCTGAGCTTCAGTAAATCTACCCGAGGTGCCTGTACGCTTACATCAATGTCAAGCCGATCATTGGTCTAACGCTATTTCGAGAGCATCTCTTGGACCAAGTGCTTGGCACCAAAGACCTCTCCGGTGATCCATAACACGTACCGAACGTCGACCCCTATCGATCGGCTGTACCGTTGGTTCCAGGCAAAGTCATTGATCGTCGCTTCAAATGCTCGGTCAAAGTTCACGCCCACCAACTCACCCTTGGCATTGAGAACAGGACTGCCAGAGTTCCCACCGGTCGTATCGGTGCTGTAGAGAAAAGCCACCGGCACGGTCTTGAGCCTTGGATGTTCCAACCCAGCGAACCTTTTGGCACTGGCTGCCTCCAGCACGGGCCTGGGGGTGATATAAGGCTCCTGACCGGTGGTTTTTTCCAAGAGCCCATCGAGGGTTGTGATCGGTTTTTTGAAGATCGCGTCGATCGGCGAATAACCCTCGACTTTGCCGACGGTCAAACGCAGTGTCGCGTTGGCGTCGGGGAGGAACTCCGAGGCCTCAGCGAGTCGCTGGATTTCAATGAGGGAACCATAAAGCTGATTGAGCTTGCCCTCTCGCTCCTTGTCCTTGTCTCGTTGCTTGACATACGTCGGATACAGATCGGCGATCCAAAGCAAAGCGGGGTCGCCCAGGGCCACGAGTTCCTGGGGGGATTTGTTCAAGCAGCCGGTGACGAATTCCAAGTCCCCGAGTTGGGTGTTCTCCATGACCGAAGCAGCGAGCTTGATGAGCGTGTCGCTGGAGTTAAGGACGCGGGCCACCGGTTCGATGTCTTGGGCGCCAGGTGTGGATTGCAGAAGCTCGAGCATACCTTGGAGCATCTTCGCATCGGTGCTTTGGTCTCGGTCCCCGACGTCGAGTTTGATCTGTTGGGTGGTTTGAGCCCAGTTTCGTTCCATGTAGGGTGACTCTCGCTCCAGATCGGGTTTGGCCCTTTCGCTGGCCGCATCGTAAAGAGCAAACGCGATGGCTAGAGCTCTCGGTGCCGTTCGCAATTCGCGAAGGTAAGTCTCCAAGGTCCCCTTTTTGGACATCTCCGCATAAACCGCATCGATTTGATCGAGCAGATTGGCGTACTTGGTGTACTTCGCCGGATCGCTGGCGATGAAGGCTTTGAGCTTTGTTTCGCGATCGGCCCGTTGCTGTTGGATGTTGGCTCGCTGGAGTCCGATGAGTTGTCCACGGGAACGTTTTTCGACGTTGGCAAGGGATTTGATCCGTGTGGAGTGCTTGATCGCCACGGCGCGGTCTTTGGCTCCGGCTTTTTCCATTTCGGCGATCTGCCAACTGTAGAGCGATACGATCAGGGGCAAGCGTACATTCTGTTCGTATTGAATAAAGCTCTCGGTACGATTGCGGACGGTTCGACCTGGATAGCCCAGAAGGAATACGGTGTCGCCTTCGTCGATCCCCTTGGCTTGAACCTTCAAAGGCCGTTTGGGTTGATAAGGCACATTGTTCGGGGAGTAGTCGGCGGATTTTCCATCCGGAGCGGTGTAGGCTCGCATGAAGGAGTAATCTCCGGTGTGTCTGGGCCATTCCCAGTTATCGGGTTCTCCGCCGAAGGCACCGATGCTGATCGGGGGAGCGAAGACCAATCGAACGTCTTTGAGGTAGGTGTAGAGAAACAGTACGTAGGTCTTCCCGACGAACATTTCAGCGACTTCGGCCCGCATCCCTGGGTTGTCTTTTTCAGATTGGATTTCGAGTTCCTTTTTTCTTCGATCGATCGCCTTGGTGCGATCGACGTACCCCATATCCAAGGTGGCTGCCGAGAGGACCTCGGACGAGACGTCCGCATAGGACTCGGTGATGCGAACGGTATAGTTGGGGGCGGGCACCTCGTCGGCGCGTGTTTTGGCGATGAAGCCATCGGTCAGCAGATCGCGTTGAGGGGTGCTGGCTTTTTGGATTGCGTCAAAGGCGCAGTGGTGGTTGGTGATGATCAGCCCAGCGTTCGAGACGAACGAACCGGTGCAACCGTTGACGCGGCAAATGCCATCGACGATGCTTTTGGCTTGGGGGTTGAAGATCTCGTCGGCGGTAAGTTCGATGCCTCGGTTTTTGAGTCCGATGTTGGCCAGTTCGCTGATCGGGAACATTCCTTCGTCGCAGCGTGCAGGAACGCACAGGCTCAAGGTACATAAGCAAAAGGTGCACAGGAAAGACGAAGCGACAGCGAGCGAGCAGAAGCGTTTGAACATAGCGATCCTCAGAGGTGCAAAGAACTCAAGCTTGGAGCGAAGCGATCTGGCGTCTATTGTGGGCCAAAAGCGGGCTTCTGGCTAGAGTTTGCCGCAGATGAGGGTGGCATTGTGCCCGCCGAACCCAAAGCTATTGTTCATCGCGTAGCGGATCTTGCGATTGCGTGGGACCAGTGGTGTGTAGTCCAGATCGCAGTTGGGGTCTGGGGTTTCCAGATTGATCGTCGGCGGGACGATGTCGTAGTAGCAGCTTAGGATCGAGAGAATCATTTCGATTCCACCGCTGGCGCCCAGGGCGTGTCCGAGGTGCCCTTTGGTGCTCGAGAGGGCTACGGTCAGGGCCGACTGGCCGAAGACGTTTTTGACCGCGATGGTCTCGGCTTTGTCTCCGAGTGGAGTGCTAGTTCCGTGCGCGTTGATGTAATCGATTTCGGAGGGATCGAGTTTTGCGTCGGTCAAGGCGTTGCGCATGGCCATCGACGCGCCGCGTCCTTGTTCATCCGGAGCGGTGATATGTCCGGCATCGCAAGAACCGCCGTAGCCGAGGACTTCGGCGTAGATTTTTGCTCCTCGGGCTTTGGCGTGTTCGAGTTCTTCGAAGACCAGGATGCCAGCACCTTCGCTGAGTACGAAGCCATCGCGATCGGCGTCGAAGGGCCGGCTGGCTTTCTCGGGCTCGTCGTTACGGGTCGAGAGGGCTTTCATATTGGCGAAGCCTGCGACACCCATTTGGGTGATGGCAGCTTCGGTGCCCCCGGTTACCATGACTTCGGCTTCACCGGTGCGGATGCATTTGAGGGCATCGCCCATGGCGTTGTTGCTCGAGGCGCAAGCCGTGGCGATGGCAAAGTTTGGTCCTTTCAGACCGTACTGAATCGCCAAGTTTCCTCCGGCGGCGTTGAGCATCATTTTGGGGATGGTAAACGGGCTGATTCGATCCGGACCTTTGGTGTGCATCCGGAGGATTTGTTCCTCGATTTCGTTAAGCCCGCCGATCCCGGATCCGACGATCGCGCCGCAGCGATGGGCTTGTTCTTTGGAAAAGTCCAGGCCGGAATCTTTGATGGCATGGAAAGCAGCCCACATTGCGAACAGGGAAAAGCGATCCAGACGTTTGACGTCTTTGGGTTCGCAGCATTCCCCAGGTTCGAAATTGGGAACATCACCACCAAAGCGGACCTTGTGGTGGGTGGTGTCCAATATAGTTAGCGGGTGGATACCGCTCTTGCCTTCTAGGATTAAGTTCCAAAGCGTAGGAACATCCAAAGCCAAGGGCGTGACACAACCGAGGCCCGTGACGACGACTCGACGATTCATGCAACTGCTATCTGAAGAATCAGGGGGTTGCCCAACG
>JAPLNM010000118.1 GCA_026692845.1 Planctomycetota bacterium | reverse complement strand
GGTAACAAGCCAGGGGCTGCTACGGTGGCCCCTGACTTCCTCCCATCCCTGTGGCTTGTTATCTGGGGAAAGCGAAAAATCCAAACGCTTCCATCCTAGAAATGTTAGAACCTTTTACCCACAAATTCTGCGGAAGAGCCTAATGAATAAGATCACGTTTCCTCTCGGTCCGGTCCTTGCGCTGATCACCTACGCGTTTCTGATCCGGATCGATTCGTTTCCTCCGTTGGCAGCGGCCGTAGCCGCCTTGAGCCTTTGGATGGCGGTTTGGTGGATGAGCGAACCGGTTCCACTGGAACTGACCGCGCTGCTTCCGATGATCGTTTTGCCGCTGATCGGTCTTTATCCGGCCAAGTCGGCGATGATGGAGGCCTGTGCGCCTTATGCGAACGAGAGCGTCTATTTTTTCCTCGGGGGATTCGGGCTTGGGTTGGCCATTGAGAAGACCAAGCTTCATCGGATCGGAGCGTTGTTTCTTTTGCGATGGGCCGGTTCCAACGCGTCGCGAGTGGTGGCTGCCTTCATGCTCTGTGCAGCGTTGTTGAGCATGTGGATCAACAACACCGCAACGACGATGCTCATGCTCCCGCTGGGCTTGAGCGTCATCGCCACGACGGACCATCCGAACTTTGCCAAATCGATACTGATCGGGATCGCTTATGCGGCCAGCATTGGCGGGATGGGGACGCTCGTCGGGACGGCTCCGAATATTTTCTTTTCAGGGTTCCTCAGAGAGCGCGGGATGGAAATCGGATTTTGGGAGTGGATGCTCGTGGCCATGCCGATCGTCGCGGTGTTGCTTGTGGGCTGTTGGGTATGGATGGTGGTGATCCTTTGGCCGATGAAGAATCTAAAGATCAGCGTTCCGAGCCAGTGGTCCGAGGAATGGAAATCGACGCGACGGCTCGATGGGCATCAGCGTACAACGTTGATTATCTTTGCGATCGCAGCGGGCAGTTGGATTTTGAGAAATCCGTTGTTGGATCTGATTGAAGGGAGCCCATGGCATGCTCGATTGTCCCCGGCCAACGACGCTTGGATCGCGATGGCCGCCTTGGCATCGCTTTTGGTTTTTCCGTTGGGCAAACCCGTTTTGGAGTGGAAAGACGTCGACAGGGTTCCCTGGGGGGTATTGCTCCTATTCGGGGGTGGGTTGAGCTTATCGAGCGCGATTAGCAAGTCGCAGCTCGATGGTCAAATCGGCTTGGCGGCCGCTGGGTTGCAGGGCATCCCGATTTGGCTTTTGCTCACGGCGGTAGTATTGATCGTCGTGGTTATTTCGGAGATGGCCAGCAATGTCGCGACGGCCACGACAATGATCCCAGTGCTTATGGGGGCCTCCACGGCGATGCACATCGACCCGATCTTGCTTTTGAGCGCCACGGTGCTTGCCAGCAGTTGCGGTTTCATGATGCCGGTGGCAACTCCGCCGAACACGCTGGTCTTTGCGCAGAAAAAATTCCCTGTCAAAGACATGCTGATTGCTGGATTTGGTTTGAATCTCTTGGCGATATTGACGATCCCAGCGGTGGTCCTTTGGATCATTCCAAAGGTGCTCTCGAAGTGATTTCTGGGTATACTCTTGGGTAGTACCTCCAAGACTCGCTTTATTTCCTCGGGATTTCCTCCATGCTAACCTTCGTCGGTGATGGATCGACTCAAACTTGCAACGGCGCTCGACGCAGGGATTTCCTCCAAGTAGGAACGCTCGGGGCGATCGGTTTGGGCCTGCCGCAGTACCTTGCCGCTGCGGATTCCAAAGGGGTCGATCCGTCCAAATCCAATCGCTCGGCGATCATGATCTTCAACCTCGGCGCACCGAGCCACATCGACACGTTCGATGTCAAGCCCGATGCACCCTTGGAGGTGCGAGGTCCGTTCAAGCCCATTGCGACCAAAGCGCCGGGCATGCTGCTCTCGGAGATCCTCCCGAAGCATGCACAGATCGCCGACAAATTTTCGCTTGTCCGGTCCTGTTTCCATCGCGGCGCAGCGGTGCACGATGCCGGCTGGCAAATCATGCAAACCGGTCGGCAGTTTCAAGGTGGCGTCAACACGCCCCATGCAGGTAGCGTCGCGGGCTTTCTGCTCGGAAGACGCTCGGACTTGCCCTCCCACGTGGTCCTTCCTGAAACCATGGGCCGTGGGGGAGGAAACCTACCCAATGGCCAAGCTGGCGGCTTTTTAGGCAAGGCCCACGATCCGTTTGCGTTGATGGCCGACCCGAGCCAACCGAACTTCAAAGTCCCCGACTTGCTCCCACCTGATTCGATCGGCACGGCCCGCATCGATCGCCGCCAACGCTTGAGAAACATCGTCGATGCCTCCGTATCGCGATTTGAAGCAAGCGAGTCGGCCAAGATGATGGACGAGCATTTCGCGTCGGCTTACCGATTGATGACCAGCACGCAAGCCCGCGAAGCGTTCAACCTATCGGCCGAACCCCAAGCCGTCCGCGATCGCTATGGCATGAACCGCTTCGGACAATGCTGCCTGCTAGCTCGGCGACTCGTCCAGGCAGGCGTGCGGTTTGTCACGATCAACACCTTCTTGACCGTCTTCGACGAGATCACTTGGGATATCCATGGCAGCAAGCCCTTCACATCGATCGAAGGGATGAAGAACATCGTCGCCCCGATGTATGACCAAGGCTACTCGGCCTTGATCGAGGATCTCTTCGAGCGAGGGATGCTCGACGAGACGTTGGTTTGCAACGTCGCAGAGTTTGGTCGAACGCCCAAGGTCAACCCTGCTGGGGGTCGAGATCACTGGCCAGGTTGCTTTACGGTAGGATTTGCCGGAGCGGGAGTCCAAGGGGGCCGCGTCGTCGGTGCCAGCGACCCGATCGGGGCAGTCCCTGCGGATCGTCCGACCGAACCGCCGGATGTGATCGCGACGATCTTCCATGCCTTAGGACTCTCGCTCGATCAGCATTTGCCTGGTCCTGCAGGACGGCCATTTCCGCTCGTGGACTTCGGTTTCCGCGAGATTAGCGAGTTGTTTTAAACGGAAGCCTTGGGCATGAACACAACTCCAGAAACCCTCACACTATCTGCGTTGGGTCAGCAACTGCGATCCGGTGGCTTAAGCTGCCGTCGACTCATCGAAAACCAGTTGGACAAAGTCCATCGATCGAATGCGTCGATCAACGCCATCGTTTCGATCGATTCGGATCGGGCCTTGGCCCAAGCCGACCATTGGGACCGGCAGATCGCATCGGGCCAATCCGTGCCCGCCTTGGCCGGGATCCCGATCTCGGTCAAAGACAACCTCTGCAGCAAGACTGGGGTTACCAGTTGCGGCTCGCGGATGCTGCGCGATTTCCGATCGCCCTACGATGCGCATGTGGTCGAAAGGCTCCAAGACAGCGGCGCGATCCTGTTTGGGAAAACGAATCTCGACGAGTTTGCCATGGGAGGATCGACCGAGACGAGTATTTTTGGCCCCAGTCACAATCCATGGGATCTGCGGCGCACCTGCGGAGGCTCCAGCGGCGGATCGGCAGCGGCCGTGGCCGCGGGTCTGGTCCCTGCGAGCCTTGGAACCGACACCGGTGGCTCGATCCGTCAACCCGCAGCCTTCTGCGGCGTATGCGGTTTGAAACCCACCTATGGCCGTGTGAGCCGTTGGGGATTGATCTCCTATGCCAGCAGCCTCGATACGGCCGGAATCTTTGCCCAGAGCGTCGAAGACATCGCGATCGTCCTTCAGAGCATCGCAGGCCACGATCCGAGGGATTCGACCAGCTTGCCCCACGACGTGCCAAACTACTTGGACGCTATCTCCCGAGCCAACCCGATTCAAGGTGCGAGGATCGGAGTGATCCGCGATCAGATAGAATCCCCAGGCTTGGACCCACACGTCCGACGATCGCTCCTCGACGCGATCGAAACGTATCGAAAGCTCGGTGCTAAGATTCTCGATGTTGCCATGCCGCACTCAAAGTACTGCATCGCAACTTATTACATCATCGCCCCGTGCGAGGCCAGCAGCAACCTAGCTCGATACGACGGAGTTCACTACGGCTTTCGCTCCACAGCCAAAACCGCATCGACACTCGATCGGATGATCGAGCAGACGCGCAGCGAAGGGTTCGGCCCCGAAGTCCAGCGCCGGATTCTGCTCGGAACCTACGCGCTGAGCGCCGGGTACTACGATGCGTATTACGTTCAAGCGCTCCGCGTGCGAAGGCTCATACGCCAAGACTACGACGAGGCGTTCGCCAACGTCGACGTGCTGCTCGGACCGACCACTCCGCAGCCAGCCTTCCGACTCGGTGAAAAAATCGCCGATCCGATCCAGCTATACCTTCAGGATCTGTTCACCGTCGGAGCCAACTTGGCAGGCATCCCCGCTTTGTCGATCCCCATTGCGCCGGGCCCCGAGGGGCTCCCGATCGGCATGCAGCTCCAAGCTCCGGTGTTGGCGGAAGCCAAGCTCTTGTCGATCGCTGCTGGCTACCACCGCGCCATCGAGTACCAACCCAAACTCCCTGCCGCCTTTGAAGATCCGACATCATGAACGACACCGCGACGGATTTTCAAGCCTCGGATTATCGAGTCGTCATCGGTTTGGAAGTCCACGTACAGCTCAAAACGCAGACCAAGCTCTTTTGCCGATGCAGCATCCGGTTCGGACAGCCCCCGAATAGCCAAGTCTGCCCGGTGTGCCTCGGACTCCCAGGTGCCCTGCCCGTGCTCAATGCCCACGCGATCGAATTGGCCTGCCGAGCCGGCGCTGCGTTGAACTGCGAGCTGGCCGATTTGACCAAGTGGGATCGCAAGAACTATTTCTACCCGGATCTGCCCAAGGGATACCAAACCAGCCAATACGATCTGCCGATTTGCTCGGGCGGTTACGTCGATATCCCAATTGCTCCATCGGTCCATCCGACCGGATCGCAGAACGTCTACAAAAGAATTCGCCTAGTCCGTGCGCATCTGGAGGAGGATGCTGGCAAAAGCATGCACGATGAGCATTCCGGAAGGGCCGATTCGAAGATCGATCTGAACCGCGCCGGGACACCCTTGTTAGAGATCGTCTCGGAGCCAGATCTATCCTGCGCCGAGGAAGCCAAGACCTACCTCTCCGAACTGCGGTTGCTGATGGTCTACTTAGGGGTCAGCGACGGGAACATGCAAGAAGGCTCCCTTCGCGCCGACGCGAACGTCAATTTGCACTTCGTCAGAGACGGAAAAACCGTCGCCACACCGATCGTCGAGGTCAAAAACCTCAACAGCTTCCGATCGGTCGAACGCGCCATCGATTTCGAGGTCGCAAGGCAGTCTAGCGAATTTTTACGCACCGGCCTGGCCATAGGTCAAGCCCCCAAGCAGACACGAGGTTGGAACGATGCCCTCGGACAAACCGAACTGCAACGCCAGAAGGAAGAGGAAGCCGATTATCGATATTTCCCGTGTCCGGATCTGGTACCGATTCGTCTGACATCGTTGCAAAAACAGACTGCCAGCGAGCAATCTGCAGCGACCCCGACGCACTATCGCGATCGACTGATCCACGAGCATCAGCTCAAATCAAACGACGCGGAGATTCTCATCCAGCAAGGCAAACCCGTCGTCGAGTATTTCCTCCATTGCATCCAAGCCGGTGCAGATGCCAAACGGGTATCCGTTTGGATGCTCCAAGACGTCTTGCGAACCCTCAATGATCGTTCGATAGGCATCGAGCTCTATCCGGTATCGCCCAGTCGCATGGCTCAACTGCTCGCAGCGATCGAGCAAGGTCGGGTGGATACCTCGCAGGCCAAGCAAGCGCTTGCCAAGCTGATCGACGGTCCGAGTCTTTCGGTCGATGCTGCGATCGAATCCTTGGGAATTGTCCGGGTCGATGCGAGCGAAATCGAATTGCTGTGCAAGGAACTTCTGGCCGAAAATGCCGATGTGATCGACAAGGTCCGAGCTGGAAACACCAAAGCCGTCGCGGCCTTGGTCGGCCAAGCCAAGAAGAAAAATCGAAACGCCGACCCGCGTTTGGTCCAAGAGACCTGTTTGAAACTCATCGAGCAAATGCAATAGAAGCCCAAGGACGCTAGAAGCCTAAGTACATGACCATGAGCGACTTGAAGAAATACCTGCGTCCTGAAATCGTCGGAATGGCACCTTACAAGCCCGGAGAGCAACCCGGAGCGGCCAAGGTGATCAAGCTCAACACCAACGAGAATCCTTATCCGCCCAGTCCAAAGGTCCGTGAGGCGATCGTCCATGCGACCGAGCGTCTCGAGCGTTATCCCGATCCTTTGGCTACGTCGTTTCGCATCGTCGCTGCCGATCTTTTCGGGGTCACTCCGGAGCATATCTTGTGCGGCAACGGCAGCGATGACATCCTGACGATCCTGAC
Organism: Planctomycetota bacterium; assembly: GCA_026692845.1. Classification (GTDB taxonomy): domain Bacteria; phylum Planctomycetota; class Planctomycetia; order Pirellulales; family Pirellulaceae; genus JBKCUI01. Next base: position 13,864 of record JAPLNM010000118.1, on the reverse strand, counting down.
GCGAGCGTTCGTCGGCCCCTCAGAGCGGCTGCGACTGCCGTACCCAAGTTACATTCTTTATCGAACGCTGGCCCATATCCAAGGTGCCCGATTCGAGGAGATCCGCTTTGCGGGCGACTTCCAACTGAGCCCCGAATTTTTCGTTCGATCCGACGGATTGCGCTTGGTCTTTTTACCCAATCCCAATAGCCCCAGCGGAACGATGATCGATCACGATACGATCTTACAGCTTGCCTCAAGTCTCGATTGCCCGATCGTCGTCGATGAAGCTTATGTCGATTTCGCACCTAGCCATGCGGTAGGATTGATCGCCAAGGATCCGCGCATCATGGTGACAAGAACGCTCAGCAAGTCCTATGGGTTGGCCGGATTGCGTTTTGGGTATTTAGTAGCCCATCCGGAGATAATCGGTTACTTGCGCAAAGTCAAAGACTCCTACAACACCGACGCGATGAGCATCGCCGGAGCGACCGCCGCACTGAGCGATCAGACTTGGCTCAAGGAGAATGTCTCGAAGATCCTCGCGACACGAAGTCGGATGATCCCTCGATTGAAGCAATTGGGATTCGACGTGACCGAGTCCCACGCGAATTTCGTTTGGGCTACGCGCAGCGATCGTCCCCTCGAGCCGATCTACCAGGGGCTCAAAGCCCAAGGGATCTTGGTCCGTCATATGGACTACACGCAATCGTCAGCAGGGGCCTGGGGAGATGGATTGCGGATCAGCGTCGGGACCGACGGCGAGATCGATGCGATGCTCATGGTCCTCGAAGGGGTATTGGGCTAGTTCAGTCCGATCAGTCCGATCAGTCCGATCGGTCAGGGGAGTGGGTGGTTTTGGAAGAAATCCCACATCATCTCGTTGGCATTGAATTCCTCGGAGGTTTTGCCGACGACCCATTCGCGATTTTCGCCGCCGGGCCAAGTGTGTCCGCCGCCGATGACCCGCACGAATTGCAGGTCAGGAACATCTGAATCCGGGTCGATCGCATAGCGTTGGACTTCGATCCTCGTCCCGTCGGCTTTGCGATCTGGCCACTTCTCGGCGCGGCAGACGAGCTTTGGGGATTCGGACTCGTTGTTCGAGGCGGTCAATAGATTTTTCCAGGCATCGAGCGTTTGTGGAACGCTCATGAAATCCAGATTCTTTGGCGTTTTGCGATTCGGACCATCCCAGGCCACGACTTTATCCTCCGTGCCGTGGATGTGGAGCGTCGGAACAAAGCGCAAGGCACCTCGAACCGGTACGGCCAGCGTTCCTGCGATCGGAGCGATCGACGCGAAGACTTCGGGGGCTTCGACAGCCAATCGGTAGCAGAGCATTGCACCGTTGGAAAAGCCCGTGGCGTGAATCCGTTTCGGGTCGATGCGATACTGCTTTTGAAGTTGGGCAACGACACATCGAACGAATCCGACGTCGTCTTCGGCGATCCTCTCGAGTCGACCCGAGCGGCCTCCGGAGTTCCAGGTTCTGAGGATTCCGTGCCCGTCGCCGTCGGGGTACACGACGATGAAGTTGCATCGGTTTCCCAGTTCGTGCAGGAGGGTCATTTTGGCCATCGTCTCGCCGTTCATCATCACGCCGTGGAAGGCAAAGACGACCGGCAAGGCAGCGGCTTGTTCGTCGCTGTTGCAAGCTGGGGGAAGATAGACTGAGAACTCGCGGGCTTGTCCGTCGTAGAAAAGCACATGCCGGATCTTTCGGCTTGGGCTAGCAGCACGACTAGCAACAGGGTGAGTTGCATTAGGGTCAGAAGCAAAGGCGCAAGGGTCTGCACCGCAAGTCACCAAGGCGAGCAAGCCAGCAACAACGATGTTGTTAGCAACTTTGCTAACGGTGTTGCTAACGGTGTTGCTGATCCGCCAGGTGACGGGGAATCCGCTGAGGAGACCTAAGCTACCAAATCCTTGGTTTGTGATTGCATCCATTGCACATTAGGTGCCTTGGGAGAGGAAGGTCCACCCCATCGGCCGAAGTATTCGATCGCCATAAAAATACATGCCAGCAACATGAAAATGTTCGCCAGGATGATCATCATCGTGTAGATCGAGATCGGTTGCTTGGACATGTTCAGTTCAACAGAAGAAAGAAAGACACGGTGGAAGAACTTAGTAGACCTTCGAAGCGACCCGGTCGCCTGCTTGGATGAAGCCCTTGTGGTAGCTTGGAAGGATCTTTCCCACGGCTTTGTCATCGGCGATGGTACGGATCTCGATTCGGCCTAGATAGGAACCGTTGCGGAAGACATCGAGTTGATGGCCCGCACGCAGCCCATCGTCTCGACCGACGGAGACTTCGACCGATTTGTCTTGGCCGACGGCCAGCACCACCCCTTTAAGATCGCTGGGAGGAACATCTTCGGGATCTTTGACACCGGCAGCAGCCAGGGCAGCGCCGCGGGTGTCGGCGAGTGCTTGGAACAGAGTGGATTGATCGCGAAGGTTTTTGATTTCGGCGTCCAGGTCGATCTTTTTACTCTTGAGCGTGTTGAGTTCGTCGGTCAGATTGATCACGGTGCGACGTTGTCCGTTACGATCGGTGATGATCTTGTCGATTTCTTGCTTGACCAGATCGTTTTCGCTGGTGATGCGTTTGAGTTCGGCTAGCGTTTGCGCCAAGCTTTGCGTGGCTTGTGTGTTTTTTGAGTTCAAGTCGTTTAATTGCGTGTTGGCTTGTTGGTTCTTTTCCCGCTCGGTATCGAGTTGGGTTTGAAGGGCCGCTAGCGAAACGCGTCGGGCGACTTGCTCTTGAGCCAGCAGGGTCTTGTTGACCTCGGCGGCTTTTTTCAGCTCGTCGATGGTCGTCTCGAGGGACTTTTGCCGCGATTGGAAATCGGCGACTTGGGACCTCAGGTCCTTATGGCTAGCATTGACGACCACCGAGGCGACGAAAAACGCGACGCTCAGGATCAGGAGCAACAGTGTGAAGATTTGGCCGAGTCTTGTCATGAGTCAACCGCTGGCTGGGAGTCCAAGAAACGAAAACGAGGAGAATTCCGAAGGTTACGGCACGGAATTGCTAGGGGCCAATCAAGAGCCTCATGCAACCCGGATCCGAGTATAGTTCGTTATCGTCGTTAATGTCAACGAAATCACAAAAAACTGAACGGAATCGGAGAGGGCACTCAAAACAAGTGCCGTTTGGACGTATTGGGTGGGTTTGTAACACAAGACTTCCTAGTTTGTAGGGGTTATAGCAGTCCCGAAGGCTTGGTAGTTGGTTAATTGTCTAGTATCCTCTACAGTACATTTAGGTAGGCTTTTTGGGGATTCCAGCACCGGAAAACTCCACCCAAAACCGACGGTCCAGTGCACTTGGCCGTCGGCTAGCCTGCGATCGACACCGTCAAAGCCGCAGAAATTATTCCAGAATGAACGCTTCGCCTCCTTCGGCCCCCACCCAAACTCAGTCCCTCTCGGGATTCCTGAAAAAACACGACTTTATCATCCGTCGGCTCCATTCCTTGAGCGGACTCGTGCCGGTCGGGGCCTACATGTGCGTCCACTTGGTGACCAATTCGAGTCTCAACGGTGGGCCGGCAGTCTTCCAAAACGCGGTCTTTGCGATCCATAGCATTCCGTTTTTGCCTGTGGTCGAATGGACGTTTATTTTCTTGCCGATCCTCTTCCATGCGATCGTCGGAGTTTGGATCGCTCGGAGCGGTCAATCGAATTTGCGCAACTACCGCTTTACGAGCAACAGACGGTACTGGGCTCAACGCATGACCGGCTATATTGCCTTTGCCTTTATCTTTACCCACGTGCTACATCTTCATGGCTGGTTCCATTGGGATTGGTGGCTTGGATTTGTCGAGCCTTTGGGAATGGCCAAATTCCGTCCTTACAATGCAGCAAGTTCCCTAGCCGAGGCGATGAAGAGCTTAGGAATCGTCTGGCCGTTGTTCTACCTCGTGGGTGTTCTTGCCTGCGTGTTCCATTTGGCCAACGGCATCTGGACTGCGGGAATCACCTGGGGGGTTTGGGTATCGCCATCGGCTCAAAAACGCGCTTCGGTCGCCTGCTCGATTTTCGGGGTCCTTTTGGGACTCGCCGGTCTGAGCTCCTTGGCCGCCGTGAGCCGCACCGACTCGGCAAGCGCCAAAGTCATCGAAGATCAAATGTACAACGTGCGCGTCGAAGGACACATGGTCGAACCCAACGAGCACAAGCGCTCCGATGGGAACCACGGGGCCTCATCGGATCCATCATTAAGCGGGACCGTATCGGCAAGTGATCCGAACTAAACCTCCAGGTTCGGCTCAAACCAGTTTCAAAAGCATTTCAACCATTCCATCGGTCAGATAGATCAGCAGGAAAAACAAATGGCGAACAATCGAGTGTTGGTTGTCGGTGGCGGATTGGCCGGGCTCTCGGCGACCATGAAACTCGCCGAACTGGGGGTCGCAGTCGATCTGATCAGTTTGACACCGGTCAAACGGTCCCACAGCGTATGTGCTCAAGGCGGGATCAATAGCGTCAATGACCAGACCCGCCAGCAAGGTGACAGCGAATGGAACCACTTCGACGATACGATCTACGGAGGTGACTTCCTGCAAAATCAGCCACCGGTCAAAGAGATGGCTTACTGGGCTCCCAAGGTCATCGACCTGATGGACCGCCTTGGCGTGACGTTCAACCGTACTCCCGAAGGCTACATCGACCGACGACGCTTCGGTGGCACGCTTTACAAACGCACCGCGTTTGCCGGTGCGACGACCGGTCAGCAATTGCTCTATGCTCTGGACGAACAAGTCCGACGATGGGAAGTCGAAGGACTGGTCAAGAAGTACGAGTTCTGGGACTTCCTAGGCCCAATCCTCGACGACAACGGCCGATGCGTCGGAGCCGTCGCTCAAGACATGGTATCGATGGAGATTCGATCCTTTGCGGCCGATGCGGTCGTCGTCGCGACGGGCGGTTGCGGATTGCTCTACGGGCGATCCACCATGTCGGTCTTCTGCACAGGGAGCGCCGCGAGCCGATGCTTCCAAGCCGGCGCGAAATATGGCAACGGGGAGTTTATCCAAGTCCACCCGACGGCCATCCCAGGGGCTGACAAACTGCGTCTGATGAGCGAATCGGCACGGGGCGAAGGTGGCCGGGTTTGGGTGCCTCGCAAACCCAACGATACCCGCCCACCGAAACAAATCCCTACCTCGGATCGCTTCTTCTTCCTCGAAGAGCGATTCCCGAAGTACGGAAACCTTGTGCCTCGCGATATCGCCACGCGAGAAATCTTCAACATCTGCGTCAACGAAGGCCTCTCGGTCGATCCGACACGCATGTGCGTCTATCTGGACCTGACCCACATCCCACGCCATGAACTGGATCGCAAGCTCGGCGGCATCTTGGAAATCTATGAGAAATTCCAAGGCGTCGACCCTCGCGAGGAACCGATGAAAATCTTCCCAGCCGTCCACTACAGCATGGGCGGACTGTGGGTCGATTACGAAGCCAACGGCGAAGGTGGCTTGCTACCCGGCTCGCCACGCAACCAATCGACCAACGTCCCAGGTCTCTACGCTATCGGCGAATGCGATTACCAATACCACGGCGCTAACCGCCTGGGCGCAAACTCCCTGCTCAGTTGCATCTTCTCAGGTCTGTTCGTCGGCCCTGGAATCGTCAACTGGATGAAGAGCAACAAGGCCGCCGCAGACCTTCCCAAGAGCATTTTCGAAAGGGCCCTCGGCGAGCATACCGCAAGGCACAAAAAGCTCCTGTCGAACGCCTCCGGAGACGGCGAGAATCCTTACCTGCTCCACCAGGAACTCGGCGACATCATGACCCGCACCGCGACGGTTGTCCGATACAACAACCAATTGACCGACGCTTACGAAAAGGTCTCCGCGATGGTCGAGCGATCGCAACGATGTTCCCTAGCCGATACCGGAAACTGGACCAACCAAAATGTCATCTTCACCAAGTCCCTACAGGACATGATCCCCATCGCCCAGTGCATCCTCAAAGGGGCACTCATGCGGGACGAATCACGGGGAGCTCACTTCAAACCCGACTTCTGCATGCCAAACCTTCAGGCGACCGACCCGACCGAGCGCAGGCATGAAGCTGAAAAATGGTGCGATGCATTCGAAGTCAACACCAGCAAGTTCCTGAAGTCCTCGGTCTGCTCCTGGAAAGGCCAGGAACCCGATTTGGTCTTCGAAGATATCGATACACGACTCATGAAACCACGGCCCAGACTCTATGGTCTAGTCGGCGGCGAAGTCATCGAAGAGGTATGGAAGCAACGCAGCCGCTCCAAAGAAGAAACGGCCCCGAGCAAGCCCGCCGCTGCCAAGCAGCTTGCAGGCTCGGTCTAGCCCCCCTACCCCATCGACCAACCGCCTTCGCTCCTATTTCTATCCAGTCCAATCACCGTAATCGCCGTAATCACCGTAATTGCCAATCACCGTACTCGATTCATCCATCGCCCTCGAAAGGTAAACCATGATTGCTCCAGGTCCAGAACTTAACCCAGCAAGAAGGCCTTCCAAGATCAATGTGCGAGTCCTGCGCCAAGATGGTCCAGGCACCCCTCCCTATTGGGAACGCCACCAAGTCGATTATGAACCGGACATGAACGTGATCAGCGTTCTGCAAAAGATCGCTGCACAAGCAACGACCTACGACGGTAAAAAAGTCTCTCCGGTGGCTTGGGACTGCGGTTGTCTCGAAGAAGTCTGCGGATCATGCACCATGGTCATCAACGGCCGAGTTCGACAAAGCTGCTCGGCACTCGTCGACCGACTCTTTGAAGACAACCCCGAAGAGATCCTGCTAGAACCGATGACCAAGTTCCCGGTGGTTCGGGATTTGAAGATCGACCGCTCGCGACTCTTCCACTCGCTCAAGCGTGTCCAAGCCTGGGTCCCGGTCGACAGCTACTTTGATATGGGTGCAGGACCTCGAATCCCTCGGGAAGACCAAGAGCAAAACTATCCGCTCAGCCAGTGCATGAGCTGCGGATGCTGCTTGGAAGCCTGCCCGCAGTTCAATAAGGTCGAGCTCATCCGACACGTCGGAGAGTCCGACGAAGCCTTCGACGCGAGGAAAAACCAAGCCTATGAATCCGAATTCATCGGACCGCATGCGATTTCCCAAGCGATGCTCTTCAATGCGCATCCGGTCGGAAAGAACCTCAAAAAAGAACGGCTCGAAACCCTCACCAGCACCGGCGGGATCCAAGCTTGCGGCAACGCTCAAAACTGCGTCGCAGTATGCCCTAAGGAAATTCCGCTGACGACCTCGATCGCCCGAGCCGGACGCGCGGCGACCTTGCACTCGATCAAAAAGCTCTTCGATCGCTAAAGCCTTATGAATCTCGATCGGCCCTGTTCGGATATACTCACCGAGGCTTGGCAACGCTATGCCTTTGCCAACGATGCAGGCCCCTACCTGCTGATCCCCCAAGCGATCCTGCAGCCTAGAAACGAGCAAGAGGTCCAAGCGATCCTTGCGGCCTCGAAAATCAAACGGATCCCCGTGTGCTTTCGCGCCGGTGGGACAAGCCTCTCAGGCCAATCGGTAACCGACGGCTGGCTCGTCGATATTGGCAGGCACTGGCGCAGCATCGAGCCCATCGATGCCGGGCAGTCGGTCCGCGTGCAACCCGGGGCCATCGGAGGACTGGTCAATGCGAATCTAAAATCGTTTGGACGCAAGATCGGACCCGATCCATCGAGCATCAACTCGTCCATGATCGGCGGCATGCTCTCGAACAATTCCAGCGGTATGTGCTGCGGTGTGATCCACAACGCCTACCATACCCTCGAATCGATCCGGTTCATCCTGCCCGACGGGTCGATCTGGGACACAAGCCACGCTGACGAAGCGACCCGGTTTCGATCCGAGAAGCCACACCTTTGCACCGAACTTACAGCGATCCGACAAGCGATCCTCGACGATCCGGAATTGCTCGCCAAGATTCGACTCAAGTACCAACAGAAAAACACCGTCGGATATTCGCTCAACGCGTTTGTCGATTACCAAGAACCCCTCGAGATCCTCAGCCACCTGCTCATCGGAGCCGAAGGCACCTTGGCATTCATCAGCCAAGCGGTGTTAAAGACCCTGCCGGATCTGCCCGAAAAAGCCACCGCCTTGGGGTTCTTTGCCGATGCCCACAGCGCCTGCGACATCATCCCCGAATTGATCGGGATCCAAGCCGATGCGGTCGAGTTCATGGATCGCGCTAGCCTCGAATCGATCCGCAACCTCGAAGGCACCCCGGCCGAACTGCCCCTGAGACTCTCCGAACACGAGAAGCTCATGGGATTGCTCTTCGAGTTTCAAGCTGCCGATAAAGAGGCCCTTGCTCATAAACTCGAAAACTTCCGCACCCGCTGCCAACCCCAACTCAAGCCCCTGAGTCCGATCGCCTTTACTCAGAACAAAAAAGAGCAAGCGAATCTTTGGAAGCTGCGCAAAGGGATGTATCCGGCCGTCGCGGCCATGCGAGCACGAGGCGAAGCGGCGATCCTCGAAGACATCACCTTTCCGCTTCCACGACTCGCCGATGCGATCCTTGCACTCCAGCAGATGTTTCGCAAGCATCAATACGCCAACGGCATCATCTTCGGACATGCAAAAGACGGTAACTTGCATTTCGTGATTTCTCAGCCCATGGCCAGCCCTCAGGACACCGACAAGTACGCTCGGCTGATCGATGACATGGTCGATTTGGTCGTCCATCGATTCGACGGAGCGCTGAAATCCGAACATGGAACCGGCCGAAACATGGCCCCCTTTGTTCAGACCGAATGGGGAACCCATGCGGTCGAACTCATGCGACGACTGAAGAACGCCGTCGATCCCGACGGACTGCTCAATCCCGATGTGATTTTGACCTCCAAGCCCAAGCTGCACTTGGAGAACCTCAAGGATCTGCCCATCGTCGAAGACGTTGTCGACAAGTGTGTCGAATGCGGAGCTTGCGAGCCAAGGTGTCCAAGCCGCGACTTTACCCTCTCGCCAAGGCAGCGGATCGTGCTGCGTCGGGCTCGCCAGCGACTGATCGCCCAAGGCCGTACCGAGCTGGCCAAACAACTCGATATCGATTACGAATTCGCAGGCAAGCAATCGTGCGCGACCGACGGACTCTGCGCATTGGATTGCCCGGTAGCCATCAACACCGGTGATTTGATCAAGCAACTCCGCACAGAGACCAACACACCGGGCTCGAAAAAGATCGCCTCGCAATTGGCCTCCTCGTTCGGCTTGGCCGAACGGGCCGTCGGTGCAAGCTTGATGCTCGGACGCACTGCCTCCTCGATCATGGGTGCCAAGGCCATGCAGGGGCTGACCAAGGGACTCTCGTCGGTCTTCTCTGGGTTCCCGCAGTGGCATCAAGGGCTTGAAGGTCAAAACGAGTCGATCGACAAGTCCCTGCTGTCCAAACTCGATGAATGCGATCTGGTCTACTGGCCCACATGCATGTCACGCATGATGCACGGCACCTCGGCCGCACTTGTGTGCGTCGCCGATCGTGCGGGTGTCGCCCTGCACATCCCCAAAGACGCCGTGGGGCGTTGTTGCGGTCAAGCCTTCTCCTCCAAAGGATTCCCCGAATCGGCCTTGGCCAAGCAATCCGAACTGATCGATGCGATGTGGCTCTGGAGCGACCGAGGCGCACGCCCGATCGTGATGGACTTGGGCTCCTGCACCGCGTTCATCACCCAAGGGCTCGCGGATCTCGACCCGGTACGCCGCGAGCAATTGCACAAGATTAAGATCCTCGATTCCTCGGTCTTCGCCGAATCGATCTTGCCCAAACTGACGCTCAAGCGTCGCAAAGGGATCGTTGCGATCCATTCGGTTTGCTCGAATCAAAAGTTCGGCTGGGGGGATTCGATGCTCAAGGTCGCTGGTGCTTGCTCCGAGAAAGTGCTCCAACCCCATGAAGGCAAGTGTTGCGGGATGGGTGGCGACCGAGGATTTGAGCTCCCCGGATTGGTTCAAAGCGCGACCAAAGATGTTGGGCCTGCGATGCAAGACGCACAGTGCACCGAAGGGTACACCAATGCTCGCTCCTGTTCGTTGTCCCTAGCGACCGGTACGGGAAAGTCTTGGAGAAGTCTCTTCCATTTGCTCAAGGACTGCACGGATTAGGGACCTGCGATGACATCGATCTTCGAACACTCCGTCGAGGTTCGGGCTGCGGATATCGACGTGCTTGGGCACGTCAACAACGTCGTCTACGTGCAATGGATGCAGAATGCAGCTTATGCACATTCGGCGGCACTGGGTTGGACTCTCGAACGGTACATGGAACTCGGTGCGGGCTGGGTTGCACGATTGCACCAAATCGAATACCTCCAACCTGCCTTCGAAGGGAACCGAGTTCTGATCAAGACCTGGGTTTCCGACATGAAGAAAGTGACCTCGACCCGCCGATACCAAATGGTCAGGTTCGATCCTCCCCTTGCCGATGCCCAAGGCATCATCGATCCATCCGCGCCTGAGCGCCAGACGCTCCTTGCCGTGGCACATACGACTTGGGCGTTTATCGATTACAAGCGAGGCACACCGATGAGGATCCCGGCCGAGATGGCAAAAGACTTTCCTCTGACCCTCGACGCGCACCGCATCGATCCGTAGGCCGATTTACCCTTTGATCTTCTTGGACCCGTAGAGTTCGATCACACGCTCCCGGTCGTTGATCTCACGTTCGCGGGCTAGGCAAGCGAGATTCCAAGCGTGTTTTTTTCCGTAGCGGTTCCACGCAAAGCTCACCTTGCGGCGTTTCCCTTTGGAATCGACCCAGGAAGCGCAGTAAGCGAAGGACTCCGCGTTCTTCCATCGCGCGTCGACGTTCCTAACCTCATGCACTCCGACTTTGCCTGTGGTGTTGCGGTGAGTTTTGCGACCCTTGGCCGTCTGAATTTCAGGGGCCGTTTTGACCATCTTGCTGTAGCAGGCTCTGGCCGCTTGAAGCGACTTGGTCTTGCTGCCGTACTGGCGATCGTTGAAGAACTGCTGTTGACGCTTTCCTTGCCGAGTCAGACGAACCATCCAACCACGCGTGCTGATCCCGTCGTAGTCGATTCGCGTGATTCCTTTGTACTTGGTTTCGCTGCGATTGCTTTCCTTGCGCTTGGGTTGGGGCATGGTGTACCGATGAGCAATGGGACGTGAATGAATAGATCTTGGCGAATATTCTTGGAATACTCGGTTACGAAAAGTAGGAGGACAAGGAGAGGAGGAGCAAAAAGGATAATCGGCAAGAGAGCCTGGGTCTACTAGATAAATTCCGCAAGTCGCAACAGAACAGAAAAACCCCCAATTTGAGGGTTCAGAATTGTCGGAGCGAGTCCCGAACGGCTGCGACAATTCCTGCCGCTTTGGTCCATGTCTCTTCCTCTTCTTGTTCGGGCACGCTGTCGGCAACGATCCCGCCACCGACTTGGAATTGCCACCATCCGCGTGAGCACGTCAAGGTTCGAATCAGGATATTCCAATCCATATCTCCGCTGGTAGAGATGTATCCTAAGCATCCGCAGTAGGGGCCACGAACCGTCGGTTCGAGTTCGGCAATGATTTCCATGGCGCGGATTTTCGGCGCTCCGGTGATGCTACCGCCTGGAAAAATCGCTGCTATCAACTGGCTGATGCCGATGGAATCTCGTAGCCGTCCTCGAATCGAACTGACCATGTGCAACAGGAATGGGAATGTCTCGATTTCGCACAGTCGATCGACCGTTAGCGAATCGATTTCGCAGACTCTTGAAAGGTCGTTTCGGAGCAGATCGACGATCATGATATTTTCAGATCGGTCTTTTTCCGAGAGGCTCAGTTCCTCCTTCAACCGCGCGTCTTGCTCGCTATCTCCGGTCCGTCGCCGTGTCCCTTTGATCGGTCTGGTTTCAATCCATCGGTCACGCACTTGAATGAATCGTTCTGGCGATGCGCTGACGATTTGAGAATCGCCCAGATCGAGGTAACCAGCAAAGGGTGCCGCGTTGACCTTCCGCAATTTGAGCACCAACTCGCTAGCTGGGCAGCGTTCGGGGCAAAGCAAGCGCTGCGAGAGATTGACCTGGAAAACATCACCCGCCAAGATGTACTGCCGCGTCTTCTCGACGGCTTGGCGATACAGTGGGCTGTCAAAATTTCCGAGCCAACCATCGCCGAGCCGCGTCTGATACTGCATGGCGCGCAGCCCATGGGCCATGGCATGAACGCTCGTCGGCTTAGCGACCGGCTCCGATGGCGTCGCCTCGCGGCCGATCCGATCCAGGAAGACCTCGAGCCGACTTGCCGCGCGTTGCGCTCGCTGTGCATCCGGGATATTCAAGTCGCTGAACGATCCGAAGCCCTGGGAGAAAACCCAGCCGCGATCTTCCTCAGGAACGTCCCCATGCTCCCAAGCAAAGACAACGTCGTAGAGCCCCAGCCAGCAAAGAGGCAATCCGAACTCGTCGTGGGAAGCCCTCGGGAGCTTTTCAAAACAACGCCCAAACTCGTAAGCCAACATGCCAGCCACCCCACCTTGGAATGGCACGGGTCCTTCGGTCGCCTGGCGATGATGTTGGTGCCAACGCTCGATGGTCGCAAGCGGATCGGCGATGGGATCGTCGATCGCAAAGACATCGACCGGGTCGGCCGCCAAGAAGCTAAAGCGGCTGCGAGGGTCGGTGCGCAGGGCGCTATCGAGCCAGATACAACCGGGCAATTTCGAGAGGTGAGAAAAAACTACCTCCGGGTTTGCCCCCGGAGGTAGTTCTCTTTGGATCGGTACAAACACTCTGTGACGTTGGGCCTAGTGGTTATGGTGATGGTCGATGAGCAATAGCTTTTCTTCTTTGCCGTCGATTTTGGCAACAAGCCGAGCTTGGACTCCCTTTTCCTCTTTGCCGCTGGCGCCGACAAGGGTCAAAAGCTCTTGGTCTTTGACTTGGAAAATAGAACCGGCAATCTTAGCGGACTCAAGCGGCTCGAGCTTAAATTTCTTCTCCTGACCGCTGGATGTTACCACCACTTCAACCGAATCGATCTTATTGCCACCACTGACGAGTTCCTCAAAGAAAACCGTGAGTGTTTGCTTGTCTTCGTCATGCGCCCATTCGAAGTGGGTCGTCGCACTGGTATCGAAGTGAGCGATATGACCGCCGTTGGGGCCGTGCTCGGGATGATCGTGCCCTGCATGCTCGTCCTTTTTGGCTGCTTTGGGATCTCCACCCTTGGCGTCCCCGTGGTCATGTCCGGCATGATCGTGTCCGGCGTGGTCCTGGTCTTGGGCAAGCGTACCGGACTTGGATCCACCGGCTTTGGGAGCATCGCACCCGACGGCGACAGGGATGCTCGCAATCAGGCTCAATGCGATCCAGTGCGAAATTTTCATGGCAGGTTTTTCCTTAAACGGTGGCGATTGGGGGCGTAAGCCGATGACGTTAATGGCGTGGCTCTATTGTACGCAATCTATCGGTTTCGGTTCGAACTTACCTCGTTTTGGCTTGCAATTCCCGTTGGCAGCTCGGGTCGCTAGCCACCGGCTGGCCGATCGCTTCGACCGGATGGGTGAAAAGATACTTCCATACGTCTTTGTGCAAATAGTTCCCATCGGCATCCCGCACGGCGGCTTTTCCAGGGGTGACGCAACTGTGGGCCCGTTTTTCATCGCCACCGACTTGTGCTTCGGTGATGAGCCGTCGGGTGTGGCCGTAGGGAGGCTGCTGCTTGTCGACGTCGACGATCGGACCATAGGCTTGCAATCCTAACAATTCCCAGCTTCGGCAATAGTGATCCCCTGACCAGCCGGTATCGAGCACATGGGAGAAGCCGAAAAAACGCTCCTTGGGGGTCGCCGAGGGGAGCCCCTGCCACAACTCGTACTGATCCCTCGGTCCGCAGAACATGACCACGC
>JAPLNM010000117.1 GCA_026692845.1 Planctomycetota bacterium | reverse complement strand
CAGCCTGAGCAAGTCACGGCGATCATCGAGCGGCTCGATAAGCAAGGCGTGAAGATCGACCGGGCCAAGCACTTCGGATTCCTGACGCAGTGGAAATTCGTTGGGCCATTCGATAATGCTGGCAGCAATCATTTCAACACCCCTTATGCCGTCGAATCGGACTATGTAACCAATAAGCTCGCTGCGAGCTATGCAGGGAAAACCGATGCTGCGGCTTGGCAATCCGAGACCAGCACCGATCCTGAGGGATTGGTCGATCTTGCGAAACTTTACAACAACGAAAAAGGCTGCATTGTCTACGGTATAGCTGAGCTCAACAGTCCTAGCAAAATGGCTTGCGAACTGCGTGTTGGGTGCATCAACGCACAGAAAGTATGGGTCAACGGCGAGTTGGTCATCGCCAATGAGGTCTACCATACCGGCATGCAAGTCGATCAGTACATCGCGCCGATCGAGCTCAAGGCCGGGGTCAATCGCATCTTGATCAAAGTATGTCAGAACGAGCAAAAGGACGCTTGGGCGCAGCGTTACATTTTCCAAGCGCGCATCTGCGATTCGACTGGCAAGGCGATCTTGCTGAAATAACCCCATACGCTCCAAACGCAATCCAACAAAAACAAAATCGAAGGTTTGATCATCATGAAAAATAAACTCTGTATTCGACAATGGCTGCCTCTGTGCGGCGCGTTCCTAAGTTCCTGCGTTTGCTTGACAGCCAATGCTCAGGACTGGTTGCAGTTCCGCGGGCCCTATGTCGGAGGGGTAGCAAACAAGTCGAAGCTTCCCGATACTTTTGACGGTCAAGAAGGGACCAATGTCGCTTGGAAAGTCCCGATTCCTGGACGCAGTGTAGGCGGAGCGATCGTGGTGGGAGACCAGGTCATCACGACCACGAGCGACGGGCTCGAACAGCGACGCATTCGTTTGTTGAGCTACGACACGGCCACGGGCAAACCCAGGTGGGAGCAGCAACTCGTATCGCGGGGACGACCCTACTGTCATCCGACCAGTGCCAACGCGGCGCCTACCCCGGCAAGCGATGGAAAGCATGTGGTCGCATTTTTCAGCTCCAACGATATCGCTTGTACGGACCTGCAAGGAAACCTTCTGTGGTACCGTTCATTAGCAAGCGATTTTCCCAAAGCGGGGAACGACGTAGGCATGAGCGCTTCGCCGACGATTCTCGACGGGGTGGTGGTTGTACAGGTTGAATGCCAAGGAGACTCGTTCGCCTTGGGACTGAACGTTCAAGACGGGACGACGGCATGGAAGCAAGAGCGTCCGCGCAAGGCCAACTGGACTTCGCCGACCCCGGTGGTCCTTCCGAGCGGCAAATCCGCGCTGATCATGCAATCGAGCGAGGACTTGGTAGCCGTCAGTCCCGCAGATGGCAAGCAGATGTGGAAAATCGGTATGGGTTGTGCAACGACGTCATCGGCAACGGTCAGCAATGGAAGGCTGCTGGTTCCATCTGGAGGATTGACTGCGTTGGATTTGTCCAGTGCAGGCGAACCGAGCAAACTTTGGTTCGAGAACAAACTCAATGCGAACGCTTGTTCCCCTCTGGTCGACAACGATAAAGTTTACGTTGTGAACCGAACGATCCTCGTCTGTGGAGACTTGTTCACAGGGAAGGTCCTTTGGCAACTTCGAATCCCAGATGCGAATCAGATTTGGTCCTCGCCGGTGATCGCTGGAAACCGCTTGTACCTATTCTCGATGGACGGGAACTGTGCGGTCGTCGCCCTTGATGGCCAGGAAGGCAAGATCGAGAAGACCAATAAGCTCGGAGACGAGGTATTGGGCTCACCTGCGGTCTCCGGAAATGCGATGTATGTTCGCGGAGCTCAGAATCTTTGGAAGATCTCCGCGCCGTGACATCGCAACCCCATCAGGGATCCAGTCCGCGGGCTGTCTGCGTCCCGATTGCCGATCGAGCGATCGTGGGCAGCATTCGTGTTCCGGGTTCCAAAAGCATAACCAACCGCGCGGTGCTCTGCGCGGCGATGGCTCAGGGTCGCTCGGTCTTGACTGGAGTGCTCGAAAGCGAAGACACCTTGGTGATGGTGGAAGCTTGGAAGCAACTCGGTTTGAGAATCGACTGGGATCGAGAGCGATGCGAAATGGTCGTCGAAGGTTGCGGCGGACAACCACCGATCGATCAAGGGAGTCTATTCATCGCGAACAGCGGAACCTCGATCCGGTTCCTGACAGCGGCATTGGCCGCGAGCCAGGGCAGATACTTGCTAGATGGAGTGCCTCGGATGCGCGAGCGTCCGATCGGCGACTTGATCCGTGGTCTAAGGGCCTGGGGCGCGGATTTGGTAAGTCAGAATCCGAGCAATCCCGAGTGCCCACCGGTGCTGCTCCATGCCCACGGCTTACGGGGTGGGGCATCGACTGTCCGAGGGGATGTATCGAGCCAATTCCTAAGCGGCATGCTGATGGCAGCACCTTATTGCCAAGAGGATGTGCACTTGGCTGTCGAAGGCGCCTTGGTATCTAAACCTTACGTCGATATGACGCTTGCGGTGATGGAACGATTTGGGGTGGTAGTATCCAGGGACCCTGGTGGCCCAGGGGTGGAGCATGCGTATCGGATCGCATCGGGGCAGAAGTACCAAGGGATCCGCTATACGATTGAACCGGATGCATCCGCGGCGAGTTATTTTTGGGCTTTGGCTGCGATCACAGGTGGCCGGGTTCGGGTCGAGGGGCTCGGCTTAGAGGCCTTGCAAGGGGACGTGGCATTCGTAAAAGTACTTGAGCGGATGGGATGTCAGGTCGTTTTTGGCCAAGAGTCCAACGGGGAACCTTGGATCGAGGTATCGGGCCGAGCGGGTCGTGGGATAGATATCGACATGTCGGATATCAGCGACACGGTCCAGACGTTAGCGGCCGTTGCACTTTTTGCCGAGGGTCCGACAAGGGTCCGGGGCGTCGCCCATAATCGTCACAAGGAAACCGATCGCATCGGAGATTTGGTCCAAGAGATCCGCAGGCTCGGAGCAGAGGCTCAAGAACATGACGATGGCTTGACGATCTATCCCAGGGAGCTTCGGGGATGCGAAATCCAAACTTACCGTGACCATCGCATGGCGATGAGTTTTGCCTTGGTAGCGATGAAGGTCGCCGAGTGCTTGGTTTTGGATCCTCGGTGCACAGAGAAAACCTACCCGAGGTACTTCGAGGATTTGGGTAGAATGATCGGCAGCCCGCCGAAATACTTCTAGCACCACAGTTTGCATCCACTTACCTGAATTCGCTGCATGAGTACCACTGTTCAAAGCCGCCAAGTGTCACTTGCCGAGAAGGTCTACCAGCGATGCCTAAACATCGATTGCTCGGCGACTTATGATGTCGGTGAGGTGCGCACCAAGTGCGGCGTGTGCGGGGATTTGCTCGATGTGGCCTATGATTGGTCGCGATTGCCGGTCCCCAAGCGATTATCGGACATGGAGGCCATGTGGGCAAGGCGGCATGAGCCCTTAAGGTTCAGTGGGGTTTGGCGATTCCATGAGCTGCTTCCTTTTGCACCGCCCGAGCGGGTCATCACCGTCGGCGAGGGGCAAACCCTTTTGCAACAAGCCGATTTCGTATCGCGTTATGTGGGGTTGCGACCTGGCCAGTTGTATCTGCAGTATGAGGGGATGAATCCATCGGGTTCCTTCAAAGACAACGGAATGTGTGCCGCGTTTACCCATGCGCACATGGTAGGGGCCAAGCGGGCTGCATGCGCCTCGACGGGTAACACTAGTGCGTCGCTTGCGATGTACTGTGCGGTGACCCAGTTGATGCGAGCGATCATCTTTATCGGAACGGGCAAGATCTCCTATGGCAAGCTCTCTCAGGCCTTAGATTATGGCGCCTTGACGGTACAAATTGCAGGCGACTTCGACGACGCGATGGCAAGAGTGCAGGAAATCTCTAAAGCGCTCGGCATCTACTTGGTCAACAGCGTCAACCCCTTTCGCCTTGAAGGTCAAAAGACCGTCATGTTCCGCGTGTTAGAGGCCTTGCGTTGGGAGGTACCCGATTGGATCGTCGTTCCTGGCGGCAATTTAGGAAACAGCAGCGCGTTTGGAAAAGCATTCATCGAGCTTAAGGAACTGGGATTGATTTCGAAGGTGCCGCGATTGGCGGTGATCAACGCGGCGGGAGCCGACACGTTAGATGTTCTCTATAACCAACGCAACTTGCGTTGGAATCGCGGACGACCTCGGATGGAAACGGCGTGTTGGTACTACGATGAGCTCGATCGGAGCAAAACCAAGGCCGATACGATTGCAAGCGCCATCGAGATCAACCGTCCGGTGAACTTGAAAAAGTGCTTGCGGGCATTGGACGTTTGCGATGGGGTTGTCCGCAAGGTGAGCGATCAAGAGATTCTCGATGCGAAGGCCCAGGTAGGTGCCGGTGGGATCGGTTGCGAGCCGGCCAGCGCCGCGAGCGTTGCGGGTGCAAAGCTCCTAAGGCAACAGGGTGTTATTGGCTATGAGGACCGCGTCGTGTGCATTTTGACCGGCCATCAACTCAAAGACCCCACAGCCACAGTCGCTTACCATACGACCGACCAGGACAAGTTCGAGGAAGTGCTTGGCAGTCGGGGGGTTACACGAGCCTCGTATGCGAATCGGGCGATTGCTGTACCGAACGATCTCGAAGCGATCATCAAAGCGATCCAGTTGTATTCCTAGGGTTCTTCAACGGCCCTAGTCTATCCAACAGTAACGGACCACACGGAATGCAGCCCCTCTTTTCTTTCCGTGTATTCTGAGTATTCCGTGGTAGATCGGTTTGAGACCAAACAGATGGTGTCTTACCGGCGTTAACCAAACAGAGGCTCAATCGCGCGGCCCTCGTCAAGAAGATGATACGGGCGGCCTTGGGAATCTGTTGCTTGAAGGTCTTCGACTCCCACAGCCCGGTAAACGGTCTTAGCGATATCTGCAGGAGTCACGGGGTTCTCGGCTGGGTATTCGGCGTACCGGTCGGTGGTCCCATACGTCATTCCGCCACGGATACCACCGCCTGCCATCAAGACGCTCTGGCAGTGGGTCCAGTGATCGCGTCCAGCGCCATTGGTCCCGCCAGATCGCGGATCGCCAATCTTGGGCTTGCGCCCCATCTCGCTGGTGACCATCACAAGGGTTTGATCGAGCAAACCGCGCTGTTGAAGATCGATCAGGAGTCCCGAGAAGGCTTGGTCGAACTCGGGCAGCAAATGTTTCTTGAGGCATTCAAAGTTATTCCCGTGGGTATCCCAAGCACCCTCGCTTTTGCAAGCATCGGCGATCGCTTCGTTCTCTCGCCAAAAGACACTGATGAAGGGGACTTGGGCCTCGACCAAACGTCTTGCGAGCAGCAGGCTCATGGCGTTGACACTCGTACCGTAAAGCTGTCGGGTCGCCTCGGTTTCGCTCGATAGATCAAACGCTTGGGTCGCTTGCGACGAGACAAGCAGATTCAAGGACCTTTCTTGGTGCTTCTTCCAATTCGATTCGTCGGCCGTGCGCTGCAGATCCCGTCTGGCTTGATTGAATCGTCCGAGAAGCTCCTTGCGGGACTGCAAGAGTTCGGCCGATGTGCCGCCGGCAAGCGCCAACGATGGAGCTTGGAATTGCAACGGTTTGTCGAGAGACCCGTCCACAAACAAAGGATCGAACTCGACGCCCAAGCGCGCGGCGAATTGACCTGGGCGCGTATAGGGAGCCTTGCTCGGCTTATGGGGCAAGCTGATCGTATTGGGCAGCGATGAACGCGAGGGTACCTTGTTGGCGACCACACAGGCCATCGAGGGCCAATCGTCCGCATAGGGGCGGCGGTCGTTTCCGAGCGACAAAAACGTTGGGTCTGGAACGTGACCGGTCAGGTTGTAGTAATAACCAGCATGATGGTCGTTGGTGCTGACGCTTGCCCCTACCGACCGAACGATCGCAAGCTGATGCGCTTGCTTGGCGAGCTTTGGTAAATGTTCGCAAAGACGAATATCTGGAGCCGTCGTAGGGATGGACGCAAATGGACCGCGGTATTCGGCCGGTGCCTCGGGTTTCATATCCCAGGTGTCGATATGGGAGGCCCCGCCACAGAGGAAAAACAGGATCACCGATTTGGCTTGGCCTGCTTGAACCTTCGGTTCCGGTCCAGGCGAGCCGAGAAGTTGCGGTGCCCCAAGGGGCAGACCGGCAAGGAGGCTAGCCGAGGCCACGAGCATGCTTCGGCGATCGATGACTTCGAATCGGTTCATGGCTATCGACTGTACAAGAGGAGTAAAAGCACCAACAGGCTAATCGCGTTTCGGGCCCGAATCTATCTCATTATCGTACCAGAAATTTGATAAAACACCCCCTTCATTTGGGTGTGAATTGGCTCACTTGTGAGCCAACGAGCGCTGGCGGTTGGGCGATTTAACCGAGCCCGCCAGGACGCTGCGTTTGGGCCCTAGCAGGCGAGCGATTTCCATCGGTGCAGTTCCATCGATTCGGTGCGGGGTTTATAGCCATCGCCCGCGGCTAGCGCCTAGACGGCTCACGTGTGAGCCAACCAGCGCCAGCGGTTGGGCGATTTAAACAAGCCCGCCAGGACGCTGCGT
>JAPLNM010000116.1 GCA_026692845.1 Planctomycetota bacterium | reverse complement strand
TAGGCTGGGCCACACGAGAAGAGCTTGAGGAGCACATCAAAAAGCTCCCCGACAAGGTAGCATAGGGATACTGCGTGCCGAGGTAACGAATTAGGGCATTGTGCGTGCCTCCAGCAATCACTGCGAGCCGTTTTCGTAGTGTACTAGCACATCGAGCATCACCGGCTTGGCTACATGCCAAATTCTTGATGCAAAATCAGCCGGCAAACATGCAGCCAATCTCGCGTCCGACGACAAGGCAAAAACAGTGCCGAACACTATTGGCTGGAAGCCTATCCCACGGGAGTTCCCTTTGTCTGCTGGCCGCCCCTCTTTGAAGCTTTACAGAATGGAACAATCGTGGCCAACTGGAAACGCCGGCGCGTCGAAAGAACCGCGTCAACTCGGTCCGTAGGTTCGAGTTCTTCCAACCCATCGCTGTATTGGCGGCCTCACGGTACTGTGATCGACCAGATACTAGCTTGAGGCTTGAGGCTTAAATCGCGTGCGAAATCCTAGTGTGCATGCTCGCCGTGGACTTCTTCCTTGAAGTCGCCTGAAAAGGGCGTTCCCTCGATGACTCCGGTGATCGTACCGGCGTACTCTTGGACCACACCGAGTTTCTCATGCGTTCCAATAAATCGCGAGGCCTTTCCTGAAGGATCGCTTTCTTGCGGTGATGCTTTGAGTACAACCTGCATCTCGGGTGAACCGATACTCAATTCGATAGATTCTGTATCGATCGGTACAGGAGTCTTCTCATCGCTGCCAAAAACATAGACGGTCGCTTGTTGCTTATCGTGGTCTACTGTGAACTCGACGTGATACTTACCTCCTCCCCAGTCGGCAACAGTGCCTTGGTGTGGACCAACGCCGTGCTCATGACCCTCGGAACCATGGTCATGCCCGTGGTCGTCGGCGGCCTTGGTCGATATTGTGGCTGTTGGTTCGGATGGTTTGCTGCAACCCACGAAACCGATGATCGCTACCCATGCCAATGCAATTCCAAAACGCTTCATCATAAACATCCTCAAATTGAAGGTGACTTATCAGCGTCCACCAATCGCTTGGCGTCCTGACCGCTGAATTTCCAAAACAAACCGGGGTGAATCAAGAATTCACAAAACGTCGAAGTCATTAGCCCGCCAAGAATGACCGTTGCAACCGGGTAGAGAATTTCTCGCCCAGGTTCCTGTCCACCAATGACCAGCGGAATCAAACCGATGCCGGCAGTCAGCGCCGTCATCAACACCGGTGCGAGTCTCTCAAGGCTGCCCCGCAAGATCATTGCCTGCGAGAAAACTTCCCCTTCTTCTTTCATAAGGTGAAAGTAGTGGGTGACCAGCAAAATACCATTGCGAACGGCGATACCGCCGAGCGATATAAAGCCCACCAGACTTGCCACGGTCAGCGTCTGTTGGGTGATCACCAATGCAAAAACGCCGCCGATGAAGGCCGTTGGCAACGCATTGAGTATTTGCATAACGATCCGAACCGATGGGAACAGGATCATCAAGACACCGAACATGGCAACTACGGAGAGTCCCGCTAAAATCATGATCAATCGAGTTGCGTTCTGCTGGCTTTCGAACTGCCCGCCATACTCGACGTAGTAGCCGACGGGCATGGTAGCTTGCGCATTGACGCGTTGTTGGATCTCGGCAACGGCGCTGGCCAAGTCGCGTCCTTCCGTGTTGCAGCGTATGACGATGCGGCGGCGGGCGTTCTCACGATTTACCGAGTTAGGACCAACTCCTTCGTAGATCGTCGCGACATCCCGCAGTTCGATCTGACCGCGTTCCGACTGACCTTCTTGGTGCGGTAGATCAATGCGTAATCGCCCTAAGTTCGCGTAGTCGGTGCGGTGTGCTTCCTCAAGTCTGACCAGTAAATCGAACCTGCGCTGGCCTTCGAGGACTTCAGAAACCACTTGGCCCTGAAGCGCTGTTTGAAGCACGGAAGCGACATACTGTCTTGTCAGGCCGTGCATCGCCAAGTCATCGCCGCGTAGCTGAATGTGCAATTCAGGCGTCATTTGAATGGGTTCGACGATAGGCGGAGTCAGGCCAGCGACGTCCGAGATGGACGACTTGACTTTCTCCGCGAGCGTTAGCAACGTGTCTAGGTCGTCGCCATGGATCTTGATCGCAATTTGTGCGTAAACCCCGGACACCATATGGCTGATCAAGTGCGCTAGGGGCTGTTCGACTTCGATATCGACTCCGGGGACTTCCTTGCCAATCCGCCCTCGCAAATCTGCAATCATCTTTTCGCGATTGTGCGCAGCGTCTGGATTCATGCTGAGAATGTACTCACCGAGGTTGACCGGCGAAGCATGTTCGTCCATCTGCGCTCGTCCCGTGCGACGCACGAAGTTCAGTATCGCCCCGTCAGGATTCGCTACGCTTTTTTGCATCGACTGGAAAACGCCATCGATACTCGCAGAAACTTGATTCGAGGCTTGCAGCGATGAACCAGGGGGAAGCGTTACGTTCACCTGAACGCTACCTTCGTCGAAAGCCGGCAGGAAGTTGCGACCAAGCTGAGCGACTTGCCAAGCTGCTACAGCCACAATCAACCAAGTCGCGATGACCAAGACAGAAGGAAACCTCATGCTGAATTGAATCAACGGACGCACGAGCCACTTGAGTGCCCGCAGCACCAATCCATCATGTTCTCCATGAGTCGCTTTCGAAGTCGGCAACAAGTAGTACGACAATACGGGTGTAACCGTCAGTGAAACCACAAACGATGAAAGAATAGAGACGATGTAGGCAAAGCCCAGTGGCGTAAACAGCCGCCCTTCAACACCCGACAAAGCAAACAGCGGCAGGAAGACAAGGATGACCACCACGGTACCAAAGAAGATCGAACTGCGAATTTCTTTGCTCGCTAGGTAAACGACTTCGAGGGCAGGGAGTGGTTGCTCGCGTTGATGGTTCTCTTTTAATCGGCGAAAGATGTTTTCGACATCGACAATCGCATCATCGACCAGCTCGCCCATCGCGACTGCGATTCCGCCAAGCGTCATGACATTGATCGACAACTCGCTGCCGCTGATCCATCCGATAAAGCGAAAGACCAGCGTAGTCATCACCAACGCCATGGGAATCGCGGTGAGCGTGATGAAGGTGGTTCGGAAATTGAGCAAGAACAGGAACAGGACGATGACCACCAGCGTTGCACCTATGGCCAACGCCTCAGCGACATTGAATACTCCGCGATCGATGAAGTTCTTCAGTCGGAAAAGTTCCGAATTGATGACGATGTCCGCTGGCAATGAGGCTTCTACTTCTGAGAAAGCGGTGGCCGCATTATCGGTCAACTTACGGGTGTCGATATGGGGCTGCTTGACCACAGTAAAGACAATTCCGCTTCTACCGTTGACGCTACCATCTCCGCGCTTGAGTTCGGGGCCTTCGATTACCGACGCAACTTGTTCAAGCAGGATGCTTCGTTTCGAAGACTTGGCCACTGGGACCTTGAGTAACTCGTCGATCACACTGCGACCACCCGTTCCGAGCCTCCCGAGAATGCGGATCGGTCGCTCGGACTCACCTTTGATGGCAAAGCCACCGCTGGCGTTGATATTGCTTTCGCTAAGTGCTCGCTCAACGTCCTGTACCGTCACGTCGTACTCAAGCAGAGCCGTTGGATCGAGTAGTACTTGGTACTGCTTGCGATCACCGCCTTGCATAAATACCTCGGCGACCCCGTTGACTTTTAACAGTCGTGGACGAATCACCCAGTCGGCAATGGTCCGTAGCTCAAGCAATTGCTTGGCTTCTGTTTCAAATTGAATCTCGTGAATACCCGAGGCGACCTTGACCGTGGCGTGATAACGCCGACGCGGGTCGTCACCTAGATGGACAAGGGGTTCCACAAATTCGAAGGGGACCATTTCCCAAGATTTAGGTTTACGGCGATCAACGACGCGCCACAGCTTCATCGATGGCTCGCCATCGCCTATGAGCAACTCGGCCATCCACTTGGTTTGTCCGATGGCAGCGAGCCTTCCTCCGGTCGGACCAGCCTGTCGATAGATACCAGCGACAACGATCTGCCCCATAATGGACGAAGGCGGAGTCATTTGAGGTACGACACCCTGAGGCAGGATCCCCTCGAGCGTTATCAAGCGTTCGCTGACCGTTTGACGCGCGGCGCGTATATCGGTTGACCAACCGAATTCGACATACAAAACATTCAGGCCGGCGGTTGTTTGGCTGCGGACTGCTTGGACGCCATTGGCCCCCATCAATGCGATCTCGATCGGCTGCGTCACCAGTGTTTCGACCTCCTCTGTGGCAAGGCCCTGAGCTTCGGTGATAATAACGACTCGCGGCCGATCTAAGTCTGGAAAAACGTCGATAGACATCGTAGTTGTCAAATACGATCCATAGACGAGCACCACCAGACAGCACAGGAGCACCAGCGATCGGTAGCGCAACGACAATCGGATGATCGAATCGAGCATTTCAGTTCTCCTTAGTGGGCCGCGTGGACTGTGCCGTCCGCGTGAACGTGAAGACCTGGTTGCTGGCCGCTCGCCGATTGAGCCTTGAGTACTCGACGCAGCGACGCGGCTGCGTTCTGAGCTAGAAATGTTCCAGGGGTGATGCTTTGATCGTTCGCTAAAACTACGTTCGTACGATCTTCATGAAGAATGTGAACGGGTATTTGATTAAACAAGTCGCCGTTTTGCCGATAAACGTAGGCGTCTGCTCCCTCGCGTACCACGGCTTCGGAAGGCATTACATAGACATTGGCAAACTTCTCAACAGGCACTTCAATTCGCGTGCGTTGTCCAGGTCGAAACCGCCACACCAAGAAGGTCATGTCGTCTTTCTGGTAAGTCCGCGATTGGTTGATCAGCGGCACGAAGAAGTCGAAGGTTCGCGTGGCTGTATCGATGGTGTTTGAGAGATGGCGAATTTGGAATTGCTGATCGATAGCCGGCCACATTTCATTGGAGTCCTCGGCGAACTCAAGTCCCAGTGGGACTTTGTTTTCGGCTGCTTGTTCGAGTAGACCCGCTTCACGTTTGAATGCATGACCAATGACGAATAACGACTGGTGATTGGACAGGTTGGCAAGCAAGTCTCCTGCTTGAACGGTTTGCCCAAGCTCCACGCCCAGCGAATGCAATTCATAACCAATGTCGCCGGCTGATTCGAATCCAACGGTTTGAGTCTCAGGCTTTACTAGCCCATCGAGCACCGTCTCATGGGCGCGAGGTGGAGGTGCATGAACCTCGATCGTCGAGATAAACGCACCATCGGTAACCATGGCAATCTGGTCGGGGGTCAAGCCACGATTGAGAAGCTCTTGCTTGGAGGCCTGAATCAACGTCTGTTGTCGCTGGAGTTCATTGCGTTGTTCGATGAATCGCGAACCTGAAACCGCACCGGAACTGGCCACTGCGTTGAACCGTTCGATTTGTTCCTGGACAAACTTTAATTCCTGTGATGCTTTGAAGAGCTGTGTTTGTGTGGCTTGCAAGTATTCGCTAAACAGACGCAGCGTTACCAAACGTTGCCCAGGCTTGACCGTATCGCCCGGAAATGCATGAATCTCGGCGACCACGCCAACGGCCGGTGAGGTTACGCCTCGATCGGAAACTCCAGGTCGGTCGGCAACGACCCCAGGAATCGTGAGCGTTCGCCAATAGTCGGTCGGTCGAACTGACTTGACCACTAAGTTCAAGTTCTTTCTTGCCTTCTCCCCTATCTCGAGGATCTGCATTTCGGATTTCCCCGCAGCCTCTTGGTGGGACTCAGAGGCAGGTCCTTTGGCAGATTCTCGCGAACTACAACCGATCGATTGAGATAGAAACAGTATCAAAAGGGCGCACGTTGATGCAAACACTCTTTGGAAACGCATGATTGGCGGAACTTCATTGAATGAAGCTGCACTGCGTCAAGTAACCACTTGAAGGAGCTGAGCAGCAGGTGAAGGCTTGAAAGAAGAAAACGCGTCGATGGAAAAAATCCGTCGAGACAGATCAAAGCCTTAGCGCAGCATGGAGCAAATAGAGCGGTAGCTCCGTGGTGGTATCCAGTGGGGGATGAACGCGCCTCGAAGGTAGCCGATTCCCTGAGGAATAGCTTTCAAATGTTTCGCCAAAAGTGCGCGAACCAACTTCGATCGATAGGCGATCGGAGTTGGTGACCATGAAATCTGCACCTGTTACGTAGACGGCGTCTGATTCGTGATCGACTGGTTTTTCTACCGGTGCGGGCTTGGAATCGTCACTGGAATGCTCTTGGCCGTGACGATGCCCGTGCCCGTGCCCGTGCCCGTGATCGTGATCGTGATGCGAGTGCCCATGAGATTCATGGCTATGCTTGTGCTGTGTAGCACTTGCGACGTGGATATGGGCTCGCCCCTGGCTTGTCGATCCATGCGCACCAGACCCATGAGCGTGAGCAAGGCAATTGCCCACAACAAAGAATGGAATCAGCAAAATCGCTATAAGCCGGTGCATCCCTTGGATCCTATCCGAATAAGCTTAGCCGACGAATAGCAATTCTGAGAAATTTTTGCCAATGCAATCTCTTTCGACGCCCATGAACCGATGGAAAATTTCGCACCTTGACACCCCTTAGCAAGGCAGATCCAGCCGTGCTCAACGAGCCAAAATACCTGGGACTGCCCGGAGTAACTAGTAGCTAAGAATCGAACCACGGAACACACGGAACACACGGAATGAAAGCCTTCTTTTTTTCCGTGTGGTCCGTGGTTACCGTATATTGGTGGTTACCGTATTTTGGACTTGGAATTCTGCGGTCGTCGTATGGGTTTGACCGGGTGCTAGGCGAACGGACTTTTGGCGAACGTTCGCCGTCTCGATACAGCACATCTGCAGATACTCAAGATCCCCGAAATCGGCCATGCGTTTGGATTTATCGATCCACGGATTCCATACCACCGTGGCTTGGGATCCCAACGAGTCGATCTGGATCGAACGCTGCCAAGCGGGATCATCAAGTACGATTCGTGAGGCTTGACCATAATAGATCCGATCGGTTTCTTGGACAAAACGAATCCTCTGTTTTTCCGGCTCATGAAGCTTTTGGGTCAATTGGTCATAATGCTCGCAATTCTCCAAATCACCAGCGATCGAAACGTTCTCGATGCTTCCGAGGCTAAGGTACGTGTGCAGGGCGATCTCGTAGTCCAAAGGCACATCTGCTGCATTTCGAACCTCCAAGGCGACCTTGAGCGTCTCGCCCATGGAGATTCGATAGATCAAATCGAAACCGTCTTTGGCAAGCCCTAGGGCCACCTCGATTTGCCCGTCGACCTTTTGGGTTTGCACCAAATTCCAGACCGAGGTTCGCGCCCAGCCGTGGGCAGGCAGACTAGGGTCGCTCGGGTGGCTATTGAACCACGGAAAACAGATGGGGATCCCCCCCCGAAGCGCCTTGCCGGGTATGTAGAGAGCTTGCTGGCTCATGAATAAAACCGGATGGGTCTGGCTAGCGGGTTGGTAGCGTGTCACGTGGGCGCCTTGCAAGAAAAACTCCCCGGCGCATTGGTTGGTTTGCACGTTGGCCCTCACCAAACCGTTTGGGTGAAGATCAAAGACGAGGTCATTTTCGAGCCCGTACTTGCGATTCAGCCCGTCGATATCCAGGTCGATATCCATGATGAATTACCTTGCGAATTCTATTGATTAGCAAACCGATTAGCAAACTGATTAGCAGACCGTGCGTACGATCAGTATTCCATGACACCGACACGCTTGGATTTTTGCATCAAGCGTTCGAGTTCGCTTGGGTCTCGGATCGATGCGAACCCGAGCGACTCGAGGAGTTCTGGGTCGACTTGGGACTGCACATAGACACTTCGGCGCGACTGGATATCACGCAGGACCGCCGCGGCATTGGCATCCTGCAGGGAGCTTGTAAGGAGCAATTGTAGAAGTTCCTCGTCGGGTTCGTCGGAGGCTAGTGCACCGATCCCTGGACTTACCTCGGTCAGATTCGACGCGACGACGACGATGCGACCGGCTGGGCTTAGCCAACGCTGGGCGCTCCAAGCGGCGCTGGCGACTTGCGACCAACTCGGGACGCTTGACGGATCGACCAGTTGGACGACGACCAGTTCGAAGCCTTGTTGGCTGGTCGCTTCCTTTGGACTGGAGCCAAAGTGGACCGCGTTGGCGCATGCTTGATCGACCGATTCGGGAGCACCGCCGACGAGCATTGCGATGCGTCCTTCTTGGTTGGCCACAGCGGCGATGGCGTATTGGATACCTGCTAGCCAACCGGACTCGGAGGCTTTTTTGGAAGTTGGGGGTGCGGGGTCTTGTTGCTTGAGCCAGTTCTTGGCGTAGCGGGCTTGGGTGGCGCGATCCCCGAAGGCCGGTAGCACGACGTAGGGATCATGCCCTCTCGGGTCTTTGGTTTCGAGCCAACGGTAGACGGGGATCACGAAATCGGCGTCGACCAGCTCGCGGTGCAGGTAGATTCCTTCGGATTGCATGGTAGCGGCAATGTACTCAAGGTTTTGCTGATCCTCTGGATCGTGGCACATCACCCGATGAGTTGGTTCGGGGGTCGATTCGGAGGTCGATTCGGATTGAGGACACCGGGTAGCTATCCAATCGTTGAGTCTTTGGGCGAGCGGTTCGTTTCCGGGTGCTAGCACGACGCGGATCGCCAGATCGCTTGTAGGATGTTTGCTCAGTAGCCAGTCGATGATAGCCATGACGACAGGCTCGGGTTGAGGCAAACTTTCGTGCACCGCGATCGCGACGCGATCCCCTGGGACCAACGCCAGGTCGACCGAGGGAAATTCGATGGGATTTCCTAGGGCTTGCTCGACGGCTTGGGGGATATCCACCGAGCCTGGAGCGATGGCGCAGCGGAGTTGAACGAATTCAAAGCTAGAGGGATTTTTCATCGTTGCAATAACTTGCGGTACCAGTCTTCATGGCGTTGGATCATCGTTGTGGCCGAGTGCTCGCGCGACACAAGTTCGCGTGCGGCTTGAATGATATTGTTTCGTCGGTCGGTATCATCGAGCAATTGATTCGAGACCCGCATCAATCGATCGACATCGCCGACTTGGAACAGGATACCGGTTTTTTCGTTTTCGATAAGGTCGCGGTTTCCTGGGATATCCGTTGCGATGACAGGCACTGCGGCTTGCATGGCTTCGAGGATGACATTCGATTGGCCTTCGTAGAGGCTGCCGTTCCAGAGCAGATCCGCATGGGGGAGAATCTGCATCGCATCGGAGCGATGGCCGAGGAGTTCGACGGACCCGGCGGCTCGCACATTATCCCGGTATTCCTCCAAGCGGACGCGTTCGGGTCCATCGCCCAAGACGGCGTAGCTGACGTTGTGCCGGAGGACCCGGAGCATCTCGGCCGACCAAATCAGATCTTTGTACCCTTTTTGTTGCCATAAGCGTCCGATCGAGAGGATCAGGCGTCGATCGAGCGGGATTCCCAAGCGTGCGAAGGCTTCTTCGCGGGAGATTTCAAGCTTTGGATCCCGGGGAGGGATTCCGTTCGGGATGAGGGTAAAGTTCGATCGATCGATGCGATGGCTGTGATAGAAATCGACGACCCCTGGACTATTCGTGGAGATCCCCTGGGTACGTTTGGCGAGGTACCGATCGATGGTCAGTTGCCAAGTCCCTTTCCAGGGGTCGACGGAACGTTCCGAGCCGACGACCACAGGCACCTTGGCCCACCGAGCCGCCGAGCGGCCATAAGCATTGGCGGCAAAGATCCAGGTGTGGACGATGTCGGGTTTAATCTGCTTTAGGATTCGCAGGAGTTTCATCCAGGCCCATGGATCGGCCGTGGCATGTTTGCCGACCAGATGGACATCCACACCGGCGGCTCGAAGTTGTTCTTCGAGAGGTCCGCTTCGGGTCAGCACCACGACCGAGGTTTCAAAGCATCGGCGATCCAATCCGCAAGCAAGCATGGCGAGTTGTTTCTCCGCACCCCCTTGGTCGAGCGTCGGGATGATCAGGCATACCTTGATCGGTCTGGACGTTTGGCTCACGTAGACCTCTTTTGAGCGACGGTTGAAAGGTTCGCGAGGGTCGCATCGGAGAAGACACATCGCCAACGATCGAGCCAATGCGCTGCGGGCTCGTGGCGTTGGTAGTGTCGCTCCAGGGCCTTGGCTTCGACCTCCCATTGCTCACGGTGTGTGAGGAAATCGGCGAGTTGATTTCCCAAGGACTCCCGGGAGTAGAACCATTTCATCAGAGGTGTCTCGGGCATCCAATCGGACACGGCCGGATCGAGCGCCACGATCATTGGGAGTTGCGATTCGAGAACCATTCGTGTGGAGTATTGGAGAGAGCAAACGGGATTCGAGACGATGGCCAGATCCGCGACGCAAATCAGATCATCGAGGACATCGAATCCATCGAAGATCAGGACATCGTGATGCCAGCCACGGAGTCTAAGCCATTCGTAGATCTTCGGTGCATCGGGTCCGGGGTGAATCAACCACATTCGAACGGGAATTCCGCGTTCGAGCAGATCGCAAACCGACTGAAGTACGACTTGTATTTGGCTCATGGTCGTTTCGCCAAAGTGCATCATCAGCGCGGTTTGGGTTGGGATGGCCAAGTCGCCGGAGATTTGGAACAGGGCGTGTGCGGCCGCGCGCCGCAGGGGTTCGGATCGCTCGGCAGGCGCGAATACCGCATCGGGAATCCAGGTACTGCGTTCCTTGCTGACCCCCATATCCAGGAGGGCTTGGTAAGCTCGACGATGGTCGGCGATGACTGCATTGCATTTGCGAAGCGCGTCGGCGATCGGAGGGCCCGAGGGCAGATAGGAGCTCAAGGATCTGGGTTTGGTGACTTGGGTTTGATCTAGGCAGAAGCGGGCCAGGATCGGCTTACCTATGGGTTTGGTTTTCGCGACGATGGCAGCCAGCAGTGGGTCGGCCGCATCGACGTAGATCGCATCGTAGGAGTCTGCGTTTTTGACAAGCCATTTCGTGACGTTCCGCTGAAAGTGGCTTTCGTTCCAGGAGGAGGTTTGGGCAGGCAAGAGCCGATCGACATGGACACTCCGCAGGAATGCTTGGTCGGGCCATTGGCTATTCCATCGCGTGGTGAGGACTTTTGGGACGATTCCGATGGAGTTCCAAGCATCCAGGGTGTTCATGAGCCGCAGGCTAGGCTCATCGGCGATTGGCCAATAACTGCGCGCGACGACCTGTACCCTCAGCGGGTCGTGCGTCGTCGGGCTTGTTTGAGAAGTGCTAACCCCGATCATCTGCTGGTTTGGCGATGTTGCTCAAGATCCGATGGTTCCAGAACCGCTACATAGGGTAGGTTTCGATAGTAATCATCGTAGTCTAAACCGTAACCGACGACGAACTGATTGGGGATATTGAAGACGCTGTGATCGGGCTTGAGCTGCACCAGACTCGTCCCTTGTTTGTTGAGAAATACGGCGGTCTTGAGGGATCTAGGCTTGAGCATCTTCAATCGCTCGGAGACTTCGAGCAAGGTTTTTCCTGTGTCGAAGATATCATCGATCAGCAGCACGTCTCGGTCCTGGATATCGAGCCGCTCAATTTCTTCGACATGCAAGTCACCGGCCGACATCGTGCCTCGGTAGGACGAGGCGCGGATCAAGCTGATGCGCAGGGGCATTTCAAGACAGCGGATCAGGTCGGCGAGCATCACGAGGCTGCCGGTCATGATGGCCACGACGGTGATCGGCTCAGGGCCATACTGGCCATTGAGTTGGCTCCCGAGCTGGCTGATCCCTTGGCTTATTTTCTCTTGGTCGATCAGGACTTTCATGCAGTGTTCCAACTACAAAGAATGCGTTAGCGGATGATCCAAAGCTGCTCGTAGGTTCTCAGAAGCAGCGTGTCTTGGGAAGCGACCAACGTCGCGCGCACGGTCGCATCGGTGCTGATCGAGCCGAGCTTTTGGAACTTGTCGCTCGCAGCCAGGATCGTCACAGTGCCGGTGTCAGAGACGTTTACAAGTCGGTCACCTAGGAGGATCGGTGAGGAGAAGAAGTTCCCTCCGATGCGTTCGCTCCAGAGGACTTGGCCATCCTCGAGCTTGACACACGAGACGATCCCGGAATCGGACCAGAGGAACAACAAACCGCCTTGGGCCACCGGTGTAGGCACATAGGGTGCTGCGCGTTGGATTCGGAAGCGTTCTTCTTGAGTATCCATGTCAAAGGCTACAAGCATGTTGTCCCTTCCTCCTCCAGAGCCGTGCGAGGCGATTGCCAGGGGTCCGACAAGCAAGGTCGACGCGCAGATCCGTTGCTTGAAGCAATCGTGATTCCACTTGATCTCTCCGGTGCTCGGATCGAGCCCGAAGATTCCCAGGGCGGTCGTCGCGCAGACGAGTTCTTTG
This sequence comes from Planctomycetota bacterium, assembly GCA_026692845.1. Taxonomy (GTDB): domain Bacteria; phylum Planctomycetota; class Planctomycetia; order Pirellulales; family Pirellulaceae; genus JBKCUI01. The sequence goes on along the minus strand of JAPLNM010000116.1, from coordinate 34,456 downwards.
GACCCGTCGGGCAGTGTTCGAACATTGGGTAACCCATAGCAAACCCGTTTGGTCGGCAGTTTGCGTTCCCATACCGTTTGACCGGTTTTGGCATCCAATGCCAACATGCGGTCTTGCCCAGGCTCGACTCCTGCTTCGAGTTCCTCAGCGTCCTGGCTATCGAGCAGATAAAGTTTTCCGTCCAGGAGCATCGGGGAGGTGGCAAATCCGTGTTGAGAGACATACCTACCGAAATCGCGAGACCAGATCTCTTGGCCGTCATGCCCCAGGTGTTTGACATAGACGTGTTCGGGTTCCCCCCAGGCGATGTAGACACCGTTTGAATCGACCGCCGGGGTCGATGAGGCGTAGGTGGTAAACTGGTGCAAGCGATGCATCGTCGACGTGTAGGACTTGTCCCACAAAACCGTATTTTTCGCCAAATCGACTGCGATCACATGGCGCGTCGCATCGGAGGCAGAGGCCGACAGCAGGTAGGCTCGCGGGGTCTCGGCGGTGGTTTGCCAGACGACCGGCGAGCCGTTTCCAATCCCGGGCAGATCGAGCTTGACGACCTCTTGGTCTTTCCATGGGATCGCAACCGAGCATTCGCGATAAGCTCCGGAGCCTTGGTTGCCCCGAAAACGATCGGCGGGTGACTCCTGAGCGAAAGCAGAAAAACCGCACGACGCGATAGCCATCGCAGGGAGACAAAGAGCGAGCCGTCGGATCCTTCGGAGCATGGCAGTAGGCCTTTGGAATCGGTGTGGAAGTCGATCGATTAGGGGAACATACGAACGCCGACCGAGAGCAGGATGTTTGCGTAGCGTTGGGTATCGCCTGTTTGGACCGTCAGGACGTGGTCATCGGTGGCGACTGCCGAGTAGAATTCCCATTTGTCGACCGGAAGAATATCGAGTTGCAGGCCTGCATCGCGCATGGTTTTGCGATAGTCGATCCAGACTGGAGGGTCGGATTCGAGGGCATAAGGTCCTGATTTTTCGGTTTGCATGGTCCGGATCGCTTCGACGGGTATAGCCGAGAGGATCGCTTGGAGGACTTGGTTGCAGGTCACGAGTCCGGGCATGAGATTGAGGCTGATGACTTCCGAACGGGGTCCGCGTTTGCTCGAGGCCGGATAGTTTCCGTCGGCGATTAGGATCGTTGCATGATGACCGGCTTGGGCCAGGATGCGAGAGATCTCGGGGTGGATCAGTTGGCTGTTTAGCATGTTAGCATGATGGTGTGTTGGGAGAAAAAGAAACTTAAGGTCGGTTGATCTGCTCGAGGGCTTGGGCAAAGATATCGCCATAGACCATTTCACCCCCTTGATGACCGACGAGTCCTACCAGTGCGGCCAAGAGCAGCGCGGCGGTTTTCCAGCCCCAACCGGGCCGGGTTCCATCGGGCTTACCGGCTCGGTAAGCCATCCAGGCGGCAACGAGGCTCGCAAGGGCCGTGAGGGTTCCGAGCCATCGATGAAAGAACTCGTTGGACTCTTGCTCACTGGCGGTGCTGGTGATCATTTCGGTCCAGCCCATAAGCCCTCGGGTTTCGGCGAAGGACCATCCCATGACGGACGCTGCAAGCGCCCCGATCGCACCGAGGATCAGGCAAGCGTAAGCGAATCGCACGCAGCCTTGTCCGAAGACCCAGGACAACGCAATGCATAGACCGCTGAGCGTTAGCAGAGCGACCGGGAAGTGGACGATGGCCGGGTGGAAGTATCCGATGGCTAGAAAGACGCGTCGTGCCATCGAGGCGTTGGGAGCTAGTGCCGTGCTGGCTGCGGCATCGTCTTGGTCGATCGAAACGCCATCGGGCCAAGCGGCCCCTTCTTCGATCCACAATTTCAGCAGAGCGAGTTTGGGTTTCGACAAAGGACCATCGGGTGGCATGACCAAGCTCTCTGGGTCTTGGGCGATCGGTTTGGCCGTCAGGTAATCATTCCACAGCGAGCTGTCCTGGATCGAGCCTGGGGTGATGTATCCAAGGAGTGCACTGCGGTCGGTGATATCGAATCCACCTTTGGGCTGTGGGCCTCGATGGCATTTCAGGCAATGCTCACGTAGCACTGGAGCGATGTCCTTGGCGAAGTCGACCCACTTGGCCGGATCGTTCTTTACTGGGTTCTCAGGCGCTGAGGTTTCTTGGGCCCAGGTCTGCTCGCAGATCGTAAGGCCCAGGAGCAAGCTTGCCAGCATGCAGTTGACGACCGCGATGACGGACAATCGACCGAGACGACCAAGTCGAGAGAATCGAAAGAGCCGGGAGCTCGGGTGCAACATATTGTTTAAAGATTACGAGGAAGAACCAAAGCCTACCGAAGCGTGCTACTTGCTCTCACGGCGTTGGGCGAACATCCAATCCAAGAGTTCCGGGTTGGAATAGGTCTGAGTCCAACTGTCGTGCTGAGCTTCTGGATACTCGGTGTACTTGGCGTTGGATCCGACTTTTTGGAGCGCTTCGATCATCTCTCGGCTGCGGACGACTTTGACCACCGGGTCTTTCGCACCGTGGAAGCACCATATGGGAAGCGACTTGAATTTCTCGACGGTCTTCGGATCGCCTCCGCCGCAGATCGGAGCCGCAGCGGCGAAGAATCCAGGATAGCGAGCGATCGCATCCCAAGTTCCGTAGCCGCCCATCGACAGGCCGGTGATGTAGATTCGATTCCGATCAACGCCTGCGTTTTCGACCATCTCATCGATGAGCTCTTTGATCGACTGCATCGGGTCGCTGGGATCTTGAGGTAGCTCGCTGGACTCTTTGGACCAATCGACTTCGGACCACTTTTTGCCCGTCGGGCATTGAGGGATCACGACGTAGGCCGGGTACTTCGCACGGGTCTGTGGATTTGCGAGATCTTTGGCCGCGTGCCTTAGGGTTGCGGCGTTGTCGTCGCCTCTTTCGCCTGCTCCGTGAAGGAACAGGACCAGCGGGTACTTTTTCCCGAACTTGTAATCGACGGGTTTGATCAGCCGATACTTCAGGGGATTGCCGCTCTTGCCGACAAACTCGCGAGGCTCGTAGAGTTTGCTCAGTTCCACAGGCTTAGGCTCCGTTGCCTCCTGTGTTGCCCCCTGTGTTGCCTCCTGGGCTTGGGCGACATTCGTATTGCTAGCAATCTCTAACCCGAGACTTCCCAGACCGAGACTTCCCAGCCCGAGAAAAAAGGCGACAGCAAAGGATCGAGAGCTTGGGTTTCCTGAGAATTTCATTGGCATGCGTTAGGTTCGCTTCAAGAGAGTCGCTAGCAGTACGAAGGATGGCGGGGTGGGTGCAGGTCGCATTGAGACCTTGAGGAGCCCCATTATATCTGAAAATTAGTCCGATAGCGATTCGTTCCGAGGATAGCTTGGCGAAGGGAACCTCAGCGGAAACCCGGCTTCTGGGTTGCCGGGCAAGAACCTAGGCTTATACTCACAGCTTAGATCATTCCCCAGACGCTGCATGCAGGGATAAGAACTTTAGGGAGTCAGTACTGCTCGGATGCCAATCATACGTCAATTGCCGGTAAGTCTGGTCAACAAGATCGCAGCAGGCGAGGTGATCGAGCGGCCTGCGAGCGTGGTCAAAGAGATGTTGGAAAACAGCATCGATGCCGGCTCGAATTTGATCGAGGTGATGGTCTCGGGCGGAGGCCTTGAGCTGCTGCGAATCAGCGACAATGGGTGCGGCATCGAGCCCGAGCAGTTGGAGTTGGCCTTAGCACCGCACGCGACGAGTAAGCTTGCCGACTCGGAGGATCTTTTCGACGTGCGGACGCTTGGATTCCGCGGCGAGGCTTTGGCCTCGATTGCCGAGATCAGCCACATGACGCTTCGAAGCCGGGTTGCATCGAGCGACAGCGGCTATGAACTGCGGGCCCAAGGATCGGATCGCGAGGCGATTAAGCCTTGTGCGATGAATGTCGGCACGACGATCGAAGTGCGGCATCTGTTTTTCAACACGCCGGTCCGTCGCAAATTCATGAAGACACCTTCGACGGAAATGGGCCATGTGGTAGAAGCCTTCACGCGGATCGCCTTGGCCTTTCCCAGCGTGCACATGATATTGAGCAGCAACGAACGGGTCCAGTACGATTTGCCTCCGACGAATCGATGGTCGGAACGGATCCGCGCTTTTTTTGGAGATGAGATCGCCGACGCTTTGATCTGCGTCGAGCATGAAGATGAGAAGGTCAAGGTACGCGGCTATGTCGCCGATCCGAGCGTCTCGCGCAGCAACAACCGCATGCAGTATCTGTTCCTCAACGGTCGCTACATCCGCGATCGAGCCTTGCAGCATGCGCTTTCGGAAGCCTACCGAGGGTTGTTGATGGTCGGTCGTTTGCCGATCTGTTTTTTGCAGATGCAGATCGATCCGAAAACGGTCGACGTCAATGTGCATCCGACGAAGGTCGAAGTTCGCTTTGAAGACAGCGGAGCGATTTACAGCCGATTGCTCCATACCATCCGTCACCGATTCCTCACCTCGAACCTGGTTGCCAAAGCCCCCAACGCAGGGGATCCGAATTCAGCAGGGAGCCCGACGCAGGGTCAAGCCATTGGGAGTCAAGCCATTGGGAATCGAACCGTCGAACTCGAATCCAATACGTCTTTGATGGATTGGGCTCGGTCCCAGCAAAACGTGCCGAGCTTTCAGCCATTCCCCAATGCTGGCCTTTCAACCGCAGGCTTTTCCCCTGCAGGTTTTCCCACGGCAGGCTTTCCCACGGGTGGGGCCTACCGCAGTGGGAATCCATTGCCGGGCGGGTCATTGCCTGGAGTTTCATTGCCGGGTAGCGCATCGGCGATCCCTCTGAGCGACTCCCAAGTTCCCTCATCGTCGTTGGCGGATCGAGTGCCCGAGGGATCTGCATCGAGCATGCCATTCGAAGGCCCCTCGGTTGGCCTTTCGAACCGGTCCGACGGATCGCACGAGTGGTTCGGATCGACCCCAGCGATCGGTTTCCAGATCCACAACCGGTACTTGGTCACCCAAGACGAAGCCGGGATGGTGATCATCGATCAGCACGCATTGCACGAGCGGATCTTATTCGAGCAAATCAAGACCAAGGTGCTCTCAAGGTCGTTGGATCGTCAACGGATGCTCATGCCTGCGACGGTCCAGTTGACCTCGTCGGAGGCAGCCATGGCGATCGAGTCGAAGGCGATGCTCGCCGAGATCGGCTTTGAAATCGAGTCGTTCGGTGGCGATACCGTCCTGCTCAGCGCCTACCCATCGATACTCTCGAAGCGTGCCCCCGAAGAGATGCTCAGGACGGTGCTCGAAGCCTTGATGTCCGGCGGCAAAAAAGTCAACGCGCAGGATGTCCTCGATGAGATGATGAACATGATGGCGTGCAAGGCAGCGATCAAGGCCGGGGATCGCTTAAGCGATCCAGAGATATCGGCATTGCTCGAGCAGCGACATCTTTATCACGACACACAGTACTGCCCACATGGTCGCCCTACGGCTCTTTTCTTCTCTAAAGAACAGCTCGATAAAATGTTCAAACGGATCTAATCTTCCGATCGTGCATCGCCAGATCCCCGAAAGTAGACCTCAAACCCAAAAACATTGGGATTACCCTTTCTTCATCGGTTTCTACAGTTGCCGTTTGCCCCGGTTCTCCTATAAAACAGGAGTATTAAAACACCTCCACTACGGCATTTTCCTGGACAAGCCCCGTATGAGACTCTCTACGCACTACCCGCCGACGGTTCGAGATTCTGTTTTCGGTCCTCCGATGCGGGATTCTCTTCGTCCCTCAGCGGCTTGGACAGGCAAGTTTTTCGCGATGGCCTTTGCGATTTGCACGTTCGGGGGCTCCATCGAAAACCCCACGTCGCGGGCCTTGGCCGCACCCCCGGAGACGATCTCCGTCGACAAGATCCCCATCGCTTGGAATCCCGATTCGAAGCTGCGGGTCTATGCATTTTTGGGTTGCGACTGCCCAGTGGCCAAGCTCTATGCAAGGAGGCTCGGGGAGCTCCGCGAGCGCTTTGCGTCGCGTGGAATCGAGTGGGTCGGTGTCATGAGCAACCCCCAGGATAGCGTCGCAGACATCGAGCAGTTCGCCCAAGAGATGAAGATCCAATTCCCGATTCTCAAGGACACCGAGCAGACCCATGCTCAGACCTGGAAGGTCACCCGCACTGCCGAGGTCATCGTGGTCAATCCGCAAGACCAAGTCGTTTATCGAGGTCGCGTCGACGATCAATACGCACCGGGAATCACCCGCTCGAAAACCACCCGCGAGGATCTTGCAAACGCCTTGGAATCCGTCTTGGCAGGCAAGACTCCGGAGATCTCAATGACCGAGCCGGTCGGTTGCAAGATCGCTTATGTGCGCAAGCCCTCCTCGAGCGACCAACCCGAGACCGCTTCGGTGACCTATGCCGACTCGGTCGCGGCGATCTTCAAGAAACACTGCACCGAATGCCACCGAGCAGGCGAGATCGGGCCGTTTGACATCAACGATACGGCCGAGCTCCAAGGATGGTCGGAGATGATCCTCGAGACGATCGATACTGGGCGCATGCCACCTTGGCACGCTGACCCGGCGCACGGTCTTTTCAAGAACACCCGTTCGATCTCGCGCCAGGAAATTGAAACCGTTCGCCAGTGGGTTCGCCAGGGTACTCCCCTGGGTGACCTCAGCAAGCTCGGCGAAGTCAGCAAGCTCAGCGATGTGAGCAAGCCCGCAACATCGCGCGTTTCAGAAAGCCCTTGGCGATTCGAGCGCGATCCGGACCTGATCGTTCCGATGAGCACCAATGGCTACAAGATTCCAGCCTCGGGGACCGTCGATTATCAGTACTTTGTCGTCGATCCGAAGATCACCGAGGACCGGTGGGTTTCGGCGGCCCAAGTCATCCCTGGGGATCCATCGGTGGTGCACCATGCGATCGTCTTTATTCGACCTCCGGACGACATGGAGTTTATCGGGATCGGGTGGCTGACGGCTTATGTGCCCGGCCAGATGGCCACGCGATTTCCACCAGGCTATGCCAGAAAGATTCCTGCAGGCTCGAAGTTCGTATTCCAGATGCACTATACGCCCAATGGCCGAGCCACAAGCGATCTATCGAAAATCGGTTTGACCTTTGTCGATGAGCCGAACGTCAGCCATGAGGTCTATACCGTCCTTGGGATCGACCAGGACTTTGAAATCCCACCCGGGGCGAGCGATCATCAAGTCACGGCGCGGGTTCCTCGTTTCCCTAAGGACGGAGAGTTGCTAGCCGTATCGCCGCATATGCACGTGCGGGGTAAGGCTTTTGAGCTCCGCGCCCGCCGGGCCGAGGGCACGGAGATACTCCTGAAGGTCCCTCGCTATGACTTCAATTGGCAACATACTTACGAATGGACCGAGCGGATTCCGCTTGCCGATATCGATACACTCGAATTCACCGCCTCGTTCGACAACTCGGATGCCAACCCCACCAACCCCTCACCCGGTGAGTTCATCATGTGGGGCGATCAGACTTGGGAGGAAATGGCCGTCGCGTTTTTTGAGGTCGCCCGCCCACGAACGCCGCCGGGTCTCCCCGCATCGCAAAACAACTCGGCCAGAAGTATCGCCGCTCGGAGCACCCAAGCACAGGGCCAGCCGCCCAGTGTTGGGATGTCAACGGCTGAAGAAACCGCCGATTCGGCAGCAACCGAGTACGCCGACGATTACCTTGCCAAGTGGGACACCAATGCAGACGGCATCATCGGATGGGAGGAATCCCCGAAAGTCCTTCGCGATTTTGGTTTCTCTCGGATCGATCGCGACAACGATCGGCAGATCAGCCGAGAGGAGTTGATCCAAGCGGGTCGAAGCAGCGCAGGCCGACGCGGATCGAGCCAGCAGCAGGGCGGTCGGTAATTCATGTTGCATCACGGCGGCTCAGACCATTCCTCCGAATCTTACGAACCCAACGGCTCGGAGCCTACTGGCGTCAGTTGGACGGGCAAGCTTTTTGCATCGGTCATCGACCATCCTTATTGGTGCCTAGGGCTGATGATCCTTATGACCGCCTTGGCTATCGGTGGCTACCTCGATCCGGATTGGCCGCAGCGACTGCAGGCTCGATGGAATCCGAGCGTCGAGAAGACCGAAGCGGTTTCGAGCGAAAGTTCGCTCCAGCCAAATAAAGGCAATTCGGCCAATGCCACTGTACAGAGGCGATTCGGACGACGAGGTAGTTTTTCGGGATCCGGCGGGCGGGCCGAAGCGGTCTTGGTCGTCAAGTCGCCGACGATCTTTACTCCAGAGGGCTCCCAAGCTTTCCGCGACGTGGTCGACCGGGTCGAGAGGCTCGACCAGGTCGCTTCGGTCCGATCGCTTGACCAAGCCCCCCCGTTAAATATCTTCGGGTTGAGCGAACCGATCCTTCCGCGAGCCAATGCCTCGCAGCAGCGGTTCGACGTGGCCAAGAAAAAAGCCACCTCGCATCCTTTGGTCGTCGGTCAGATGCTTTCGAGCGACGCCCAAACGGCGCTTGTCGAGATCCAATACGATTGGCTTTACATCCAGGAGAACGCCCAGTGCACCGAACCGATTCTGGCTGCGGCTCGACAAGTCGCCAAAGAGCATCCGAGTGTGCCGATGGAGTTTCACGTCACCGGGAATGTTCCGCTGCGGATGGTACTGATCAAGAACAACCGCAGTAACGAGATCCGATACCAAGCCATCGCTTATAGCATGATCTTGTTGATGGCAGTGATCCTTTTTCGGGGCCTGTCGGTCGTATTGGTCGTCGCCGCAGCGCCGGTGATTGGAGTCTTTTGGACATTGGGATTTCTCAGGTACTTTAACCTACAGGAAAACCCATTTAGTTTTGTAATTTTGCCAGTTCTTCTGAGCCTCGTTGGATTCACCGATGGGGTGCATATCATGATCCACATCCGCAAGTGCATGCGCGAGGGGATGCCTGCACGCGTTGCGTGCAAACGGACGCTGGAACTCGTCGGGCTGGCCTGTTTTCTCACTTCGCTGACGACCGCCATCGGCATGGGATCGCTGGCTTGGGCAAACCACCAAGTGGTCCGCGAGTTTGGTTGGTCCTGTGTTCTAGGGGTGACTGCGACGTGGATTTCCGTGATGCTGGTTATCCCCTTGATCAGCATGACACCATGGAGCAAACGCCTGAACAACGGTTCGGAGCGCGATCTGTTGCATCATGTCGTCGAGAGGATCGAGCCGACGATCGATTGGATTATAAGTCGTAGGCGGATGATGAGTTATTTTTCAATCTTGCTGACCGTCGGACTAGGGATCGTCGCTCTGGCGCTTCGACCTGACGATCGCAAGTCCAGTGCTTTTCCGACCGGGAGCGATGCCCAGGTGTCCTTGGAGCATTTGGACCAAGCGATGGAGGGTTTGGATGTATGCATGATCGATGTCAAATGGGATCCGCAGCAACTGAGCCTTTCGCAGGCCGCTTTAGCGATCGAGCAAGTCGAATCGATCCTGAAAAAAGAGCCATTGATCGGTCACCCCTTATCCTTGGTCACCTTGCTAAACGCGTTGCCTGGGGAGGGGAATGTTTTGGACAAGCTCTCGATGGCCGAGCTTTTGCCGCCACCGCTTCGCCAACGACTCTTCAACGAAGAGCAATCCAGTGCGACGGTGACTTACCGATGCAAAGACCTCGGTACGGCGACCTACAAGCCGACCTATGAGCGGATCGATCGAGCCTTGCAAGATATCGTTGCCAAGAATCCTGGGCTCACGATGGAGATGCAAGGCGAAGCGATTTGGCGATGGCGAAATCTCTACACGATCGTCACGGACCTAACCGCAAGTCTAGGGAGCGCCGCATTGATTATTTTCGGCGTTCTGGCGATCGCCTATCGTTCGCTGCGACTCGGGCTCATCGCGATCATTCCGAACATCCTGCCGCTGCTTGCTTCGGCGGCTTATATGGTCATGACCAAGCAGCCGCTGGAGGTCGTGAGCGTTTGCTGCTTTACGATTTGTTTGGGGATTGCCGTCGACGATACGATTCACTTCATGTCCCGTTATCTCGAAGAGTTCAAGCATGGCGGGACGCATGCCGAGGTGATCAAGCGTTCGTTCCGGGAGGTCGGTACCGGGATGATGATGACAACGATCGTCTTGGTGGCTGGCTTTAGCTCGGTCTTGACCTCCGACACTCGGGACCACCGGGTCTTTGCGTCCCTCGGGGTGATCACCTTGGTCACTGCCCTGTTGTGTGATATGTTCTTGCTGCCGGCGATGCTGGCGTATTTCGATCGAGCCCCAGCGCGATCCAAAGCCGAACCTAGCCAAACGACGAGTGTACCTTCCGTCGGAAACCCGACCCTTGAATCGAATGCCCTTGAATCGAATGCCCTTGAATCGAATGCCCTCGAATCGAATACCCGATAGCCAGCAAAAACTCCTTGCTGCTTGGCGGATCCACCAACAAGGAAACCCCGCAGCAGCAAGGCAAACCTACGAAGAGATACTCAAGCAAGAGCCTAGCAACGCCAATGCATGGTGTTTTCTGGGTATCGCGCTGCACGACCAGCGGGATTACCCCAATGCGGTGGCAGCTTACGAGCGGGCCCTCAGGCTCCAGCCTGCGTTTCCGATCGCACTGAACAATCTGGGCAATTCCCTTCGCTATCTCGGCCGCATCGAGGAATCCGATCAGCGGTTTCAGCAAGCGATCGATTTGAAGCCCGATTACTTCAATGCCTATCGCAATCGAGGCACCCTCCATGCTTGGACCGGACGGATCGATTTGGCGCTCAAATACTACGCCGATGCGATGCGGTTGCATCCTCAGGACGCCGAACTCCACCGGAATTTAGGGGTCATCGGCCTGCTTCAAGGCAACTTCGAGGAGGGGTGGAGAGAATATCGCCAGCGATGGAACTGCGCCGAGTCGGTCCAGCATCGCTATGCGCAACCCAAATGGAGCGGTCAGGACTTGCAAGGCAAAACGATTTTGCTTTATGCCGAGCAGGGGCTAGGCGATACGATTCATTTTATTCGCTACGCTAAGATCCTTCAGTCGCAAGGTGCGCGAACGATCGTCCATGTGCAAGCTCCTTTGATGGCCCTCCTGCAAGGCTGCGATGGGATCAACACCCTGTTGCCCAATACTTGGCAAGTCGACCAGCCGTTCGATTACCACTGTTCGCTGATCGACGCGGCCGACATGCTCGGGACGAACCTGAGCAATATCCCTGGCCAAGTGCCTTATCTACATCCTCCGGCGAGTCTAGTCGGGTATTGGAAGCGGCAGCTCGATCAACTTCTCCCCCCAGCCAAGCGACGCATCGGCTTGGTCTGGCAGGGCAATCCCGATCACCAAGCCGATATGTTCCGCTCGTTTCCTTTGTCGTCGCTCGAGCCTTTGAGCCAATTGCACGATGTGCAATTGGTCAGTTTGCAATTCGGTAAAGGAAGCGAGCAGATTAAGCAATGGAAGGGGGCAACACCCATCCACACACTCCCCGAGCAGATCGATCGAAGCAGTGGAGCGTTCATGGACACCGCAGCGATCCTGCTTCATCTCGACTGGATCGTCACGAGCGATACCTCGATGGCACACCTTGCAGGGGCTCTTGCTCGGCCAACGCTGGTACTATTGGGATTCACACCCGATTGGCGATGGCTCTTGGACCGCGACGATAGCCCTTGGTATCCGTCGCTCAAACTCGTACGACAAACACGCATTGGAGAGTGGAACAGTGTCGGTAGGCAGGCTGCCGACCTACTAGCAACGGAATTTGGTTCCTCGGAAGCATCGACAGCATGATTCACGGCATTGCCCCGCTACAGATCGGCAATGTTCCGATCGGTTTTCCGGTAGTCCAAGCCGCCTTGAGCGGCTACAGCGATTGGGCCATGCGCCTGATCGCTCGGAGAATGGGAGCTTCGTATTCGCTTTGCGAGGTCATGCTCGACCAGTTCCTTGTGAGCCTCAAGGACCGCAAAAAGACCCAGCATTTTCTTTACAACACCCCCGAAGAGCATCCAGTAGCTGGCCAATTGATGGGAGCCGAACCCGAGCAGTTCTCCCTTGGCGCCCAGAAGCTCGTCGAAGCGGGCTTTAGCGTCATCGACATCAATTTCGGTTGTCCGGTGCGCAAGGTTCTAGGACGATGCCGAGGCGGCTTTCACCTGAGCCAACCGCCAGTGGCCTTGGATATTGTTCGCAGAACACGCGATATCGTTCCACCGGAGATCCCCGTGACGATCAAGATGCGTCGTGGGATCGACGACACCCAGGAGAGCCGAGATCACTTCTACGAGATTCTCGACGGTGCGTTTGGATACGGCATTGCGGCCATCACCGTCCACGGTCGGACCGTCGTGCAACGCTACATCGGACCGAGCCGTTGGTCGTTTCTCAAAGAGGTCAAAGCGCACGTCGGCAAAGATAAAATCATCCTAGGAAGCGGCGATCTCTTCTCGGCCGAAGACTGTTTGCGCATGATGCTCGAAACCGGAGTCGATGGCGTGACGGTTGCGCGAGGCTGTATCGGCAATCCGTGGATCTTTGAACAAACCCGAGCGATCTTCGATGGCAAGCCCATGCCGGTTCCTCCGAGCGTCCATCAGCAGCGCGAGGTGATGCTCGCGCACTTTCGGCTTGCCGAAGAACTCTATGGCCCCGAGCGTGCCGGGGTCCCGATGCGGAAATTCGGAATCAAATACTCCGCCTCGCACCCGGAAGGCTTACAGGTTCGTGAGCATTTCGTCCGAGTGAAAAATTTTGACGAATGGAAAGCCGTCCTCGATCGATGGTACAGCGAGGATCGTCCGGGGGTATTCCCGAGCCGGACCCTCTATGAGCAGGAGCAAGAGTGCGGATGAGTACCCGGCCCGAGCCACACCGGATTTCGCTGGCAAGAGGCTGGAAGTATTCCAAGGATTGGCAACGTTTTTTTCATAAGCCCACCAATCTATGCCATCAGAGCGTCGTGCGATTGCGGATCGAGAGCGACCGTCGCTTGCGAACAGCCCGGCTCAACGGTCAGATCCTCGCGACAAGCCAGGAACCGGCGACAATTCAGGAACCGGCATCGAGCCACACGAGCGATTCAGGTGCTGAGAATTCCTTCCGCTTCGGTTATGATTGGGAGATCACCTCGGCGGTCCAAGCGCGCAATGAACTCGTGCTGGGTTGGCCGAACCCCGATCCGAAAACCCAAGAATCCGAACCGCAGATTGAAGTATGGCTAGAGATATTCGCTCCCTGATCCAGGCAACCTCGCTAGGGCTGTTGTCTGCAAGTGTTGCAATGTGTTATGTCTTCGGTGGCTACAACCCTCAGGCCGCACATGGCGCCTCTTGGGTGCAGGACCCCAAGCCGACGAAATCCGACAAGCCAGCCGAAGCCCCACTCGATGAGTCCGTCAACGTCGAAGCGCTGCTTGAATCTCGTCTTTCGACCGAAGACCTCGATGTGGGCTGGATCCGACTCTTCGACGGCCAATCGCTTCTGGGCTGGAAAGCCACCACGGACGTTGACTGGAAGGTCCAGGACGGCGCCATTGTAGCGACGCAAGGAGAGTCTGGATTTCTCTTGAGCGATGTACGCTTTAGCGACTACGAGATCGAGTTAGAGTTTCTGGTCCAGGACAAGACCAACAGCGGCCTGTTCCTCCGAACCTCCGAAACGGTCAAAGACCCTGCCAAGGACTGCTACGAAATCAACATCGCCCCGCAAGACAATCCATTCCCGAGCGGCTCTCTGGTCGGCAGATCCAAGGTTACCGAACAAGTCACTGCACCGGAGCCTCAAGAGTGGCATTCCCTGCATGCGCTGGTCGACCAGGATCACATCCAAGTCTGGGTCAATGGGCAGCAAGCGGTCGACTACAAAGACACCACAGGCTTGAGCGTCGGCAAAATCGGTCTTCAATTTCGCGAAGGACCCATCAAGTTCCGGAATATCCGTTTGCGACCCATCGGTTACAGCGTATTGCCCAAAGCCGACAAGAGCGATTGGAACGAGCCAGCAGGTGAGATCAAGGCGACGTTTACCGACGAGGGCACGATCAAGCTCAAGGGTGGCCGTGGCCACATCGAGTTATTGCAGCCCCATGCGAACTTTTGCCTGCAAGCGACCGCGTTGACGCTGACCCAAAACGTCAACTCGGGTATCTTCTTTCGCTGCATTCCCGGCGAAGACATGAACGGGTACGAGTGCCAGATCCATCACGGCTTCAAAGAGGATCGCCGCAGGGCCGTCGATGCAGGTTCCGGTTCGATCTTCCGGCGTCAAAACGCCAAGGCGGTTTTGAGCGACGAGGACAAGCCGGTGCATATCACGATCGTGGCCGACGGGCCAACGATCGCCACGTGGGTCGAAGGGGTCCCGGTGGTTTCATGGACCGACACGCGAGCCCCCAACGACAATCCCCGCAAAGGACTGCGTACCGAAGCCGGAACGATCATGCTTCAGGGCCATGATCCGGGCTCGGAGGTCGAGTTTCGTTCGTTGTTGATCAGCCCACTGTAGTTTCGGCTAGTCGTCAGTTTCGGCTTGCCGTCGAGTAGTTCAAGTACTTGCTCTCGATGGAACGCTTGGAGATAGGGTTCGGATTGGCCATGGAACAACTAACGCAGGATGCATTGCAGATTTGGCAAGCGGGAGTCGATGCGGTACGGGCCGATCGCGTGGTGCGTCAAGCAGTCCGATGGGATGGACGGATGCTTGAGGTCCAGCAGACGCGGTGGGATCTATCGCATGCCAAGCGATGGATTGTAGTCGGGGCTGGCAAAGCCGCAGGTGGAATGCTCGAGGGGCTGCTTGAGGTGCTCGATGGCACTGGGGAGTCACCGAGGATCAGCGGTTGGATCAATCTTCCCGAAGGCTCGATACCCGAGGGACTCAAAAAGCGGGCCCAGGTTGATTTGGATCCCGCGGTGCGGGGTGCGAGCATCTATTGTGTCGGAGGTGTAAAGATTTGCGAGGCGAGGCCCGCAGGGGTCAACGAGCCGACGGCCAAGGTAGTCGACGCGACGCAGGAGATCCTCAAGCGCATCGATCAAGCGACCTCGGAGGATGTGGTTATCTTTTTGCTCAGTGGGGGAGGATCGGCGTTGCTCTGTGCACCGGTCGAGTCGATGAGCTTAGATACCAAGGTATCGATAACGCGTCGGCTATCGAGCCGTGGTGCTGGGATTCAGGAATTGAATGCGGTTCGCAGGGCGATCAGTCAGGTCAAGGGTGGGGGCTTGGCAAGGCGATGCCAAGCTGGCCATCTGATAACGCTTGTGATTTCCGATGTGCTTGGCGATCCGTTGGAGATGATCGGATCGGGTCCGACAGTTTTGGAGCCTGCACCCGATCGATTGTTAGCAGCAAGGTTGCTTGAAAGATTCGCACCGGGTGAATTCCCCCAGGTGGTGGCCAAGCTTAACGAAGGGTGGACGCTTGGATCGCAGCCGCAAGTTCTACCGAAGGAGGCTTCGGCGCAAACGTTTGTTTTAGCGAACAATGCGACGGCCGTGGAGGCTGCGATGCTCGAAGCGCGACGGCTTGGGTATCGCGTCCAGGGCGAGTCGCAGATTCATGCTGCGGGGACCGCAGAGCGAGTCGGACAGGAGTTGGCCGGTAGAGTTATGGGGCTTGAGCCAGGCTGTGGTTGGATCAGTGGTGGGGAGCCGACGGTGGTATTGCCCGATGCATCGCTCCGGGGCGTTGGTGGGCGAAATCAGCATGTGGTGTTATCGGCCGGTCGTGTGTTGTTGGGGGGGTTGCAGTCCTGTGCATCCGTCGGGGCATCAATCGAGCATCCGTTGTCCTTTGCGTTGGTTTCTGGGGGAACGGATGGGGAGGACGGCGCGACGCAGGCCGCCGGTGCATGGATTGACCATCGGTGGATCGATAGCAACACAACGAGACAAAGTGTGATCCAAGAGGCACTAAAGCGGTGCGATTCGAACACGGTATTTCGTGCGACGGGTCATTTGCTTTTGACAGGGCCGACGCACACGAACGTCTGCGATTTGCGTGTGGTCCTGCGCGGTTGCTAGGCAGAAATAAACGCAAAGATGCAAGGGTGCAAAGACGCAAAGGGTAGTGGATCTCGCGCAGAGATCCGGCTGCTTGGCTGCTGGGCTGCTTGGCTGCTGCGAAGAAATAAACGCAAAGGTACAAGGGTGCAAAGACGCAAAGGGTAGTGGATCTCGCGCAGAGATCCGGCTGCTGGGCTGCTTGGCTGCTTGGCTGCTGGGCTGCTGGGAAGAAATAAACGCAAAGGTGCAAAGGGTGCAAAGACGCAAAGGGTAGTGGATCTCGCGCAGAGATCCGGCTGCTGGGCTGCTGGGAAGAAATAAACGCAAAGATGCAAAGGGTGCAAAGACGCAAGGGGTAGTGGATCTCGCGCAGAGATCCGGCTGCTGGGCTGCTGGGAAGAAATAAACGCAAAGATGCAAAGGGTGCAAAGACGCAAAGGGTAGTGGATCTCGCGCAGAGATCCGGGGCTGCTGGGGGGTATGCGTGATCGCAGAGGCGATCGGCGGGTTGTCTTTTGCCCTGGGGATGCTACGATGATTTGTTGGCCTGTGCGAAATAAGCCGAGATTGTTTTATTGCAATTCGGCGATTATTCGCAATCCGCTATCGCTTTCTTCGAGGATGCTCTTCGGTTGAAAAATCGCAGCAGGTCTTTTAGTCTCCCACGGAGACTCCCTAAAAGGGGGCTTGCATGGTCGTCGGTTTTGAAAAGACACCCCACTACGTCTTGAAGCATGGGGCATTGGTACACCAACCATCGATCGCGATTTGCGAGGTCGGTGCCGAGGCCAAGGCGATCTTTGGCTTCTCCGATAAACCTGAATACGACCGATTTCTGGTCGACTCAACCGAAGGCCTTACTCCATACCCACTGGTAAGGATTTTTCTGCAAGACCAACTGGCTCAGGCGGACAAGACCCTGAGACTCGTCATTCTCGATCCGATCGCCTTCGATGCTTCGGAATGGAAAGCCGCGACATTCGAAACGGTTCTAGAATCGATTCAGTCCCGCTCGGAGTCGGTCAAGGCTACCCACCGGTTGGTCCGCCAGGATTCCTCGGAGTCCTACCGGGTCGAAGCGCTTGGCTTGTAGATTCCAAGCCACTGCGCTATTTTTTGTTGAACCAACACCGGATGCTACTTTTGGGGCAAGCTTACTTTTGGGGCAAGCTAAAGGCGTAGCGATCGCTCTTGGGGTTCCCGCCTGATTGGAGATAAACCAACAGGTCAAAAATCTCGTCTTCGGTAAGCGTATCGAGCAATCCACTGGGCATCATCGATGCCTTGCTCGGCTTCATGTCGACGATATCGCTTCGCTTGAGGTTGGTGAAGTTCCCTGGATCGAGCATATTCGTGGCGATCATGAGATTGTCCCCGTTGAGGTTCGCGACGCGTCCGATGACCGTCTCTTCTTCGGTCTGGAAGACCGTCGCTTCGTATTGATCGCTGATCTCCTTGTTCGGCTCAATGATGGCCGTAAGCATATCCTTGGTCGAAAACCGCTGCGACGATGCGGTCAGATCGGGGCCTTGGATTCCCCCTTGACCAGCAAAGCGATGGCATTTGTAGCACTGGGCCACAGCGAACATCTGCTTGCCACGCTCGTAGTTGAAGCCAGTTTTTTTGGCAGCGAACTTCTCGGCTAGATCGTCGACGGACCATTGTTTGACCTGGGTCCTTGGAGCAAGGTCTGCAAGCGGATCCTTGGGCGCTGGAAGCGGCCCGGTCAGATCCCCCAGGGCGGCTTTGTCTTGGTCTTCCAAGTTTCCGATGGCGACCTTGCGAATGTTTTCCAAGAAGCCTCCGAAAGATGCTCCACCGCGAGCCGTTCCGATGTCATAGAACCATTGGAAGTAGGCTTTGCGTGTTTCGGGGGTCCAGCCGTTCTGGGCTTCGCGCAAGCAGAAGGCATAATGGATTTGTTGTTCAGCGGAGTTTGAAGCGTTCATCTGAGCGACGCAGCGATCGACGATCCTTGGGGCTTCGAGATGGACCAGAACCCTGGCCAGTTCGCGATCGACCAGTGAATCGCCATCGGCCGCTGGGAAATGCTCGTTCAGTTGGGCGACGATCTTTTCACGAATCCCCGCATCGGCTGGGCCGAGTCTCAAGAAGCTCAATTGGTAGGCTCGCAGGAGTTCGAGTCTTTGGCTGTTGTCGAGTTTATTCCATTGAAGACGCAGCAGACTATTGTTCACGTCGGCTTGGTCGGCAGGGGTACCTTTTCGCGCCAAGGCGATGGCCATGGTGATAGCCGATTGGGCTGGGAGCGATTGCTGGACTGGGTCACGCCATTGTTTGGAGTCGAAGTGTTCGAGGGCCAACCGAGCGGCGGTTCGCAGGGCGCGATCTGGGCTGCCGATGCTTCGCATCGCGGCGGTGATATCGAGTTTCGCTCCTGGAATGTGCATCGCTTCGAGCTCGTGCCGTGCGGCGCGAGCAGACTTCGCCACCGCGTTATCTGGAAAGACCGCTGGCTGGGTGCTTTCGTTCCCAGCATAGCGGATCCGGTAGAGGGCCGACTGGGTCTTGCGTCCACCGATGGTCATGTACATACAACCTTGTTCGGGATGGATCAGCAGATCGGTCACGGGCATCGGCGCGGCGCTGACAAAGGGTTCGAAGGTGCTTTTGTAGGAGGCTCCTTCGGGTTCGAGGTGAACGGCATAGACTACGCCATAGCTCCAGTCGCTTACAAAAAGTGCGTTTTGGAACTTCGCTGGGAACTTGGCTCCGGTACCGAAGGTGATCCCGGTAGGCGATCCGTATCCGATATTGGCGACGGCTCCGAAGCTATCGGCGAAGTATTCGGGCCACTTGCCCGTCCCGTTTCGCCAGCCGAATTCCGCACCGCTTATCACGTGATTGACGCGCGTGGGTCGGTACCAAGGGGTGCCGATATCCCATTCCATGTCGGCGTCGTAGGTGAACAGATCGCCCAGTGGATTGAAGGCGATATCGTATTCGTTTCGAAAGCCGGTTGAGACCAGCTCGACGTCGCTACCGTCGGCATTGAAGCTCAGGATAAAGCCGCCGGGTGCGAGTCGATTGGCCATGAAGCCCCGAGCATCGGGCATTCGTCCGAGCAAGTGGTCTTCGTTCCAGTGTCTTGGGACCCGCGATCGATCGATCTTCTCGGGCAGATCGGTTTGGTTACCAGCGCACAGGTAGAGACGTCCATCGGGCCCGGGGATGATCGCATGTGGGCCGTGTTCTCCGCCACCGGTGAGGGGAATGATCCGTTCGATTTTTTCGAACTGCTCATCTCCGTCGAGGTCTTGGAGTCGATAAAGTCCAGGGCCTCTGGGTGCATCTTTCTGATCTTTATCGAGGATTCCCTCGCCATTGACGTCCACGTACAGGCCGTCTTTGGTGTGCAAGAGGCCTTGGGCCATCCCTAGGTTGACGTTGATCGGATCGACTTTGGTATCGGCGGGGTTGCCCGTGGAGCTTGGGGTAACCCGGTAGAGTTTGCCGTATTGGTCCGAGACGATCAAGCGACCTTTAAGGTCGACGCACATGGCGACCCAGGAGCCTTGCTCTTGGGATGGGACTTCGTAAACCAGTTCGGCCTGAAAGCCTTCGGGCAATCGAAAGTTAGAGGCAGGAGTCGCTCCTAGGCCTTGCTTTTTGGCCGCTGCGGGTTTGGGGTCTTGGGCATTGGCATGCTGGCCAGCCGAGGATCCCCAAGCGGCGGCCAGAGCCGCTGCGGTGGCAACCGTCAACGAAAAAAACTTGCGCATGATCACTTCCAAATCTATCCAGAGTGCGAGGGTTCGATCCTAGGTGCTCACTAGGAAAACAGTGTGCTGACTAGGAAAACAGTTCGGTAACCGCTTGGGCCTTGACCAGCTCGCGCGGTTGATTCAGGTGGTTGTAGACGATCGTTTCGGGTTCGATTCCGAAGGCGTGGTAGATGGTCGCCAGGAGTTGTGCGGGGTGGACCGGGGACTCGATCGGCGCGCTGGCCGTTTTGTCGCTCTTGCCGTGGACGTATCCGCGTTTGATCCCGGCCCCGGCGATGACCGAGGTATAGCAGTACGGCCAGTGATCCCGACCGTCGTCGCTATTTCCGTTTCCGCTGGTGCTCACGCCACGTTCCGGAGAGCGTCCGAATTCGCCGACGGCGACCAGCAGGGTGTCTTCGAGCAGTCCGCGTTGATCGAGGTCTTCGATCAGGGTCGAAAGACCGGCGTCGAGCATCGGTCCGGATTGGTTTTTCATGCGTTTGGACAGATCGACGTGATGGTCCCAGGAGTGGTTATCGCTGTTGGCGACCTTGGGCCAGACGACTTCGACGACCCGCGTACCGGCTTCGATCAATCGGCGTGCTAGCAAGCAGCTTTGGCCGAAGGTATTTCGTCCGTAGGCATCCTTGAGCACTTCGGACTCTTGGCTCAGGTCGAACGCTTCGCGGGCTTTGCCCGAGACGACCAGCGAGAGGGCTTGGGAGAAGTACTCGTCGAGTTGTTGGTTTTCGACTGCGGCGTTGATCGTTGGCATTTGCTTGTTGATCAGATCTCGCAGAGCGGCACGGCGTTGCAAGCGAACCGAGAAGACTTCGGGGCGCAGTTGCAGATCGCTGACGTTGATCCGATCCATTTTGGCCATGTCCATGTCGTCCCCTTCTGGGAACAGCGTGTACGGATCGTATTCTTTGCCCAGAAAGCCTGCGGTTCCCCCTTTGCCTACGACGTTGGATTCTTGCAAGGGTCGTGGGAGCATGACGAACGGGAGCATCGGTTCGTCGGCTGGTCTGAGCCGGATGATGTTGGATCCAAAGTTAGGGAAGTCTTTGGGGCTTGGGGGTTCCAACTGGCCCGAGGCGCTGACTTTATCGGTCGTATAGCCGGTCATCATTTGGTAGATCGCCGCGGTGTGATTGAACAGCCCGTTGGGCGTGTAGCTCATCGAGCGGATCATGGTGAACTTGTCGTTGACCAAACTGAGCTTGGGCAAGTTCTCGGTGTAGAAGGTTCCTGGGATTTTCGTCGGGATCGGCTTGAAGACGCTCTTGACCTTATCGGGAGCATTTTCTTTTGGGTCCCAGAGGTCCAAGTGGGACGGACCACCTTGGAGGTACACGAGGATCATCCGCTTGGCTTTGTTCCAACCTGGCGAACCTTCCGAGGGAGCCGCATGGAGCGACTGGAGTTTCAGGAGGTTGGCAAGCGAGAGCCCAAAGAGTCCGGAGCCGCCGACGCGAAGCACGTCGCGGCGTGTGAATCCCAGGCTCGAATCGCACAAATCCTTACCTGATGAACCGAGCAATCGCAACATAATTAGTGCCTTATGGAATAGTGTCCAAAAAAGTTTACGCGGAATGGTTTACGGAATGGTTTAGTGGTTGAACAGGAACGCTGGGCTATTGATCAGGGCCCAAACAAGATCCTGAGCCGAGGTCAATCGGGCGTTGCCCAATTGCCCTTCGCTCTCTTTGACGTCGGCTCGCAAACGGATCAATCTGGAATCTTCGGGCAACGGAGTTCCCAAACGTTCGATTCGTTTGGCTAGTACGAGCGAAGGTTCGTCTTCAGGGAGCGCTTGGCTTTCCTTCTGGACGTTGGCTTGTAGGGCTTTGAGATCCGTTGAGGAGAGTTTCAGGTAGTTCATTCCCTCTTTGGTCAGTTCGGGTGTCCAAGCGGCCTTGGGGACGGCACTAAGGGCGCGGAACGATTCGGGCAGCCCCAGAGCGAGTTCGCCTTGGTGTTGTCCTGCGCTAAGGCGGAATCGGCCCAATCGGTGTTCGGGTGCGTCGTGGTTTTGGTAGATCCGCCATTGGAGGACCTCACCATTTTGGAGTGTCAACGGGGCTTCGAGGGCAAACACCGCCCAGTGTTCGACGCCGGTGGCCGTGGAGATCGCCCAACCCCCTTGGTCGTTGTTCTTACCGTCGATGGCCGCAGCGGCCGAGAAAGAGGGCTGATCGAAGTCGGTGAGTCCTTTGACTAGCTTGATTTTTCGCATTTCGGCGGGTTTATCCGCAGCTCCTGCGAAGAGTTCGATTTCGGTGACGACGAAGTTCCCGTTCGGGGGCAGTCCAGGACCTTGGGAGGGCAGGTCGGCGGCCGTGAGGGCTTCTAGGCGCACGGCGGTAATGGCGCCTTGGGTCGCGACGGTATCGATGGTGTAGAGTCCCTTGTTGGCACCGCCGGAGGCTCGGATGGAGCGATCGGATTGGGGGGCCAGGCTCGCACCGGTGGTCGCTTCGGCTTTGCTAGCCGCGAGGGTTTCCCAGGTCGCGCCGTTGCGTCGTGCGTCGATGAACTCTTGGAGTTTGGTATCGAGCGTCGCTTCGTAGCCTTGGACGGTCGCTTGAGCTGCTGCGAGTCTTTCCAAACGCGCGTTGTCGGCGGCTTGGCGCTCGGGTCGGATCTGTTCTTTGCGAGCTTCCAGAGCCATCTTGGTCGATTCGCGTTCGGCATCGAGGGCTGATTGGCGTTTGGGTTTTTCATCGACCCACCAAGCTTCGCGTTCGGACAATTGGGTGACGATGCGCTCGTGATCTTTTTGGATCAAGGTGATCGTCGACAACGCAGCTTGGATCTCTTCGGCTGTGGCGTGTCGGTTCAAGACCCGCACGAAGACTTCATCGATCAAGGCGGCATCATCGGGAGTCGAATCGACGAGTTTGCGGATGGCGTTTTCGGGGTCTGCGATTGCGCCGCCGAGGGTCGGACCGCTGACGAGTGCCATGACCGAACCGAGTCTGAGTTCGTTGGAGCGTTCGCATTCGCAGGCGCTTTCGCGAGCCGGTCGGCCTAGGTTATTGAGGAACCCATCGGGCAGTCCTGCATCGGCATCGGCCAGGGCAGCTGCGCGGGTTCCAGGGGGCAGACCAGGGATCTTCGAGACCGCGCCGGTGACTTGGTAGATCGCATCGAAGAGGACTTCGGCGGGCAATCGTCGGGGCAATGCGTGCGAGTAGTTCCGGTCGTCGTCGGCGTTGTACTTGTTGGTCTCGATCGAGAGCTGGTAGACATCGGACTTGCAGATCGAGCGCACGACATGTCGGATGTCGTAATTGTGTTCGATGAAATCTTTTTCCAAGTGGGCCAGCAGTTCGGGGATGCTCGGAGGGTTCCCAGCGCGGATATCATCGATCGGTTCGATGAGTCCTTTGCCTAGCATGTATCCCCACATGCGGTTGACGAAGCTCTTGGCAAAATAGGGATTCTCGTTGCTGGTGACCCAGGCAGCAAACTGGGTACGTCGCGAGGGGTTTTCGCCTGGGGCATTGTTGGCCACAAACGGGAACTTCGGCGTAATGGGTTGTTGTGTCTTTTGGTGTTTGACTTCGCCGTCTTTTTTGTCGAAGACTTCTTCCCAAAGGGGTTTTGCACCTTCGACGGCCGTACCGCCGATGGTGTTGTTCCCGGAGGCTTCATCTTTCTTCAAGCCGACTTGGGCAAAGTAGGCTGCGGTCTCGTAGTATTGGTCTTGGGTCCAGCGTTCGAAGGGGTGGTCGTGGCATTTGTTGCAGTTGAAGCGAACGGCCAGGAACAGGTGGGTAGAGTTCTCGACGGCTTCTTCGGGGGTTCGCAGGATCTTGTAATAAGAAGCCGCGGGGTTCTCGCGATTGGAGCCCGAGGCGGTGAGGATTTCGTAAGCGAATTGGTTGTAGGGTTTGTTGGTAGCAAAGCTGTTGCGGATCCAGTCTTTGAATTTCGATGCGCCTTCTTTGCCCAGGAACTTCGAGTTGACTTGGAGCAGGTCGGACCATTTGTTGGTCCAGTGGTCGACGAACCCATCGCTGCCGACGAGCTGATCGACGATCCGATCGCGTTTGAGGTGGCTTTCGGTCGTATCGGCCAGAAAAGCGCGGACGGCTTCTGGGGTCGGTGGAACGCCCGTTAGGTCGAGCGTCACACGGCGCAGGAAATCCGCATCGTTGCACAGTCCTGAGGGTTGGATTTTGAGTCGATCCCATTTGGAAGCGACGAGTCGATCGATGATGTTTTGCGAAGCGATTTGTGCCTGTTGGTAGCCTTCGCGATTCCCCATGACCGTCAGTGTGGTGGCCGCATAGGCACCTTCGAAGCGGGCCAGGACGGGGACTTCTCCGCGTCGGAGGGCTTGGACGCGGGCTCCTTCGAGAACCGCACCGACTTCTGCATTCCCCGATTCGAGGAAGGCTTCGCGGGTCACATCGCGCGACTTGCCATCGGCATAAGTCGCCACGACACGAAGTTGTTGGATACCGCCGGGCATAGGGATGACCGGGTTGGTCGGGGTGACTTGGATGGCAGTCACTCTCGGGGCGCCCATATTCAGGGTCGCGCCACCGGCGATCCACTGACGAAGGACCAGGGCGTGGTTGTCGCCTGGCTCGATGATTTTTCCGCCGACGTGGGGGACAACTCCCAGGGGTTTGGTCAACATCAGCGAATCGATCGGAGAGGCCGGATGGATGCGTCTGCCGGCGAGGTCATCGCTCAAACTTCGAACATCGTAGTTCGGATCATAGCCTCGCAGCGAGAGCTTGAAGCCGTTCTTACCGGCTTGGGCACCGTGGCAGGTCCCGGAGTTGCAACCTAGGCGAGACAGGGCGGGATTGACGTCGCGAATAAAGTCGACATCGAAGGTCGATGGGATCGTCGAATGGACGGCAATGGCTTGCTGATGGTTGCCCAGCGCCACGTTGATCTTGGCATCGCCTGCATGAATGGGTTGAACCCAACCGCGTTGCGACAACCAAACCGAATCGTTTTCGGCCGAGAAGGTCGCTTGGCTGGTCACATCGACCAGTTCGCCGGATTGGAGTTGGGCCATGACGACGATCTGCGCCGAGTCATTCCAGGCCCCGAAATCGATTTGTGGCGGTTGGACTTGGATCGAAGCGATTTGATCGACTTGGACCGGCGGGTGGACAAGCTCCGCTTCGGCTTTGGGAGCTTGGGGGGTGCGTTCGGCTAGGTGTGCCTCGCCGATGGCTTTGAGTCGATCGGAGCGGAGCGTCGCAAGCGAGCTGTCTTGGGCGGCGTTGAGCGAACCGGCAGGGGTCGCATCCAGATCGGCGATGAGTTGGGAGTCGGCGATATTCCAAACGCGTACGTGCCCATCGGACGCACCGCTCGCGATGCGACCTTGGGTGTCGATGGCCAGGGCATAGACGGCAGCGTTGGGGACTTGGTAGGTTCCCAGGACTTGGGGTTGTTCGGTGATGTAGACTTCGAGTTTTTTGCGATCTTCGGGTTTTCGCTGAGGCGCCCGTATGGCTTGGATGGCTTTGATTTCCGGCGGTACTTTGCCATCGACATCGTAGGACCAAACTTTGATGACGCTTTGGTTATCGATCGTTGAGGCAGCCGCGAGGTATTTGCCATCGGGGCTGACAGCCACCGAGAAGATGCGGCCTGGCATGGGATCGAGTTGTCGGATCAGGTTGGCATCATCACCGATGACGCGAGCCGTCTGTCGGAAAACGCGATAGATTTTTGGGGTGCCATCCGAGCCACCAACGAGGATCTCGTCGCGTTCGGGGTGACGCGCAAGGGCTTGGACCCCGCCGCGAAGTGCACCGGGGGTGATCGATGTGACGTTATCGATGAACCGTTCGGTTTCGACATCGGTGAGTTTGACCGTCATGTCGCGAGCGCCTGAGAGCAAGTGTTTGCCATCGACGGTAAAGACCGTCGAGCGTGGCCAATCATCGTGGGTCCGTTGGTAGAGTTTTTGGTTGCCTTCGAGGTCCAACGCACGGATCGAGTTGTCGGCCATTCCCAGCGCGAGCATGGACGAATCGTGCGTCCAGGACAGACCAAAGAGGGTATCGCCACCGAGCAACGTGCTTCGGTGCAGTTGCTTGTTCGCATTGTTCCAAAGTTGGAGTTCTCCCGAAACGCCAGGTTCTCCGGCGGCCACGGCGAGCCATTGGTTGTCCGGAGAGAATCGAACCGATTCGATGCGGGGGCTAGCACCGATCAATCGGTGCTTGAGTTGCCAGTCTTGGGTTCCGAGCACAAGGACTTCGTGGAATCCGTTGAGGGCAAGTTGCGAGCCATCGGGAGAGAAGTCCAGGCTGACGATCGCTGGCGCTCGGGAGTAGACCGGTGGTTTTTCGTTGGTGAAGCGTGGGCCGGTATCGACGACGTCTTGGACGGCCCCGGCGGCGATCCATTTTCGGATGATTTCGATTTCGGTGGGTTTTAGCGGGGCAAGGTTCTTGGGCATCTCGGCCTTGCCGTCAACCGGAGTGATTTCGCGCAGCAGGTTGCTCGCTTCGGCGTTCCCCGGAACGATGGCCGCATCGCCGGACTCACCCCCTTTGAGCAAGCCTTCGAAATCGGTCATTCGAAAGCCACCTTGGGTTTTGGAGGCTTGGTGGCAGGCATAGCAGTTGGCGCGCAGGATCGGCAGGACATCTTTGGACCAAGAGACCGGGGGAGGATCCGCGGCCTGGGTCTTCGGTGCCAGGAGGCTTGAGGGCCCCATAGAGGGACCCATAGAGGGACCCATAACTGCCCAGAGGGCTAGGAAGAGGTGTTTTGGTATGCGCATAAAAGATCCGATGGACCTGGTTGGATTGTGAGAAAGGTTCGTCGAGCAAGCGGGGGCTCGGGGGTGGGTGGGTTAAGGCCTATAAATCCTGTAGAAATACGAGTCTTTATCGGTCGCTTGAGTATAGCTCAAGTCGCTAGCGGGGTCAACTTTTTCACAAGTTCCCCCTAGAGGGGCTGAAAATCGCATTAAGAAGGGTCTCGCCAAGCAGATCAGAGCCCGTTTCGAAGCGGTTTGGCTTGTATAAGGTCTGATGGTCTTTGGTGAAGCTGCGGGTCGGATTTAGGCGGCTCGTCGAACGCTAAGCGAGGGGCTTCGATAGAGCGACTTCCAGGCGGCAATGGCGTGCTGAGCGACGTAACGGACATCGTCGCGAGTCAATTTGCCGTGCGTCGGGAGGTTGATCCCCAGACGCGAGCAACGCTCAGCGACGGGGTAATTCCCTGATCGTTCGTAGTACATCGGCATGGTGTGGATGGGGTAGAAGACCGGGCGGCTTTCGATCCCGGCTTCGGCCAATCGCCCGATCCATTCGTCGCGGGAGACGGCCAATTCCGGTCGCATCAGGATCGTGTACATCCAGTAGGAGTGCTGGGCCCAGGGTGCGGATCGGGGAAGTTGAAAAAAGTCTTCGCAGTCGGCGAGTTCCTCGAAATACCAACTGGCGACTTGTTTGCGGCGTTGCACGTGGACGTCAAGCCGCTCGGCTTGTGCGGTCCCGATCGCAGCGGCGATGTTGGTCATGCGATAATTGAAACCGACCTCGGGGTGCCAGTAGTTCTTGTTCGGATCGACTGCTTGGCCGCGCAAGAATCGCATCCTGTCGGCGAGTTCTTTGTTGGAGGTGGTGATCGCTCCCCCTTCGCCGGTGGTGATGGTTTTATTGCCGAAGAAGCTAAACGACGAAGCATCGGCCAGCGAGCCTACGGGTCGACCTTTGTACAGCGCTCCGATCGCTTCGGCCGAATCTTCGATGACCAGCAGTCCATGGCGCCGAGCGATTTGTTGGATCGGATCCATATCGACAGGATGTCCGTAAAGCGGAACGGTCAATATCGCTTTGGTTCGAGGCGTGATGGCTTGCTCGATCCGCTCGGGGTCCATCGAAAGGTAGTTCGGTTCGCAATCGACAAACACCGGTTTGGCTTGGCAGTACGTCGCGGCATTGGCCGTAGCGATGTACGAGAGGGTCGGCATGATCACCTCGTCCTGGGCTCCGATGCCTGCAGCAGCCAGTGCCAAATGCAACGAGGTCGTCCCGTTGTTGGTCACCACCGCGTAGGGGACTTGGCAGTGCTCGGCCAGCAGTTGCTCAAAGCGATCGATGTAGCTCCCCCGTGAGGAGATCCAGGTCGACTGAAGGCAGTCCATGACGTAGAGTGCTTCGTTGCCATCAAGCACCGGTTCGGCCACCCGAATGCTGCGTTTGATGCGATGATCCATCGGTGAGATTCCTTCCTCCCTAAATTGCGAAGCGGACTTATAAAGCTTTTGCCCGGTCGGAATCAACTCCAGAATTCGCATTTCGCCCAAATCGCCCACATGGGTGTTTTTATTGGCTCGAATTTGTTTATCGGCGGTTTTGATAGCAAAACCAAGCCGATCGAAGTAAAATCGCTTATCTTAGAGTGTGTTTTTCCGGCAGATGTTTAACCTCCATGAAAGACCTCTATTCAGAGCCAAAGGTAACTTTGCGGCGGATTATGCTGGCGATTACGCGGTTAGAACTCAAAGGGACCGTCAGGTTCCAAGCCAAGGGAGAATTTCGGGTCCGGTAGGATACACCCGGGGATCTAAAGTATCCGTTGACCCGCGAGTTGTTGGGAACCTACAATGAAACTACCTATCATTTCAAAGAGGGATCGATGATTCGAGTACTTTTGACGACGGCTTTTGCTTGGCTTTTGATCCCATTGGCTTCGATGGGACAGGATCCGCTTTTTGGCCAAACGGCCGGGGGGCTTGGGCAGGATTTCTCTTTGGGGTTGTTCGACAACCCTTACGAGTTTTCAGCGACCTACGAGGTGAACCCAAAGACTCTCAAGGGGAAGGTATCACTGACTGCCAAGCTTTCGGGCAAGTACCACATTTTCTCGACGACCCAGGCCGCAGGGGGTCCGAGTCCTACGGTGATCAAGCTCTTGGGCAAGCAGGCCAAGTTGTCTGGGCCATTTGTGCCCGACCGGGCTCCGGAGGTCGACCGGGACTCAGAATCATGGCCCGGATTGGCTGTCGAGCAGTTTAGCAACACGGTGACTTGGTCGGCTCCGATCCAATGGGCCGAATCTCCCGAGGGCAAGCCCGGTCCGCTCGAACTTACAATCGAGGGTCAGGTGTGCGAGAAGAATTGCATTCCGATTCGCGACGAGAAGGTCCCAGCGGAGTTTGCAGGTTGGGTTGAAACCAAAGAAGAGGCCCTTGCGCTGGGTGTGTTTCGCGAGCGCGACAGCATGGTCGAGTGGAAGATCCATCTTTCGAAGTCGTCGGTCAAGCCTGGGGAGAAACTCGAGTTGATTCTCGAAGCGACGCCCGACATGGACTTCCACATTTACAAGCTCGATTTGACGGATCCGGTCCTCGAGAACCGAACGCATTTGGTGCTGACGCAAAAATTTGGGGTCAAGGCTTATGAGCCCAAAGTCGACAAGCGATCGATCCGAAAGGACTTGGGGGTCGGTGGTATCGTCGATTACTACGATGGCAAGGTCACGATCCGCGTGCCGATCGAGGTCCCCGAGACGGCCATCGAAGGCGAAACGCCGTTGGAAGGATTGATCGGCTACCAAGCATGTACCCAAGGTGCCTGCGATCGACCTCGGGGGTTGCTCTTCAAGGGAGTCTATCAGGTATCCAAGACGAAACCTGTATCGGATAAGCTTCCGCTGGGAATAGCGGCTAGCAAATACGACGAGGCGGCGAACCATCCTCAGCGGGCCAATTGGTTCGAGGGGGACAAGTATGCCTTGACGCTTGAGCCCAAGGAAGTTTTATCGAAGTTTTTCTTGGCGATGCTCGGCGGATTCATTCTGAATTTTATGCCATGTGTCTTGCCGGTTATCGGCTTAAAGATCTTGGGGTTTGTCAACGAAGCCCATGGAGAGCGTCGGACCGCCTCGATGCTCACGCTGATTTACTCGCTTGGGATGATCGCAGTCTTGCTGGGATTTGGGACCACGAGCCTAGGGCTCCGCTGGATGACGGGTCGAGCTTTGGAGTGGGGCGCTCTTTTTGGGAACACGACGACCCAAGTTCTCTTCACGGGATTCATGTTCACTTTGGCGTTGAGCTTCTTGGGGGTCTGGGAGTTTCCGATCCCGGGCTTTGCCACCGGTGCGAAGAGCACCGAGCTTTCGAGCAAAAAAGGGTATCTCGGAGCGTTCTTCAAAGGGGTCATCACGACATTGCTTGCAACCCCCTGCAGCGGTCCGTTCCTGGGAAGTGCGCTTGCGGTTTCACTCAGCCAACCTGCTTGGGTCGTCCTCTTGATTTTCCTAGGGGTAGGAATCGGAATGGCGTTTCCTTATTTGATGGTCGCGATGTTCCCGGGTTCGATGAAGTGGATTCCTAAGCCCGGACCATGGATGGAGACGTTCAAGGAATTTCTAGCCTTTCCGTTGCTTTTGAGCGTCGTTGCTTTCGTATCGGGATTCCCGGAGAAAGAACGAATCCCCATGCTATCGGCCTTGATCTTCATTTGGTTTGCCTGTTGGATGATTGGGCGCGTGCCGGTTTGGGAGAGCAACTCACGTCGTATGCGAGCCTGGGGATTGGGCACCATGGCGGCCTTGGTAGGTACTCTCGGGTCGTTTTATTTCCTCAAGCCCTCGAAGTACGAACTCGAGTGGGTTCCGTTCAGCGAACAGGCGTTGCAGGCCGCCGTCGCCGAGGGCAAGCCGGTGTTGATCGACTTTACGGCCGAGTGGTGTCAGAACTGCAAATTGAATTTGGCATTGGCGATCCATACACGCAAGGTCCAAGAGATGGTCAAGAGGAATGACGTGGTGCCGATGATCGCCGATCTGACACGCTACCCACCTGCCCTGATGGCCAAACTTCGAGAGCTCAAGAAGGTGGCCATTCCGGTGCTTGCCATTTACAAGCCTGGGGACGGCAAGAATCCGATCGTCCTCGAAGATCTTCTGTCCGAGTCGCAGGTGATCAATGCGCTCGAGCAAGCAGGCACGGCAAAGGCCGCCACAGCAAATAGCGGACTTGGAAATATCTTGTCGGCAACTCGTTAAGCGTTAAGCTCTAGGCAGTGCGCAGGCCGAGCGCCCCCCCACCGTAACATGGCCCTCCGAGGCCGTGTGTGCACGTGATGAATCCATTCGGCTTGATGCCGGCGGGGCCAAGATTCTTCAGCTACCAGATTCGCTCTCCCCCAATATCTTTCTTCCGCCCAGATGGCGGAAGAAAGATATTGGGGGAGAGCGACGTGCAGCCTTAGTAGCTGTTGGATTTGGTTCTAACCCGAGCAAAATGGAATTCCATAGATCCCGGAAAAGGCAAATTCAAGATAATCCTGTAAGCCAAAATTCAATATATCCGGTCGACTGAACGTTCGACAGAATGGGATAGCAAGCAGGGAAACTTTCTAGGAATCGATTCTTAATTGATTCTTCACGTGGCCGTAGTGCGATCGCTCATCGGATTATGGTAATCTCACGCAAACGTCCGGGAATTAGTAACGTTGTTACCCTTCAAAGCAAGAACAAATATCTATGCAAACAGTTGATCTTCGCGAAGACGCCAAAATATTACGCCGAGAGTTGGAGGCCGCTATAGATTCTATTGTCGCTTCAAGGCCTTCTTGCTTGTCCGCGATTGAGATTGGCTACTCATGCGATCAATCAGGCTGGATTTTTATCCACCCCGACGAACGTCCAGCACACCAGCGTGACGGCGAATGGACTACAAGTATCGAGGAAGAAAAACTCATCAAGTGCGATCATTGGATCGAGGCGATAGAGGCAAGTTTCGAGGGTGAGGCGTTCACCGTCATCAAGTATGATGGGAGTAAGTTTGACGTCGTATTTGATGAGGATGAACCAGAAGAGGAATCAGAGGATCCGTTTGTGAAAGCGGTCGGTGAAATGATTCTTGAAGTACTTAAGGCTGCGAAAGTTGACGGTGTCTTCTCGCAACTAAAACCCTTCGGCTCCGTTCAACTCGACATCGAAGACTTCAATGGGGGTTGGGGATGGCCGGAATACGACGACCTCGGCAAAACCAATTTGGCGTGACCAACGATTGCACCCAAGCGGCGATCAGGTGCACTGACCAATCAATGATTTATCTCGCCGCTGGGTGAATCGATACTTTCTGCCATAAAAGAAGATGAACCAATTGACGGTCAAAGTAACGGATGTGAACGGCAAGTCGTTTGAACTACTTGTCGATGGCGTCCCATTGTCCGAATTGCTGGATGACGGTTGAGACGGGATACCGTACTGGATCGTTGAAGACGATCTGCCGTACCGCCCACCGTACCGTTAACCTGCGGCGGGTTCACCTAAACCCAAGTTTCGATTATCCACCCTCCCGATACGAAAATCCAACCCGGTCGTGAATTGAGCATCGCGGAATGCTACAATCGAAGACCACAACGATCGAGCTCGAGCACCGTCCTGTCGGACTGAGCACGAGTACGGAAGACATCCAGAACAAAACCATGCACCGAAGTGGTCGTTTGGCGGCGCTTGACATGTTGACTTTTTTGGTGGCCACTCGGTCTTGCTAGCAGAGCCACGCGCACCATCATAAGATCTCGGCCCCCGGGTGGCCTTGAGCCACCGGAGCCCAAGGTTCGTCAGCTAGCTGGCGGATCTCCACCAACCCCAATTTACGACCCTTGCCACCTTGTGCGGAAGGGAAAGCAGATCCGTCAGCGCGCGAAGCTTGGCTTCCGGTTAGCTCGCGAAGCTTGGCCCCCGGTTGGGCAAGCCAACCGGGGGCCTGGGGCATTCCGACCACAGGATCCCATCGTGCTCGTGCTCAGTCCGCCTTGGCGGACGGTGCTCGAGCTCGTAATCGAATCGAGGCAATCATGACGGAATACCTTTTCGGTTGAGATCGACTTGACTCTTATCGCACTCAAACCCCAGTTGGTGCGGATCGTCGCGATGCTGAGCACGACATGAGTGCAAAATAGCGACTTCCTCGCCGTTGGCTGCGGGTTAAACGATTTTGCGTCGTACTCGTCAGAGATCAACAAACACCAGGATACAGAAAACCTGTGACATGTCGGCTTCCTCGAAAACAACGACTTCACATGGTACAATTCGATACCAATGGCATGATCGCGAAGCACTCGTTGGGCCGTTTTTGACTTGCGTTGAGTCAACTCCTTGTGCGCGGTAATGCCCGTCATTAGGCCGCGGGAAACTCATCGATGAAACACATTTGCCTGAACTTAACGGGACGCCGCAGCGGAGTGGTGGCATGAGCATCGTCCGCATCGCCCTTGCGAACATCCGCGTGCCTGCAACACCCAAGGAGTCTGTCCGTCTGGCGACATCGGCTGTCGCTGAGGCAAGTCGACAAGGCGCGCTCGTGATCTGCTTTCCGGAATGCTTCGTTCCCGGGTATCGGTGGCCGGGCACGACAGCGTTATCGCCAGATCCGGTTTTCCTCGAACAGGCATGGGCAGATGTGGCGGCTGCTGCCAGGGCTGCCCATATCACGGTCATATTAGGCACGGAACGCGTGACCGAACGCGGCTTGCAGATCACTGCGTGTGTCATCAATCCCGATGGTACGATCGCGGGGTGGCAAGACAAAGGTCAAATCGACCCGTCGGAGGAAACCATCTATCCTGCACTCGGGACCGAGCGTCGAGTCTTCACCGCCGGGCCGCTGACCTTCGGAGTGGTTATCTGCCACGAAGGGTGGCGGTATCCGGAGACGGTCCGCTGGGCCGCGCGTCGAGGTGCGCAAGTCGTATTCCACCCCCACGCTCATGTCGCCGAGCCCGGCAGCTACCGTCCTTCCACATTCGCCGACCCCGCAAACACCTTCCACGAGAAGGCAGTGATGTGTCGTGCGGCGGAGAACACATGTTACTTCGCATCGGTCAACTGCGCGAGCGTAGGTTCCGGCACAACGTCGGCAGTCGCACGCCCGGATGGTACGCTGCAGTGCTTTCAACCCTATGGACAAGAAGGCTTGCTCGTGGCGGATCTAGACCTCAGCGCGGCCACCGGACTACTCGCTTCGCGCTGCCGGACCTCGCCGATGTAGGAAGGATGATGCGTTCGCAGTATCGATCGAGTACGAGCTCCTTCATACGCGTCGTCGCGATGCTGAGCAGGACATGAGTGCAAAATAGCGACTTCCTCGCCGTTGGCTGCGGGTTAAACGATTTTTTCGTCGTACTCGTACTCAGCGAAGCGGTACTCAGCGAAGCGGTACTCAGCGAAGCGGTACTCGTACTCGATGGCTGTTCGAACTTCGGCGATGCTCGACGTTGACCGCCATGCTCGCGAGCCATCGTTGCGGTTAGCACGGCCGAACCTTTTTTTGCTCCGATTCTTGGGCGACCAGCGAACCCTTTTGAGGTCCCAGGGTTCCTATCTCTATCATGAATGCACGACAATTAGAGAAACTTGGTGTTCCGATACCCTGCGTTCCGGTAGCGATTCGATCGATCCAGAATGTGGTTGGTCAAAAGGGGCATCGGGGTAAGGATGTCAGAGCGCAAATCGCCTCGGTGGTGGAAAATCCGCAAGGATTCCTTGGGGATGAATTCTGGGGATCTTTAGCCGAGTCGATTTTGGAGGATCGCAACCAGGTCCAGGCCTTGGCCCCAGAGACCATCGCTTATCCGACCTGGGGGACTCAGATCGACCCGGCGGCCCATATGCAGATGCGAACCGCATGCCAATTGCCGATCGCTCGGGCCGCAGCGTTGATGCCCGATGCGCACCTGGGTTACGGCTTGCCGATCGGCGGTGTCTTGGCGGTCGAAAACGCCGTGATTCCTTATGCGGTCGGAGTCGATATCGCTTGTCGGAT
>JAPLNM010000115.1 GCA_026692845.1 Planctomycetota bacterium | reverse complement strand
AATCCCCAAGCCGGGTTCACGGACCAAAGGTTCGCATCGGAAAAACAAACTGCTGCGGTAAAGAGTCCCAGCAGTCCGATGGCGACCCAGTAGGAGGCATCGACCGGAGGTACCTGCTGGTCGAAATCGTCGTACCGAGACCCCTGCGTCGCTTCGGCCTGTGTCGCAGAGGATTCATCGGTAACATGAAATGCATAGGGATTGAAGGACGACTCATCCTCGTTCTTCGCGACTCCCGAGCTTCCTCGGTGGGAAACGTCAGGATCAGAACCAGCGTGGAACTCGAGAGGATTCTCTTCGGGGGGATTAGGTGTGTTCGATGATGTCATTTGGGCTCTGCGATCCTCGGCATCACTCCTGTCGTAGCTGTCGACTCGTGATCGACGCGATCCAGTATAGCAATCCGGCCCGTTGGTCTGCAAGTTACCGCGAACCGCCTCGATCAACGATCGGAATCGCCGCAGTTCAAACAGCCATCGAGCACGATGAAAACATTCGTTTGAAAAAACTCGGGGACAGTCCCCGAGTTTTGTTTAATCTTCCAGAACTGGAAGTCTCCGGGCTAGCCTTAGTCACTTCCATTGACGACTGTCCACCGATCGCCTGTGGCGAAGGCTCATTGGTGACCGCACGGTTTGTTACGCGCGAAGTCCACGTCGTGGCCAGCGTGGATGTGCTAGGTGCCGATGGCACTTTAGAGACCATCACCGGGACGACAATCCACCCTGTGTGGTCGGTCGATCGCCAGGAATGGGTGCCACTCGCTGAGCTAGGCCAAGGCGAGACCTTGCAAGGTCTCGATGCTCAGTACCGGGTGCCTGGCACCGATTTGGGGACCTGTTTGCTAGCATCCGGCCTGGCGCTGCACCGGGTGCCTGGCACCGATTTGGGCTCCTGTTTGCTAGCATCCGACCTGGCTCCCCACCGGGTGCCTGGCACCGATTTGGGGCAACGCGGCGGGCCAATTTGGACTGTACGAGATAAACGTTAACGGGGCATTGTATAAGTTTGGGAAAGCTGACCTTGGCCGCATAACTCAGCCAAGCGGACGTTCTATTCGTCTGCACCAACAGGTCAGAAAGTTTGAAGAGATTTTTGGCAAAGGAAGCGTCATTGTTAAGATCGTCGAAAATCTAGGAAGAGTTACTACAGAAACCGCAAAGGCCGGAGCTTCAAACTATGAGTGTCCACGTTTCTCAGATCTACCCCGAAGCCGGCGTGTCGTACCCGTTTAACCACCGATTTCAGAAGTACCTAAGTGACCTATTGTCTGCTAAGGTGAGGACTTCTCAGAAGTTCGCTGACCTGTATGGACCCGAATACGACCTCATATTCAGGATGAGCGCAAAAGAGGGTTTGGCTAGGCCAGGAATCAAAGGACCTACGGTATTCAAGCGAGATAAAGATGTCGAGTATACTGTTTTCCTTCCATTCGATCGGTCCGTCGATATGGATGCGAACACTTTATCGCGGGCCCTCGACTTGCTTCTATCGAGTATGATTGAGATCCTTGAGGAACTTGACATGACTACGACAGGTCTCTCCGCAGAGTTAAGTGCAATTATCGACCGCATCTTAGGAGACGCCAAAATGATTGATGCTAGCTGAACCAAAACGTACTCCCGCTTACACCCCACTCTGAAATGAGTAGTGTGGGGCTTCAAGTTCATCCCCCGACGTTGTATTTTCAAAAAAACGCGTTCGAGAACCCGGCGATCTGCTTCGCGGCTAGAAAGCGGATTTCAGAGAGTGGAAAGCAGAGGATATTAAGCTTTCTGCCTTGCCTGCCTCATACCGGCCAACCCCGATGTGAATCTATTAGCGTCCATCAGCGTCCATTATCGAAGTTCGCCGCAACCTTATCAACCCACGAGTGATAAAGCGAAAAATGTCTAGTCGATCACAGCCGAAATACTATTCCGTCATGATTGCCTCGATTCGATTCGATTCGATTCGATTCGATTCGATTCGATTCGATTCGATTCGATTACGAGCACGAGCACGAGCACGAGCACGAGCACGAGCACGAGCACGAGCACGAGCACGGAGAACGGAGAACGTGGAAATCCGATGCGGGGCACGAACAAGATTTTCGTCCGACGCATTCGAAGCAGTCCCACTGAACCACTTACGAATCACGAACCAATCGATTTACTGGATCGATTTACTGGATCGATGCGGCTCGGCGTTGCATGGATTCTAGCAATTGCAAAGCTTGAAGTGGGGTCATCGACGTCAGGTCGAGCGATTTGATCTCGTCGACGATTTCGTTTTCCTGCCATTGAAAAAGTGTCAGTTGAATCGCACCAGACTTTTTCGCTGGCGGAGCGATTTTGCTCTGCCCGTAGCGATTGAGTTGATTGGCTTCGAGTTGACTTAAAATCTCCTTAGCCCGCTCGTTGACCCCACGCGGAATCCCCGCCAATCTTGCCACATGGATCCCATAGCTCTTGTCAGCCCCGCCAGGAACAATCCGGTGCAGGAATACGACTTGATCATCCCACTCCTTGACCGATACGTTCCAATTCCGAACGCTCGACAACGATCTTTGTAGCTCGATGAGCTCATGGTAGTGGGTCGCAAAGAGAGTCCG
Organism: Planctomycetota bacterium; assembly: GCA_026692845.1. Taxonomy (GTDB): domain Bacteria; phylum Planctomycetota; class Planctomycetia; order Pirellulales; family Pirellulaceae; genus JBKCUI01. The sequence continues at coordinate 44,665 of JAPLNM010000115.1, read as the reverse complement.
CGACCCATTGCGATCGTGCAGTTGCTCGACGATCGCCCAAGCCAAGCTCAGGCCATCGTAGGTGCTCGTCCCGCGTCCGATCTCGTCGAGGATCACCAGCGAGCGCTCGGTGGCGGTATTGAGGATCCGAGCCGTCTCGACCATCTCGACCATGAATGTACTTTGCCCCTTGGACAATTCGTCGCTGGCGCCCACCCTCGCAAAAAGCTTATCGGCTATCCCAATGGTCGCTTTGCGAGCCGGTACAAAACTCCCAATCTGAGCCAGAACCACAATCGTCGCGCATTGACGAATGTAAGTGCTCTTGCCAGCCATGTTCGGACCCGTAATCAATTGAATCCGGCCATGCTCCGAACCGATCATGCAGTCGTTGGGCACAAACTTACCCTTGGCCATGATGCTATCGAGTACCGGATGGCGACCTTCGTAGATCTCCAGGATCGCTTCCTCGGTCATCGTCGGGCATACATAGCTGTTTTTCACGGCCAACTCAGCAAGCGCCGCAAGACAATCCAGTTCGGCCAACGCCGATGCATTGCCCTGAAGTTGCTTGGTCGCTCGGTGGACCGTCTCACGCAATTCCAAAAACAATTCGTACTCGAGCTGCTTGCCCGAGTCGTCGGCCGTCAATACCTTTTCCTCGTACTCTTTAAGCTCCGGAGTGATGTACCGCTCACAGTTTTTAAGCGTCTGCTTGCGCACATAATTCGGCGGGATTCGGTCGCGGTGCGTATTGGTGATTTCGATGTAATAACCAAAGACAGAGGTATAACCGACCTTCAAACTCGTGATCCCCGTCGATTGGGCTTGATCGGCTTGGTATCGCGCAATCCATTCCTTGCCCCCCGAAGCCAATCCGCGGAGTTCATCGAGCCTTGAATCATACCCCGGCCGGATAAATCCACCGGCTTTGGAGACCAAGGGGCATTCGTCTTGCAAAGCCAATCGCAGGCGCGAACAAAGCGAATCGCAAGGATCTAAAAAACCTCGCAATGCCACCGCCCTCGGGACAGAAAGCTCGGCGATGATCGCTTGGATTCTCGGAATCTGCATGAGCGAACGGCCAACTTGTTGCAAATCCCTAGGACTGCATCGCCCAGTAGCGACGCGAGCAAGCAATCGCTCCAAATCATAAACATCCCGAAGCGACTCGCGCAAGGCTTGCCGAAGCTTGGTGTTGCCGACCAAGCTTTCGACCATCCCCAAACGCTCGCGAATCTGCTCGATGTCGATCAAGGGGGACTGAAGCCATTGGCCCAGTCGCCTTGCACCCATGGCCGTTTGCGTCTGATCGATCACTTCGAGCAAGGAGCCCTCGCGCGAAGCAGTGCGAATCGTTTGGGTCAACTCGAGCGAACGACGCGTCGAGGCGTCGATCTCCATGCATCGAAAAAGCCTTGCAGGAAGCAGTTGTTGAATGTGATCCATCGGCGACTTTTGCGTCTCGCGAAGATACGCAATCGCAGCTCCCGCAGCGCTGATCGCGATGCGATCCTCAGGAGTCGATTCCCATCCCATGCCGCTTAAGTCAAGCACATCAAAGTGCTCGTGCAGAACCCGCTTGGCCTCGTCGATCCCAAACTGCCAGACCGGGCGACGCGAAAGAGACCAACGATCCAACGCGTCCGATCCAAGGGCCGAATCATCCTCGCGAATCAACACCTCGGCCGGCTCGAGGCGTGAGATCTGATCCGGTAACTGCGAGGCTCGATAACAGGCCGCTTCAAATCGACCCGTCGATAGCTCCACCCAAGCCAATCCGACCAACGCATCGCCGGTGGCTGCCCCCGGCTTGGGTGAATACACGCAGAGCAATAGATTGCTTGTCGATGGATCGAGCAACGCATCGTCGGTCAACGTCCCGGCCGTGACGATCCGTTGAACCTCACGCCGCACCAAACCCTTGGCCGCCGCGGGATCCTCGACCTGCTCGCAGACTGCCACACGAAATCCCTGCCGCACAAGCTTGGCCAAATATCCCTCAAGCTGATGGTGCGGGAAGCCTGCCATCGGGATAGGGTTTTCTCCCTTATCGCGGCTCGTGAGCGTCAGGCCTAAGACCCTGGCGGCTGTCTTGGCATCGTCATGAAAAAGCTCGTAAAAGTCCCCCATGCGAAACAGCAATATCGCTTCTCCACTGGCCGCCTTGGCGTCCTGATACTGCTTCATCATCGGCGAGAGGGTCATACGTTGCGATTCATCCTAGGGTGACAGGCTGGGGAATTAGAAAAGTTGATGCGTCAAGAGAGTTTCCAAAAAGGCCCTTGGTCCGGGTCTTTGGATGTCCAAGGTTGGGGATCGAATGTCCCCGAGGGATCGAATTTCAGAGAGTATTGACCGACCGAGGAAGGGATGGAAGACCCCACCGATGGCAGGCTAGCCGATGCGTCGGGCTCTGTTTGGGCAAACCAAGAGCTTGGCCTTTGCTGGCAATCGTCCAGCCAACCCAATCGGAACAAGCGGAACCGGAGTTCAAAATCGTTCAAAAAAGTCCATTGCAACTCTCCGGTGGCAATGCGTTTGACAAATCCCCTTCCACCGGAAACCTCTCCTTGGTAGTCCAGGTACTTGAGTCTGTGGGGTGCCAATCGCCAAAATTGCGTGCCTTGAATCCAGTCTTCCGGGGCCATTTCGCTAGCAAATGATAGTAAACTGAGCGTTTGCTCATCATGCTTGGCTTGCATCCGAGGGGGTAATTCTGCTAGGAAACTCTCTGGAAATCGGATCAACCAGTCCCAATGGTCCCCACGATCCTGCGAAAAATGCGCGGTATGATGGAGGATTACGAAGGGTGAATTCAACAATTTTGCCCTCACCATCACCTCTTTCCCAGGATCCAATGGGAACTAATCGAACATCCTGGCATCCAAAATCACGTTATAGGCCTCAGGACCGTTGTGTCCGTAGGTTTAGGAAGTTTTTCAAGGAATTCAATGTTGGCAAAGAGTTTTGCCGAGTTGGATTTCGGGAAATTGGCTTCCGATACCCTTGGAGCCTTCTGGGACAGTTAGAACGATTTGGCCGAAACGGTCGAGTCGTAAATGTCTAGAGGGCCGAAAGTTGCATCCAAAGTCCGCCAAATTATACTCAAACGCAAATGTTCTGTGGGAAGACTGCTTCAAAGGCGGACTTCCTGCCGTTGTGACCCGCCAATCCAAATTGGTATGAAGGTTTACCGCAAATGGGAATTGATGAATCCAGGTCCAAGAACCGTCACCCTTCGCAGCAGAGGTCTTCGCGTCGCTTGAGCTTCCGCTCATTGCTGTGCGAACATCTGGAACGTCGGGAGGTGATGGATGCAGCTGGCATCTTCGATGCAGGCACCGATCCAGCGTACTTCGCACGAATGACCGATCAGCTCAGGCTCCTGGGTTCTGGCGACGGCGGTCAGAACCAAGGTGGTGCCAACGGTGGTGGCGGTGGCGGCGGTGCGAATCTTCTCGGGGGTGCAGGTAGCGCCAACGGCGGGGGCAACATCAATCTTTCTGGGAACCGATGGATCAATCCTGTAGGGGGTTCGAGTCCTAACAACGGCGATCCGGCGTCGGTTTCCTGGAGCATTGTTCCGGATGGAACCCAAGTCAGCACGATCAACGGCGGCTTGGCTCCATCGAACTTTATCTCCTTCATGGATGGCATCTATGGGGCATCTCCCGGACCGGTGGCCAGTCGGCCATGGTTTAACTTGGTCCGTCGGACCTACGAGAACTGGGCCAGCGTCTCTGGCTTGAACTTTATCTACGAACCCAATGACGATGGCGCTGCTTACGGTGCAGCTTCGCGGGGCGTGATCGGTGTGCGCGGTGACATGCGCGTCGGTGGTGCAGCGGTCGATGGTAACTCAGGTATTCTAGCTTACGCCTTCTACCCAACTGGCAGTGGCAACTCGGGCACCGACGGCGATATGGTCGTCGATACGTCAGACAACTTTTACAGCTTGAGCTCCGATGGAGCGACCGGAGAGAACCGAGGGCTTCATAACGTCCTTTCGCACGAGATCGGGCACGGGATTGGTCTTGGACACGTGATCCCCACGGATCAGACCAAGTTGATGGAGCCGTTTGTTTCGTTTGCTTACTACGGCGCTCAGCACGATGATATCCTTGCTACACAAACCCTCTACGGCGACACCTACGAGCAGAACGATTCGACGAGTCAAGCTTCGAATCTGGGTCTGCTTGGCAACGGTGTCAATCAGTACGACAACCTCTCGATCGATCGCAGTGAAGACACCGACGTCTATCTGTTTACTGTGGGCAGTGCCAAGCTCAAGCGAGTCACGCTCATCCCGGTTGGTAAGCAATACGATGTCGGCCCACAGGGTGGTCAGCCCACAACGGTTAACACGTTGGTTAATCGGAATCTATCGGTCCAAATTGAACGGCTCAACGGCGAAGTGGTGGCGGTTGCCAACTCTAGTCCAGCCGGTCTACCTGAGATTCTCCAGAGCCCGAACCTTACCCCAGGTGCGTATTTCCTCAGAGTTTTGGCAGGTGCTGCTGGCGAAACGCAGATGTACAGTCTGAAGTTCGAAGCGTATGCCAAGACCTCCACCGGTCCGATCTTGATCGGTGTCCAACCCAACAACAGCGAGCTGATTGAAAACGGTTCGGTCCGCACGGTCTCGCCTCGCGAGTTGACCTTCCGCTTCGACGACGCGCAGATTATCGATCCGGCAACTGTCAGCGGCATTCGAGTGACCCGCGCCGGTGGGGATGGTTCTTTTGGCCTACCTAGTGTTTCTACCGACTTTGGAACCAACGGAAAAGTCGATGTTCAACTGACGGCTCGCAACGCCACCGATTCGCTCCGAATCAACGTGACTCGCGCGGACTTGGGGATAGGAGCTCCGCCGCAATTGAGCATCTCTGGCGATGTCATTAGCGTCGTGCTCAACTCGCGAAGCGGTTCTACGGTTACTGCTAAGCAGTTGGTGGACTTTGTTAATTCGCCCTCGTCACCTGTCGCCTCAAAACTCTCTGCGAAGATCAACGGTGGTTTTGCTGCCACCCCCCTAGGACTTACTGACCCATCGACCTACTCGCCGATCGTGCTTGCCAAGAGCAACGACGTGATCATCAATCCCGGAGCGGTCATTGTTGGCGACAACCCCAACGAAAACGAAGTCACCCTGCGGTTTGCCGAAAACCTTCCCGATGACAACTACCGGATCGAAGTCTATGGCTTCGATGATACACTCCGAGGGATTACCGGTTTGCGAAATGTCACCGGCGATTTGTTCGTTCCTCGCGATGCGAACACTCGACAAGACACCCTTGAGTTCCGACTCGATTTGGGATCCAAAGTCACAGCGGTTGTTCCACAGCCCGTAGTCCGTAATACCTCCGGAGTCCTCGAGCAGCGTCGCGATACGATCGTTGTCTACTTCGATAACGAAAAACTCTTCGTAGAAAACGACTCGCTCGGTAACCCCACCGCTGGCAGCTCTGAGAACCCTGATTTCTATCAGCTTCTTTACACGGCCAACACAGTCCGAAACACCGACGATATCACCTTCAAGCCCGAGCGAGTTACCTACAACGCTTCGGCCAATACGGCGACCTTGCGATTCTCTTCGGACATCGATCTACTCCCGGGGCCCTTCATCCCCTCGAGCTCCTTCCGCTTGCGCATCGGAACACGGGAAACCACCCCGATTGCACCGGTACGAAACGAGGCAGCCGCCACCGCGATCTCGGATCTGAATACCAATGCGGCCGTGAAACTTCGCTTCACTGCGAAAACACTCGGCGAATCCGGATCGGGTCTGCAAATCTCCTTTGTAAACTCCCTCTCGGGTGGCACCCCGACGGTCTCCAACGTCGGTGGCGTGATCGTCGTTGACATGGCCCGCGCGGACGTAACCGCCAACGAAATCGCCGACGCGATGAACACCTCAACGGTCTCCTCGCCACTGATGACCGTGACGCTAGAACCGGGCAGCAACGGGAATACCGTCGTCGGAAACCGAGTGATCAACTACTCTCCGATCGCTCTTGTCGGCCTGGGATCCTCCTTTGATACATCGACCAACCTCGGCACCATCGGCTCGAAAGATGTACCGCTGACGAGCCTGCTTTTAACATCGAATATCGATCCAGAAGTCCATGCGCTGGATTTGATCGGCGCCAACAACGATCCTGGAACGCGAAACGTTCCCGAAGCCTTTGAGAACTACATCAACCCGGCGTTCACCGGCGATAACTCCCAAGGCATACGGACAATCTATTACAACTTCAAAGATGCCTACGGCACAGTCGCTGGTACGAATCAATCCAATGCGATCACCGACAAGCAGAAGGCTCGGATTCGCGAGGCCTTCTCGCTTTGGTCGGAGTATGTCGGCGTTCAGTTTGTCGAGACCCCAGATAGCGGCTTTACCATGGCCCTCGGGGCCTTGGCCGCCCTCCCCTCAGGCGGTCTGACCGTCGAGAACGCCGCAAGCGGTGGTTGGGGTGTTCGCATCGACCCGGCTTACCAAAACAGCCTGGCGGTCTTCTCGGCCGACAACACTTGGAACGACAACTACGGTGAAAACTTCACCCGTTGTGCAATGGCCAGTATTGGCATGTTGCTCGGTCTAGCCCGCGCCGGGGATGCCGACCCATCGACATTGATGAATTTCAATTCCGGTTTCCTCAACTTCCCGACGTCCTCGAATCGCGACTTTGAACCCGTATTCCCGGGCAATCTCGATGTCCTTCGCGCCAACTTCCTCCATCGACCCGAAAGCAGCGATATCGATCTGTACAAATTCGATGTCGACTTTGGACCCAATGGACAAACGCGCCAAGGGTCTTTGGTCGTCGAGTCCCTAGCCGAACGACTCGCAAGCAGCAGTCCACTCGATACCCGATTGGCACTCTACAAACAAACCCAAGCCACGGCGGTTTCCAACCTGGGAGCCGGTGGTGGTATCGAGGTCAAGTTTACCGCTGTCGAACCCGGTAAACTCGGAAACAACTTGCTGGTCTTCGTCACCCGATCGAACCGTGGTGTCGGTGCCCAACCGATCGTCAACACATTCCCCAACGCGATCTCCATCGACCTGAACTCGACGGTCGGTAGCGAATCGACCCTGGAGGAGTTCCTCCGGGCATTGGACAACGATCCTGCTGCCAGAGGACTGGTCAAAGTGGAGTTGGTCAAAGGGGACAAAACCACCAAGGTCGGCAATCGAGACATCACCTACTCGCCAATCATTCTTGCCGGTGGCAACGTCAATCTCATCGCTCAGAACGATGATTATTTCGGAAAAGATTCTCTGATCCGAATGCAACTCGATTCGGGCGTTTACTTCATCGGTATCTCCGCTTCAGGCAACGACAAGTACGACGCGTCGGTTCCTGGAACTGGCAATGGCGGGCGGACTCAAGGCCGTTACGACCTGAGAGTTACCTTCCGCGCTCAAACCGATGGGACCGATTCGCTCCAAGACGTCGACAATGGTTCGAGCGACGTGAAAGCTACATTTGATGGAGATGGAGACGGCGTACCTGGAGGCACTTACAACTATTGGTTCGAAACACGGCCTTTGGATCGTGTCTTGCGATTCAACTCCGGTGGCAATGCGGCGCTGGATACTCGTATCGTCACAATCACCGGTGGCAATGGCACGGTTCGCCGATTTGAATTCAGCCTCGATCCTATCGTAGGTGTCGGCAATACCGCCGTGATTTTCAACTCCAATAGCACCGCAGGCGATCTTGCTAGCGCTCTGGCCAACGCGATCAACTCTCGGAGCGAACTGGGCGTTACGGCGGTTCCCAATGGCACCCGAATCACTCTCAAGGGTGAGCGATTGGTGCAATTGTCCAACGGCCTGACAGCCATCGATCTTTCGGGCAAGACGATTTTCGTCGACAAGTCCGCTGGCCCCAACGCCGACGGATCGCTCACCAAACCATTTAACAACATCTCCGGTTCTGGAGTTGCCAACGCCTTTGCAGCCAGCGTACCGGGTGACATCATCCGAATCGTTGGCAACGGTGGTGCTGACGGCAAACTCGAAACCGTCGGCGACAACTTTGCCTACGAGGTTGGCTTCGGTGTCCTGGCCGGCTCGGTCCTCTCCGACGGATCCACCATGGACGTCCCCAAGGGCGTAAGCGTGATGGTCGATGCGGGGGCGGTCTTTAAGATGCGACGGAGCCGTATCGGCGTAGGAAGCTCGACGCTGGGTGTCGATCGCAGTGGCGGTGCCCTGCAAGTCCTTGGCACTCCCAAGTTGCTCGACAGAAACGGAAATGCGATCAAGTCCGCGGATGGTTCTGAAATCACCGGCAGTGTCTTTTTCACCTCCTGGCTCGATCAATCGATCGGCCTGGACAACTATGCTCCGAACACCACTCCAACTCCCGGTGACTGGGGCGGGTTGGTCTTCAAACGAGATTTGGATCGATCGGCCGGCCGCTTCGACCTTGAGGACGAGGGGATCTTCCGCCAATACGTCAACTATGCTGACATGCGTTACGGCGGTTCGAGTTCGGTCGTGATCGATTCGGTCCAGCAGACTGTCAACAGCATCCAAATCGCTGATATGCGTCCCACCGTGACGTTCAACCGAATCACCAATGCAGCCGATTCGGCCATGAGCGCTACGCCCGATAGCTTCGAGGAAACTCTCTTTAGCGACAATCGCTACCAACGCAAAGGTTCCTTCACCCCTGACTACGATCGCATTGGTCCTGCCATCCACGACAACACGTTGATCAACAATTCGATCAACGGATTGTTTATCAAAGTATCCACGCCCGCAGGCGGTGAGCTCAAGCAACTGACCGTTCCAGGGCGGTTCAACGACACCGATATCGTTCACGTGATCTCCGAGAACATCGTCGTGTCGGGCAACCCAGGCGGCGGCTTGCTCGATAGCACCATCGCTCCTTCGAACCTGATCTCCTTGGCGCCCTCGCTAGGCGGCAGCTTGACCCCAGGCGATTATCAGTACAAGCTAACGTTTGTCGACAAGAACGGTTACGAAACACCACCATCAGAAGCCACGCCGCGTTTGACTCTTACCGGGGGTCAAACCGCAGTCCGCTTCATCGGCCTGCCAGGGGTCTCTGGAGAATATGTTTCGCGAAGACTCTACCGAGCCGACTCCGTAGGCGGACCTTATCGTCTGGTAGCCGAACTCGATGGCACCTCGACGACTTACACCGATCGCGGTGGATTGCTAACGGACTCCAGCGACGCACTCGCAAGCTTGCTACGCGATCGTCCTGTGGTCAGCTCCGTAGGAGTCAATGCGATCGCCGGCGGGACGCTTCCGATCGGATCTTTCAACTACAAAGTCGTCATGATCGATGCAATGGGCAGAGAAAGCCTTGCATCCAACGCTACGGCCTCGGCAACTACCACCCCTGCCGTGGGTGCCATTCCTGCGAACCGTTCAATCCGGCTAACCTCGCTACCTAGCGTCCAAAGCGGATACGTCGGCCGTCGGATCTACCGAAGTAGCGTTGGTGGTGCCGGAACCTATACGCTTATCGCCGATCTTCGAGATCCAGCCATCACCTCGATCGTCGATAACGGCACGTCATTGGTCGGAACCCTGAGCGTCGAAACCTCAGGAAACGTCCGTCCACGACTCGATGCGTCCCTGGCCATGGACCCAGGCTTGATCGTCAAGCTCGAAGGTGCCCGGATCGAACTCGGACACAGCACCCAGCTATTGGCCGAAGGCGTCGACGGTGGACGAATCGTGCTCACCAGCAAGCAGGATGATCGCTTCGGTGCCGGTGGCACGTTTGATACTAACAACAATGGACTCAACAACTCACTGGACGCTAAGCAACAGGATTGGAGTGGTATCTTCGCTTCGCCAGGAGCGAACGTCAGCCTCGACAATGCGGTAGTCGCCTACGCCGGTGGTATCTCGCGTCTCGAAGGTACCTTTAAGGCATTCAGTCCTTTGGAACTCCAGCAAGCCGACGCTAGGATCGCCAACACAGTATTCGAGAACAACGGCAACGGCATGGGGGGCCAAGGTCCGATCGATCGCTTGGGACGCCCAGCGAACGAAAACTATCCGTTCGGCAACAATGCTAGCCGTGGGTCGACCGTATTTGTTCGCGGAACTCAGCCGATCTTCCTAAACAATACATTCCAAAACAACACCGGAACTGCCATCACGATCGATGCGAATTCGATGGATGCACAGTTGCGTGGGGACCTTGGACGTCAAACCGGTAACGTCGATCGAAACAAGACGCTCGATTGGAACCGCGGACCCCTGTTCCGAGGAAATCGTCTCTTCAACAACAGTATCAACGGCATTGAAATACGCGCTGATGCGTCGACCAACGACCGCAGCGAAGACAACCTTGCGGTTCGCGACCTACAGCACAATACACTGACCACAGATAGCGTTTGGGATGATACCGATATCGTTCACGTGCTGTTCGATTCGGTGACCGTCGGCAACCTGCAACAGGTCGGTGGCCTGCGACTCCAAAGCGCGGTTAACGAGTCGCTGGTGATCAAGATGGAAGGCCAGGGCTCGAACTTCGATCAAGAACGAGGCACGGGCTTTACCGCGACCGGCAACTTCTCGAGCATCACCGACCGAGTCGGTGGTACAGTCCAGGTTCTTGGAATGCCAGGCTTCCCAGTTGTCATAACGAGCCTGCGAGATGATACCGTGGGTGCTGGAACACAACCCGATGGGCGACCTCAGACCGATACCAACAACGATGGCATCGCCAGCATTCCTCGAGCTGGAGATTGGCGCAGCTTGCTCTTCGATTCGTTCAGTAACGATCGAAACGTCGCCACTGCCCTGGAAACCGAATCCCCAACTATTGTGGCTCCGGGAATCAATGATTCGGTCCTCTCGGCTCAATTTCTGGGCGCTTTGGCCCCAGATACCTCCACAACCGACGAAAACCTCGTCCTTGGCTTTACTGTCCAAGGTGTACTGAGCGAGTCTGCGGACCAAGACCTTTACAGCTTTAGCGGCACGGCCGGGACCGAGGTTTGGTTCGACGTTGACTACACTCAAGACACGCTCGATTCGGTCATTGAAATTCTCAATGCCAATGGTGACTTGCTCGCTCGAAGCGATGACAGCACTGCGGAACAGACCAACCCGTCGCTGCTATTCAAGGATCCTTCGATCAACCCGGACTACGTAAATCCCATCGTGCAAAGAACCCGCTCGACGGCACGAAGAAATGCCTCCGGATTGCTCAAGGAAGACGGGACCTCGAATCCTAAGGATGCTGGATTGAGAGTCCTGCTCCCAGGCCTTGCAGGAGCCCAGAGCACGTACTTCTTTAGAATCCGCTCCAAGAGCACCAACATCGATAACCCCTCTGCTGGTATCACGGCTGGATCCTACACGGTTCAAGTCCGACTCCGAGACCAGCAGGAGTTCGGAGGCTCAACCGTCCAATACGCCGATATCCGTTATGCTACCAATGGTGTCCAAATCAACGGGTTGCCAAACAATTCGCCACTTACCGGCGAAGCCAATTCAGCGATGTATGATGGCACAACCACCGACGGCATCACCGACCTGGGACCTTTGCAATTGACCAATAAAGGTGCTATCAGCGTCGCCGGAACGCTATCTGGCGGTACAAACCGCTACCGCTTCACGGTCGGCGATTTGACCAGCGAGTATGTCAAGACCCCGAGCTTCGCATCGAGCTACCCGGTTGTCATCGATGTGGATTATGCCGACGGCCTGAACCGCAAACGACTCAACATCCAAGTCCTCTTGGACGACGACAATGATCCGACAACTCCTGGTGTTCCAGTAACACCGACAACTCGCACCCGCTCCTCGATCGTTGACGATCTGCCAGGTCCATTGTCCGGTTCTGACCTAATCGACCTGACCCGTGGATCGGTCGGAACCGGTGATCCGTTCCTCAGCTTCCTAGGAACAGATCAACTTAGACGCGGGACCTATGAAGTTGTTGTCACCGATGCTGAACCAGCCTCGACCAAGGCTGGCGTGTACCAAATGGAGATCCGTACAGGCGATCGCCTGAGTAGTCTCCCAAGAAACTTCAGAGGATCCTACAGCACGACCGTCGAGTTCCTCGCAGGTCTGACCATCGCCGATCGAAGCACCGTCGATGTCACCGATGGGGCAAACCGAGTGACCCTCGAATGGACTCGAACCGGTGCGGTCAATTTCGGCAACATCCCGATCCTCTACTCGGCAGCCGATTCACCCGCACGCTTGGGGGATAAGTTCCGTGACATCATCAACCAACTCTTCCAGCAAAAGCAACTCAACGTCCGGGCTGCCGATAGCAACCGGCTCGTTACGGGCAATGGCAATGGTGTGATTGATTTGTTCGGCAACGTTGAAGTCATCGATGCGTCGAACATCTTCACCGTCGCAGGAACCTCTGGCATCCAACGCTTCGACGGAACAAGCGACCAGAACATCGCCCGTGACCAAGGTCAGTTCATCGTCTCGAACAACTTGATTACCAAGAGCCGAGACTACGCCGTCTGGTCGGCACCGGCAGATAAGTACTATGCAGATGGCCGAGCCCAGCAAGCCAGACTGAGCGCTACGGGAACGACGAACCTGACCTTGCCTCCCACACTCGGTGGCGCCTACACCAGGAATCTACCGGTGGCCAACAAGGTCCCCTTTGGCGTAGCCCCTGGATCCGTTGCTGAACGAGCAGGCGTGACCCCCGGCATCGTCGTTACAAACAATATCTTCGATGAGTCCGGACTCGGTGGATTGAACATCCAAGGTGAAACGCCGACATGGCGAATTACCGTTCAGCCCGGTAGCCAAGACACCATCGGTGCGATCAACACGATCGGTACGCACGCCGGTTCACGCTTCAATGACGCGATCCCCAACCAACTCGAAGTCGGCTTGGGTCGCACACGGGTTCGCTTCGAGTTCGAGGATATCGCTGGAGCAGGAGTCGGTGACCCCACCTATGGTAGCGGTATCGTCGGAGGCAATGGATGGTCGCCCGACTACATTCCGATTTATTATCGCGAAGACACTGCGGGCCAATATCTGCGAGCCAACACCGAAGGCCCAGGTTATGCGGCCGACGAAATGGTCAAGTCCATTCGGGATTCGTTCTACGGTAGTGTTCTGACAACCAACGGAACCACCCAACGCATCTCTACTTGGATCGAACCTCAGACTCAAGTGATCGTTCGCGATCCGGATGCTCCAGACACCTGGACCTATCCCTCGGCCACGCTGGTCGTTCGCGGACCCCAGTACATCGTCTCGGTCAACACCCCGGTCCAAATCCAACGCGTCGGCGACTACAGCGCTTCGCCATTCGTTCGAGCGGTTAACAACACCTTTATCGGAAACGATGGGCGTGCACCCTCGGCAGCCGTAAGCACAGATATCGATGGCAATGACACCATCGCAGGTGCAGCGGAGACCTTCCAAGGCGTCGGCATCAACCCGCAGCAATACTCTGTCAACGGCTCCCTTTCTCCGGACCCGCTCTCGACAGGTTCCTCCGATGTGGATCTGTACAAGTTCCAACTTGAGGTTGGCGAACGTGTACGCATCAACGTCAATACAGCAGGCCGACTCGATGCGGCCCTGAAGGTTTTCGATGCAAGCGGTGTAGCTCAAATCGTCAGCAATGGCAACGACGCCACCACTGCCGACAATGTGGCTGCTCCAGGAGAAACCCTGAGCAAGGATCCGTACATCGATTTCACTGCCACCAAACCTGGTGTTTACTATGCTGCTGTAAGCGCAGCGGGCAACACAACCTATGACCCGCTGTCTCTTGCGGATCGTCGTCAAGGTGCTACCAGCGGTGACTACACCATGACCCTCGAAGTGCTCAAGCCCGAGCAGTTCGTTATCACCGTCGACGAAGTCAACACGTACGCCGATGGCGAAACTTTCACCATTCGCCAAGTTTCGGATTTCATTGGGACTTCTAACAATTCTCGAACTTTCGAGTTCACCACAACCGGTGCAACATCGGGCAACAATATCCCGGTCTTCATCGGAGCTGAATACCGAGTTCCTGATCTCGCCCGATCGATCGCTGCTGCGATCAACGGGGCAGGGATGACCAACGCACAAAACTTGAACAACGGCGCGTTTGGTTTCGCTAACCCGCTGGCACCGGTTTCCGCACTGCCTCTTGGTGGTATTAGCGGCTTTAACCCCACTGCCAGTGGTGCCGCTGGAGCGGACCTTGGCATCAACTCCGGTAACATTCGCGGAGCTCAAATCGAAGCTGGTCTCAACCGAACAGCGAACGCCACCAACGACCGCTCCCCGTTCGATCAAGGTAACTCGCCTGGGTCGAACCACATGGCTCTAGGTTTCGGCCACGATCGGACGATGTCAGGTGGGTTCGGTACGGCTCTTGGTGACGGCACGACAGAGAAATTTGTCGTGGTCCGAAATGCTTACTCCATCACATCGAGTGTTGCTCGCAGGATCAACGGTCGTGTCGGTAGCAACAACGCCAACCAGATCATCCCCGAAAGCGGGATTAGCATATCCAGTGGTGCTACTCCGACACTGATGAACAATGCTTTCATCAACGTTCAGAGTCCGATCGTTCAAGAACCTCCAACCTATGTTGGCACAATTGTCGGCGCCGTAAACCCAGCCCGTCCAGCGGCTGTCGTCGTCGGTGGCAATACGTATCAGTATGTTGAGCCAGCCAAACCCGATTCAAACCTGACTTGGGGGAACATCGAAGCAGTCCCAACGAACGTTCCGAACACTAGCTCCGATTTCAACTTCATCGCCTCGGACACGGAAAAACTACTGGTCGATTTCCCTGGAAACAACTTCCTCCCCGGAAGCGGTTCTCAAATCATCGATAGCTCGATCAACTCCCTGCCCGAACGTGAAAGCTTCCGAGCGGTCAAGAGTGCAGTAGGTATCGCCCCGAGCCCGATCCTCGCTCCAGATCGCGATTACTACGGCATCTTCCGTGCCGACGATCCAAACGTCGCTCCGCCTAGCGGCTTGGGCGGAAACGTCTTCAAAGACCGCGGAGCAGTCGATCGCGCGGACTTTGTTGGACCAACAGCCGTTTCGCTCCTGCCGATCGATAACGATGCACAACAAGTCGATAGCGATAAGACCGTATCGGTCATCCAACTGACCGGTGGGGTCTACCCGGAATTCCGTATCCAACTCAAAGACGGTTTCGAAACGGCTAACCTCGGTGGCGGTACCGGAATCAACGACGACTCGGTAATCGGTCGAACCGGTGGCAATCGCCTCCCAGGTTCAGCCGTGACGATCACCGAAAATGGCCGACTCCTGATCGAAGGCATCGACTACGCGTTCTCCTACAACACCACCACCAATGAGATCGTTCTCAAGCCTCTGGCTGGCGTATGGAGAAACCAACGCGTCTACGATATCAACATCAACAACAAAGACCGATTTGTCGTCAACGCCAACTCAGGTGACCAAATCAACGATGGCGATTCGTTCAGCATCAAAGATTCCAACGGTGGAAATGTTACTTTCGAGTACGAAAGTGGATATCGCCTGCAGATTCCCCAAGGCCTCCAACTGAATCTGCCCCTGGCAGGTGGAGGTGCCGGCGGGATCCTCGATGGCGACCGATTCACCATCAACAGCGGCTCTGCGACCTACGCCTTCGAATTCGATAGCAACGCGAACGTCATCAATCCAGCTGCTCGAGTCGTTCGCTTCACTTCGCTCTCGACCAAACAGCAAGTCGTCGAATCGTTGATCGCTGCAATCAACTCGCCAGCAATCCCTGGAGTCGTCGCGAGCTTGACCTCCGACGGATACATCTTCATCGGTGCTCCAATCGGAACGACCATCGATACCGAATCGGCCCCCTCGATTCAGCAACCGAACCCAACCATCGGCCTGCTGGTTCCGTCCCTAGGCACCCGCCCAGGCGGAATCACCGACGGCCAAACCTTCAGCATCACCGATGGACGCGTCGCAGTGGTCTTCGAGTACGACTCGGATGGAACAACACAACCCGGTAACGTCTTGGTCGATATCTCGCAAGCCAACAGCGACCGAGATGTTGCGACCGCAACCCAACTGGCAATCGCCGGTTCCACCTTGGCCCTCCGCTCCTCGGTCGTCAACGGAAACGTCATTCATCTATCGCTACCGACTGCCGGTCGAGTCGATGTGGTCAGCACAGAACTGAACATCGTCGGAGTAGCTCGTACTATCCAGGACGGCCAAACGATTACGATCACGCGAAACATCGCAGGATCGATTGTCTCGACGACCTTCGAGTTCACCACAGACGCGTCGTTTACCGCTGGCAACATCCCAGTGATCTTTGGCCCGACCGATACCCAGTCTCAGATCGGTGAAGCCTTGGCCAGCGCGATCGCATCCGCAGGCCTTGGGCTATCGCCTCAGCATGTCGGTAACGGCAACGTGATCATCGGTGGATCGTCGGATTACTCGATCTCGGTTGCAAACGCCCCGACCGTCGGACTCTTCGGTCAACCGGGTGTCCAAGGCCGTACAACCATCGAGATCTTCGGTACATTGCTCTTGCAAGTCCCCGCCCGCGGTGGCGCGGACTTGGTCGACAATACTTCCTTTACGATTACGAATCGAAACCTCACGGCAATCTTCGAGTTCGACGGGAATTTCAGCGGCTCGACCATTCCAGGAAGCCGAACGATTCGATTCGGGGGAACTTCCACCCAGAACGATGTAGTCAATGCAATGATCGCCGCGATCAACGGCTTCCCAGGTTTGGGAGTCACAGCTCGCGATGCTGGCAACGGTCGCGTCGACATCGGACTGCTACCTACCTCGGCAGTCAACGTGCAAGACAGCAAGTTGACCACAGCCCGGGGCAACGCTCAGGACGGGGATTACTTCAGTATCACCGACGGCGTGAAAACCGTAACGTTTGAATTTGAAAATCTGAGCGTCGGCAATGGACGCGATCCTTCGCGTGTCCCGATCCGTTACACCAACCAAGACTCTGTCCAAAGAGTCTACGAAGCGATGAAGGCCACGATCAAGTCGTCGGTCCTGAACCTCGATTCGCAGATCACCAGCACGGGTCTCGAACTCTTCGACACGGCCAAGTACCTGACGAACGTCGATAATGCACCTTCGCTTCGTCGCACCGGTGTGCCCGGTGGAGCGATTCCGGTCCTGTTCATCCAAGATCCATCGTTTACCGCGATCAATATGCGGGATGCGATCATCCGGGCAATCAACGGCCTATCGGCAGCCGGAGGAACCTCGCTGGTGGCGAAAGTTCGCGGAGGCTCAACTCTGTTTGTAGAAAACGCTGTGAGCATCAGCCCAGAACTCAGCAGCTTCTTCTTGCGAGGCGTCCAAGACAACGCAGGGAACTTCCTCCAAAGCAACCGGATCGACAACGAAACGAAGTTCACGATCATTATGCCAGGTGTCGAACTCGACTACGGCGATGCTCCTGATCCGTTCACAACCACTCTGGGCCGATACCCAACCCTCAAGGCCAACGATGGGGCTCGCCACGTCGTGAGCAACTCCAGCCTGTACCTGGGCGCTGGAATCACCTCGGAAAGCGACGGCAAGCCGCAACCACTGGGTGATGGTGACGAAAACGACGACGGCGTTTCGTTCCGGTTCCAAGCCAACAGCTTTACCGGCACGCAGACTCCGATGTTCAACAAGAATATCGATACCGAGCTTACCGTGACCATGTCGGCACCTGGTGTTCTCAACGGTTGGATCGACTTCAACTTTGACGGCGACTGGGCAGATCCAGGCGAAAACGTCTTCGACAACGTTGTGTTCAGCTCCGGTAGCCTGACCCAAACCCTCAAGGTCAGGGTTCCTGCCACCGCCCCGAACGTCACGCTGGCGACAAGCTCGTTCGCTCGCTTCCGAGCATCGACGGCAGGATCGTTGACCCCAACCGGATTGGCGCTTGACGGAGAAGTCGAGGATTACCGAGTAAGCATCGTTCCGGGAACCCCACCGGTAGGAGTCAACGACACCTACACGATGAACGAGGATCAATTTGGTGGCTTGGTCACCAACGACCCGTTTGACTCGGATGGATTCCCAGGGAATAACGGAGTTCTGGCCAACGATATCAATCCCGATCGCAAGCCACTCTCGGCTCGCTTGGTAACTCCACCAACGAACGCCTTGGTCTTCCAATTCCGTGCCGATGGAACGTTTGACTACATCCCCAACCCGGATTACTTCGGCCAAGACTCCTTCGTGTATGTCGTCACCGACGGTGTGCTCGATTCGCTCTTGCCTGCAACGGCCTTGATCAACGTCCGTCCAGTCAACGATCCGCCGATCGCAGGGAACCTTAACTACTCGATCAACGAAGACCAACGCTTGGATATCCCCGGCTCGGTGGTTATCGCAGCCTCGGTTCCCGGACCCGCCAACGAAAGCGATCAAACGCTGACGATTCTTTCGGTCGATGCCCTTTCGGCACGAGGCGGTAGCGTTCGATTCGTCGCTGGTCTGATCACCTACATTCCGCTGGCGAATTTTGTAGGAAACGACTCGTTTACCTACACGATCATCGACAACGGAATCACCGGAAACCTCCTTGATCCTTTGACCGCCGTCGGAACGGTCTTTATATCGGTCTTGGACAAGAACGATCCGCCGGTGACGACCAACAAAACGCTCAATACGGACGAAGACATCCCTGTGAGTATCTCGATCGACGATCTGATCGCAGGCGATACCGTAGGTCCTGCCGATGAACAACTGATCCAGACCCTGAGCTTCAGCGGCTTGATCAACCCAACGGCCCAAGGGGGTCGAGTCGAAATCGTCGGCGATCGTGTGGTCTACTATCCACCAAGCCACTTCAACGGTGTCGATACCTTCCGCTACCTGGTGACCGATGACGGATTGAGCAATGGCCAACCCGACCCGCAAACTAGCCAAGGGACCGTCACGATCAATGTCGCGCCGGTCAACGACCCACCGTTTGTGCTCAAACCTTTTGGAACCGTCACGGTTCTGGAAGATTCGCTAGAAAAGGAATACGTCCTATCGCAGTTCTTCGGCGACCCGGACATCGTCACCAACGGCGATGTGCTGACCTACCGTATTGCAAGCAACAGCAATACAGGGCTCGTTGAACCGACCTTTGCCGGTGGCAAGATGTTCGTAAGGCCCAAGGCCGATCAGAACGGTCAAGCGACCATCGTCGTCGAGGCGATGGACTTGGCCGGACTCAAGACCACCAACACCTTGCGATTGATCGTTACACCGGTCGACGATGACCCACGGTTGGTCAGCCCACTGCCCGATCGGACCATCTCGGAAGATTCCTTGCCGCTGGTGTTTGACCTGAGCCCGGGCTTCTTCTTCGACCCAGATGTCATCAACGGCGACTTCCTGACCTTCACGGCTACGAGCAGCAACACCAATGTTGCGACCGTGTCGATCCAAGGCAACAAGATCCAATTGACTTTGGTACCTAACGCCTCGGGGCAAACCACCATTACCGTCGTTGCCACCGATACGACCAGTCGGTTTGTCTCCGACTCGTTTATCTTGACCGTCTCCCCGGTCAACGATGCACCTGTAGCGTTGCCTGATTCCTATGCGACTCCCCAAGGGATCACGCTCGTGACGACCGATCCACTCGGTACCCTGACGGCAACGACCCTCGACGACGGTGTCTTGGCCAACGACCGAGACCCCGAAGGCGACGCGATGACCGCTTCGATCGTCAGCCTCCCGACGCGTGGTACCGTCACGCTCAACCCCAACGGTACGTTTACTTACACCCCTGGCCCGACGGCGCTGTTCGGATCGACCGACACGTTTACCTACCGAGCCATCGACGCCTTCGGGGCTGCGAGCCCGCAGACGACCGTCACGATCACCATCGGACGTGCACCGGCTCCGGCTTACCAAAACCCTAGCCAACGATGGGACGTCAACGCCGACGGGTTTATCTCCCCGATCGACGTTTTGATCCTAGTGAATCTGCTCAACTCGCGAGGCTCGAGTATCCCGGTCGCCGGGCTACCTGGACCTCCCGATTACGTCGATGTCAACGGGGACAACTTCGTCACACCGCTGGACGTCCTGGCAGTTGTCGACAAAATCAACTCGATGAGCGGTAGCGGAGAAGGCGAGCAAATCGTCGGCATCAACACCGCTCCGCGAATCGATTCGATGGTCGTCGAAGTCGGCAGGGGACTGGGTTCCTCAACCCAAATGCCAGCTTGGGCTGCTATGATGGGAACGCGAAATTCCAATGCTGCAAAGATTGCAGCCATGCCGCTAGCGAGCATGTTCGCCAATAACTCTTGGGACGACGACTTCGATGACCTAGCCGGTCTATGGGCAAGTCAACCAAAGAGCGCTGGCGATCTGAATGACAAAAACTCCTCGATCGACCAAGCCCTTTCGGACCTGTTCGGCGAATAACAACACACACCAAAAGACAAGCGGAGCGTTGGTATCAACGTTTCGCTCGATCCATTGAATCTTTCATTACCTTCCATTTTTGTACCGTACGGTTCCAAGGTTCGTTCAAATGGGAATTGACGCTTCGAGATCTGCAAACAATCGTTCCAAGCAGCAAGAACGACGCAAAGGGTTTCGCAACATACTATGCGAAAACCTGGAGCGACGCGAAGTCATGGCAGGGGATATCCTCGACCTAGACTTCCGTCTCCTGTCGGTCGCTCCGAACACCGGCGAGACTTTCTCGACGACTCGGTCCAACACCCTCAGCGAGTCTCCAAGGGAGTTGATCTTCCGATTCGCCGGTGGCGACGATGTGCGTCAATCGACACTTCGCAACGGGATCCGAATCTCCCGCTCCGGTGGCGATGGTGTCTTTGGGACCGGTGGTGTTTCAACCGACATCATCGTAACGCCTGAGTATCTGGACTTTGCAGATACGGCCAACCGCCGCGTCGTGGTGGCTCGATTCTCACAACCGCTGACGGATGACCTCTACAATGTAGAAATCTTTGGCGCTGGCGCTGATCTTCCAGCCCAAGGCATCAATGCGGTTCGAAACGTGGTCAACGATCCGCTCAAGCCCCGCAAATCCGGGACCGATCGTGATAGCTACGTGTTCAACCTCGAGCTTGGAACCAAAATTACGGCCATCGTCCCGCAGCCGCTGAATCGTGCTGCGAATGGAACCTTGTCCCAGAAGCTCGATACGATCGATGTCTATTTCAATGACTCCGAACTCTACGATCGCAAAATCTCCACCGGAGATCTTGCGCCTAAAGCCGACCCAACGGTCGTCGACCCTCGCTTCTACAACCTGATTGCAACCACCGACTCGGTCAGCCCGTTCGACGACCGAGTCTTCAATCCGATCAAGGTCACGTTTGATCCGGCGACCAAGATGGCCTCGCTACAATTTGCCGGTCCTATCAACTCCTTGGCAGGCTCTGGCACGTATCGATTGCGCATCGGATCGGATTCACCGATCTCGTCGGTGCTCAACAATGCCATTGTTCCGCTGGTCACACCCGCTACGGACCCCCAGGGCTATCTCAGCGGAGCTTACAACATCAACTCCGGAGTACCGATTTCAAACAGTTTCTCTTCGGTTTTCCAACAGGAGATCCGAACCGTCTCGAACCCACTGCAACTTGATTTCCCGGGCAGTAGCCAAGAACCCGGGCACCGCGATATTCAAGAAGATCGCTCGCTGCGCTCACCGGATGTGATTTGGGGACCACCGAACTTTGCTCCCGATGCTGATCCTGAAATCCGTACGATCAAGTACAACTTCATGGACAGCCAGGCCTACGGTGTCGACTCCTCCGGACGCCGTTTGTTTACCTCCATTACCAGCGAACAAAAGCAACGCATCCGCGAAGTCTTTGAATTCTATTCTCGATACCTCGGTGTGGACTTCCAGGAATACTCGGGTCCAACATCGCCAGGCATCTTCAACATCATCGTCGGCGACATGATCCCGATCAACACCACGATCAGCGGTCCAGGGGACCTGCTCGGCGTGGCGGGCCAAGCTCCTAATCCCGATAATCCTCTGGAATCATGGGACATGGCGATCCTTGACGGTTCCGAACCTTGGGATACCGCTTTTGGCTTTGGCGTCTCTCAAAAACCGCTGGGTGGTGAAGTCGTTCCCACGGCTCCCGCACCTGGTCAGTTGACCAACCCTCAAGACGGTCCGTTCAGTTTCTTCACCACCGCAATGCACGAGATCGGGCATCTGCTCGGTCTGGACCATACCTACGATCTGCCTGCCGGCACGATCATGGGTAGCGACAACAACGGTGGCACGACCAATGCAAGCGGCGGAGTGGTTGGAACTCGACTCAACTCTAGCTCCAATCCGCTCGAACAAATCTTCCCAGGCACGATCGATCAAATCCACGGTCAGCATGCCTTCCGACCCGACAACCGGGACGTCGATCTTTATCGATTCGAGTTGACGTCCAACGGTCAAGTCCGATTGGAAACCATCGCCGAACGGCTCAACGATTCGAGCAACCTCGATTCGCACCTGACATTGCTCAAGCGTGATTCGGTCACCGGCGCTTTGTCGATCGTTTCGGTCAACAACAACTACATCAGCCAAGATTCCTTGATCGACGTTCCGTTGACTGCCGGCGAATACTTTGTAGCGATTACAGGCAAAGGAAACGAAGACAACGATCCCCAAGTTCTCGACACCGGAAGCGGAGCGACCAGCCAAGGCCGTTATCAACTCCGTTTCGATTTCAAGAGTACCAACGCTAGCAGCATCTCCGAGCAGAGCTTCACATCGACGGCCGTCGGATCGGCACTCGATGGCGATGGCGATGGCATCGCTGGCGGCGACTTCAACTTCTGGTTCCGCACCGCAGGTGCTTACGGTACCGCGTCGGTTACACCACGCACATTGATCGTCGACAAAGTCTACACAGGCCTGACAACCCTAGGTACTTTGGATCAGCCTTTCAAAACGATCTCTGCGGCCCTCAGCGCTGCTCAACCCGGAGATCTCGTCCGACTGGCAGGCCTGGATCTAGCCAATCCGCTTCCGCAATTGACCAACGTTCGGGCTTACGAAATCGGTAAAGGAGCTTTCGGTTCGACCCTCTCCGACGGTGATCGTCTCGAGGTCCCCAAGGGAGTCACCTTGATGATCGACGCTGGAGCGATACTCAAGTTCGGCAATGCACGTGTCATGGTCGGTTCTGATGGCGTGATCGATCGCTCTGGCGCGGCGATCCAAGTCCTAGGTACTCCAAGCCTGCCGGTTTACTTTACCGCTTACTCGGATCAGTCCTTAGGCATCGATACCAATCCGCTCGAAACCACACCCAAGCCGGGTGACTGGGGCGGGATCGAAATCCGTAACGAGGTCGATCGTTCTCAGGGCCGATTCGATCGCGAGCGCGAAGGGATTTTCTTGAACACGATTTCCAACGCCAGGATGACCTACGGAGGTGGTTTGGTAGGCTCCGGAGCTCAAGCCAAGGTCACCAGCCCAATCGAGTTTAGTGAAGCCCGTCCGCTGATTCTCGGCAATTCGATTACGCGCAGTGCCGATTCGGCCATGAGCGCTGACCCGAACAGCTTTGAGGAGACACTCTTTACCGAACCGCGCTATCAAAACGCCGGCGCATTCGTGCCCGATTACCGTCGTGTCGGTCCAGTCATTTACAACAATGATATTCGCAACAACACCATCAACGGCCTGTTCATTCGCGTTGAAACGCTTCCTGGTCAACCGACCAAATCGCTTACGACCCATGCACGGATCGATGACTCCGAAGTCACCTTGGTCTTCGGCGAAAATTTGCTGATCGCCGGAACACCCGGCGGAGCTCTCAATGAGATCGCAGGTCCGAATACTTCGCTGATGCTCTTGACGAACGTTGCACCGACCTCCGGTAGCGGATTTGTCAATGCAACGGCCCTTGAGTACATCGTGACCTACATGGACCGATTCGGCCAAGAGAGCTTGCCCAGCGCGAGCAAGAGCGCAGTGGTTCCAGCCGGCCGCTCGATGCGTCTATCCAATATTCCTGTTGCGACGAGCGACTACGTTTCGCGACGCATCTATCGACGTGTGAACAACACCGGCGCATACCAACTCGCAGGGGTGATTAACAAGGACGATACGACCTACGTCGATAACAACATCACCTTCAGTGGTGTGATCCAAACGCTGGGACTTACCGAACTGAATCGGTCTCGCCAGGACGCTTCGCTGGTGATCGACCCGGGTATCGTCGCGAAACTTCTCGGGACGAGAATTGAAGTAGGCATCGGTGCGGCGATGATCGCCGAAGGCACCGAATCGAAACCTGTGATTTTCACCTCCCGACTCGATGATCGCTATGGTGCAGGTGGAACGTTTGACACCAACAATGACAGCACCGCAACTACCGGGGCAGCAGGCAACTGGTCGGGCATCCTGGCTCGACATATGAGTGAACTGAGCCTCGATCATGCGGTGGTTACTTTTGCAGGGGGTGAATCACGGATCACCGGTGGATTCGCTTCGTTCAATGCCATCGAGGTCCATCAAGCCAACGCGCGGATCGCCAACTCGCTGATCGAACGCAATGCTTCTGGCCGTACCAACACCAGCAGTACCAACCGCGATGCGAAAGGAAACAATGACGGCACGGCAATTTTTGTCCTTTCGAGTCAACCGGTCATCATCAATAACGTCATCCGCGACAATTCCGCGGCCGATACAGCGGCAATCAGTGTCGACACAACGAGCTTAAACGCCAAACCTGTACGCGACTTTGGTCGTTCCACGGGATTCAACCAGCGAGAAACCGACCTAGGGATCGGGAACTATGGCCCCCTGGTCTTTAATAACAGACTAGGCGGCAACGGACTCAACGGGATGCGCGTTCGAGGCGGTACCTTGACCACCGAATCGGTTTGGGATGATACCGACATCGTTCATATCCTCCAAAGCGAAATCATTGTGCCGGACTTCCATACCTTCGGCGGTCTACGACTGACCAGCAAGGTCGATTCGAGCTTGGTTGTCAAAGCCAGCAACAGCGCTGGGATTACCGCTGCCGGTCGGCCTTTGGATATCAAAGATCGTATCGGTGGAACGGTCCAAGTCCTCGGATCACAAGGCTTCCCGGTTGTCATCACGTCGCTTTCCGACGATACGATCGGTGCAGGTTTCGACGACGAAGGTGCCTCGCTGACCGACACGAACAATGATGGCTCTGCAAGTACACCTCGCCCAGGCGATTGGCGCAGCGTTCGTTTCACTCCGTTTAGCAACGATCGAAACGTCGATATGACTTACGAAAATGAGTCAGATCGAATCGCTTCAAGCGGTAGCAACGATACGCCATTTCAAGCTCAGGATATTGGCAAGCTTGCCGGCAACCTCAAGCTCGGAGACGAAAACTTGAGGCTTGGAGTGACCCTCAGCGGTGCGGTCGCATCTTCAAAGGACATGGACGTATACCGTTTTTCGGGAGTGGCCGGGGCGACCGTCTGGCTCGACATTGACCAATCTTCCGGCTCGCTCGATTCGATCGTCGAGCTGATCGATGAGAGTGGCAAGATCATGGCCTTGAGCGACGATTCGCTCGCCGAATCGCTTGCTGACAAAACGCTTGAAAACCCGACTTACTCTCCGGAGATCAAAGCGCTTCCGATGGATCAAGTCGCTACATCGATTCAGAATTCGTTGGCTGCTGGATCGAATGTAGACTTCCAAGGAACCAATCCTCGCGATGCGGGAATGCGAGTTGTCTTGCCCGGTGTGGCTGGCACCTCGAACTCGTACTACATTCGAGTCCGGTCGAGCAACAAACGACCTGGTGTTGTTACCGATCCCTACGATACTGCTTCAGGCGTTACCATCGGTTCGTACAAACTTCACGTTCGATTGCAGGAAACCCAAGAAATCGCCGGATCTACCGTGCGATACGCGGATCTGCGCTACGCGACCAATGGAATCGAAGTCTTCGGAAACACCACCCATTCACCGCTGGTGGGCGAATTTGCCGAACCAGCCAACGACACCAGCAGCGCCTCTTCCTCGGCGATCGATGTTGGCAATGTCATGGTCAACGATCGGGCCGGTGCCTCCTTGGCTGGCAATCTAGCCACCGATGCTGATATCGATTGGTTCAATTTCTCGGTAGGCCGAGACGAAGACTCAATTCAACAACTTCCCCCAAACACCCCGAACACCCCCCTGCGCGTCGATGCGCATGGGTCATTGATTTTCGATATCGACTACGCCGACGGTGTCGGTCGCGCCAATACCCAGCTTTGGGTCTTCCGACGCGAGCCAGGCGGAGCCTTAACGCTCGTCCTAACTGCCGATGATTCGAACATCCAAGACGACCAACCCGCGATCCTCAAGGGAACTGACCAAACCGATTTGACCCGAGGTTCGCTCGGTAAGCGTGATGCCTACATCGGACCTATAGAAATGCCACCGGGTGACTATGCCGTGGCTGTGACCAACAAGTCAGTCACTTACTTCGGATTGACCCAATTCACTCAGTCGGACATCGCCGGCATCCCTGGTGCTGCTGAAATCCGTCTCGAACCCCTCGACTCGGTCGCTCGACTGGGCGAAGACCGCTTCGAACAGCAACCACCATTGACGACTGCCAGCGGCGCGCCGACGATTTTTGCCGGTGGCCAAGTTCCATTCACTCTTGCGGACGTGACACTCTTTACCGCAAGGACCGAAAACCAAGTCGGTAAAGTCTCCTTCCTGAACCCGATGACCGGCACGGTCGAAGCCAACATGAGCCGCGATGGGATCAACGAGGACGTATTCCAAAATGGTTACGTCACCCGCGACATCGCTGTATCTCCGGCAGGCACCGCGATGGGCTTCCGTATCCAAGACCCAGGTCTGATCACCGATACCAACGCCGGCCAGTTCTTCGGTATCGACATCGGTGATACCGGTCTTGCTATTCCCGGAGTCACCAACTCTGGAATCATCACTTGGGGAAGATACTTCGACGCCAACGGCAATCTCGATGTTCGGCAGTCTCAAGATGGCGGTGGAAACGCAATCGGTGATGGGATGGTCTTCACCGGCCTGACCTACTCGAGCCTTGGTGCTTCGGGCCGTGCCACTTTCTTTGGAGTTGCCACGCGACGGCTCACCGGGAGCTTCAACGAAACTCCTAGCGCTGCATTGCCGCGAACCAGAAACATCATCTACCAACTCGACCCGGACACCGGAGCGGCGGTCAATTGGCTGGGTTTACCGACCCGTACCGACACCGATTACGAAAACGGTGTGTACAACATGGGAACGACCGCAGGGACCAACGTCCAGGAAGCTGGCTACTTCCTGCTGGCAACCGGTACCGTCAACGGATTGACCACGGTGGGCAATCAAGCCTACGGCGTTAGTGATCAGGGTGAATTGGTCACCCCGACGATTGTGAACGTACCAAGCATCCCGTCGAGAGTCGTTCTGAACGATCCGACCACTGGAAACGCGATCAATTTCACTGGCTTGACCCGAGGTCCTGCGAACGTTCAAAACGGACGTTTCGCCGATGTGCTTTTCGGTCTGTCGAACACCGGTGTGCTGTATGCCTTCGACACCACTGGCGTGTTCCAACCGGTTTTCCCACTCGGCAGGAGTTCGATCAACCTCGGTACGACGGCGATCACAGGTATCGACTTTACATCGCTGGACGTCAACCTTTGGCATGTCTCGAACACCGATCCGGATTCCCAAGTGGCCGGTCATGGTCGCACCCGAACGTTCAACAACTCGGGCGACTCACAAACCGTTCCGAACAACACCCTGCGGTTCGCTTATACGAATCCAGGGGACCAGCTCGGTATCGATGATTTTACGAACACTGCGAACACCTACGCAATGCCCGGTGGTGCATGGGGTGCCTTCGAAAGCACTCTGCTGGACCTGAGCCGATACTCCTCAAGCGATCAACCGGTGATGTATTTCAATTACAACGTGCGCACCGAAAACGCGACAGCCAACAACGATGGTAACATCTTCGGCGATGGAGCGGGCCAAGCCTTCATGGACTCGTTCCGAGTTTACGGATCAGGCGAAGATGGGCAGTGGGTCCTGCTGACGACCAACAACTCAGCAGGCTACGTCGACCAATCCTATGCCGATGGGGCGCTGTTCCCACCGTTCAGCGAATACGATGTGCCACGCAACGGAAACCAAGACGCCTTCGGTCGCAGCAACATCACGTCGTCGGCCTTCGATAACCAAGGATGGCGTCAAGCCCGAGTCAACCTCGGCTCGATGGCTGGAAAACGCGATGTCAAAATTCGCTTCGAGTTTAACTCCGGTGGCGATTTCCGAACCAACAACCCAGCAAAGGGTGGCTTCGAACTCTCCGCTATTGCAGGCGAGCGCATCTCCGACGGAAACACCTTCCAGATCTCGTCGAATATTGCGAATCCCGCAGCCACCGTCACCTTCGAATTCGACCTAGGATTGGTCCTGAATGTCCCGAGCGGAAGAAGCTTCAAGAACGGCGACCAAATCAAGATCGGATCGGACCTGTACACCTTTGCAGCGACCGCAGGAGCCAAGCAGATTCCGTTCTCGCTGACCGATAGCCCAGAGACGATTGCTGCATCGATCAATACGGTTCTGACTGCGAATGGATACCGGGTGCTCGCAAGCACGGCTTCGCCGAACATCTTGAACATCACCCACCTCAATGGATCTCCATTGCCAGACTCGGTTCTTGCAAACGATTACGACATGGTCGGACCAGATGACGCCATCATCACAGGGCGTCCAGGAATCGCAGCTGGCAACGTGCGAGTCTCGATCGATAACACCCTTCCCGCATCGGAAACAGCCCAAGCGCCGGTGTTTGTTTCAGGGGACTTCTATGCCGACGGCGATATCGCCTTTGCAGATCTTGCGCCGTTGAGCAGATACACTACCGGCAGCGCAGCACCTATCGCAGGATTGCAGAACCCGACAGCCGCTCTAGGCCAACCTGACTACGTCGGAAATCTTGAACCCACAGCCGCCGGCCAAGGAGTTGTATCGCTGGGACGTGGCGGTTCCATGGTCGTCCAGTTTGCCGACAACTATCTGACTGCCTCCGGGGACATCCTCCCTGACTTGGCTGTCTACGAAGTCGGAACCTCCGAAAATGTTTTCGTCGAAGTCAGCTACGATGGAATCACCTTCACCTCCGTAGGAACCATTTCCGGCACCAACCGATACGTCGACTTGGATGCGTTCGGATTTGGTACCGATAGCCTGCTTCGCTACGTTCGATTGACGGACGATCCGAACCAAGGCGGCAATACCGGCAACTCGGTGGGTGCTGATATCGACGCAGTCGGTGCACTTTCCAGCCGCCAAAGAAACGTTCGAGATGAAATTCGAACCTCGCTTGCCCAGTCCTTCAATGTCACAGGGCAGAAGAACAACACCGAGGTATGGCGATACTACGGAGACACCATTCAGATCTTTGCTGCAGCCACTTGGGACATCGTCGATCCAGGGATCCTGCGGTACAGTGGCGGTGGACGCGTCGGTGATAACTTCGGCCCAGCCGATACGAATTTCCCACTCACGCAAGCAGCCCGCCGTGCATTGAATAACGGGACCTCTCGCGGCACGCCTTCGGCTCCGATGAGCGTGACGATCGACGATATCGTCCTGAGCTTTGCCGAACGAGGTGAGATGGTTTCCAACGGCCAAGCGCTCCAGGGGGTGTTCCTGCCAACCTTCCAGTATGAACTCTACGGAGGCCCGGGTGGAGCTGCTGCCAAGGAACTAGAAACCGGTGCCTACCAACTCGAAATGCGCACCGCACCGGATTACGGAAAAACCGAAGGCCAAGCGCTGGCGATCGAACCAGTACCCTTCGTCGGCCCCAAGGGTCGAACCTTTGACACCAACGATCGCTTGGTCAAAGCCATGGCCATCGACACCACGGGTTTGGCAAGCCGAATCGGTGATGGGTACTCGTTTACCGTCAGCAATGGCGTGAACGAAGTCACCTTTGAATTCAACGTGTTTACGACGGCAAACGCCAGCGATCCGGCCTACCGACCCGAGATTCCAGGTCGGATTCGCATCGCCCTGTCCCCGAACGCATCGGACAACGAGATCGCTCTAGCGGTCCGAGATGCGATCAACGATCCGGCAGTCCGCGCATTGTTGGGGCTGACGGTGGAAAACAACGGAGATATGTTCGGAACATCCTTGTACGATGCGGCCCACGCTTCGACGATCCAATTCAACGGAAACGCCGCATCGGACCTGTTCGCCAACTCCGCGTTCGTTTTCAACGACGCCAACGGCAACCCTGTCCTGGTCCCTAATGCCCTGGGCAATCCGGTACCGCTTGGGTTCAACACCATCAAGTACGGTCAAGACACTCAGTGGGGCGAAGACGCAGGCGATGCAAATATTATCCGCGACCAAGGTCAATTGATCATCTCCGGAGTCGCCGTTTCTCGCTCTTCGCAGTACGGAATCAATATGATTCCCGCCCCGCGCGATCTGAGCGATCGATTCATCAACATGGATCAAATCTCCCTGCAACCGATTGCGACTCGCCAAGTCCCGATCTCGACCGAAACCGGTAACCGACCTTACCCAGGCTCGGTTCGCAACTTGATTACATTGAACAATAGCCGCTTGGCCCCCGGAGCGGTGATCGTCAACAATATCCTAGCTGGCAACGCCAGCGGAGGTATCCGTGTCGGTGGCGACGTCGCGTTTAACAACGAAGCTCCATCGCCGGTAACTGTCACGCGGATCGTTAACAACACGATCTACGGCTTGAATACCGGAGCGGGCCAATCGGGTATCGAAGTCGAGGCCAACACAAGCCCAACGATCCTCAGCAATATTCTCGCGAACCTAGCTCGCGGGATCAACGTCGCGAACGATCCGGCCCTGCAAAGCTCGATCGTTATCGGTGCGAACCTCTATCAAGGCAACGCGGCGAACATTCTCCCTGCGGCTCTCAATGGGTCTCAGTCGTTCCCGATCACCTTGACGGCCTCCGAACCGCTTTTCATGGACCCAACCCGAGATCGGTTCTATCTCAAAGCCTTTTCGCGAGCCATCGACTCGTCGATCGCATCGCTCGAAGACCGTAACCTATTGGACCAAGTCCGTTCGGCAGTGGGCTTGCCCACGAGCCCGATCATCGCTCCGGAGTTCGATGCCTATGGACTTCTTCGCAGCGACGATCCGTCGGTCAGCACCCCTGGTGGTCTAGGTTCCAACGTGTTTGCCGACCGCGGTGCGCTTGATCGTGTCGATTTGGACGGACCACTAGCGGTCTTGCAACGTCCGTTGGACAACGATGCCGCAGGTGTCGACCTCGATGGATCCAACACCTACGTTCAGCTGAAGTCTGGCAATATCGACTACTTCGAAATCCTCATCGATGAACGACAAGGTACCGGTCCGGATCCGCTGACGATCACCCAAGATAACGTCGTACTGACCGAGAACGGTCGCATGCTCAGCCCTGGCGTCGACTACGTCTTTGGATACAGCTTCAACAGCCGTACGATCCGCCTGACCCCTCTTGCTGGATTCTGGCGTCAAGACAGCGTCTACGAGCTGACGTTGATCAACAAGCCCACCGTGCGGGTCATCGCTCCTGACGACGCAGTCAACCGAGTCGATGGCGATCGCTTCACCGTTTCGCTCGCAGGCGGCGGAACCAAATCGTTGGAACTCGATAGCGGGTTTATCCTGACGGTTCCAGCCGCTGGCGTCTCCGACGGACAAACCTTCACCTACACCCCCGCCGGCGGTGAAACGATCCGGTTCGAATTCAACCTCGCAGGCAACACGCAAACTTTGTTTAACACCAAAGTGATCTCCTTCTTGGCCAGCGATACCCCAGACCAACTCGCTGCCAAAATCGCTGCGGTCATCAATCTTCTGATCCGCCAAAATGGATGGCCTGTCCAGGCTATCCCGGGCGGACGGGTGGTCGTCGGCGGAAATGTCGGCGATACGATGAATGTTTCGAACTCCTCGCTGGTCCTTGCAGGTGCCCCCGGTGTTGCTGCCGGTGCGATCCCTGTGAAGTTCCTTCCTGTGGCCGGCTTCGACGCAGTGGCCATGTCCACGGCGATAACCCAAGCCCTCAACCAAGTCGGTTCGGGAGTCAAAGCCTACTCGCTTGCCAACGGATTGATCTTCGTCGAAGGGGTCAATTCGATCACCGGCATGGCCGCTTCGCTGTCGATTCCAGCAATCCAGGACCTGGCCGGAAACAATCTCCAAGCCAACCGCGCCAACTCCCTGACCCAGTTCACCATCCTGATGCCTGAGGTTGCTGTCGACTACGGCGATGCGGTCGAACGTCCGGGAACTGGATCCACTAGCAGCACGCTCCGAGCAAACAACGGTGTCCGTCACGGTCTCTACCCAGACGATGCGAACCTGCTGGTGCTCGGTGCCTATGCCGATGGCGAAATCGATGGCCAACCGTCGGCTGCAGCCGATGGCGACGACTTTGACTCGACGATCGACTTTGGAACCCTTGCAAACTTCCTGAGCGTCTCGAACAAAGGTCCTGCTAGGCTGTCGACCTCCGCATTCAACCTCGCGATGATTGGCAAGTCGATCACAATCTCCGATACGGTCTCGAAGTCGGTCACCTATGAGTTCACCAACGGCGGCTCTGTGGTAATCCCAGGTGCCCGTGCCGTGAACCTCGCCGGTGCGGTAACCGCTGCCGATGTCGCAGCTAGATTGCAATCGGTGGTCCTGGCCTCGATCCTCGATGGCAGCATCACCGGAATCCATGCAAGTGCCACCGGCAACATCCTATCGCTAGGTGGTTCGAGCGCTCATCGATTCGATCTGTCGAATGCTCAAGGGGCAATTGCTCGCGTGCAATCAGGAACCAACGAAGTCGTCGTGCAGTCGATTTTGACTGGCCTTGCCGCCGGCAACACGATGTTCCTAACCGATGGTTACGGTAACCAAGTCGGCTTCCAAGTCGTCGATACCAACCCACTGGCAACCCCAACGGTTCTCGGTGTAGGAAATGTCGCTGTATCGGTCAATCTTGCGACCGTAAGTCCAAACAGCTTTGCATCTGCTTTGGCAACAGCGATCAACAAAGCCATCAGCGATTCGAAGCTCAAGCTGCCGACAGTCTCGGTTGTCAACAACTCCCTAACCGTCTCGGCAGATGACGAAGAAGGTGTTCAATTTGGAAGCTGGTTCAATGCCAACTCCCTCTCGACCCCAGTGATCCTGACCTCGTCGGCAACCGGATTTGTCGATGCTTGGATCGATTGGAATCAAGACAACGATTTCGAAGACTCAGGCGAACGCATTCTATCGGCCCAACCCGTTGTGGCCGGAGCCAATACTTTCTACGTCACGACTCCAGCAAGTGCCTCAATTGGCTTTACCACCGCAAGGTTCCGCCTCAGCAGCACCGGTGGACTATTCACCTACGGATTGGGAATCGGCGGCGAAGTCGAAGACCATCTGATCGAGGTCCTTGCCGGTTCACCGCCCGTGGCCAATGCCGATAGCTTCATCGTCGCCGAAGACAATGTTCTGATCGTTCCTGCGGCTGGGGTTCTGACCAACGACACCGATGCAGATGCGCAAGCCATCCGCGTGTTTGACTCGGACCTAACCCAACCGGGTATCCAACCCGTCCGTGGCCCAGAGCATGGGTCCCTGACGATCTCTGCCGACGGCTCCTTTGTGTATCTACCGAAACAAGATTTCTTCGGTACCGATACGTTTGTCTACTTGGCCACCGATCCACGGATGACCAGCAACACGGCTGCAACCGTGACGATCACCGTCACGCCGGTCAATGATGCACCGGTCGCCGTCGACGATGTGGCAACCATCAACGAAGATCAGACGATCACTTGGGATGGATCGCTCTTTACCGCCAACGATCGCACCCAACCGGATCGGCCAACCGGAACCGACGGGGATATCTACGACACCAACGAGTCGGGGCAAACCCTCCGAATCGTCGATGCCGAACTGGTCTTGGACCGAGGTCTGGGTGAAACGTTGACTTTGATCAACAACCGCATCACCTACACCCCACCGTCCGACTACAACAACCTGACCAACGGACCAGTTCTGGTACGTATTTTGATCGAGGATTCCGGCGTTGCCGGTGGTGATGAACAGCCCAAGCGTCCAGGAATGGACGATATGCCTCCGACCTTGATCTACAGCACCCTGACGATCAACGTCAACGATGTGAATGATCCTCCCTTGTTCAATATCCCTCGTCCGAATCAGACACCTCTCGAAGATGCAAGCGTCAGCGCTCCTGGGTTCCTGAACCTGATTTTCCCAGGCAAGTCCACCACCGACGATGAACTCGGTTTGGTTTCAGGACTGCCAGCACAGACGGTTCGCTTCCAAGTCACGGCGCTGGATCCAACCCGATTCACAGCCGCTGGCCAACCAGCGATCGATGCGAACGGAACCTTGACCTACACCCTCAATACCGATGTCAACGCCCTGAACTCTTCGCCGATCTTGGTCGAAGTCATTGCGATCGATAACGGCAATGCAGCCGGCTCGCGACCAGGCCGCCCTGATGACAATCGCTCGGCACCCAAGACCTTCACGATCCTGCCGGTCGAAGTCAACGATGCCCCGCTCTTTACGATTCCAAACCCTGTGATCAATATCCTAGAAGACCTCGAGGTCTCCCCGGTGGCAAGCTTTGTCACCAACATCGTTGCTGGTCCTCCGACAGCCACCGATGAACTCGGTTTGAATCCACCAACGCTAGGCCAAACAGTCTCCTTCGAAGTCACTGCGGTGGATCCAAGCCGCTTCAATGGTCCTACTGGCCAACCCCGTATCAATGCGGCAGGCCAGTTGACCTATGATCTGGCTCCCGATGTCAATCTCCTGAACGCTGGGCCAATTTTTGTCAAGGTCGTCGCGGTCGATAGCGGTCCTGCCGCAGCAAGCCGACCAGGAATCCCTGACGTGAATCGATCGATCGAACAGACCTTTACGATCCGGGTCCAAGACGTCAACGATGCACCTGGATTTACGATCCCCAACGCTACTATCTCGATCCAAGAAGACCTTGAGAGCTCTCCGCTGCCAGGCTTCTTGACCAACATCGTCGCTGGACCTCCAACGGCGAGCGATGAAATCGGCCCTCCGGGACAATCTGTGAGCTTCAACGTCAGAGCTCTCGATCCATCGCGATTTAGCGTTCAACCGCAGATCACTCCCGACGGAACGCTCTCCTACGACCTAGCTCCCAACGTCAACCTGATCAACTCCGGTCCGATCTTGGTCGAAGTCATCGCACAGGACAATGGGCCCGCGACCGGCTCTCGCCCTGGTATCCCCGATGTCCATCGGTCGGCTCCTCAAACCTTCACTATCGGCGTCCAAGACGTCAACGATGCGCCGGAGTTCAACGTACCGAACTCGACGATCACTATCAACGAAGATCTTGAAAACTCGCCCGTCAGCGGTTTCCTCGCTGGCATCCTGCCAGGGCCAAGCTCCGCGGTCGATGAACTCGCCTCGCAAACCGTGTCCTTCACAGTAAGCGCTGCCGATCCAACGCGATTCAATGGCTTGGCTGGACAACCTCAAATCAGCCCAACAGGCGTGCTGACCTACGATCTTGCTCCAGATGTCAACGTCGTTAACTCCGGCCCGATCTTGATCAAGGTCAGAGCCGTAGACAATGGCCCTGCTCCAGGCTCGCGTCCTGGAATTCCCGATGTAAACACATCGGCGGAAATCACCGTGACATTGCTTGTCAATGCCGTCAACGATGCCCCGCTGTTTACGATCCCCAGTCCGATCATCAGCATCGATGAAGACCTTGAGAATTCACCGATTCCGAATTTTGCTACGAACATCACTGCAGGTCCCGTGACGGCGATCGACGAACTCGGACTCGTTGCGGGTGTACCTGCACAGGTCCTCCAGTTCGACGTCCAAGCCATCGACACGAGCAAATTCAACGGGCTTGCCGGCCAACCGCGCATCTCGCCTACTGGTACACTGACCTACGACCTTGCTCCAGATGTCAATATCCTCAACTCCGGTCCAATCTTGGTCCGCGTCAGTTTGGTGGACAATGGCTCGAGCAC
Source organism: Planctomycetota bacterium (assembly GCA_026692845.1). GTDB lineage: Bacteria > Planctomycetota > Planctomycetia > Pirellulales > Pirellulaceae > JBKCUI01. Next base: position 8,649 of record JAPLNM010000115.1, on the reverse strand, counting down.
CTTGCCTAACGTCAATCGTTCGACCACCCAAACCTTCACCATACGGGTTAAGGAAATCAACGATCCACCGATCTTCGACATGGCCTTCAATACGTTCAACATGAGGGAAGACGATGGATTCCTCACCCTGCCGGGCTTTGTAACAAACCTAGGACCTGGCCCGTTGACCGCTACCGATGAATCGAACCAAACAACCACGATCATCGCTGTGGCTGTCGATCCGACTGCCTTTACCATTCAGCCTTTGGTAACGGGCACCGGGGATCTGACATTCCAATTGGCCCCGGACGTCAACAGTTTGTTCAAGGACACTCGAATCCGATTGATCGCAACCGACAATGGGGTTCCATCCGAGAGCACCGAAAAACTATTGACCCTCAATGTGGCTGATATCAATGACGAGCCTCAGTACACCATCCCCACGACGCTTGTCTCGGTTCTCGAAGACAACGAATCGGTCACAGGAGTAACGCCCACGCGCATCGTCGGTTTTGCGACCAACGTACGACCTGGACCCGCAACGGCCATCGATGAGGTTTCCCAAACGCTGACGTTCAATGTGACGTTCAACTCCAATACCGGACTCTTCAGCACTCAGCCTAAGATCTCCTCGACGGGTGAACTGAGCTTTGTCACAGCTCCGAATCAGAACGGTACGGCCATCATCATCGTCAACTTGGTCGACAACGGTCGCACAGGTCCGTTCCCTAACGACAACATCGGCCCGAATGCGACGTTCTCGATCATCGTTCGACCGGTCAATGACGCTCCGGAATTCATGATTCCATCGTCCACGACGGCAGACGAAGACCAAGGTGTCGTATCGGTTCCTGGTTTTGCAACCGGTATCCGCCCAGGTCCAATCACCGCAGGCGATGAATCGAATCAAGAGCTTTCGTTCGAAGTGGTCGCATTGGACCCCACTGCGTTCGTGGTGCAACCCACCATTGGTGTCGATGGTACCCTGGTCTATCAAACGGCCAAGGACATTAACAGTAACTCAGGCAAGAACACCCAGGTTCGCGTGACATTGAGGGACAACGGCCCCTCGGCTCCGCCGCCGAACACCAATGTCTCGGTCCAAAGTGTTTTCACGATCAACATCGTTCCTGTGAACGATCCACCGATCTCGGTCGGCTATCTGACAACCACCCCCGAAGACACCCGAGTCACGGTCCAAACCGCAGATGTCTTGGCAAAAGACCTGCCGGGACCTGCCGATGAGGTCGCCGAAGGCCAAACCATTCGGATGACCAACATCGAACAATTGACCTCCCGAGGTGGCGTCGTCGTGCCAGTCTTCAGTAACGGTCGCATCGTTCGATTCGATTACATTCCACCATTGAACTTCGTTGGCCAAGACTTTATCCGCTACGTCGTAACCGACGATGCGACCTACAAGCCTGGTCAGCAAAGCGCCACCGGCACGATCACCATGAGCGTCGGTGCGATCAACGATCCACCTCAGTTCACCGCAGGTGGCAACCTGACGGTACTCGAAGACTCCGCTGCGTACTTGGCTCCTTGGGCCACGAACATCTTGGCTGGCCCACCGGCTGCGACCGATGAAAACTCCGGTCCGAATGCTCAAAGCGTTTCCTTCGAAGTAACGACCAACAACGATGCGATGTTCGCAGTCCGTCCGGCAGTCAACGCGGCCGGTCAACTGAGCTTCACCCTGGCCAAAGACGCAAACGGTGCCGTCAGCATCGTGGTTGTCGCCGTCGATAGCGGTCCATCGGCTCCTCCGCCAAACAACAACCGCTCCCAAGCTGCTACCTTCACGCTGTCGGTCACACCGGTCAACGATCCACCAGGATTCAACACCACCAGGAACCTTACCGTCGGCGAGGACTCCGGTGCCTTTACCGGTATCATCCTTGCCGATATCGTTCCGGCCGAAGGAATGAACAGCAACCCGCCGACGGCCCTCGACGAGGCAAACCAAACCGTCACGATCTCGGCAACCGCCGACCGTCCGGCTCTGTTTACTTCGCAACCGACGATCGATGCCAACGGTGTGCTGCGGTTCACGCCGGCTCCGAACGCATCGGGTGTTGCAATCGTTTCGGTGATCGCCACCGACAACGGTCCAAACACACCACCGAACGTCAATCGTTCGCAAGCCAAGACGTTCTCGATAACGATCAATCCAGTCAACGATGCACCGATCGCCTTGGATAACAGCTACAGCACCAACGAGCAAACCATCCTCAACGTGACGGCTCCAGGTGTCCTTGCAAACGATACCGATCCAGACCTTCCGAACGATACTTTGAGCATTGCGTCGTTCCAAGCAAGCTCGCAATTCGGAGCCTCGGTGACGGTTCGCAACGACGGCTCGGTCATCTACAACCCGACGGTCTCGGCGGTTCTGCGTGCGATGGTCGACGGCCAAAGCCTTGTCGACACGTTCACTTACCGTGCCAAAGACACCGCAGGGTTGCTCAGCAACGTTGCCACCGTCTCGATCACCGTCAGCGGAATCAACGACGCTCCAGTGGCCAACAATGACACGTTCACCGTGCCATTCAACGTCTCGGAGCTCCTGCCCGTCTTGGCAAACGACACCGATGTCGATACCCCACTGGATATCGGATCGATCGAAATCGGTCGACTTCCCGTCAATGGAACCGTCGCCCCGACTTCCTCAGGGACCGTTCGCTATACCCCCAAAACCGGTTTCCGCGGACAAGACACCTTCACCTACCGCGTTCGCGATTCGCTCGGGAAGTACTCCCAAGAAGCGACCGTCACCGTGAACGTCAACACCGCACCGGTGGCCATCGCGGATTCTGCGATCACCAAGCGAGACACCCAGATCGTAATCGATGTTCTCGCCAACGATTTCGATACCGATGGCACGATCAACCGCAGCACGGTCAATATCGTTACGCCTCCGAACTTCGGTACAGCAGTCGCTCAAAGCGATGGACGAATCCTGTTTATCCCACAAGCTGGATTCACAGGGACAGCCACCTTTGCTTACGCTGTCTCGGACAACGATGGACTCTCGAGCAACATTGCCAACGTGACGGTCCAAGTCGTAGCGTCGCTTTACCAGAATCCGACGAACAGGTTCGACGTCAACAACGATTCGTTCGTATCCCCGATCGACGTGTTGTTGGTCATCAACCTGCTGAACTCCCAAGGTGCATCGATTCCCGTCGAGCAGCTTCCACCACCGCCACCGTACTACGACGTCAACGGAAATGGATTCATCGATGCGACCGACGTGTTGAGCCTCATCGATTTCATCAACTCCTCTGGCAACAGCGGATCAGGCGAAGGTCCAGACGAAGCCTTGAACTCCACGAGCCGTTTGGCGATCGGACTTCTCGCAGCTCCAGAACCTCGCGTCGTCGAACAAGCAGTCTTGTTCAACACCGCTGGTAGCCAAGCCAACGCTTGGGCGGCCATGACCCGCGAACAAGACTTCTACGGTCCAGCGATCTTCCCGATCGAAAGCCAGGAAGTTGAATCCACGGAGTTCTGGGCGAGCCTCGCCGATCGCCAATCCGATAAGGAGACGTCCGCGGACATCGATGAGGAATTCCTCAAAGGCACCTGGATGTAGAATTCGGTGCATGGTTTTGTTCTGGCTCTTCGTCGTGCTCGTGCTCAGTCCGCCGTGGCGGACGGTGCTCGTGCTCGTAATCGAAAGACGAATAGCACTCGCTCGAATCGCCTCGATTCGATTACGAGCACCGTTTCACTGAGCACGGAGCACGATTTGGTCGCTCCTTGCCAGTTAAACAGCCTCCCTCTTTCCAATCATCCGATCGAAAAGCGGGGAAGCCATCAAGGTCGTCACGATGGCCATGATGACAAGGCATGCGAAAAGCTCAGGCGAGATGATGCCCCGCTCGAGCCCCTTGTTGATGATGATCAGCTCCATGAGTCCTCGGGCATTCATCAGCACACCGATCCCCATTGCATCGCGCAGGCTCAATCCCGAAAGTTTCGCTGCCAGAGTGCATGCAGCCCACTTGCCCACGATGGCCGCGATGAGGATCGCCAAGCAGGCCCCCAGGAGCCACCACGCGTTGAGCAAGCCTATCCGAGTGTTAAGGCCTGAATAGGTGAAAAACAACGGCAAGAGCAACGCGACGGTCAACGGCTGGATCTTTTCGACCACCCCCGCGTGGACTTCCCCTCGCGGGATCGCTGTGCCTATGAGAAACGCGCCGAAGACGGCGTGAAGATGAATCGAATCGGTGAACCAAGCCCCCAAGGCCATGAGGATCAAGGCCAGGACCAATCCCGACTCGCTGAGTTTGCCCGCCGCGTCCAAAAAGAACCGTTCAAGGCGTCCGAGCGTTGGCCGTAGGATCACAGTCACGAACAAAACAAAAGCCAGTCCCCCCCCGATGCTCCTAACGGCTTGCGACGGATCGCTGTCGAAACTTGCCAAGACCACGGCCAACAAGCACCACGCGACGGCATCGTCGATCGCCCCGGCTCCGATCGCAACGGTCCCCATGAGCGTCCCATGGAGTCCCTTGAAATGGATGATGCGAGCCAGCATCGGAAATGCCGTAATGCACATCGACGCTCCCAGAAATAGCATCGCTTCGGTAGCCGTTGTCCGTTTGGGAAAAAGGCCACCCCAGGAATGAAACCAATAGCCCAAGCCCGCCCCTAGGATAAAGGGAGCAATCATCCCTGCACTCGATACGGCCAACGAACTCTTGAAGTGCTTGCGGACGATGTCGACTCGGAATTCCAAGCCGACGATGAACATGTAGAGTGCAAGCCCCAGTTGGGAGGCTGGGAACAAGTACGACGAAGTATCGCGAGTCGATTGCTTGGAATCCCAAGGAAACAGCGATTGCTGCAATTCAGGTGCCAGGAACCCCAAAAGAGAGGGTCCTAGAAGCACCCCTGCGATCATCTCGGCAACGACCTGAGGCTGCCCGAAGCGCTTGGCAATGACCCCCACGATGCGGCAAAAACCTAGGATGATCGCGATCTGTAGAAAGAATTGTACGGCTAGCTGTAGATTATTCATGCATTTTATTGTACAAACAATAGTTGTTTGAACAACATTAAGCCGCCCTGACTGAGGGGCTTTTTCCGGACCATGCCCAACTTTCAGTCGCAAGTGTGCCTAAATCTCCCGCACACTGCCAATAGCTTCCCAACATGGGTTTGGGACCTCAATGGGACCTCAAAAGATCACCTGGAAAATCCAGAACCTAGTTCGCCCCACAAGGGAGGTGCAATTCCCGCTGCTGTTATTTTTTTCGAAGCCTCCCAGAAGGCTTCGTATTTGGCACGCAAAACGCATTGTCTGGAATCCAAAGTCGTTCTTGCCCAGGCAAGCAAACCACAACTACGAGGATTCCGAGGATGCACTACCCCCTTCCCCTTCAATCGCACCTTTCATCGCACCTTTCATCGCAGCACCATGAGCATCAACCAAAGCTCCAAGCAAAACATCAAGAGCATCTTCGAGCCTTGGCATCGCATGGAACTATCGTCCGTGGGGTTTCCAACACGCTGTTGTTTTTTTATCTAGGAGTCATCGGGGCGATCTCTTTCTACGACATGGTCCTGACGGTCCGCTATGCCGAGAGCCTCAAGCATCTCGAAATGAACCCTATCGGCAGATGGCTCATGCAGTTGGATCGCCTCCCCAAAAACACGATTCCGGACGTGACGTTGTTTTTGCTCGCCAAAGGGCTCGGCACGGCGATCGTCTTGCTTGTGATTTTCTGGATCACCAGGCGCCGAGCCCGACTCGGGCATCCCATCGGGATGGGGGTCAGCCTATGCCAAATCTTGCTTGCCGTCTACCTGTGCTACGGGTCGCTCGAGTAGCCAACAGACATTCGCCCTATACCGTCAGATCAAAGCGGAGCAGCGCAAGCTCAATACCGTCAAATAGGCATTTGGATCATTTTAGGAAAGATTGGATTTGATTGTATTTCGGCGCATGCCGAGGGGTTTTTGAAAGCGGTTGGGCGCAAGCCCTCCGGTGAGTCCAAGAATTCGTTCATCAAAAATTTTAGTATCGGCGCGCCCATCAGCAAACCTCCGAAACTCACCGCAAGTCCGCCAAGTCGAAGAGCGACAGATAGCGACCGGTAGCGAACGCCAACCAGCACCGAGTGGCCGCCGAAAAAGTTTCTAAAATTAGGCGCGGCCGACCGGCCACTTCGGTTCATAGTTTTGTTCTGGCTGTTTTTCGTGCTCGTGCTCGTGCTCGTGCTCAGCGAAGCGGTGCTCGTGCTCGTGCTCGATCGATCATGCGACTGTATCATTCCATCCTGGTCAACGCGCTGCTCGGGCGGGAATTGGGTAATGGATAGGCTAATGAAGATAAGGAGCATGATCCGCGAGTTGGGGAACGGAGGTTTGTGGGCCGTAACGCAAGTCGCGTTGATGCCATGCACGCGAAGCGTTCGATTACGAGCACGAGCACCGTCCGCCAAGGCGGACTGAGCACGAGCACGATGGGATCCTGTGGTCGCGTAGGCCAGAAAAACAGGTTCGGTCCCATACCGCTGCGATAGCCTTACGAATTGCTTGGCGAATTGCTTCATCGCGGTTAATCTACTCTGGTTGTCCCAACCGACGGAGAGACCCTGTGATAGCGATCGAAAACCAGCTCGATTATTTACAAGTCGCGGTATTTGAAATCGACGGCCTGAGCCACCAACCGAGCACCCCGCAGTTGGATCAATGGGTCGAGCAGCAGTGCCAAGAGGCGCTCCGAGAGAAGGCCACCGAAGCTTGGGAGGCTCGCCGCGAAGCAGTTCGAGCATTGTTGCGCAAGGGTGGGTTCAAACCCTCTGGGCGGAGCAAACCGGCCCAGGAATACCTAGCACGATGCTTGGATGAATCTAAGTTTCCTAGGGTGCATTCGGCGGTCGATTGCCTCAATGCGATTTCGGTCCAAAGCGGGATTCCGATCTCGATGCTCGACCGCGAGGCATTCTCGGATCGGATGCTCATTCGCCTAGGGAAACCCGGTGAAAGCTACGTTTTCAACTCCGCCGGCCAGGAGCTAGACCTTCAAAACCTGATCGTCGTATGCGGGGGCGCGGATGAGCAAAAACCCCTAGGCACCCCCGTCAAGGACTCGATGGCCGGTAAGATTGATAAGACGGTTTCGCGGATCGTGTGTATCTTATATGCTCCGCGAGATAGCATCGATGCGCTTTGGCTCGACCAGTGGGCCATGTTGCTCCGCACGAGCATTGAGCAGTACGCAACCTAGCCGCGATTGTTTTCGACTCCTTCCTTTCCATTTCGGGCCAATACCCGAGTGGTTATCGTCCCAGCATTTTCAGGTTCAAGATGATTTCGAAGTCGCCTAATAAAACGCTCCTTCCTCGCACGTTCCCTCGAGCGACTGCTGCTTGGCTCCTAGCGATTGGAGTTCTTCTGGCCTTCGATCCTGACGTCACACGACGCGTCGAAGCCCAAGACCGAGCCTCATCGACGAGTTATGCCCAGCAGGGGTTCACCCAGATCGAGAAGATCCAGGACGTGCTCAGTGCGTGGTCTCCCGAGCGGCACTTGTACGTCAAAGGGAATGTCGGTGCAAGTGCCAGTCAGCTCGGCGAACTCGAGGCTTGGTTGGCCCAAAACGGTCCGCACTGGACGGTTGTTTTGGTCGACAATGCAGACGGCGAGTACTTCGTCGCAGCCGATGGACGTCCCTTGTTCGGAATCGATGCGGTCGAAGTCGCCCTAGGAATGGGGCTTAGCAATCAGACCAAGTTCGGCGAGTTGATCCACCCGCTGACGCACGAGACCGACGGCGCGATTTTTGTATTGATGCTCAAGAACCGCAAATTCAGTTACTTCGGTTCCGAGGCTCAGGATCGCCGTGGACTGGGCGAATCCCATTGGTTTGGCGAGCTGGACCAACCCGCCGTGCGGGCCATGCGGTCCGGGGGCCGGGTCCTCGATGCGGTTCGAGACACCGTCAAGTCGATCAATCAGAGGCTCGAGCGTATTGTCCAGGCTGAGACCGAGACGGCCCGAAACGCAGAGCTCGAACAGCAACGAGACTTTCAAACCGCCAACGAAGCGGCCTTGCACCTGCGCGAGGTCTACGACCAAGTTCAGGAAGATGCCAAGGCGTTTCGCGAAAGCAACACCGCAGCGACCGGTCAGCTCGCCAATCCTCCCTTGCCCGAATGGAAAGCTCGCCTCGATGAGCTCGCAAGTCAAACCAAGCTAGAGACCGCCAGCAACACTCTGCCCCAGTTGCGTCAGTTGGCAACCGAGCTCGATCAATACCTCAACGGATATGCCGCAGTGCGAGGTTACCCAGAGAATCGCAAGGAGCTCGAGGGCCAAGTAGCCGAGCTGGTGCGGGCTCCGAATTCGGTGGCCAGTGGGGTCGTGACCAAAGCTCGCAAAGAGCTCGAATTCGCCGATGTGAAATTCCGCAACGGGGACTTGGACCTCATCGAGCAAATGCGAGGCTTTGAGCCCATGCTTCGCGAAGCAGACCAGCTGATCGACGCGGAGAAAAAAAGGATCGAAGAACAGACCAAATTCCGTCGCATGGTAAGACAGGTCATAGCGACCATCTCGAGCCTCTTCGGGCTCTTGCTCGCCGGAATCCTGTGGTTCTTCCATCGCAAACGCAAACCCGCGATGGACCAAGCCGTCGAGAACCTCAAGCAG
>JAPLNM010000114.1 GCA_026692845.1 Planctomycetota bacterium | reverse complement strand
GAGAGCAGGGCACTTCGGCATGGCGTGCAGCTTGGGGCCGAGACAAAGGCTTTGCGAAACAGGACTCCGCGTTGGGCGATGCGATCGATATTGGGAGTTCGCACGAGCCTTTGAAGAGGCTCGTTGGGCTCATGCTTCGCATAAGCGCTCGCGTATCGGCCATAGTCGTCGGCGAAGAGAAACAGGATGTTCGGTCGCTGAGCAAGGCACGATGAGCCTAGCGATAGGATCGCGACGATTGCCGAGCCGAACGTCAGCGTCCCACCCAGAGAGAATCCCGAGAGCATAAATCACCTTGCATCAACTGCGAGCGTACAACAGCCTAATCGCGAACGATCCAAAGCTTCAATTGCAAAATTCTACCAGTCGATCGGCAGCTCGCCTACCTCCTAGGAACCCGTGGAAACGCAAGCTCGCTGCTGGTTCCGGATGGAATCCGTACGAGGTATCGAGAAAATCGGCTTCGAAGATGGCTTCCAATACTAGAAGGGTTGCCGTCTGTACAATTCGGTCTCGCATCGTCGGGATACCCAGCGGACGCAATCGTCCGTCGGGCTTCTCGATGTATACTCGCATAACACAATCCGTTCGGTAGGTTTTGGTCTTGAGTAGCTCATGAAGATCATCCAGATACTTTGCTGCTCCACCAGGGGCATCCAAGATGTCCCTACAGGTCACACCGTCAATACCCGGTGATTTATTCTTCGCCAAGACGATCCACCAAGCCGCAGTTCAGCAACTTTCTCCGGCAGCTTGACTTTACTCTTGATCGCCAACCACGACGATGCTTCGATCGGTTCGTTTGGTTTAGGAGTTGTTGAGCTGTTCGGGTCTTCGGTAGTGGGTTTTTCAACCAAGCGAGTTCACTTGCGTTACGGCTGACGTCGTCGTCTTCCAAGGCTTCAGCTTGCGGATTGCTCTAGCAAACTGCTTGGTTGACTACACGGCGAACGAGCACTTACCATGGTTAGTACCTTTCAACTAACAAGAACAGCCAGGTTTACTGGCGCACCCGAACACACGGAAACAAATCCTCCCCCCCTTAAGTCATCTTTCCGTGTGTTCGGTGTGTTCTGTGGTTCCTCCCGTGGGATTGGCTTCCAGCCTGTCCTTTACTCCAGGAAATGAGTTCTGAGATGCTCATGCTTAGCGTTGAGTTTTTGTTAAAGCCGGACAGGCTGGAAGCCTATCCCACGTGCCTTACTTCCGTGTATTCGGTGTGTTCGGTGGTTCCATGCTTCGTGGTTCCATGCTTCGCTTGTTGCTCGGGACAGTCCTCAAGCCTCAAGCTAGGATCGGATCGATCACATGCCCATGCACGTCGGTCAAACGGCGGTCGATTCCATTTTGACGGACACTCAATCGCAGATGATCGATCCCCAGAAGATGCAGCACCGTCGCGTGCAAGTCGTAACACCATGTCTTGTTCTCGACAGCTTGATATCCCCAATCGTCGCTTTTCCCGTAAGCGACCCCGGGCTTGACTCCAGCGCCCCATAACCACGTCACGAAACTTCCTCCATTGTGATCCCGCCCGAGGCTCCCTTGGGCAAATGGGGTCCGACCAAACTCGGTCGTCCAGATGACTAAAGTATCCGAGTCGAGCCCTCGGGCTTTGAGGTCCTTGAGCAGCGCAGCGATCGGACGATCGACGCTCTGGGCCATCGGAGGTAGCTCGGTTTGAATGTTCCCATGGTTGTCCCAGTTGTTCGTCGCTCCCTGCGGACCGCTCCATACTTGGACGAATCGCACGCCGCGCTCGACGAGTCTCCTGGCCAATAAACAACGCTTGCCAAAATCGTCGGTCGACGGCTGACCGAGCCCATAATCGCTTTGTGTTTGCGCCGTCTCCTGGGCCAAATCAAACGCTTCGGGCGCCGATAACTGCATCTTGGCCGCAAGCTCGTAGCCGCTGATACGAGCCTCAAAGCGCGTATCTCCAGGGTGCTTGAAACGATGCTGTTCATTGAGCATCCGCAATAACCCTTGACCGTCGAGGTCGGCCTGGCTCAGCGCAAAAGGGTACTTCGCTTCGGCCACTAGGTCCGGAATCGGTACCTTGGCATTGGCCTGCAAAACCACCCCTTCGTGCACCGTGGGCAAGAAACCGGAACTGAAACAAGCTTGCTGGTTGTAAGGCAGCCCGCGGGCATCGGGAAGCACGACGAAGGTCGGTAGATTGTCGGTCAAATTCCCAAGTGCATAGGAGATCCAAGCGCCCATGCAGGGAAAGCCCGGGAGCAGGAATCCGGAGTTCATCATGTAAGTCCCCGGGCCGTGGACATTGGTCTTGGTGGTCATCGCCATGAGAAAGGCCATCTGATCGACGAGCTTGGCCTGCTCCGGAAAAAGCTCACTGACCCACCGCCCCGACTGGCCATGCTGTGCGAATTTGTAAGGGCTCTTCATCAGTGCACCGGCCGGTGCGGTGAACCCCTCAGGCTTCTCCTTCGGCCCGAGCATCTGGCCATCGAGCCGTTCGAGTTCCGGTTTGTAGTCGAACAAATCCATCGGACTTGCTCCTCCGGTCATGAACAACTGCACGATCCGCTTGACCTTAGGGACGTGATGCTCGATCCGGTTCGATGCCTGCGCAGCTCCCATCGACTTGCTATGAGCCTGCTCTTGGAGCATCGAGGCCAATGCCAACGTGGCAAAGCCCCCACCGGATTGCAACAGCAGCTTTCGGCGATTCGACAAGCTATCCATGGTGGTTCGCAGTCACTGGAAGGAGTTTCAAAAGCGATACCCGTTAGCGATACCTGTTAAGGAATAAATAGAAATTCATTCGAGTTAAAGACGATCCGACACAACGCAGCCAAACCATGCTTACCCACATAGAGTTTCATCTGCTCGAGCTCCGGAGCTTCCGGCATGCGTTGATAAGCCAACTGCAGAAGCGTTTCGATTTGGATATCAAGGTTTGGACTCTCTCGGGCAAGTCGCTCTGCGGTCGCTTGGGAATGGACCAACACAAAAGGATTGTTCAGAAGCGCTAGCGACTGCAACGGAGATGCGGAGAACGTGCGGCTTGGGGCCAGCAGCCCCAGGTCGGGGAAATCCAAGGACGCCATCAACGGATCGGGAATCCCTCGCCAAACGTACCGATAAATGCTCCGACGATTGGAATTCGCAGCCGACCAATCGTAAGCCGAGTAATCGAGTTTCGGAGTCGACTGCGGCCCGGGTTGCTGAGTGAAATGCTGAACCGCTGGACCTCCGTGTCCGGTATCGAGGCGGCCTGATATCGCCAAGACATAATCGCGAAACGCATCGGCATCGAGCCGCAATCGATTCTGCCTCCAAAGCAGTCGATTCGTTGCATCGAGTTGCGATGCCTCGGGTCGCTCCTGGGCCGATTGCTGATAGACTTGACTTGTGACGATCAGCCGATGAAGTTGTTTCAAGGAGCCTTGAGCTCGGTCCCTAAACCACACCGCTAACCAATCGATCAACTCTGGATGCGATGGTTCCCCCCCCATGCGTCCAAAGTCGCTAGGAGTGTCGCACAGGCCCTGACCAAAATGGTAGTGCCAAGTTCGATTCACGACGCTGCGCCAGGTCAAAACGTTTTCTGGATGCGCAATCCAATCGGCAAGCGCCGCTCTGCGGGCCGATTCGCTCAGATCCGATCGATCATCAAAACGCGATGGCATATGCCCTAAAGCGCTGAGAGATCCCGGGGAAATTTCGCTGCGCGGCTTGGATATATCTCCACGATCGAGCAAGTGAACTTTCTTGGGTGTTGCAATCGATCCAGGTTGATGATTGCCGTTTCCAGAGGGGATGGAAACCGAAGTCCCGATGGCATACACCGTCGCTTGCACAGGGAGCTTGGCAAGCTCGGCATCGGCTGCAAGGTTGCCAAAGTAAGCAGCGAGTGAGAGTTTCTCGTCGTCGGTTCGGTCGGACTCTGCGAGACTTAGTATCCGCTCGATCGCTTGCGGCAATGCGATCGCTTGTCCGCTATCCGCATCGGTCACGCTGATGCGAAACGCGCCGATCAGGTGCGAACCCCCATGGAGTTGCTTGAGCGTGACGGTCAGGGTCGACCCATCTGCCAACGCGATCGGCTCTTGGAACACAAATACCGCATGGTGCGCCTTGGCCACCTCGGGATGGATTCCCCAAGCGGTCTTCGGGTCCCCATCGATGGCCCGTTCAATACCCCATCCGGCTTGATTGAAATCCGCACTGCTGCGGACGATCTGAACGGACTTGCCGGCCGGTTGATCGGGATGGAACACATGGACGGAAACCTCGGAAAGGTGCAAGTTCCCGTTTTGACACCGGCCGGGTCCGTGCATCGGTAGGGACTCATCAGGAAGTACATCGAGCCGAATCGCCGTGACTCGCTGCAATGGGACTTGGGCACTGAGCACATACGTATCGGTATCCGGGGAGGTGCCGCTTGCTAAATACGCCTGATCGATGCCTTCGGTGAGCGTCGCTCCTTGAAGGGATACAAACGACTGCAGATCGAGGTTTTTCCAGGTCGCAGCCATCGCTTGGCTCTTGGCAACAGGTTCGATCCGCAGGCGCGCGTAGGGGCTTGCGAGCACCTTGGCATCACGATCCAACGCTGCTTGTTTGAGCGCCAGGATCGCACGGCGTTGCGCGGCATAGGCAGCGTCGGAATCGTAGCGAATGTTCCCTTTGAGGACTCCCGCAAAGACGGCTTGAAGCGCATAGTAGTCCTCTTGGGGGATCGGATCGAACTTGTGCGCATGGCATCGCGCGCAGTTGGCTGTCGTGCTAACAAACGCCGCCATGGTTTGGTTAAGCATGTCGTCGCGGTCTAGGTAGTCGAAGGTGACCGGACCGGTCGAATAGGTGCTCAGGTCAAAGGTCCCTGCTCCGAGAAAGCCCAACGCGGGAATCAGATCGGTTGCATCGGGTTCGAAGACATCGACAGCCAATTGCTGACGAATAAACCGATCCCACGGAACATCCGTATTGAAAGCTTGGATCACATAATCGCGATAGGGCCAAGCATGATCGCGCCCGACATCGTGCTCGTAACCGTGGGAGTCAGCGAAGTGCACTGTATCGAGCCAGTGCCTAGCCCATCGCTGGCCATAGCCAGGGGAATCCAAGAGCTTATCGACCATCTGTCCGTAGGCCGATTCGGTCGGTGATTGGAGAAACGCTCGTGTCTGGTCGAGAGTCGGCGGGATCCCAACCAGATCGAAATAGACTCGACGAATCCGTTCTTCGGGGGATGCCCATGCAGAGCGCGCAAGCCCGCTGGCTTGGAGCTTGGCCTCGATGAACGCATCGATCGGATTGGCGTCGTGACTGTTAGGTGATCCGGCAGGGGGTAGACCCGGTATTGGGGGTGCAATCAGCGGCCTGAGCGACCACCAATCCATCGGATCGGTCGCTTCGGGTCGGACTTGCCGATCATCGAACGCTCCACGCTGAACCCAATCTTTGAGCGTTTGGATCTCGTCTGCGGAGAGCTTCTCGTCGGGCATTTTCATATCTGCGTCCGAGTGCTCGACGGCTCGTATCAAGAGACTTGCACCGGGATTTCCAGGGAGGATCGCTGGTCCCCGGGATCCCCCGGTCTCCCATCCGCTTCTCCAATCGAGGGCCAGTCCACTTTCCATTTGGCCAGCGTTGTGCGAGTGGCAAGCAAAGCAGTGCTTCTTCAGAAGCGGTTCGACCTGGCGATGAAAAAAGGCTTTGTCGGTCTCTTGCGGGGACTCTTGCCCCGACGAAACACCGCTTGCGGCCAACAGCGGGCAAAGCCACAGGGAACGGAACATAGAAAGCAACAGGGAATTGCGACTCATGGTTTTTCCGAATCGAAAGCTTGAACGATCGGTTTCAGGAACTCACCGTTGTTGAATCGGTTTCCTTGTGGGCTTGGGTGTACCACTTTGTTCGTGCATTTTCTCGTCCTCGAAATCGATCGCCGCGAACTGCAAGAGTATATCGCGAATTGCAGCACATTCCAAAGCCGAACCACGAGCGATCTAGAAAAATCGATTCTTGTCCTTCAGGCTTTGTTTGTCGTTGCCTTCGGCAATAGGGAGTCGAATCGATTGGGCCACTCGCAGCCATTGATCTAGGACCAGAGTCCCAAGCAACGTCAGTAAACACCCAGCAACATGCTCGAAAACGCCGAAAGCGGTGTCGAGAAGAGTAACTCGCGCCAATTTGCATCGCTCAGAAACCGAAACGCAAACAAACCGACCCAACCGACCATAAGTACATCGACAAGCCGTCGGGTGATCCCTATCCGCTTGAGGTCGGACAAACCAGATGTCTTGGTACTTGCAAACAACGAGGCTGGACGCATTGCGTCTAAGGCGATTTCAGGGGGAACCGCCATCGCAATGGACCCGAAATGGCTTAAACCCATTCGGTTCAGCATCGCAACCGAATCCATGCCCGCAGGCTTCGCAAGCTCTTGCGGCACCTTCTTTCGAAGACAAAAAGACAGACCTAGGCAACTCATCGCCGCGAATGCAACCACGCAAACACTCTGGGCCACTGAGGCCCGAGTGCTCATGACTCCCATTTGCGGCGCACCTGTGATGGCAATCGTTCCGGATGCTTCAAGCCGCTTCCTGGCTAGCTGACTTTCCAAACCTTTGATCCGCTTGGTACTTTGATCCAACTCGCTCAGTAGACCTTCCCGAGTCGTTTGGTGAGGACCATGCTGGGGTTGCCCGGGCGGAGTTGTAGCTTGGAGCGGGGTTTCCGAGTTGAGCTGGGTTTCCGAGTTGAGTTTTCGGTAAACCACCGCGCTGGCCTTGGTCGACGCGGCTTGGACTCTAGAAACCTCATCCCCGAGCAAATCGGCTGTCTGCGAATTTCTTTCGCGACTGCGGTCCAATTCAAAAATCGCCATCTGATGCTCCAGGGTGGCCAGCTTCCATCGCTCGCTGCGAAGCTGGTTCTGGTCGCTAGGAACCTGGAGCGACTCGAGGCTCGGTTCGGTCAATCGCTCGAGCTCCCGCTGGATTTGCTCAGAGGATGAACCCGAAAGGACCCCCAAACGCAGGTAGATGTGCTCGATGCCGCCGAGGGCCGTGCTCTCCGATGCGTTTCTCAAATCCCTGGAGTAATGAACCCAACGGATCGATTCGCTCGGGAGCTTGATTTGCTTCGAAAGCCTTTGCAAGCTCGGCAAGCGTTGGCTGGACACCACCGCGCGAGCCGAGAGAATTTTCTCGGCACGCTGAATCGGAAACCAATTCAATGCCCACAGCGCCGTCATCAAACCGAACAAAGCAAGCTGCTTTGCCATCGCATCATCGCCTGTACTGCTAAAGGTAAACCTTGAGGACTAAAACGATTGTTCGGCCGATTCGACCCCGCAGCATGAGGGATTCTCGCTAGCTCTGAGCTGGGCTAGCTCTGAGCTGGGCTAGCAAAACCCGACTCCTAGAAAGCCCGCCGATTTCCCGGGCCGCCGTAGCCTTGACCGTAGCCTTGACCGTAGCCTTGATATGGACTTGGGCGGTGCGAGTAGGGTGGTACTCCAAAGTGGATTGAATTCGATGGAACACCGAAGGGAATTCGATTGGATGAATGAATTTGAATCGAAGGCACCGGCGGAATTGCGTGCATCGGGATCGCACTTGGGAAACCGATGCTCGGAGCTCGGTAGCTTTGGAATCCATAGTTTTCCAAGCCGTGCGCGTGCTGGACATGGTGGCCAATCCTAGGGGAGTATCGAAATTCACGCGCGACGACACGCTCGATGGCCTTGCAAAGATTCCTCATCCGAGTGTCCATGCCGTCGGCTAGCGACTTCAAATGCCGGTCCGAGCACAAGCATGGATCGGTGTAAATCGCAACGCGCAGTTGACTCCAATCCCCATGGAGCTCTCGGTAGAGACCTTCGACTTGATTGCAAGTCGCCCCGCATTTGACCCGATCCACAAGCCCGCATGCCAAATGGTCCAGGGCCATCGCCTCGCGGACCAAGTAGCTATGAGGTGCGATTTTTTGAATCCGCTTGGCGATGTCCTCGGCCCGATGCTGGACCGCACTTGCCTCTCCAATCGCCGAAGACCACGGATTGCCCGCCCAAGCTCCATTGGCTAGTGCCAAAATCGCAATCACCATTGCGATCGGTCGATGAATCACGTTTACCACGATGCGACTCCATTGTTTCCAAAAAGAATAAGCTCTGATGACTGAATACTCTGAGCCGTTGTCCGTCCGTTCTTGGCGGACTGATCCACAATAAGATACAAGTATCATGCCAAAGTTGTTTTTCTTGAAAAAATGACCTGTTTTCCTCAAGTCTATTGCCGTTCTGAATCCGCTGGAGTTTGATAAGCTGTCGTCAACCTGAGTACAGTGCCTTCGAATGGAGTGCGCAGGATGTCTTCGGCGAAGAAGAAGAAATCAACGCGATGGAATTCCCGAGTGCTATTGTGGGTTCGCGCCAAGGCCAGGATACATTCAGCCAGAGAGAATCGATCTAGAAAGAGAAAGTGACCATCAAAATGAGTGCTCGAGAACATAAAGAGCAAGCCAAGCAGACCTTGAGCGTTGCGGTACTGACCGTCAGCGACACCAGGACGCTCGAGAACGATTTGGGTGGAAACTTGATCGCAAGTTTGTTGGAACAAGCTGGCCATCGCGTTTCCCAGCGGAAGATTGTCCGCGACGAGTGCATGGTGATACGAGCGCTGGCGATGGAACTTTTAGACTCCGATGGGGTCGATGCGCTATTGGTCACGGGTGGAACGGGCTTAGCGGCCCGGGATCAGACCACCGAAGCGATCGAGGGTCTTTACGATGCGAAGATCCCTGGATACGGAGAGCTATTTCGAATGCTGTCCTTCCAAGAGATCGGTTCGGCTGCGATGCTCAGTCGTGCCAGCGGTGGGCGACGAGGGCAACAAGTCATCTTGACCATGCCGGGTTCGCCGGCTGGAGTACAATTGGCCATGGAGAAACTGATCGTTCCCGAGTTACCTCATTTGGTGCATCATGCAGGCAAATAAACAAGCCGTTCAACAAGCTGTTCAACAAGCAGCTCTGCGAAGTATTCTTGGATGGGTTCTCTTTGCTCAGGGCTGGGCCGTCCATGCCCAGCAGGCCGCTGCGCCACCGGCCAGTCAACCGCTGGCCAGTCAACCACCGGCCAGTGAGCAGCAGGCCAATCCCCAGAAAGAACCCGACGTCATAGCGAATTCTCGGGGGTTTACCAAGCGCACGCGTCGCCTTGGTGAAACGGGTGTGAAGGTCCATTTTGATGTTTCGTATTGCGAGCAAAAGGATCCATTGCAATTGGCTGATATCTACATGCCAGCGGCAGGCGATATGGAGCATCAGCCTCGGTTTCCAGCGATCCTTGCCATTCACGGGGGAGCTTGGATTGCTGGCGACAAGCGTTTGGACGCGTTGCATTGTCGCAAGATGGCACAGCAGGGCTATGTAGTCATGGCGATCAATTATCGCTTGGCGCCCAAGCACAAGCATCCTGCGCAGATCGACGACTGCCGCGAGGCGTTGCGGTGGTTGCATGCGCATGCTCAGGAGTACCACATCGACCCGGACAAGCTTGGAGTATGGGGATATTCGGCTGGCGGACACTTAGCGGCGTTGATGGCAACGGATCGCCAAGCCCAAGACCCTCCGATTCGAGTGTGCGTCGCTGGCGGAGCGCCATGCGACTTAGGAATGATCCCAGAGGACTCGCGAGCCTTAGCAGGATTCCTTGGCGGAACCCGCAGAGCGATGCAAGATGTCTATTCCAAGGCATCGCCGATTGAGCACGTCAGTTCGGACGATCCGCCGATCCTGTTGTATCACGGGGATGCCGACGAGCTTGTCCCGATCGCGTATGCGTCCAAGATGCACAAGAAGCTTCAAGCGTGTGGTGTTGCGTGCGAGTATTTGGTCCTTCCGGGCAAATCCCACATCATGGCATTTGTCGACACGAAGGGTATTTCGACAACGATCCAATTTTTGGATCGTCACCTGAAACCCTAAAATCCAAAAAAGTCCCCCCACCGCTCGGGGCCTTTAAACCAGAGTTCGAAGTATCCGCGCTGCGGCTTGGGCACCAAGACTCGGCTCAAGCGCCGTGTGCGCTATGCCCGATACAACCCGAGTGATGTTGTGATCGACCTTCGATGCGACGCTCCAGTCGCCTCCTTGGGCACTGGTGATGTAAATCGATAACGTGCGATGCCCACTGCCCGGTCGCTCGCCGACGATATGCAAAACCTGCATGCGACCTTGCCTGCCGCGAAACATCGTCTCGCCTATTCGATACCCGGCCCGAACGCGTCCGGATCGGATGACCAAAACCTCCGGTGCCACTTGCCTGCCATCCCCGGCAAGCTCGTTTCGCAGATGATCAATAAGCTCCTTGGCCTGCTGACTGGAACTGTTGGCTAGCGCATTGAGCCCATCGGATAAAACCAACACCGTATCGTAGCGCTCAGCGTGCTGGTCCCTTAATCGCTCTAACTTGCGAACCGAATCCGGATGCAACTGCTCACCGGTCACAGGGTGCAAGATGTAGTCGTTGCGATCGAACGAAAGGGTTTTTATGGGAAGCGCTCCCTGCATCGTCGACTCGAAGCCCTCGGGTAACTCGGCCCAAATGCATTTTTTCGCATCGTCGTAAATGCGATGGATGTGCTGGTCCAAATCCCTCGGGAGGTCGGATATATCCGCTCCGTACCCCTCGGAGATAAACACCCCCCGCTGACGAACTTGCGAGATGCGATCTTTGGCCTCGGCAAAAATCTGCTCGTCGGGTCGCTCATCAGAGCGTCGTCGGCAGTAGGCCAGATACACCCAAGCCGGATCGCCAAAATGCTCGGTGGGCCGCCCCTGCGGATCGATCACTCCAAGCTCTTTATAAAAGTCCCACATCGCATCGTTGACCCGATAACCGAACTTCTCCCGAATTCGGACATGGTCGTGGTATCCTGTCGTCAGATATCCAAGCATCGGATCGATGCGGGTCGGCAAGGCCATCAAGTACCCCGGATTCGCAGGCATGATTTGTTCGATGCACCATCCCAAATCATCGAGCGTCACGTCCATATGCAGCGTCGTGCAGATATCAAGACCGATCATCAAGCCATGCAACTTACCCATGACGATGTCCTCTAAGCAACATCGCACGAGCTGCTCGCGATTGCGAAAAACCTCGGGTCCAATAAACCCTGCAACGTCGTTCAAGTGGACCCACGCCTCGGAACTCTCACCGCGCTGCTGCCGGGACTGTGTCACGACCTGACTCAAGCTCCTAACCAATCCGTATTTGCGAGACTCATGGACCAGCATGTCGGTCCCAAACCCATGGCCATTGGTGAAATCGGCTCCTTGGCCCGTTTCGAAGTACAAACCGAACTTACCGGTTTTGTCCTGCGCATGTCGCACGAGTTTCTCGACCGTCACGTCAAATGTCGCATTGGCCGCGTCGGATCCTGCAATGCTCTGAAACCAAAGTGCCGTCAATCCGGGCTGGCTGAGTTCCAATGCCGCTTGAATATCAATATGCGCCAAAACGCAATGCGGGATCGTCGAACGGATCCCAAAGGTATCGAGGACCTCTTTGAGCGTTGACTCCACAAGAGCGACCGACTCAGGTTCGCTCGAGACGGGATTGGTGCCTACCAGAACATCACCGACCGCATAGGCGAACGCATCGAAGACTTGCCAGCGAATATCATCGGGATGATCCGTAGGCGAGTTCGGCTGGATTCGAGCGCCCATGTAGCCTTGGGATCCGATCTGTGTTCCGGGAAGCGGATTGAATACCTTGCGCCCGACTTCGATCAACTCCGCATTGCTCATGAGCTTGACCACACAGGCGATCGAGTCGCTCGACAACCCAGGGCGAATCGCATGGATCTCTGATTCGCTCCGGACAAGTAAAAACGTCTTGAGCTCTCCAAGCTTCCAATCCTCGATCGCCTTGGTCTCCTGTGCACCTTGGGCCAACCCAAGCACCGAAAGCATTTTGTCTTCGAACGGCCGGTGCGTGTCGATCTGAGCCAAGGTAGTCTGTTCGAGAAGACTGCGAGCCAATTGCCGCTCGGCAACGGTCCGAGCCGAAACGCCGAGGATCTCGTCCCCTTCTTTGTATTCATTCGCTGCTCCTAGGATACGGCGATACCAATGGACATCCCAGGCTCCTGCCATGCGATGCACGTAGGCAATGATGTCCTCATCGTCCAAACCCGGCGGCAAGTTTTGCACCGTCGCGGCAAGCGGCCCGTCCTGCCCTGGAGCGTCCAATCCGATACAGCTAGCAACGCCAGCAAGCATCCCGGTTTGCAATACCCTACGACGCGTCAGACCGATGCTCGGTGGTTTCATCATGCTTTCATCAATTCGATTCAGGGATCAGTTCCAAGCAAATAATACGATCGGATCCTCGGACAAATAATAGACCATGCGATAGCACCGGTGGTGCCCAACTCGGGGGATTTAATATGGGTTCTTTCGAGCCCGGTTGCGGTTTTAACTGAAGATCCATCTCCGCGAGAACCTCGTGCGCCTCGGAACCGAGCCGCAGCAAATGCAATTTGCCGTTTTCGCCCAGCCAGAGCCAATGCGAGTCGACGATCATGCCAGTCCCACGGTCGCGATTGCGTTGGCTCCAGACGGTTCTTGGGGGCTGGTTTCCTTGAAGCTCGATGCAGCGAATATCGGTATCTGTTGGATTGCGTCCACTGCTGGCATAAAGCCGATTCTCATGAAGCAACGCTGTGGCCCAGTGCGTTCGCATCGATTGGCTCGATCGCATCCCTTCGTCACGCCATAAGAGTTTAAGTTCCGAACCGGTAAACTCCAACATCGCACTGCCGATCTCGTAAGCCTCGGAAATGAAGATCTTGTTTTCGTGCACCACGGGACTCGCTGCGTTGACACTCTCGAGCATCGCGGCCCGAAACGGAAAGAACTTTTCCCCCGTCCCGTCTTTGGCACGGAAAATCAATAAGCCTTCGCGCATGAGACTCACGCAGTAATCCTCCCCGTGCAAATTGGCAACGATCGGCGCAGAATAGCTGGCCAAGTAATTCCCAACGCGATACACCTCCTTGCCAGTCCGCTTGTCCAATGCCACCATGCCCGTTGCGTCGGGCTTAGCGCTGGGCATGTCATTGATCGTCGCGGAGCCGGAAAAAAACCCTCGCTTGGGACTCCCCCCGACCATGGCAATCAGTAAGTCGTTGTAGACCAAGGGACTAGCTCCAACCCCGAAAAAGTTTGGGACCACGCTATAGTCGTTGCTTAAATTCCTCTGCCAAACCTCTTTGCCCGTCTCAATGTCGACGCACGCGATCCTGCCGGCCACACCATAAACGTACACGTACCGACCATCGACGATCGGGCTAGATCGAGGCCCATCGTTGTAGCCGTAAGCGTCTTGGTAGACGACACTACCCTCCCACTTCCAAAGAAACTTGCCCGTCTGCGCTTCATAGCACGAGAGGCGTTCGACGTTCCCGTGACGATCGAATTGGAACCATCGGCCAAGTGCCGCCACGCCGTTGCCGTATCCGGTCCCAATCTTTTGGTGCCAGACGATTCGAAGTCCGTCTTTGGGCCACTGGGTCAAGACCCCTGTCTCGGTGTTTTTCGAATCGTAGTGAACCCCGAGCATCCGAGGCCAGTCCTTCCCTTTGGTCCGCGTCCACAACGAAAGCTTCTGCGTCGGATCGGACTCTTGCCCAATCGCGCGTTCCGATCCTTCATAATTGGCCAATGCACCTGCGATTCCCAGCAGGGCGAGCACGAGCCTATGGCTGAAAATTCGGACCGGACTTGTCGCCAATACTCGCATGAACCGTTACCTTATGAAGAACCATGGAAGACCTTACCATCACCCACTATTTGACGATTCCCGAAACCGAACTGCAAGCGGTTTTTTCCCGCAGCGGCGGGCCAGGGGGCCAGAATGTCAATAAAGTCAACTCCAAGGCGACGCTGATCTGGGATCTGAATCAAACCCAAGCGATTTTTCCGATGGCTCTGTCGCGTCTCAAAGTATTGGCTGCCTCACGGATCAACGACGAAGGTTTTTTGAAGATCCACTGCCAAGTTCATCGCGAACAGTCCAGAAACTTGCAAGCATGCCGCGATCTGCTCCGGAGTTTGGTTCTCGAGGCCCTCAAGCCGGTGGTCGTACGCAAAGAGACCAGGCCCAGTGCCGGGGCTCGACGCCGCCGGCTAAGCGAAAAAAAGCTTACCGGTGAAAAGAAACAAGGTCGAGGCCAACGCTGGGAATGATCCCTCTGGCCCGGTTTCGTATCCCAAGTTCCATAGCGCGAGAAACCGTGCCGAAATGCATCTCTCGGCGACGAAACCGTCGAGCTTGGTTCTTGCGTCTGTTTTAAGCTTCGCGACAAGCGTCGCTGCACTCAGTTTGCCTCCATGTAGATCCTCAAAGCGACATCGCGTTGGATCCCGAGACGTCCAAGGAGCGGTAGCACTTGCTCAAGGACGGCGGCACCATCGGGCCTTGGTCGTACCACAGGGAGAGTGTTTGCAGGCGGAGCGTGCAACCTTTCCCAGTCGATTCCGAGATCTTCGAGTCGGCTTCGGACCCTTTGAAGATCCAGAGGCAAACCGGCGTTGATGCCTGCGTAGATTTCATTGCGGATTGTTCCGAGAATCTCTGTGGAAACCCCGGCGTTTTTGAGTCGAGCGAGGATCGACTCGGCGATAGGTTCGGTCACAACGATTGTCGGCATGATCGGCCGTTCGGGACGTTCTGGCATCTCAGGACGCTCTGGCATCTCAGGACACTCTGGCACTTCAGGACGGCCCGCTTGGGGCAGGATCGTATCGACATCGACCCCCAATTGAGCCAATCGGTCTCGGACCTGCATGAGGTCTAGCGGTGAGCCCGATTGTTGGGCTACGAGCAATTCGCTCGAGATCGTAGCGATGGTGCTCGGAGAGACATTGAAGGCTTCGAGGCGTTTCGATAGCGAGTCGATAAAGTGTTCGAGACGCTTGAGCTCAATCGCTTCGGGCGTATCGTTTGATTCGTTTTGAGTCAGATCCTCTGGAGACGAATTATCGTCTTGTTTCCATTTCAAGATTCCGTTGACGACATGGTCGCCCAATTCAGGTCGGCCGCCAGAGCGCAAGGTATCCAGGGCGGAGTGTGCGTCTTGGATGGTGAATTTCGGAGGCATGAGGTTCGAGGAGATAGCCTGCTCGATCCGCTCGATCCGGCGATCCAGGTCGACACGGCTGGCTCGCGCGGCGCGATTTCCCATCGAGTTTTGCGAGTTCAGGTGGTTGATCACGCCGAGCGCATCGAGGGGTGAAAGCGAATTGTCGGCATCCACATCGACCATCGCTAGGTCGGTTGCCACGCCGGATTGCGAGGGTGCGCCAGTTTGCGACGGAGAGCCAGAGAACGCTTGGTTGATTCGATCGATAACGACCAGCGCGTCGAGCGGCGTGACCGATCCGCTTGCGTCGGCGTCTTCGGGAAGCATGAAGTTGTGGAAGCAATCACCGGCCATGACGGTACGGTTTTCGAGGCTCTCAAGGATCAATCGGCGATTGCTCGCGCGACGATGCGTGCCGCCGAACTTGCCATTGGATTTGGAGGATCGCATGATAAAACCCTTTTTTTGTGGACCGTTTGGACTAGGGCCTTGCATGACGTGGATCGATGTTTTGTCGATCGGGCCGCTTGCAAAGATTTTCGGTAAAAGCGTTGGTCGGAGCGTTTCGAGCCGTCTGGTAGTCGATGGTTAATCGTCTAAACTTCCTGTCGAGCCCCCCAACATCATACGTGAAAATCGAACTTTTCGCCTTGTTTTGGCGACCTTTAATTTCTCGTTTTCCAAAAACTCACTATGTCCCCTGCGAAAACTGCCATCAGCCCTACCCGCGCCGAAGATTATCCGGAGTGGTACCAACAGGTCATTAAGGGAGCGGATTTAGCCGAAAACAGCGCTGTTCGCGGTTGCATGGTGATCAAGCCATGGGGCTATTCCCTCTGGGAAAACATGCAAAAAGCGCTCGATCGGATGTTCAAAGACACGGGCCACCAGAATGCTTATTTTCCCTTGTTCATCCCGATGAGCTTCCTGGAAAAGGAGGCCAAGCACGTCGAAGGGTTTGCCAAGGAGTGTGCGGTCGTCACCCACCACCGTCTGGAGCCCGATGGAAAAGGGGGCTTGCGGCCAGCCGGTCCCCTCGAAGAACCCTTGATCGTCCGCCCGACGAGCGAAACGATCATCGGGGCGACGTATGCGAAGTGGGTTCAGTCTTACCGCGACCTGCCGATCCTGATCAACCAATGGGCCAATGTGGTCCGCTGGGAAATGCGTACCCGACTGTTTTTGCGTACGGCTGAGTTTCTTTGGCAAGAAGGCCACACGGTCCATGCCACGGCCGACGAAGCGATGGAAGAGACTCGCAAGATGCTCGATGTCTATACCGACTTTGCGGAGAACTTCATGGCCATGCCGGTCATCCGCGGAGAGAAAACAGCTGGAGAACGATTCCCTGGTGCGGTCACGACCTTGTCGATCGAAGCGATGATGCAAGACCGCAAGGCATTGCAAGCCGGCACATCCCACTTTTTGGGGCAGAACTTTTCGAAGGCTCAAGAGATCAAGTTCCAAAGTCAAGCCGGTCAAATCGAATACGCTTGGACAACCTCTTGGGGGGTCTCTACCCGACTCATCGGTGCGTTGATCATGACCCACTCGGACGATGACGGCTTGGTCCTGCCCCCACGACTGGCTCCGACCCAAGTCGTTTTGATGCCGATTTACCGCGACGAGCAGCAGAAGGCCGAAGTCATGGCCTACTGCGAATCACTCCGCAAGCAACTTCAAGCCCAAAGAGCGTTCGACGAACCGCTGCGTGTGGAGATCGATCGCCGCGAGTTGCGCGGTGGCGAGAAGAAGTGGTATCACGTCAAGCGAGGTGTCCCCATACGAGTCGAAGTCGGACCTAAGGACATGGCCAATCAAGCGGCTTTTGTGGCTCGGCGCGATACCGGCGAGAGCCGGTCGATGCCGATCGCAACGCTCGTCGAGAGCATCGGTGAGCAACTCAAATCCATCCAAGATCATCTGTTCTCCAAAGCCCTGGCCATGCGGGAGGCGAACACGGTCGAGCTGGCGAACGAAAAGGAATTTCGGGCTTATTTCCAACCCGACGATGAGCAAGGTCGCTCGGTGGGTGGTGGGTTTGCCAGATGCTGGTTCAGCAGTGAGCAAGAGGTCCAGGGGTTGCTCGATGAACTCAAGGTCACCATCCGATGCATCCCGCTCGAGGCTGCCCAAGGCACCGGTACATGTTTTGTGACGGGCAAACCGACCAGCACCCAAGCCATCTTTGCTAAGGCGTACTGAGGACCTTGGCTCAACGCAAAGCGTGACTTGAGACCCTATTGCAATCGAACCAGTGTGCTTTAGACGCCGCTTGCGGTGTTGCGAGAGCCATGGGTGTAGATCATGGTGGTTGACACATCGGAGTGATCGGAGTGTCTGAGGAGTAGTTGGGTAGTCTGGCTGTCATTACCCGAATCGAGCAGGTGGGTCCATTTTGTTTTTTGATACCGGTGAAAGATCGGGGATTTTGAGATCCACCCGACCTAGGCTTCCTCGGTCCGTTTAGCGACATGGAGCGTGCGAGCGATTCGGCGCACTTGATCGATCAACTTCGATTGCATGACTGCTATAAGCGATTCTGATTCCGCGTCCAAAGGACGCCTATTATATCCTGGAAAAGTGAAATTCCACATAACCCAGAAAACACCAATTCAATATATCCTGGCCGCTTAGCAGCGGAGAACGCTGCGGCAAACACTTGCTCAGTAGGGGATTAGGATTGGGATTTGCTTGACTCCGCTCACGCCTTATCGTAAATTTGGGTTTAGTTGAGTTATGGTAAATTCAATAGAAAACATGTTCTGGCTCGCAGAGCCACGCGCACTCATCATAAGATCTCGGCCCCCGGGTGGCCTTGAGCCACCGGAGCCCAAGGTTCGTCAGCTAGCTAGCGGATCTCCACCGACCCCAATTTACGACCCTTGCCGCCTTGTGCGGAAAGGGGAAGCAGATTCCGGTTAGCTCGCGAAGTTGGCTTCCGGCTAGCTCGCGAAGCTTGGCCTCCGTTTAGCTCGCGAAGCTTGGCTTCCGGTTGGGCAAGCCAACCGGGGGCCTGGGGCATTCCGACCACAGGATCCCACCGTGCTCGTGCTCAGTCCGCCGTGGCGGACGGTGCTCGTGCTCGTAATCGAACGCTTCGCGTGCATGGCATGATCCGCGACTTGCGTTACGGCCCGCAAACCGCCGTTCCCCAACTCGCGGATCATGCTCCTTATCTCCATTAGCCTATCCATTACCAAATTCCTGCCCGAGTAGCGCGTTGACCGGGGATGGAATGATACAATCGCATGATCGATCGAGCACGAGCACGAGCACGAGCACGAAAAACAGCCAGAACAAAACCATGCACCGAAGTGGCCGGTCGGCCGCACTCAGTTTTAGAAACTCCTTTGGCGGCCACTCGGTGATGGTTGCCGTTC
>JAPLNM010000113.1:9223-28166 GCA_026692845.1 Planctomycetota bacterium | reverse complement strand
CGGGCGATTGCTATAAGCCCCGCACCGATCCGATTGTGCTGAACAGCCGGAATTCGTTACCTGCTGGGGCCTAAACGCAGCGTCGTTGGGGGCGGATTTAAATCGCCTAACCGCTTGCGCTGGTTGGCTCACCGACAGGTGATTTACCTTGTGAGCCGCATAGGCGCAAGCCGCGGGCGATTGCCATAAGCCCCGCACCGATCCGATTGTGCTGAACAGCCGGAATTCGTTACCTGCTGGGGCCTAAACGCAGCGTCGTTGGGGGCGGATTTAAATCGCCTAACCGCTTGCGCTGGTTGGCTCACCGGCAGGTGATTTACCTTGTTAGCCACAATTCGCCGGTCGCATGGCCAATGCGATTCGGATCTTGTGGTAGGGAACCTGGGAATTGCAAGCTTCGAAAATAGGAGTCAATTGCCCAGATCCTAGTCGCTCGGCGGCTTGGTGAACCTGTTGGACTTCCAGGTCGCTGACCCAAGTCGATACATCCTCGATGGCACCTTCGAGGATGTATTCGACCAAGTATTTCGTTACGGTCGATACCGCAACGTTTAGGGCCGAGGCGATTTGCTCTAGGGACTGACGTTGTTTAAGCCTTGCACCATAGGACTCCCGCACCGAGCTTGTGGGGAATCGAAGGGGCTGATCCATCGGCACGGACTTGAACGTGCAGTAGGACTCGATGAGTCCGACGAGTTGATCTCCGTGCAATCCTATTTGCTTGGATCCCATTCCGGTGACGGCCGTGAGTCGATCGATTCTCGAAGGCCTTCGGGCGGCCAGCTCGGCTAGGACCCCATCGGACAGCAGGAGGTAGGGAGCAACCTTTTCGCGATCGGCCGCTTCTTGACGCCACTCCAGGAGCCGTTCGAGCAAGGTCTGGTCGTAGGCGAACCTTGCCAGGGGTTTGGCTTGCTCTTGGGTCTGGGTCGCTACGGTTCGGACCAGTACCGGGGTGTGGGTACCGAACAAGACCGACTTGGCTTGCGGCCCGAGTTGGAGCAATGGGTAGTTCGAATCGAGCGTGACCTTCAAGAGTTTGGCCAGGATCATCTGCTCGATCCAATCACGCAGTTCGTTGCGAGTGTGTTCTTTGAGGATACCAAAGGTGCTCAGCGATTCGTGCCCACGGCGTTGAATATCGCGACTATTGGAGCCTAAAAGCACATCGATGATCGCATTGGTTCCGAAGCGTTCCCCCATCCGATGGACGCACGAGAGGATCTTCTGCGCGATGAGCTTGCTGTCCTTGACCACGTCGATTTCGCCCAAGCACACGTCGCAAGCACCGCAGTTATCTGTTGGGTAATGTTGGCCAAAATACTCAACGATTTTGCGATGCCGACAGGCGGGGGTTTTGCAGAATCTGACCATGTCCTCGAGCTGCTGCATCTGGGATTCGAGCCAAGCCTCAGGAGCATTGTTTTCCTTTGCGGAGTTGATCAAGATTTTTTTCATCGAGACCACATCGCGCATCGTAAAGAGCATGACACACTCGGCGTTTAGCCCATCGCGCCCGGCACGTCCGGTTTCCTGTTGGTAATGCTCCATCGATTTCGGGACCGAGGCATGGATCACAAACCGAACATTCGATCGGTCGATCCCCATCCCGAAGGCTACGGTGGCGACGACGACTTGGACTTTTTCATTGATGAAGGCGTCTTGGGCCTGCATGCGTTGTTCGGGGCTCAGGCCCGCATGGTAACCGACAACGGAGTAACCACAGGCCTGCAACGCCTCGGCAAGTTGATCCACATCGGCGCGGCGCAGGCAGTAGATGATCCCCCCGGCGGCTTGACCCGAGGTGCTTCGATGACGATCGATGATCTCTTTGCATTGGGTCAATATGTCGACCTGCGGAATGACTCGATACGTCAAATTCGGACGATCAAAGGAACTGACCGACACCTGCGGGGAGCGCAACTGGAGTTGGTCGAGGATGTCTTGGCGGACCCGCTCGGTGGCCGTCGCCGTCAGCGCCATGACCGAGGCTTTCGGAAAGTGTTTCCGCAGTTCCAGCAGTTGGCGGTACTCGGGGCGGAAGTCGTGCCCCCATTGCGATACGCAGTGGGCTTCGTCGATGGCGATCATCCGCACGTGGTTGCCCTCGAAGAGTTCCGCGAAATCTTTTTGCAAAGCCCTTTCGGGGGAGGCGAAAAAAACGCGGATTTTCTGCTGACGCAACTCGTTGGCCAAAGCGCGCTTCTCTGGGTTGCTCATGTTCGACTCCCATCGCGCAGCGGGTACTCCCACTTGGCGAAGCCCATCGACTTGGTCTTTCATCAGCGCAATCAAGGGGCTGATAACGATCGTGCAACCTCCTCGGAAGACCGCAGGAGCTTGGTAGCAAAGGGACTTGCCTCCGCCGGTGGGCATGACGACCAACGCGTCGCGATCCTCCAAGGCGGCCTGGATCGCTTGGACCTGGGCCTGGCGAAGCTCAGAAAAGCCCCAGACCTCCTGGAGCATCTGAAAAAAACGAGCTGGAATCGTATTTGACATGGGTAAACCCTCCCTGAAGAACCTTACAAAACAGACTCGGATCCCCAAACGTTTTGGGGTCCTAGATGTTTCTTTTCGATGCTTCTATTCAAAGGCAGGGTTGTGACAAGTCTGGTCACTGGCCAAAAAAAAATGGCGGATTTTTCCTCGCAATGAGCTCGTTTTACTACTATTTCTTGAGGTCCGAAAAAACTTCGTCAAACTTTTTAAGCTTCGGTACGATCACCGCCCGGCAGTAGCCCTTGGAAGTGTTGAGGTTGAAGTAGTTTTGATGGTAGCCTTCGGCCGCGTAAAAAACGCCGATCGGGGTGATCTCGGTGACGATTTTACCATCGTAAACTTCCTTGTTGAGCTTCTCCTTGTACTCAAGGGCGACTTTCTTCTGCTCTTCGTTTTCGTAAAAGATCGCCGATCGGTACTGGGTCCCTTCGTCATAGCCTTGCTTGTTGAGCGTCGTCGGGTCGTGGGTCTTCCAGTGGATTTCAAGCAGCTTGGCAAACGAGACGATCTTGGGGTCAAACTCGACTTGGATGACTTCGGCATGGCCGGTAGTTCCCGTGCAGATGTCCTCGTAGGTCGGGTTCTTGGTCTTGCCACCGGTGTAACCCGAGACAACCTTTTCAACCCCTTTGACCCGTTGAAATACGGCTTCTGTACACCAGAAGCAGCCGCCGCCAAAGGTTGCTTTTTCCAATTTTCGTTCCTTAGTCGTCGCCGATGGAGTTGTAGAAGTCGCTTTGGAGTCGCTTTGAGCCATTCCAAGCGGTGAGAGTAACCATGCCAATGCAAAGCACCATAGGGATGGAGTGCTTAGGTTTTTCCAATTGCGAAACAGGGTACCTGGGGTGACTTGCATCGATTTCCTCATTTGAATCGGGTGGTGTGCGTTGCCTAGAGTTGTATTGTATTCGATTCGCAAGTCCGGAAAACAGGCGTCGTAACCCCATGCGGACCGACTTTCGGTTCGTCATGGGCCTATCTGTGCGGTAATATTATGGATATGTCCAAGCATTTCCAACCTGCAAACCCCCAAGCAATCCTCGCGAATCGCCCGGAGAGTTTTTTGCCAACTCAACGGCGGGATTTCCTGCGATCCCTAGGAGGAGGTCTAGGAGTCGTCGCCTGCGCGGCGATCGAATCGCAACTCCGGGCACAAAGCCCCAATCGCCGATCGGTCGGGGATGTCGATCCGCTCAATCCCTATGCCCCCAGGATCCCGCATTTTGCGCCGCGCGCCAAATCGGTGATCTTTTTGTTCATGGTCGGTGGCCCGTCCCAAATCGACACCTTCGACTATAAGCCCCTACTGGAGAAGCTCGATGGCAAGCCGGTGCCTGCTTCGATCCGCGATGCTTTGAATGCGACTCGGCATGCCAACGTCTTCCACGGTTGCGACGACGTGATCCTCAAAAGCCCTTATACATTCAAACCCTACGGCCAATCGGGAATTTGGGTCAGCGAACTCATGCCCCATACGGCCGAGCACGTCGACGATCTGTGCTTTATCCACTCGATGCAAGCCGATAGCAACAATCACGCGCCGGCCAGCTACCAACTCCACACCGGTGACGTCCGAGCAGGTAAAGCTAGCCTCGGCTCGTGGGTTACTTACGGACTCGGAACCGAATCCCAGGAACTTCCCGGTTACGTGGTCCTGTTCGACGCCGGACCCTTAGGGGGCTCTGCCAACTACACCAACGGCTTTTTGCCACCGGCGTTCCAGCCCACCCGGTTTGCCGCAACAAATCCACCTTTGCAACATCTGGTCGCACCCGAACATTTGGCTCCTGGCCAACGTCAATCGCTCGATTTGCTCCAGGAACTCAATCGGATGCATCGCGATCAGTACGCGGGCGCCACGGAGCTCGACGCTCGGATCGCCTCCTATGAACTGGCCTACCGCATGCAAGCCTCAGCGATGCAAGTCGGTCGCATTGAGGACGAGCCAGAGCATATCCACAAACTCTATGGGATCGATGCCCCAGAGGCCCGAACTCAAAGCTTCTCACGCAAGTGCTTGCTGGCTCGTAGGCTCGTCGAGCAAGGGGTCCGCTTCGTGCAACTCTACGACATGCCAGATAAAGATGGCTGGGATGCGCACGCGAAACTTGTCGAGAACCACACCCCCCGCGCCAAATGGACCGACATCGGGGTCGCAGGACTCCTGGCTGACCTCAAACAACGCGGACTCCTCGACACGACCTTGGTCGTCTGGGCAAGCGAATTCGGTCGGACCCCGATGAAACAAGGGGACTTGGGCCGACAACACAATGCCGCTGGATTTACGATCTGGATGGCCGGCGGAGGGGTCCGCAAAGGACTTCGCATCGGCTCGACCGACGAGATCGGATTGATGGCCACCGAACGGCCAATCCAATTTCGCGATCTGCATGCGACAATCCTGGCGGCTTTGGGTATCGATCACGAACGCTTGTCCCTGGAAGTCAGCGGCCGCGATGAACGAATCACCGGCGTTGCCGGCTCTGCAAACCCACTGTTGGATATCCTCGTATGAGCCCGACGCTTCAAACCCCTCGGTCGCTCGTGCTTGGCCTGCGACTGACTTTGGCTTGCCTTTGCCTCGTATCGGTATCGGTTCTCGAAAAGCATCTTTTCGCACAACAAGACCAACGATCCGGATCGACCCCATCGATCGGTACGGCTCTGGAGGATCCCAACAACCCGATCGCTCGGCTCTTCGGATCCGAGCGACTCGATCTGTGGTCCTTGCGACCGATCCAAGACACTCGTATTCCCGAGTCAGGTATCCCCGACTCAACAGTCCAAGGGCAATCGCACCCCATCGATCGATTCCTAGCCGAGCCCTTGGCAGGGATACAACTTATGGGTTCGGCAAGGGTTTCCAAGAAGCATCAGCTCGAACGCCTTTCGCTCGACTTGATCGGATTGCGAGCAAGCTACGATGAAGTCATTGACTTTGAAACCGATGCGTCGAGCGAATCCTTCGATCACCAAATCGATCGCTTGCTTGCCGACCCGCGTTTCGGTGAGCATTGGGCAAGACTCTGGCTCGATGTCGTCCGCTATAGCGACAGCAACGGTTTTGATTGGGATGAATTCCGCAAACAAGCTTGGAACTATCGCGACTTTGTCGTGCGGGCCTTGAACTCCGATCTGCCCTACGATGCGTTTGTCCTTTGGCAATTGGCAGGCGACGAATTGCTCGCGGGACCGCCGGAGTCAGAGGCCCAACTCGATCGCCTCATCGCCACTGGATACCTAAGGCTCGGGCCTTACGACAACGCGGCCAAACTCTTCAATGAACAAGACCGAGCCCGCGCGGAGGTTCTGACCGATCTGACCGAGACGACCGGTGCGGCATTCCTGGGACTTACCCTCTCATGCTGCAGATGCCATCCTCACAAAACCGATCCGCTCTCTCAGGAAGACCATTACCGATTCCGAGCTTTCTTTGCAGCGGTCCAATTCGCTGATTCGACTCCGGTTTTGCTCGGCAACCAGCCGCAAGATATCCAGGAACACCATCGAAATGCTGCCTCCATCCAAGAGTCGAACGAACCAATCGATGGGCTCAAAAACGAAAAACACTCGGTCCTGACAGGCTTCTTTGCTACCGATGACAAAGACCACATCGAAACGATCCGAGTGCTTGACCAAGGGAACCATCAAAAGCCCTTGGAAACAGTCGAGCCTGGATTCCCCAGCGTGCTGTTTCCTAACGCTCCTCGGATCGATCCACCCAGCCATGGCCGAACCACCGGGCGACGCTTGGCCCTGGCCCGTTGGATCATCAGCAAGGACAACCCTTGGACGGCCCGAGTCATCGTCAATCGGGTTTGGCAAAACCTCTTTGGCCAAGGCTTAGTCGCCTCATCGAACGACTTGGGGATCACCGGTTCGGCCCCGATCTCCCAGGAGCTTTTGGACCATCTATCGGTGTACCTCGTCGAGCATGATTGGTCGCTCAAGGCCTTGATCAAGTACATCGTCGAATCGGACGCTTATTCGGCGCCCATCGGACCTTGGAGGAAACTCCGACGCCTCAGTGCCGAGCAATTGCGCGATGTGGTCCTGCAAACCACTGGCCAGTTGCAACATCGAAACGGGGGACCACCGGTCTGGCCGGTGCTCAGCGACGATGTCTTGCGATCCAACCCCGCAGTCCTCGATGACAACGAAACGAAGACCAAGGGTTGGTATCCTTCACCCGAGAGTCAGCAAACGGTCCGAAGCCTCTATCTGATCCAGAAGCGAACCGTGCGCATTCCTTGGATGGAGTCGTTCGACCTGCCGGAAAACACCGTCTCGTGCGCCAGACGCGATGCATCCATCGTTCCTTCCCAAGCCTTGGCGCTGCTCAATGCAACTTGGGTCGCTCAGGCTGCTGGCCAACTGGCCGGTCGCATCGAGAATAGCACCGACGCCTACCGCGCTATCTTGGGCCGGGATCCCTCCGAGACCGAACTTCGTATTTGCGATGCCTATCTAGGCCAAGGCCGCAGCATTCAGGAGTTGGTCCTGGTGCTGATCAATTCCAACGAATTGGCGTTTGTGCCCTAGGGTTTCTCCAAGAAATACCCCGGCCGGTGCGGTGAGGCGGACACCACAACCAGGCCGATGGGGTACCTCAGCGCGCCGAGTGCCCGTCGCGCGTAAGGCCGTTGATAGCAAGAAAAAAAATCGAAAGCGCGGAATCAAAAAAGCTCTGCAGCCTTTCTGTCTTCCACAGTAGCTTTCGACTTTTGGGTAGAAGGAAAACGTGCCCAGAGATCGAGCAAACTCTCCGAATATCCAATAATGCAATCCGCGTACCATTGGCGAACGGAGAGTGACCTCGCAGAAAGCCACCGAAGCGAGGAACCTAAGGTTTTCATCGGTTTCAGGAAAAAAAATTTCCGGTACGATGAGGGAAACACCAGTCGAGGTTGCCTGATTCCTCGGCAACCCAACCCGAATCGAGCACGCGTTTCACCAAGCTCGCTCAGGGTAACCTTCGATTTTTGCGCGAATACCTATGAGCGATTCAACCCCACGCGTCATCCAAATCTTCGATACGACCCTCCGAGACGGCGAGCAGTCCCCCGGCGCGAGCATGAACCTGGCCGAGAAACTCGAGGTCGCTCAGGCCCTCTCGGACTTGGGCGTCGACGTCATGGAAGCCGGTTTTCCCATCGCAAGCCCGGGGGATTTCGAAGCCGTCCGAGAGATCGCCACAAGCATCCGAGGCCCGATCATCTGCGGTTTGGCCCGCTGCAACGACGGGGATATCGACCGAGCTTGGGAAGCTCTCCAAAAAGCCCAGCGCGCTCGGATCCACGTCTTCTTGGCCACCAGCGCCATCCATCGGGAATTCAAACTCCGAATGACCCAGGACCAGATCGTCGAAAGGGCCGTCAGCGGAGTCAAGCGGGCTCTGTCCTACTGCGACGATATCGAGTTCTCAGCCGAAGATGCCGCCAGGACGGAAATCGACTTTCTGTGCCGTGTGGTCGAAGCCGCTATCGATGCAGGTGCCACAACGATCAATGTTCCTGACACCGTAGGCTATACCACCCCGATCGAGATGGCCGCCAGGATCAAAGCCCTTCTCGATCGCGTCCCGAACATCGACAAAGCGATCCTCTCTTGCCATTGCCACGATGATCTCGGACTGGCCGTCGCAAATTCACTGGCGGCCGTGGCCGCAGGAGCCCGCCAAATCGAATGCACCATCAATGGCATCGGTGAGCGTGCAGGAAACTGCTCGCTCGAAGAAGTGGTCATGGCCATGCGCACCCGAAGCGATTTTTACTCGACCAGTACGGGGATCAAGTCCGAGCGGTTGGTACCTACCAGTCGACTCGTCAGCAAAATCACCGGGATGGACGTTCAACGCAACAAAGCGATCGTCGGCCGCAATGCCTTCGCTCATGAGGCGGGAATCCACCAAGACGGGATGCTTAAGGACCGCAGTACCTACGAAATCATGCGGCCCGAAGATGTCGGTTTTTCCAAGACCGATCTGGTGCTTGGAAAGCATTCTGGACGAGCCGCACTTGCAGACCGCGCACGGGAACTCGGATACCGACTCACAGGCGAGCAACTCCAAGCCCTTTTTGATCAGTTCAAAATCCTTGCCGACAAGAAAAAGAACATCTTCGACGGCGATGTCGCAGCCCTGATTCAACAGCAAATCAGCGGTGCGGCGGTCCCCGGTTGGTCGCTCGTTGCCTACGAACTAGCAAGCGGCTCGGGCCAAGCTCCGTCGGTCAAGCTGACACTTTCGATGGAAGGCAAAAATTCCACCGAGCATGTCCAGCAAGGGGACGGACCGATCGATGCGGCGTTTTGGGCCGTGGAAAAGATCACCGGCATCAAACTCACTTGCCAGGAATTCCGAGTCAGCAGCGCTAGCCTTGGACGAGACGCCATCGGCGAGGTTACCGTCGAGGTCGAGCACGAAGGTCAATCGTATCGCGGCATGGGAGCTTCGACCGACTCGGTCGAAGCGACCATCTTGGCCATCCTCAACTCCGTGAATCGAATCATTACAGAAAAATCCCTCCGGACTGCCAACAAAGTTTCCCCTCAGGATGCTTAATCATGAACTCCACCAATCCCGAATCTTGGATCGCCCAACGGACCTTGGCCTTCGACTCCAGCGGTATTCGAAAAGTCTTCGCGCTGGCCGCATCGATGAAAAACCCGATCAATCTGTCGATCGGGCAGCCCGATTACGACGTCCCCGAAGTGATCAAGGATAAGGCTTGTGAAGCCATTCGCGCTGGCAGGAATATGTACTCGCCGACCCAAGGCATCGCGCCGTTGATCGAGCGACTCGAAAAGGATATCGCAGCTCGGTACAAACACGACGACCGAAGCCTGTTGATCTCCTCAGGAACCAGTGGCGGTTTGGTTCTGGCCATGCTCAGCTTGGTAAATCCCGGCGACGAAGTCATCGTTTTCGATCCTTACTTTGTCATGTACGTTCCGCTGATCCAACTCGTCGGCGGCGTTCCTGTACTGATCGATACGTATCCTGATTTCAGGATCGACCTGGACAAGGTCCGCAGTGCGATCACGTCGAAGACCAAACTGCTGCTATTCAATAGTCCTTCGAATCCTACTGGAGTGACAGCTACGACCCAAGAGGTTCGTGGGATCGCTGAGTTGTGCCTTGAGAAAGGAATCGCACTGGTCTCCGATGAGATCTATAGCGCTTTTCAATTCGGTACCCCGACGCCTTCTCCTGCCGAATTCAATCCACAGACAATCGTGATCGATGGATTCTCGAAAACGTATGCCATGACCGGTTGGCGGCTTGGGTATGTCCATGGTCCGGCCCCGATCATCCAAACGATGATCAAACTCCAGCAGTACACGTTTGTCTGCGCCCCGACCCCTTTTCAGCATGCTTCTTTGGCCGCGTTGGACTACGACATGACCGGCTACTACGCCAACTACGAAAAGAAGCGGGACCGAATCGTCGAAGGCTTGCAAGGCTACTACGAGTTCGTCAAACCCGGTGGGGCCTTTTACGTCTACCCCAAGGTTCCTTCGGGCAATGCGACCGATTTTGTCGCCAAGGCGATTGCCAACGAGTTGCTCGTCATCCCCGGTCACATCTTTTCGCATCGCGACACCCATTTTCGGATCTCTTTTGCCGCCAGCGATACGATGCTCGATCGCGGGATCGAGGTCCTGCGCAAGCTCTCTAGGCAGTAACCCTTAGCGGGAGGATCTCAATGTTCAGGCTGAGGTTTTAACCACGGAACACACGGAACACACGGAAAAAAAGGCTGAGGTTTTAACCACGGAACACACGGAACACACGGAAAAAAAAGGCTGAGGTTCCGTGTGTTCGGTGTGTTCTGTGGTTCTGTGGTTCTGTGGTTCTGTGGTTCTGTGGTTCTGTGGTTTTGGGGTTTTGGGGTCCTGTGGTTTTGGGGTTTTGGGGTCCTGTTCTTAGGTGGTGCCAGGCACCTTTGGGCTGGAACGAAAAGCGGGATATGCTAGCGATTTGGAGCGTCTCGTAGGCTGATTGGTAGACCTGGAAGTTCGTGCGGATTATCCGACCGAAAATCTCAGAATTTTTTTGACTTCCCAGGATTTGTTGAAGTTCTCGTTTTGGATTGAATAGGGATCTGTATAGATTGATCCGACCACCTCGCGAAACGGATTGCGATGTGGAATTCACTCCACGTCTTCAGAGTCCATCCCGGTCTATGTCGAATCTACCTTCTTCCAGCGATCATCAAGTCGATCTCTTGCTCAAAAATGCCCAGCTGCGCGATGAACTAGAGCCATTTTTGGACGAATCGGTCGATGTGCTAAACGGCCGAAACATGAGCCTTGAAGATGAAAACGACTTCCTCGAATCC
Source organism: Planctomycetota bacterium (assembly GCA_026692845.1). Lineage (GTDB taxonomy): Bacteria > Planctomycetota > Planctomycetia > Pirellulales > Pirellulaceae > JBKCUI01. The sequence goes on along the minus strand of JAPLNM010000113.1, from coordinate 17,322 downwards.
ATTCTCGAATGGGAGCGAGCGCCCTCGCTACCGATCGCCAAATGGTTTGAGCCCGAGGTGAATCTGCCTGCCCCGGATTCTCTCGACGATCCTGCGTTGTCCAAATTGCTTTGGAAGACGATTCAGTTGCTCTATAGCCAAAAGATCGCGTTGGATTTTACTGACCATCTAAGCGATCGACAACTTTACTGTTTGCTCATGCGGGACATCCTTCCAGTCTATCAAAAGAAGGTATCAAGGCCTCGGAATTTCCTCCACTGGCACTGCCTTGATGATAACGATGTCGATTGCTGGCTGACATACTATGCTACGGAGGAAGAGCGTCAGGAATGGGAAATCGAGACGGGTCTACCGGCCCCTGACGGCAAACTTCCTCCTTATCCGCGTCAGATGCCACGCCGCCCAGGAAATATTAACTAGATCACTCGTGCCGGAGCGCTTCGATAGGGTTCATAGCCGCTGCGCGTCGCGCAGGATACAAACCGAAAAGCAATCCGACGATCAGTGAGATGCCGACCGAGAGGATGACTGACCAAAGGGCGATCCTCGGTTCAAGTGTGAGGATCGTCGGCGGAAGCAGATCCGGAGCGAGTTTGATCAGTGTCCATCGGATCGCATGAAAGATCGGGCCGCACAGTAATCCTACCAGTACGCCCAAGAGTCCTCCGCTTCCGGTCAAAACCAGCGTCTCGACGAGAAACTGCTGGATGATATTCGAACGCTTGGCCCCCAGCGCCCGTCGAATGCCGATTTCGCGAGTTCTCTCCGTGACGGTCGCCAGCATGATATTCATGATGCCGATCCCGCCGACTAAGAGCGAGATGCCCGCGATGATGACCAACATCGCATTGAACATCGAACGGGTACGCTCTGCTTGCCGAAGTAGCTCCTTGGGGACGACGATCGCGTAGTCCTCTTGATCGTGGTATTTCCCCAGGAGTCGTTCAAGGATGGAAGTCGTCTCGTCGACCATGGCGATATCCGATAGGGTCAACGTGATCTGCGTCAACTCGACGATTTCTCCTCGGAAATTGAAGCCCTCGCCGGTACGTGTCATGATCTGGTCACCGACGCGCTGACGAAAGGTGTCCAAAGGAATATAGGCGTCATAGCTGTACTCGCGAGCTTCGAGTGAGCCTCCGATGGCGGCTGATGCACTTCGTTGTCTGGTTTGCCCGATCACTGTATACACGTCGCTCTCGACGCGTACTTTTTGACCGATGGGGTTTTCTTGGGGGAATAGACGATTCGCTGTCCCGTCAGCCAGTACGACGACGTTTTCGACGCCGTCGCTTGCGCTGAACCATCGTCCCCGAGCGATCTCAAGTCGGTTTAGGTCTTGGTACTCCGGCGAGCAACCTACGAGAGTGGCATTTAGAAGTCTTCCTTTGGCGGCAAACTCCCGCCTAAGTTCGCGCATTGGAACGGACCTAGAGATACCAGGTATGTTGCTCAGGAACCGTTTGTAGTCCTCACGTAGCAGCCCGTAACTTTTGACTCGGTTCTTCTCGGAGTTGTTCGAAGACTTCGGCTCGATGCTCCGCACGATGATGTTGTTTGCCCCGAGTTCAAGGATCTGCTGCTGGGCTTGGTAGCTGACTCCTTCACCCATAGCGACAAGCCAAATGACCGTCGTCGTGCCGATGAAGATCCCCAGCGCAGCGAGGGCCGAACGCATCTTTTGGAGCATCAGGCTCTTAAGGCCGAGCCGAAACGTTTGGAGGAAGGAAGCGAACATCTAAGGAGATGGATTGTCTTTCGGTTCGGTTTTCGAGTCTGGATTCTTGCTGCTGCCTTTACTGCTCTCTTGCCCGAGTTCCATGGCGAGTTCTTGGGCTTCATCGACGTAAGCCAGCGGGTTGAGGATGACTTCGTCGGACTCATTGAGGCCGTCGAGAATGATCGAGAATTGATCGTTGGTATCACCGACTCGGACCAACCGTTTTTGGACACCTTCTGCGGTTTGCACCCAGCAAAAAAGGCCCCCGGAGCCTTCGATGATCGCAGCGACAGGGACGGTAAGGACTTGTTGGTGCTCGGCCAAAACGATGTCGACCACGGCGCTCATACCTGGTTTGAGTCCTGGATGCTGCGGAAGCTTGATGATTGTGTCGTATTTGACAAGATTACCTGTCCACCAGCCTGCTGGGCGCGTCACTTCGGCAATCTCGCTGACTTGACCCTCGAGGACCAACTCCTGGAGTTGGATTTTGGCCTTCATTCCGAGGTTGAGTCGATCGACCTTGGACTCATGGATGCCCACTTTGACCTGCATCTGGGAGAAATCGGGGATCATCAAGAGCGTTTGCTGTTCACGCACCACGGCACCTTCGGTGATGTCGGGGGTGTCTTTCCAAGCGGCCATCGACGGGAAGATCACCATTCCTGATGTTTCGGCCCGGATGACGCAGTTTTCCAGTTGTTTCTTTTCGCGTTCGAGCCGAGCTTGTTCGAGCGATAAGGAGGCTTCGTAGGATGCCAGTTTTGCTTCGGCCGCTCGAAGTTTGCTTTGAAGCTCTTGGACGCTTTTGACCTTGTTGTATTTCTCGAGCGACTCAAGTTTGGTTTGCTTCATCTCGAGATCTTTACGCGCCGAATCCACCGCGAATTGCTCCCCTTCGAGTTGAAGATTTTTTACAACGCCCTTGGCGGTCAATCGCAAGGCGGATTGCACTGCCAGCTCGGATTTGCGAAGTGCTTGCTCGGCTTCAAAAATCTCTTTTTCAATTTTGCTTTTCTCGGCTTTGTAGGTCCCCTCGATGTATTCGGTGATGCTTGTTTGCGCCACAGCGACATCGCTCTCGGCGGTGATCTTGTTTGCCACCGCATTCTCGAAGACGATTTTTTGTTGGAGGATTTTGTCCTCGATTTGCGATTGGTCGAGTTTGACCAGTTCGTCTCCAGACTGGACCATCGTCCCGGTCTCGACGACCCAAAGCACGGTGCTTCCACCCTTGACCATGCACTTGATTTCCTTGTTATTGGAGCTTTCGACGGCTCCATTTTCGGTGACCATCACCGAGAGATCCCCCCGAGAAACCTTGTGGGTCAGATGCTTGACCTTTTGGTTCGAGACCATCAAGCGTGGGGCGATGGCCCCTAGTCCGACGGTTCCGGCGGCGATCAAGGCCAAGAGGAGCAAGAGTTTGAGCCAGGGGCTCGAAGGCTTCGATGCAGGACTCATGGAAAAACGTCTCAGGTGGGATCGCTTGGGTAGCTTAGGTGGGATAGTAACCGACGCGTCGCGCCCGTTTACGAGCAAGCCCGTTTACGAGCAAATCGTCTGTAAAAAACGTCCAAGCAAAGGGAAACGGATGTCGGCTTTGATTTTATCCCGAAAAGCAGAATAATCTCCCAGATAACCGGCAGAAAATCTCTTGAGAAGAAAATTCAGCGGTCGACCGGAGAGCCACAGGATTGATCCCAGGCTTGGAGGTAGGCTCGGTAACCGAGGTGTTTATCGGCGTCTTGCTCGAGCAATCGACGGGTCTGAGCCACAAGCTCGGCTTCGATCTCCGAGGTGATCCGACCCATGAGCACTTGGAGTCGAAGGAACACGAAATAGGTGTCTAAAACATCGCAGCGGCAGTACTCGCTGATCTCGTGAAGCTTCCCCTGGCGGTGCAGCTCCAGGACCATATCTCCTTGGACATCGATCTTCCCGGGTTTGTTGACCAGTGCTGCGGCAAGGTTCAGGCCACCTCGAAACCAGGTGCTACCGAAGTTGGTCAGGATCTCATGCAAATCAAGATGCGATTCGAGGTTGTAGCGATTTCGGTTCTGGGAATACGTTCGATCGTAGATATTGAACCAAGCAGGGACGCTGATGCCAAAGCGGTAGGCGGATAATTCCATCAAGGGAAGGTCGAAGGATCGTCCGTTGAACGTCACCCAAGTCGGATGCGCATAGCGTTCCCATCCAAGCCAAAAGGCTTTGGTGATCTGTTCGGGGCGATGGGCGGGTTCATCGAGCGATACGATTTCGACCAAGCTGAAGTCTTCGCGGATCTTGGCGATCACCAACGCTACAGGGACGTGGTAGGTAAATGGGATAAAGTCCTTGCCGCTCTCGTCGAGGAGTTCCTGACGGAACATCGCGATGGCCTGCTCGGAGTCCATACCCTTACCTGGATACTTGGTCCTTGCGATCATCTGGCCGTCGGCGATGCTTTCGACATCGAACAGCAGGTATTTAAGTTTGTTGGTTGGGTTAGCCATGAGCGAGACGCTTTTTGCAAGATCCAAGTCCATACCGATAAACCAAAGGCTCTTGGTGGAAATCTACCAAGTAAACTTCAATTTTGCATCTGGGGTAAGCACCTTCGGGGAGGGCAAGCTGGGGTTACGACGGGGTCGAATGTCAGTAAAATAGTGGAAATACGCACCTGGATTACGTTTTGTCGTTTTTTGCGAACCGCCTCACTATGGATAACTTTCTTGCGCCGTTGACCCCTCCGAGCCATGGATGCGATCTGTCGAGCGAGGTTCGAACAGCACTTCGGGCCGCGACGGCAGGAGCCAATGTCATTCGGCAATGGGTTGGCCGTCCTACGGAGATCATTGAAAAAGGCATTGGGGATTTGGTCTCCGAGGTGGACAAACAAGCCGAAAAAGCGGTGCTGGAAGTTTTGCAAGCCGATCCGATTAGGGCTACGATTTTTTCTGAGGAATCCGATCCGAGTATCCTCGAGGGAGCAAGCCACTGTTGGTATGTCGATCCTCTGGATGGAACCAGCGCATTTCTGTTTCGGGTGGGAAATCCTTTCCCATCGGTCCTGGTTTCTTTGTACTGCGAGGACGAGCCCTGCGCAGCGGCGATCGTTTTTCCCTTGACCGGCGAATTCTTCTACTCGCACATCGGGTTGGGTGCCTACAAGGATCAAAGGCCGCTGGTGCTGCCGAGCCCGACACGACTCGAAGATGCTTGGATCGATATGAATCAGTACGGCAACGCTCGCTACGAGACGGGCATGTTCGCGTACTTGAGAAACAAGCTGCGCACCAGCCAGGGAGCCAAGTTGGTCACCTCGTTTCCACCTCATTCGGGTGTCGCGATGCGACTGATCGACGGCACGACGGGGCTATCAGCAGTGGTGCATGACAACAACTCGGAGAACGTCAAGCAAGCCCCCTGGGACATCGCTGCACCAAGGGCGATCTTGCATGAAGCCGGCGGCTCTTTCCTGTCTCTGAGAACCGGCCAGCCGATCGGTCCTAAAGATTGCGAACCGATGGTCGTCTCTGCCGATCGCAAACTAGCCGACCAAATTATCGATTTGGTTAGCTAGTTTTTAGAAAAAAAAGCCCGCCGCAATTCGCGACGGGCTTTTTGTGCAATCACCAAGTATTTACCAAGTGAACTCAACCCCGGCCGTTATCCCCTGATAGACAATGTCCGAAGAATTGTTGATCGCAGCAAAGCGATTCGATCCGGGTAGGAACAGCGAGGGCGGAGTGCTGTTGAAGTTATCCGATGCCAGAGCGACATTGTCGATCCAGAGGACCTGGTACGATGTTCTAAAGGCAATCGAGTGGTTCAAGCGGTAGACCAGCTGCGGTGAAAGTTGGGTGATGTAGGCCGTTCGGTTATCCAGCGAGTATTCTTTGATCTCAGGAATTCCGAACGCAGGTAGGGAGTTCGCGAAGATCGAAGTATCTTGCTGGGATCGGTTGTTGTAGATACCAGTTTTTAGCTCGACACCCATCTTGATCCCTGGTAAGAAATTGTACCAAAGATCCGCTCCAAATTGCCAACCTACGAGCGAGTTACGCGTCGCAACGTTGTAATCGAAGAATCGAGGACCGTTGTTTGCAGCACCGTTGTTGTTCAATCCATCGGCTGTGAAACGGGAGCCTTCGTCAAGATCCAGGTAGCGAACACCCGTCAAGAAACTTCCTTGGAAGTAACCCACAGGTTCGCTCCAACGCCTTCGGATGCTGATTTCACCGTTGTGAAGTTCAGAGCGGTAGCTCAGCGTGTGGATCAGCGAACGATCCGAGTCATCGAATCCGCCAGCCGGGAGCGTTCCGAAGTTGCTCACGAACGAGAAGAGGTTCGCCGAGGCGCTCTGAGCCACTGCGGTGCCCTCGTGACGGTCCAAACCAAAGTACGCGAATTCGAGATTCGAACCCGGACCGACTTGGACATTCACCTGAGCCGCAAGGCCAGCACGCATCGTGTCTGGAGCGACCATATCGGTGCCTAAGACAAAGTTGCCGGAGTTTGCTCCGAGTGACGAGACAGGAAAATTGCTGCCGCCGCTCGTGCGAGTCAATCCGATCACCTCAAGCGATGCGTCGAACCAACGTTGCGATGCGATTCCTCCTTCGCCGTAAGGAACCAGCAGCGAAGGTAGTCCAGCAAGGCAACCACCGAGGCCGGCGAAGAGTCCGAAAGGATTTCTTCCCCAACGATCGACGTGCGATCGAACGCAACCCGAGAACGGTCCACCGCACTCGGGGCAAGGCCCCATCATGCCAGGACCCATCATTGAAGGGTCCATCATGCCAGGACCCATCATGCCAGGAGGGCATCCCTCAGGTCCCATCATGCCTGGTCCCATCATGCCTGGTCCCATCATGCCTGGTCCCATCATGCCAGGTCCCATCATGCCAGGTCCCATCATCGAAGGATCCATCATCGAAGGATCCATCATCCCGGGCCCCATCATCCCGGGAGGATAGCCTTCCGGGCCCATCATCGGCATGCCGTCGACGGGACCAGCCCCCAAGGGAACACTCTCGACGGGGGGCAACCCCGACGGAACGCTGATGTCTTGAAGTATTGGTTCTTGGTAAGCAACAGGGGTCAAGCGTTGCAAGGAGCCCGTTGGGGTTCCCTGCGACATTTTGGGGCTAGAAGGCCTGTTGGACCCCCAGCTACCGGGCTTTTGAGCCCATGCCTGACCGCTAGACCCTGCAAGGGCCATGCCTGCCATTAACGTAAGTTTCCAGCCTTTGAGCAGCCTCATCGAATTCACTCCAGTGCGTTTGCCACCGGTTTGTCCGTCACCATCCCATCAATTGGAATGGCAGGAATACCTATTACCCTCGGCTTTATCGGCACGACCAGCAGGAAACGTTCGGCCAATCGTCTTTTTTCTTCGACGTCAAGCAAATTCGGTTCAGGAATCGGAGGCGAAATGACAGCAAATCCTCGTCTTGCGAGGCTAGCTTTCTTCAACGCATGGACCCACGTTGGTTGAAGGGTTTGATCTCTGGCGAGGTGAATTACTAGGAGGATTGGATTCGACGCATGAGCGTTTGTTGGGTACCGACGCGTGACTCCGGATCCGAATTCGCCTCGGGGGTGATTGGATGATAAGAACCATCCGAATGCATCAACCAAGCGTTGCGTTGGTCTTTCAAGGAGACCTCCAAGATCTCCCAGATTTTACTTCGGTGCGATTTCAGAAGGATCGGCGCGACCGCTTCGACCCGTCCGGAGAGATTGCGGTTCATCCAATCGGCGGATCCTATGTAGAAGGTTCCTTCGAGGGGGTCTGATACTCCGTTGGCGAACCAGAAGATCCGAGAATGCTCGAGGAATCTTCCGATGATTGACCTGACGGTTAGATTGTCTGTGAACCCGCGAATTCCAGGTTTGACACAGCAAAACCCACGAATGATCAGTTCCACACGCACACCTGCGACCGAGGCCTCTACGAGTTTGGTGATCATCTGAGCATCTTCGAGTTGATTCATTTTCAGGACGATTCTCGCCGGGAGTCCTTGTTTGGAGTTGGATATTTCCCGATCGATCAAATCGATGAATTTCGAACGCATATTCACTGGCGAGACCAGCAGGCGGTGGTACTCTTTTTTCGCAGAGCAACCGGTTAGAAAATGGAATAAGTCGACGACATCCTCGGTGATCAATGGGTCGCTGGTAAAGAGACCTAAATCCGTGTAGAGCTTTGAGGTTTTGACGTGGTAGTTGCCGGTGCCAATGTGTGCATAGCATTGAAGTCCATTCGGTTCTTGACGAACAACCAGTGCGATTTTCGAATGGGTCTTTAGGCCGACGACTCCGTAGACGACATGAGCGCCAGCCCTTTCGAGTTGAGCAGCCCATTGCAAGTTTCGTTGTTCATCGAATC
>JAPLNM010000113.1:0-9183 GCA_026692845.1 Planctomycetota bacterium | reverse complement strand
TTTTGATCGCTCGAACAAGGGGATCCCCAGCGGCTTGGTCGATGAAGCGAACGACGGAGTGCTCGAAGCTTTCGTAGGGATGGTGGACCAGAATGTCCTGTTGACGGATAGACTCCCAGAGATCCTCCTGTGGGCCGGGAAGCTCTCTTGGGTAGACTGGCTCCCAACCTTCGACACGCAAATGGTCTGGGCCCAAGCGAGTCAGTTCCCAGAGTTTTTCGTACTCCATGAGCCCTGGAACGATGTAGATCTGGTCTTGCGAAAGTGCGAGTTCACGCTGCAGTAGCTCTAGAACTCGTGGGTCGTGCTGTGCATCGATTTCGAGCCTGACTACCGGTTCAAACCGTCTGAGTTTCAGTTGATCGTTGACGAGTTGCTTGATGTCAACTATCTCTTCATTGAACTCCACCTCTGCATCGCGTGTCACGCGAAAGAGCGTCGTCGATACGATTTCCAGACAGGGAAAGACGTCGGCTAGGTTGGCTTGTATTGTCGAAACGGTGCTGACAAGTTGGATTCGATCCGAATTCTCCTGTTCGAGGGGGATCCAACCTTGAAGCGAACTGGGGATCTTGAGTCGAGCAAAGCAGCCATCAGGGAATCTTGTATCCTTGAGCAGAACACCCAGCGAGATCGAAAGATTGGAAAGAAAGGGAAACGGGTGACTAGGGTCGACTGCTAGCGGGGTAAGAATGGGCAGGATGTTTTTTCGGAAGCCTTCGCGAATGGACTGCTGCTGCGGTTGGGTAAGCTGGTCGAAATCAAGCAGATCGATACCTTCGATAGCCATTTTGCGACGAAGATCCACGAAGGTTTGGTGCTGCTGTTCTAGCAGGGGGCTCAGTTGCTTGTGTATCTGCTCGGGCAGATGGCTTTCCCATGGAGCACCAGCACGCGTGGTCATCAAGGACTTGATCAACTCCATGCGCTTCATGAAGAATTCGTCAAGATTTGACGAGAAGATCGCCAGGAATTTCAGTCTCTCCATCATCGGATTCCGCGGATCCTGAGCTTCGTGGAGAACGCGACGGTTGAATTCAAGCCAGCCTAGATCGCGTTGCAACCAAACAGGTTCCAATTGTTTTTCCTGGTCTTTCGTCATGTGCATGTTTTGCTAGCTTTTTCAAGGTTCCTAGGGTGTCGAAGTTTGCTATTGCAGGGTTCTTGCAAGTCCTATCCAGGAAGTTTGGCGTCAGGAAATCGCCTTGCAATCGTCCCGACCGATTTAGAGCAATAATATTGGGAATCTTAATATTTTACCTAATCGTCAAAGTCGATACCTCTTTTCAGTCACGAAGCGTTGCAGGCGGAACAAATTCGCGCCGATCAGCCTTCTTGCATTTTTTTGCCTCCTGAGAACTCGATTTGGAGTGGCCGAATGATCCCCATGGTTTCGTCTTTTGAATTCCCAGCGCAGCGAGTCTTGAGGCTCCTTTTGGTTGGATTTTTGCCAACTCTAGGCTTGGAGATTCAAATCGCTTATGGTCAGGGCTACGACCTCGGTTCGGCATCGCAGCAGGTTCAGGAATCCGGTGACAAGACACCGAATGTTGTTCCCGCTATTGTTGAAAAGTCCAAGGGTGAAAAGTCCAAGGGCTGGTGGGAGAAGTTGAGTCTTGGTGGGTACGCGCAGGTCCGCTACGGAGTCGTCACCGATGCTGGGGATGGAGCTCCACCACAGCTCCTTGGTGATCGAGGGATCGGTGATGTCGATAGTTTTACGCTTCGTCGTGCAAGATTAAAAATTCAGGGAGATGTGGCCCCGCATCTGGGGATCTACATCCAACCTGACTTCGGTGTCGCTCCTCCTGGTGGTTCTGAATCGACTGCGACTTATTTTGCTCAAATCCGGGACTGGTATGGAGACGTCTACGTCGACGACGACAAGGTGCATCGATTTCGAGTTGGTCAATCGAAAATCCCGTATGGCTTTGAGAACATGCAATCGAGTTCCAATCGGGCTCCAATGGACAGATCCGATCCGATTAACATCTCCGTGGCGCCCAATGAACGCGATCTTGGGTTGATCTATTACTGGACACCAACAGACAAACAAACGATGTTTCACGACTTGCAGAACGCCCGCTACAAAGGATCGGGCAACTTTGGGGTCGTTGGCTTAGGGGTATTCAACGGCCAAGGCGGATCGCTGTTGGACCTCAACAGTGTGCCTCACACCGTTGCGCGAGTCACTTGGCCTTGGGAGATTTGGGCAGGTCAGGTTTGCGAAGTATCTGTTCAAGGGCTCTGTGGGGAATTGGTGGTCGATGGTACCAAGATACGACCGCTCGGTACGGGTCCGGAGACCATTCCAGAGGGTACCTATCAAAACGGTGGAGCGGGTGGTATTTGGGAAAAGAGGCTTGCAGGGACTTTTGTATGGTACCCCATGGATCTTGGTTTCCAGAGTGAATGGCATGTCGGAGAGGCTCCGGGTCTGAGCGATGATCAGACAAGGGTTTTGAGCAGAGCATTTTACGGTGGCTATGCAATGGCCATGTACGCGATCGAAACGCAACAACATGGAACTTGGATACCCTATTGTCGATGGTCGCAGCTCCACGGCGGATATTCCACTCAAAAGAACGCTCCTTACGGAAACAGCTTCGAACTGTCCTCGGGCATTGAGTGGCAGGCTTTCAAGGAGTTTGAGTTATCTCTTGAATACTCTCTGGTTGACCGTGTGAACACTCAAGCGATCAATCAACCAGGGGCTCTTTCTTACCAGTACTTTGATGGTTCGGTGCTTCGATTGCAGGCTCAATTGAACTACTAAAAACGGGCGGCACAGGCACTCGTTGAGGATAGGCTGGACGCACGATTCGTACATGGGCGCACTTTTTCGCCAGCTTCATTATCGCTCCACCGGTGACCATTAGCGGTCCGGGATTTATACCGCTTGTGAACGCTACTGTTCGCTAATTGTAACCTTTGGTAGGAGGATTGGTAGATTTCTGTTCCGGTCCTTGGCGAGCTTGGCGCCTTGGCGAGAAACCGTTTTTTGCGGCCCTGGTTGCTGCCGGGGATCTTGGAGTCTCTCGCAAAGTCGCAAACTGGAGTCACACCGCAAAGGCCCAAAGGGCGCCAAGGGGAACAGCCAGGGGAACAGCCAAAAGAGGGAATGGGGGTAGGGGATGGATCGATTCTTGTTCCGGTCCTTGGCGAGAAACCGTTTTTTGCGGTCCGACGTTCGCTTTGCTGAGCTGCTCGGAGCTGAATCTTACAAGTACGTTCTTTGGATTGCAGTCGCGATCAGAGTTTGCCGGCGGATTGCTTCTTGGCCTTCCGATTTGCGCCTTTCTGGTTCGCAGGCGCATCGATCGCGCTGGGTGGAGCCTGTTGGGCGCTCCAGGAGTCCCACATGGCCTGCAATTTCTGGACTTCATCAGGTAGAGATCCCGCAAGATCGTTCGATTCGCTGAAGTCTTTTGCCAGATCATACAACTCCGGTTCGCCACTGCCTCCTCGCGATACGACCAGTTTGAGATCGCCGTGACGGATCGCCCATTGTGGTCCGAATCGCCAATACATGGTCTGGTGAGGTCTTGCGCTATTCTGGCCCGACAAAAACGGGGCTAGATCGACACCATCGAGTTTTTCGCTCTCGGCGATCTTTTGGCCTGTGGCCGCCATCATGGTCGGAACAACGTCGAGGTTCATCACGGGATTCTCGTAGACTTTTCCTGCGGGCCAATGACCCTTCCACTGCGAGATAAATGGAACACGCGGCCCGCCCTCGTAGGTGGTCATCTTGAATCCGCGCAAGCCCCCGTTCTGAGATGTGGTGCCTTGGGTTGGCCCGCCGTTATCGGCGATGTAGAAGACCAAGGTGTTCTCTTCCTGTCCAAGCTCCCGGACTTTGGTCATCACCCGACCGATCGCGTCGTCTTGAGCCGAAAGCATCGCTGCAAATAATTGACGCTTTGGATCTTGGATGTCCGGGAAGCGATCCAGGTACTTTTGGGGCGATTGGAGGGGCGCATGCTGGGCGTTGAATGGCACATACAAAAACCAAGATTTGTCTTTGTTCTTTTCGAGCCAATCGACGGATCGCTCGGCATAAGCGTCTGTGGTGTAGAAATCTTCGTCGGTCACTTCCCGGATATCGTTCGAGACTCGCGAGTCGATGAAGTTCGTCGGATGAAAGAAAGGGGTGTTGGCCAGCGTACCGAAGAACTCATCGAAGCCACGTTTCGTCGGCTTGTATTCCTCAGAGCTTCCGAGGTGCCATTTTCCGACACAGCAGGTGGCATATCCGAGTTCCTTAAGGCGATTGGCCAAGGTGATTTGATCGAGTCGCAGACCGGACTTGTTGGCGACTGCATTGAACTCATGCCCGAATCGCGTTGGGTATCGACCCGTCAGGAGCCCTGCCCGCGAAGGGCTGCAATACGTTGCCGCAACATAGCCTTGGGTGAACCTTATACCGTTTGCAGCCAGTGCGTCGATGTTGGGCGTCGGGATCTGTTTATTGCCATAGCAACCTGTCTCTCCCCAGCCCTGATCATCCGAGTAGAAGATCAGCAAGTTCGGTTTGGACGTCTCTTGAGCTTGGGCAATCCCAACGTCAATGCCAATCAAGCTCGCTGCAATCGCGCAGCAAAATGTTGCGAATGGAAAACGCATTTTGGTGCTCCTGGTGTTGGTAATGGACATACCCGCTGGCAGTATACCAAATCCAGCGAGTCGATTTCGAAAGCGGAGAGCCACCGAGACTTTTCCAAGGCACAAATCGCCCTGCATGAAATCGCATTAGCCCCTAACAAGGTGCTCTTGAAGTGGCGATTTTCGCGTGTCTCGGATTCTATCTCCATGTTTTCACTGGGTTGATCCTACTCCTACTCGTGCTCTTGCTCGTGCTCGTGCTCGTGCCTTACTCCGCATTAGGGGTGATTCCTGGAGATCGCCCGATTGTTTTTTGCCAAGAAATTTAGCGGTTTCCGTCCCCTTTGGTGTCATAATCCCAGCCAGCGCGTTAAAAGCTCTGAAACCGACGGATTGCCAGATTTTTGCCTCAAACGTTTCGCGGAGAACAATCCATGGTCGACGAATCGATGAAAATCGCCTTAAGGCACTGGACGGTCGCGGAGGCAAAGTTTTTCCCAGTGTTCACAGAGCAACTCTTCAGAACCATAACCGCACCGCACGAAAACCGCACGAAGCAGAGAGATTGAATGATGAAAAAAAACGTTGCAACCCCCGCAAGTCTTCTTGCAGGATCGATGATCGCGATCTTATGCCTCTGCCATGGTTCCCTAGCGCACGAGGGTGGGCATGGACCATCGGACTCTGCGGCAATCAGCAAATCCACTTGGACGATCGCCAAAACACACAAGCATTTTCATGGTAGTTTTCTATCTGCCGACGAGCAGATTGCCAAGTTCGAAACCAGCGGAGGCAAGGTTCAGCAGGTTCACCGAGCCGAGTTGATCGACGCCGACCAAAACTGGATCAACGAGCGGATTGAGTCTATCCGCAAAACGAACCAGACCCAACCGATTCGGTTTGTGAATATCGAGATTGAGCCCACCGCAAGCACAAACGATGAAGCCAGTTTTTACGAGGATGCTCCAGCGATGTTTCAACATTTCAAGCCGTTCGAAAAAACCTTAGGGCTGCGTTGGGACAACGACTTTTTCTATGTGGAATCCAATGGGATCCCCGATCATTCCATGATGGTCGGCATCACGGCTTGGCAGCAACAAGTCCCCTTGCCGCAAGCTTACACAGGACGCAACGCGTGGCGTATTCCGCTGCATCCGACGCCTGCGAAAAAGCCGATGTCGGCCAAGGATAACTTTTTTCGCGGCGCGATCGCTTTGGCGGTTAACGGGATACCGATCTTCAATCCGATCAAGAACGACGGGCGCACCGATACGCTCCTCGCAGGAGAGCTGGACCAATGGGGCGGACACTGCGGACGAGCCGACGACTATCACTACCACATCGCACCGATCCACCTCGAGCCGATGGTGGGCAAGGGCCAGCCGATCGCTTATGCGCTCGATGGCTATCCGATTTATGGTTATCAGGAGGATAGCGACAACCAGCCACTCGATGGGATGAATGGGCACAAAGACAAAGATGGCATCTATCACTACCACGCGACAAAAAAGTACCCCTACATCAACGGGGGGTTTTATGGAGAGGTTGTCGAGCGCGACGGCCAAGTCGATCCACAGCCGAGGGCTGAGAGTCCACGCCCAGCGCTTGGGCCGATGCGCGGGGCCAAGATTGTCGGCTTTGAGGAGACAGAGCCCAAGTCGTTTCAGTTGACTTATGAGGTTTCTGGTCGGAAAGGATACGTCCGTTACAAGCTAGGTGAAAGCGGCGCGGTTGCTTTCGAGTTCCAAGATCCAGCCGGTAAGGTAACCAAACAGAATTACCAGAACGGGAGCGGTCGTCGTGGCATTGGGCCCCCACCACGCGATGGTCAACAGCCACGCGATGCACAGCCCCCCCGCGATGGTCAGCCACCCCGTCAAGCAGAGGCGATGAAGTCGCAGTCGGGTACGATCCAGGTGACCAGTAGTTCCGTCGACAGTCGCGGGATGCTTATCAAAGATTGCACTTGCGATGGGGCAAGGCAGTCCCCGGCGGTCTCTTGGGGCAAACTCCCCGAGGGGACAAATTCGATTGCCGTATCGCTTTGGCACGAGGCACCTGACCAAACCAAGTCGTACTGGGTTGTCTACAACTTGCCAGCGACCTCGACAGGGATCGCACAGAACAAGAAGCCAGAGGGGACCGTGGGGCTCAACGACAAGAGGCGTAACGAGTACGATCCGATGTGTTCCAAGGGGCCGGGCATCAAGACGTATCACATCACCGTCTATGCGCTTTCGAAAAATCTAGAACTGACGGCCAAGGAGGTCGACCGCAAAAAGTTGCTTGAGGCGATCCGAGATTGCAAACTAGGCGAGGGGACTTTGGATTACCAGTACGAGAGGTCCAAATAGCAATCGCGACTTGAATTCCCCGAGATTGGTTTTTGAAGCGATAGGCTAACGGCATTGTGTTTAACCCGCAGCCAACGGCGAGGAATTTGACCAAGCCCGCCAGGAAGCTGCGTTTCGGGCCGAGCGAAGGAGCAAACGCGGATAATAAAACGCCTAGGGAGTGTTCGTAGCTGGAGTCGCAAGACTTCAGTGGCTCGATACTTGTCAGTAAACGCGCACCGTCGATGTTGTCAACCGTTAGTAATGTCAACCGTCAATAATGTCCGCTGTCAATGACGTCAACCATGTCAATAACGTCCAAACGCCACGCCCCCCGCCGCAGGCGGGCGTTGGTTTGAGGTTTTGCTACGCCGCCTGCGGCGCCGGTTTTCTTGACTGCCGTTGACTGCGGGCAGCGATTACCCACTAAATTTCCTGAAGGACCCAAAATCGACAAGCATAGACTGATAGATTGTACGATAATCTAACCATTTTGCGGTTTTCCAAGTGCCCGCTGTCCACGTCATTGAGAGAAACTCGTGCCCGAAACCATCGAACCCATATCGAGAGCCACAAGGAGCGAATCTGATGCGATGCATCGAAGCAGCGGAGCGGCGTAAGTCAAAAGGCACTCACGTTCGATGGCGTTTTTTTGTAGCGGAAGTGCGCAAGCACTCCGGTGCGGCAGGGTGGAAATGGACGTTTCGCTTTGTGCTCCTTGTCGCCAGTCTCACGCTCACGAGCTTGTCTGCTGTCGGTGCAGACGACCTGGCAGAAACGTATGCCACACAGATCCAGCCGCTGCTTGTGAGTTCCTGCGGGAAGTGTCATGGCACGGTCCCCACAGATAACGATCTCGATCTGACAAGCTTTGGCTCCGCTCAGGCGATCCTCGCCAAGCCCAAACTGCTTGGCGATGTCGCCGACCGGTTGCGACTAGGCGACATGCCGCCGAAGGAAGCACCGCAGCCAAGTCAGGCACAGAGGGAACAACTGCTCGGCTGGATCACGGCGGCACTCGATGCCGAGGCGGCAGCTCGGGCCGGTGATCCCGGACAGGTAACGCTCCGTCGTCTGAGCAACACGGAGTACGACAACGCCGTCCGCGATCTGACCGGCGTGGACATGCGGCCAACCCAGGCCCGCGAGTTTCCCGTCGACAGCGTCGGCGGTGAGGGATTTGCGAACGTCGGCGACGCAATGCCGGTCACGCCCGAACTGGTCGAACGCTATCACCAGACCGCTCGCGACGTTGCCGCGCGCTTAGTGTTATTGCCGGACGGTTTTCGCTTTTCCCCTTCCAGCGAACGACCGGATTGGACCGAGGAGGCTCTCAAGCCGCTCCGCAGTTTCCACGCGCGCTATGCTGGACCCAATGGAGAGCCCCCGCTAGCAGCGCATCTGGCGGCGACCTTGAAGCACCGCGATAGGCTCACGCGTAGCGGGGCCGCCGAGATCGCGGCAGAGATTGCGGCAGTGGCCGCCGAGGAGAAACTCAATGCGGCTTATCTGGCGGCACTGTGGGCCGGGCTGAGCGGCTCTGTAGGACGGACCGGAAGTCCGTCGTACGTAGGGAGCGACGGACTGGACGTCCGTCGTACGCAAGGGCGCGACGGACTGGAAGTCCGTCGTACGCAAGGGAGCGACGGACTGGAAGTCCGTCGTACGCAAGGGAGCGACGGACTGGAAGTCCGTCGTACGCAAGCCGAGGTCGATGCTCGGATGAAGAGGTGGCGGGAGAAGGCGGCCGAGTTTGAAGCCGAGAAGCAAAGACGGCAAGCGTCTTTGGCAAAAATTGCAGCCCTTTGGGCACCTGCGACACGTGTTCTCGCGGAGTCCAAGGTTGCAGAAGGGAGCTCTGTTCCCTTCGAGCACAAGCTCTCGGTCGAGCGCGGCGAGCTGCTGCTCTTGACCGTGCTTCCGAACGAAAGTCACGGGGCCGACAGCACGCTCGTCGAATGGACGATCCACGAAGCCAGCGGAGATCAGCGAACGTGGAGCCTCTCCGATCTGACGTCCAATCTGCTGAAAGGAAACCCGTGGTCAGACATGCACCAAGCCCGCTGGAGCTTTCTGGACACGACATCGACTCCGGTGTTCCTCACCGAACGGCGCGACAGCAACGCGGGACGCGCCGAAGTCAAATCGTGGAGCCTGGGTTCCGAACCCTCGGTCTTCGTGAATTCCACCAGCGAGGATTTGCAGGTCTGGACCAAGTTGCCCGCTCGATCGTTCTTTTTGCATC
>JAPLNM010000112.1:22654-45233 GCA_026692845.1 Planctomycetota bacterium | reverse complement strand
GAACATCCCGAAGACGTCCGAGCCCCATTGGGGTTCGTAGGTGCACAGGGATCCTGGTGCGTGCAGAACGCCTGGTGGAATCAGCCAACCGGTACCGCGTTGGAGGCGATAGGCTCGGGAGAGATCGAGGATTCCGTTGTCCCCTCGGTTCCAGTTTTCCAGGCAGCGCCGGAGTTGATCTTTGGTGGTCCCTGGTTCCAGACCCATGAAGGTATAGGCGAAGTTGTTATCGACGTTGTTGTACTGGGGTGGGAAGTAGTAGCTTTCGGGCTTTCCTTCTTGACCGACCAGAGCGGCGTCTTCTTGGGATTGGTGCATGTGGTGGGGGATCGGACCCATGTTGTCGAAGAATTTCGAATACACCGGCCAACGGTTGTATTTGCTGAAGACGGCCTTGCCGACGAGGCTGTTGCCCTGTTCGGCGATGGCGTCTTTGAGCAGGAACTTTTTGCCCTCGAACAGACAGAAGCTCAGTCCTTCGTGCCAGACGCGTCCTTCGTTGGCAGCTTCGGTCGTGCTTGCAAACCAGCGTTCGTCGATCCCGCCTCGATCGGCGCCAAAGGCGTAGAGGTCATTGGGGTGAAGTTTGATTCGGCGACCTGGGTGCAAGAAGCTTCTTGGAACCCAGGTCGGGGTCAGTCGGAGGATCCCCTCCCCGGCCTCGAGGGCTTTGTCCAAGACGTTCGCTACGTTATCGGACTTGATCAAACCATCATCTAAACCGGTGCCAGACATGGAATCTCTCTGATTTCTAGAGAAAGGTGTGTTGAGGGGGACTCGAGGGGATTATGGGCGGTTGAATCCGCGTTGCCCCCATTTTTATGGGACTTTGTTGTAAGATTCTTGGGGGCGAATCGCAAGCCCTGGAAGCTGAAACATGGAAGTCTTTGCTTTAGCGGGAGCTTTCGGTCGGCGTATGGCTTGCGATTTTCCATACTTTCGGCATGATTTGCGAAGGTGAAAAACGAGTTTCTGCGATGGTTTTAGCGAAGGGTAGTGAGCCATGATGACCCAGTACTCACCGATTCGACGGGCATTGATCAGCGTCAGCGACAAGACGGGGTTGGCCGGGTTTGCCAAAGGTCTGGCGGCACAGGGCGTGGAGATTTACAGCACTGGCGGGACCTACAAGTTCCTTACCGACCAAGGGATTGCGGCCAGCGAGTTGGCTCAATATACGGGATTTCCCGAAGTCATGGACGGTCGGGTAAAGACATTGCACCCGAAGATCTTCGGCGGGATTCTAGCACGCCGGGATCGCCAAGAGGACTTGGACTCTCTTTCCGAGCATTCGATCGCCCCGATCGACTTGGTGGTCGTCAATTTGTATCCTTTCGAGGCCACGGTAGCCAAGCCAGGGGTGCGTTTTGCCGAAGCGGTCGAGCAGATCGACATCGGCGGTCCGAGCTTGATTCGAGCTGCCTCGAAGAACCATGCCTTTGTCACTGTAGCGACGAGTCCTGCACAGTACGGATCGATCTTGGCTGAATTCCAAGCCCATGGCGGAACCTCGCACAAGCTCCGATTGCAGTTGGCTTTGGAGTGTTTTGAATCGACCGCCAGTTACGATTCTTCGATCAGTAAGTACCTTGCATCGCAGGTCTCCGAAAAGGAGGCAACTGCAGCGGTCGGGAGTGTTCAAGCGGTTTTGCCCGATCGCTTGCACCTGGATTTGACCAAAGTGCAGGATCTTCGGTACGGCGAAAATCCGCATCAACAAGCCGCGCTCTATTCGAGGCCTTCGACGGGCACATCGTTGGTGCAAGCCAAGCAACTCCATGGCAAGGAGCTTTCTTACAACAACCTGCTCGATGCCGATAGTGCGTATAACATCGTCCGGTGTTTTGCAAGGCCATCAGCGGTAGTAGTCAAGCACAACAATCCGTGCGGCGCGGCATCTGCCCACAAGCTCTCGGCTGCCTGCCGCAAGGCGCTCGACGGGGACCCACAAAGTGCCTTTGGCGGGATCTTAGGCTTCAACCAGTGCGTCGATGCCGAGACGGCCAACGAGTTATGCCAACCCGGGTTGTTCATCGAAGCGATCGTTGCGCCGGAGTTTTCGGATGCGGCCATTGAGATCCTATCGACGAAACCCAAGTGGCGCGAGAACGTACGATTGATCGCGATGGGCAAGGAGCGCGAGTCGGAGCGTCCGTTGGACTTCCGATTCGTCCGAGGCGGGGTATTGGTCCAGCAAGCCGACACGTTGCCGCCGGCGAACCTGACTTGGAAAACCGTCACCACAGTTCCAGTGGCCGACGAGCTTTGGGATGACATCGCTTTTGGCTGGGAGATGGTCCGGCACGTCAAGAGCAATGCGATTGTGTTGGCAAGAGATGCCGCCTTGGTCGGCGTCGGAGCAGGTCAGATGAGTCGCGTCGACAGCGTGGAGATAGCGATTTCCAAAGCGGCCGATCGATCGCGTGGGAGCATCTTGGCTTCCGATGCGTTCTTTCCATTCCCCGATTCGATCCATCGGGCAGCCCAAGCTGGAATTGTTGCGATCGTACAGCCGGGTGGTTCGAAGAAGGACGACGAGGTCATCGCGGCTTGCAATGAGCACCGCATCCCAATGCTCTTTACCGGCCAGCGCCACTTCCGTCACTAACTTTTGATTCACCCAAGCGGCCCCGAATTCTAGCGACCCTGAAATAAGGGGTCCAAAGGAGCAATGCATGTCGATCTTGATCATTGAAGACCTTGGTGTCGAGAGGCTTGTCCCGTTGGTTTTGGCACGGCTTTCAAGCGCGGTGACCTGCGGTGCTTTGCGGCTTGTCGATTTGCTCGAATGGATAGGAGCCGACTGTTACGGGCTATCGAGATCGCACCTGCAAGCGATTCAGAAGTTGGACTTTCCGATTTTGAAGGATCCACGGCAAGCCTCTGGGTCCGATCGCCCCGAGCTGGTTTTGTCGTCTCGGTTGGTTCCCAATGCGGCGAATCTCAAAGCCATTTCGCAGTGGCTGAGCCATTGCGACCCGGGAACAACCCAGTGGATCTACGACGGCCACGAACCTGGGTCGCAGATCGTTGGAGTGCTCCATCCGACCGAGACCTTTCAGCAGATCCTCTCGATCGGTCGAAATTACCTCACGCACTCGGCCCCTAGCAACTCGGGCAACTCGGGCAACTCGGGCAACTCGGGCAACTCGGGCAACCAGCCCGATCGCAGCCAGGCGCGTTGTGTGCTAGATGCGTTTAGATATCCGCATGATGTGATCCGCCATCACATGGCATGTTTGCCAGGAAACTTGGAATTGCTGATTTCCAAGCGGCAGTATCGACAGCTCCAGGATGGAGTTTTTGTTGGACCGGATGTGACGCTAGCGAGCCATGTTGTGCTCGAACCCAAGTCTGGTCCGATCGTCCTGGAAAACCACGTCCAAGTCGGACCGTTCTCTTTGCTTCGTGGGCCACTTTATCTTGGGGCCAAGTGCAAGGTTCTCGAACATGCATCGCTCAAGGATGGCGTATGTGCTGGACACACCACGAAGATCGGTGGAGAGGTGGAAGCATCGATCATCGAGCCTTACTCGAACAAGCAGCACCATGGATTCCTTGGGCATTCCTATGTCGGCAGTTGGGTGAATCTCGGAGCAGGGACCTGTACAAGTGACTTGAAGAATACTTATGGATTGATCTCGATGGATTACCCCAGCGGGCGAATCGCCACCGAAATGCAATTCTTAGGTTGCTTCATCGGAGACTACAGCAAGACAGCGATCAACACGAGCATATTCACTGGCAAGTGGGTCGGTGTTTGCAGTGCGATGTATGGTTTTGTGACCAGCAACGTCCCGAGTTTTACCAACTACGCGAAGCTCTTTGGGCAAATCGCCACCTTACCCACCTCGGTCATGCAGTCGACACAGCTCCGCATGTTCACTCGCCGTGCAGTTCCCCAGCGGCCCTGCGACATCGAGCTTCTTCATTCCTTGTTCGAGCTTACGCGGCCCGAGCGCGATGCCATGGTCGGACTCGAAGAGGCTTGAGCGATTTTTTTCCGACTCCTTCTTTATTTTTGCTAGGTATTCGTTTTTGTCATGCAGGATCAGTGGGGGATTCGGATCCCCAAAAATCCCCTGAGGGCTCGATGATCTACCCGCAGTGCCACTTGCCGACGGAAAATCGAAAACTACAGGGATTCCTGTAGGGTTTGACTGACAAGAATTTCGTAAATTTTTTACGACATTTGAATAGACTTTTCAGCCAATGCTGATGTAATGGGCCAATGTTCGTATTGCCCGTTGTCGTCGCCCGCACGATCTTTTCGAAATTTACTTCTGTTCGATATTGTTCGTTTCCTTGGGTGACTCATGTGTGGAATCGTCGGGTACATTGGCAAGTCGGACACCACGGAATTTTTGCTCCAAGGTTTATACCGACTGGAGTACCGTGGGTACGACAGCGCCGGTCTTTGCTTCGTCCGCGATGATGGGCTTTTGGAAAGACGTCGTAGCGTTGGGCGGATCTCGAATCTCGAGACATTGGTTCGCAGACAACCTGTGCCCAGTCGCATTGGGATCGGTCACACGCGCTGGGCAACCCATGGCGCGGCAACAGAATCCAACGCGCACCCCCACTATGGCGGCCATCCGGAATTCGGAGGGCTCTCAGATCTGGCTTTGGTTCACAACGGAGTGATCGAAAACTACCAGGATCTCAAACAGGAGTTGATGGAAGACGGCTACTCGTTTCAGTCTCAGACCGATACCGAAGTGGTCGCCCAATTATTGCATCGTACGATTTTTCAGATGCGTCAAGCAGGTGAACTCAATGACCAGTCACCGATCGACTTCGCCACTGCGCTGCGCGACGTTTTGGCCAGGCTTCGTGGAACCTATGGTCTGGTCGTCATGTTTCATGGCAAGCCAGATTTTTTGCTAGCAGCCAGATGCGGTAGTCCTTTGGTGATCGGGGTTGGCCAAGGTGAGCAGTTCATCGCAAGCGATCCGGCACCGTTGTATGGAAAAACCGACAAAATCATCACTTTGGTCGATCACCAAATCGCGATCATCACCTCGCGTTCCATCCAGGTCATTCAGAGAGACACAGGTACTGTTCAGCCCAGCATTCAAGTTTTGACACAGGGTCAAGACTCGCACAGTTGCGAAGGCTACGAGCATTACATGCACAAGGAAATCTATCAGCAACCCGAAGCGATACGCAATGCGATTCGCGGAAGGCTCGATCGAGACGATGCGACTGCCAAACTAGGGGGATTGAACTTGACGGTCCCTCAGCTACGCAATATTGAAAGACTCGTTCTTACCGGGTGCGGGACATCGTGGCACTCCGCTTTGATCGGCGAGTACATGATCGAACAAATCTCGAGAATGCCCGTGGAGGTCGAATACGCAAGCGAACTTCGGTATCGCAATCCACCGGTCGATAAGCAGACGCTTGTGTTCGGCATCACGCAAAGCGGCGAAACAGCCGATACGCTAGCGGCACTGCGGGAAATGCAGCGCAAAGGCCATCCGACCCTTGCGATCTGCAACAACATCGGCAGCAGCATCGCACGAGAAGCCGACGGGGGGATCTACCTGCATGCCGGTCCGGAAATCGGAGTCGCATCGACCAAAGCGTTCACCTCCCAAGTCGTCGTGTTGGCATTGCTCGCACTTTATTTCGGACGCATGAGGCACCTGAGCTTCGAAGACGGATTGCGCTGGATCGATGAGCTTGAAGCTCTTGCAGATCAAGTCCAAGTGGCACTGCAGACCGAAGAGCAGATCAAGCAAATCGCTTATGAATTCCAGGACGCAACGAATGTTCTTTACCTCGGGCGCAATTACCTTTTCCCAACGGCCCTCGAAGGGGCGCTGAAGCTCAAGGAAATCAGCTACATCCACGCCGAAGGGTATCCCGCCGCGGAGATGAAACATGGTCCGATCGCCTTGGTAGATCAGCACACTCCGTCGGTCTTTCTGATTTCCAAGGGACTTGTGTATGACAAAATCATGAGCAACCTTCAAGAGGTCAAGGCACGCGGTGGACCCGTGATTGCCGTGACGGACCGTGTCGATTCGCAACTGGAAAAACTCGCCGATCGTATCATTCTTGTCCCCTCGGTTGCTGAGCCTCTCCAACCCGTCGTCAGTGTCGTTCCGCTACAGCTTTTGGCCTACCACATCGCACTGCTTCGCGGATGCGACGTCGACAAACCTAGAAACTTGGCAAAAAGCGTTACTGTCGAATAATAAGCGTCACCGTCGAATAACTACCCAAAGCATCCTTTTGCGAAACCCCCAATCGATTATGGCAACTCACGAAGAACTCCTTAGCCACGACACCCGCAAGGCCCTGCGTCTCCACCTGGGAGAGTCCGCCTCTTCGGAACTCCTCGGGGTGCTCGATCGGCTTTCGGCCGAGATCAAACACCTCCAAAAGCACAAGGTATCGAGCACCCCGATCGTATCCCGGAAGGGTTCGTTCGAAGAGACTTTGATCGTTACAGACTAGATCTGCAGTGATATGCTATTGATCGTTTTCGCAATCGCTTCGCAATCACGAATCAATGCATCTGTGTTTTGAATCTTCATGGCTGTATCCGACAAACAACTGATCCTATGGCTCGGGCATGCCGACCCCCGAGTCCGCTCGGCTTCGCTGGACCTACTTTCCAACAGCTACGCGTCGGATCCGAGCATCGTCAGCTCGATCATCGCTGCCTGGGACCAATATGGAACCGAGTCTGCGTTCAACGATTTCCCTCTGATTTCGCATCTTGCGATCAGTTCTGATCAAATGCCCCTGGTTTTGGGCAGGGCCAAGCAGATGTCTGAGGGACGCAAGATCACCGACCGGGTCTGCCGCTGTGCCGGCAAGCTGGGCGAAGCGATTTCGGTCCAAAGAGCATCTGGCTTTGCTCCTTACTTACCAGAACTTCAAGCGATCAAGGAGACTTCAAAGATTTTTTTTCGCGTGCCGATCCAGAGCATGCAACAGCGCGCAGCGGCGCTCTCACGCGAACCGAGTTCCCTCGAATTGGACTTTCAAGACGGTGCCCCTGGCGATATCGCAATCGCTTTGGAAAGCCTTTGGGAACGCGGACTGGCCAACCGATGGATCCGCGAAGGAATCGAGTCCTGGGAGGAATCTCAGCCCAGTATCCTTGGGCGCACCGCCCTGGATCTGGTCTCCCGGCATGCGATCCGCGGATACGAAGAACAACTCCTGACTCTGGTCGATCGCCAGGAAGCCACCGTCGCGGACCTTGCGACCATCTCCTTGGTCCGTGGCCGCAACCCTCACACCCAGTCATTGATCGCCGATCGCTTCCAAGGAATGGGAAAACCCGGACAATTGCGTTCCTTGGATATCATCCGCCGCATGCGGCTCGAACAATCCTCCAAGCTGATCCGATTCCTGCTCCCGCAGGGATCCGATGGAGTTGTGCAGAACAGCGCCCGAATCGCCGAGGTACTGCTCTTTGACTTTGAGTTCCTCGAAGAGTGGCTCGAGGCATTCCTGCTGATCGAAGATTCTTCGGTGCAACGTGTTGTATATTCGATACCGATCGCTTATCCGCTGGCATTGGAGGAAACACCCGGGGATTGGTCGAGGATCAAGCATCTGTTGCTCATGCGCCTCGGAAGGGGCTTTGACCTAGGCTGATCTCTCATGAGCACTGAGTATCTCTTAGCGATCGAATCGACCTGCGATGAAACCGCAGCGGCCCTGATCGATTCCGATGGACGTGTGCGCTCTGAGTGCGTAGCGACCCAGGAATCGTTGCACGAGAAATTCTCCGGCGTGGTCCCCGAGATCGCCGCGCGGGCGCACCTCGAAAGGATCCTGCCGGTGATCGATACGGCGCTGCGGGAATCCAAAGTCCCGCCCCATGCGCTCAGCGCCATTGCCGTCGCGACCTTCCCGGGGTTGCCCGGTTCGCTCATCGTAGGACTTTCGGCGGCCAAAGCCCTGGCGCTTGCTTGGAACAAACCCCTTGTAGGGATCAATCATATCCAAGCCCACATCTATGCTTGCGGGCTCGGTGTGGCCGAGTCGATCTATCCGTGCGTTGGGTTCATCGTCAGTGGAGGCCATACCTCCTTGTACCGATGCGACGACCCTCTGGGGTGGGATTATCTCGGAGGAACCATCGATGACGCGGCCGGGGAAGCTTTCGACAAAGTCGCCGTGATGCTCGGGTTACCCTTCCCGGGTGGACCGGCTCTTTCAAAACTCGCCGCCCAGGGTGATCGCCACGCGATCCGTTTTCCAAGGCCCCTTGTCGACCAGAAAGATCGATTGGACTTTAGCTTTTCAGGTCTAAAAACCGCAGTCCGGTATCGCATCGCAGGCTCGTCGAATCCAGGCCATAACGCAGCAGGAATCCCAGCAGGAATGGCCGAGCAGGAGCGGGCGAATATCGCCGCAGGATTCGAGCAAGCCGTCATCGATTGCTTGATCGCCAAAGCGATCGCGGCGATGAAAAAGACCCGAGCCAAGCGACTGTGCGTCGGGGGGGGAGTCGCTGCAAACAGAAGTTTTCGAGAACAGCTAGCCGAAGCTTGCCAAGCCCGGAGGATCGAGTTGATCATCGCCAAACCGCAGTGGTGTACCGACAATGCCGCCATGGGCGCTTTGGCTTGGGAAAAAATCTCTCGGGGGCAATTCGATCCACTCGATCTGGATGTCCAGCCCGGTTTGGTCCGCCCCAAACGCTGATTTTCAGGTCGAAATGTCCGCAGCCTACAGCGACTTGGAGTACACTGATGCTCCTTCAGAAATGCGGGCTTAAGTCGCCGCCTGCATCCTACCAAAATCACCTGCCTTCCTGCGATTATCCCTATGAGCACTCTACCGCCTCCCCCATCTTCCGAAGAAATGGCTCGCGCTAAATCCTTGAGAGAGTCGTTTGCCAAGATCAAGCAGCAGGTATCCCAAGTCATCGTCGGCCAGGATTCGGCGATCGAACAGCTCCTGATCGCGATGCTCGCCGGTGGCCATTGCTTGCTCGAAGGGGTCCCGGGGCTGGCCAAAACCCTGATGGTCCGCTCGCTGGCGCAAGCCATGGATTTGGACTTCCATCGCATTCAGTTCACTCCCGACTTGATGCCTGCGGACATCACCGGTACGGACATCATTCAGCTATCCGAATCGGGCGCAAGGCAAATGAGTTTTGTCAAAGGCCCGGTCTTTACGCAAATCCTCCTTGCCGACGAAATCAACCGAACCCCTCCGAAAACCCAAGCAGCTTTGCTCGAGGCCATGCAAGAGCATTGCGTGACGATCGGCGGAAAAACCTACAAACTCTCCGAACCATTCTTCGTACTGGCCACGCAAAACCCGATCGAGCAAGAAGGAACCTATCCGCTTCCCGAAGCCCAACGCGATCGATTTTTATTCCAAACCCTCGTCGACTATCCGAGCCGCGAGCAGGAAGGGGAGATCATCGAGCGAACCACTGGGAATTTTACAGGGGCCATCGAGCCGGTGATCACAGGCCAAGAGATCCTCGAATACCAGCGGGTCGTTCGCGTCGTGCCCTTGCCCGAACACGTCAAGCAGTACGTTCTGGACCTTGTCCGTTCCTTGCGACCCAAAGAATCGTCGGCACCTAAATGGGTCGCACCTTGGGTCCAGTGGGGACCAGGCCCGAGAGCTTGCCAGCAAATCGTCGTGGCCAGCAAGGCCCGGGCGCTTCTCAACGGCAGGTTGCACGTAACGACCGAGGACATCCAAGCCCTGGCTGCTCCGGTCTTACGCCACCGCATTGTCCCGACCTTCGGCGCACAGGCCGAGGGGATCGATGCCGACGCGATCGTCGCACGGCTCTTGAACGAATTGCCCAAACCCCAAGCGACCGCTGGGGTGCTCTAGGGCACAGATGACGAACCATCCATCGGATTTTATCCACGCGCATCAAGGCGATCGAAAATGAGAACGACATCGTCCCAAGGGACGCCGGCGCCCGAGCTGCTGGCCCCTGCGGGAAATTGGGACTGCGTCCATGCGGCCGTTGAGAACGGAGCCGACGCGATTTACTTTGGACTTGCTGCTGGCTTTAACGCCCGAGCGCGGGCCGTCAATTTCGATCTCGAAGAGCTCCCGAAGTTGATGTCCCACTTGCACCGACGTGGGGTCTCAGGCTTTGTGACTCTCAACACGCTGGTCTTTACCGATGAGCTCGACGCCTTCGAAAACCATGTCCGGTACATCGCCCAATCGGGTGTCGATGCGGTGCTCGTGCAAGACTTGGGCGCTGTGAGACTGATCCATCAGATCTGTCCGAAGCTCAGTGTGCATGCCAGCACCCAGATGACGATGACCTGCGCTAAGACCATCGCGGCGCTCGAATCGCTTGAAATCGACCGCGTGGTGCTTGCTCGCGAATGTTCGCTAAGCGAGATACGCAAGATCACAGCTTCGACGTCGATGCCTGTCGAAACGTTCGTCCACGGTGCTCTGTGTGTGGCTTATAGTGGCCAGTGCCTGACAAGCGAGTCGCTCGGCGGGCGATCGGCCAACCGTGGCCAGTGCGCCCAGGCTTGTAGGCTTGAGTATGAGCTGATCCGAGACGGTAAGCCGATGGGACTGGGCGATATGAAGTATCTGCTTTCACCCCAAGATTTGGCAGCTTACGAGCACATCCCGGATTTGATCCAGGCCGGGGTCGCATCGCTGAAGATCGAAGGACGCTTGAAATCCCCGGAGTATGTCGCAAACATCGTCCGGCATTACCGACGAGCCATCGATGACACGATGGCAGGAAAGCAAGTCGTTTTGGATCCAAATAGCCAACGCGAGATGGAGCTGAGTTTTTCTCGCGGATTCTCCCCGGGCTGGCTTGAAGGTTGCGACCATAAGCGTCTGGTACCGGGCTTGACCAGCGCCAAACAAGGCGTGTTGGCTGGACATGTCGTGCGAAAAAAAGGAGATCGAATCGTCGCGGAACTTGGCGTCGAGTTGGCCAAAGGAGACGGGGTGGTATTCCAAGCCGATCGGTCGGCCGGCAACGAAGTCGGAGGCCGTATCTTTCAGATCTACGTCAATCATCAGCCGACAGACCAAGCCGGACCAGGACTCGTTGAGCTCGACTTCCAAAAGGGGCTCATCCGCGATGCGCAGATCCGTGAGGGCCAAGCCATTTGGCAAACCGATGCGCCGAAGCTCTCGAAGCGATGGCGCCAAACGTTTGCCAAGGAGAACTTCGAGCGAAAAATCGACTTGAGGGTTTCAGGAACGCTTCGGCTCGCAGAGCCTATCCGGCTGGAAGTTGCATGGTCGGAGCATCGCGAGGGATTAGAAAAAACCGACTGGACAATTTCGCTCAACCACCCGTATATTCCTGATAAAGCGCAGAAGCATCCGGCAACGCAAGATGCGATCTTCCAGCAGCTCAATCGGCTTGGAAATACACCTTATCAGATCGCCGATTGCCGGGTTGCAATCCAAGGCGAACCGATGCTTCCGCTATCGATCCTCGGCGAGTTGCGCAAAGAAATGATCGAGTTGCTTGACCAGACGCGCCAGCGGATTTCAGACCGTTCGATCCGCCCATCCGGGGTGGTCCGATCGATGCTCGCACAGGTCAAGCAGGGTAGCGACCCGGAGCCTTCGAAGGATTCGGGTTTGGCCCAGAAAGTAGCGCACCAAGCACCACGGCTTCGCGTCCTGTGCCGGACTCTAGTGCAGCTCGATGCTTTGCTCGAGGCTGGCGCCAAAGACATCGCCGTAGAGTTTCATGATATTCGGGAGTATCGCCAAGCCGTCGAGCGAGCCCGTGGAGCCGGGGCTTCGATCTACCTAGCGACATTGCGGATATTGAAAGAGGGTGAAGTTGGTTTATTTAAGGCGTTGCACAAGCATGGGGCCGACGGATGGCTTGTAAGGAATCTTGCGGCATTGAAGTACGCCACCGAGTATGGGATTGCGGCGGATGCCGATTTCTCGTTGAACGTTACCAATCCGCTTACGGCGCAGTGGCTTGTATCGCAGGGTGCCAAGCACGTGACGGCTTCGTATGATTTGAATCGGGACCAGTTGATGGAGTTCATACGATGCACTCCTGCTGAATGGGTTGAGGTGGTTATCCACCAGCATATGCCGATGTTTCATATGGAGCATTGTGTGTTTTGCACGGTGCTTTCGCCGGGCACGAACAAATCGAATTGTGGGCGACCTTGCGATCGTCACGAAGTTAAACTTCGGGATCGCATTGGTGTTGAGCATGTTTTGCATGCAGACATCGGTTGCCGTAATACGCTTTACAACGGCAATGCCCAGAGCGGTGCCGAGGTCGTTGCGAAATTGCTTAACGAGGGAATCACCAGATTTCGAATCGAGATTTTACGCGACGCTCCGGCGAATGAACTTCATAGGCTCTGGGAGCTTTACAGCAACCTTTTGCAGGGAAAAATCGACGGCTCGACGGTTTGGAAAACGCTGCGAGCTGAGAATCGTTTGGGAATAATTCGGGGAACTTTGGAACATCCGCGAAACCCTTTGGCCATTTTGTAGTTAAAAGGACGGCAGTATACGCAATGCATAATCCCACGGGTTCGGTAACTCACGATGATTTCATGGTGCTAGAAAAGCTTGCAGAAAAGGAAGGGCTTCAGGCCGCTGCGCAGGAGCTGGTTGAGCGAATGCGTCGAGAAAAGTTGTATCCGGAGTTGTTCGAGGCGCGGAAGATGCTCCATCGCGTGGAGCTGGGTTTGCCTGCCGTGCAAGTCGATCCCATCGGCTCACACGGAAACAAGACCGGAGCGATCCGACTGGATCCTAAAGTGCAGGATGAATTGGACAGACGGCTTCTGGATGCATGTCGAGAGGTCGGCGGAGGTCTGATGCGTTCGGGTCGGTTGCAAGAAGGCTGGATGTATCTGCGAGCCGTCGGCGATGATGCTAGTGCATCCGAAGCGATGGCGGCCGTCGAGCCGACGCAAG
This sequence comes from Planctomycetota bacterium, assembly GCA_026692845.1. GTDB lineage: Bacteria > Planctomycetota > Planctomycetia > Pirellulales > Pirellulaceae > JBKCUI01. The sequence goes on along the minus strand of JAPLNM010000112.1, from coordinate 32,333 downwards.
ACAATCTGGACCTGTTGCTCAATCTCTACGTGCACGAGGGTGTGGATATCGGTCGGGGTACCGAGCTGTGTTTGAAGATGCGAGGCACATGCAACACGATCACCATGCTCGATTCGATCGTCGCGATGCGAGGCAGATCGGATCAGCAAGCGGCGGTCGAAGCGTTGGTAAAGCACGTTCATCAAGAGCTGCTTGCGAATTTGATCGCGGATGTCACAAGGCGTATGCCTCAGGTGCACGAACCGACGGATCGGTCCATCGTCGCTTGGCTGGGACTCATTCCTGGCCTGCTTCGGGACGGAACGTACCACTTGGATACAACGCACTTGGCATCGACGGTCCGCTTCGCTCGCGTTTTGGATGATCCGTCCCCACTGAGGCTAGCGGCCGATTTGGCCGAGTATGGCCGACAGTTGCATGCACAATATCAGTATTCGAGCCAAGAGCCTTTCGCGGATCTGTATCCGATGAGCTTGGCTTGGTTTCGAGCATTGCTGGGCGAGCATGTCGATGCGGCGTTGCGAGTCTTTCGGCAGAAGGCCGAGTCGTTAGACTTAGAGGAGCACGGAACGATTGGAATCGAAACCTACGCGGACTTGCTGGCAAGAATTGGTCGGCCAGATGAGGCCGGCAAGTACTTGATTCGCACGATGCCCGATGGGATGCGCCCTTTTGGAGTGGCCCCATCGCTCATCGAATTATCGAGCGCATCGGGCGAATTCCAACCGATGAAAGACCATGCTCGACAACGAGGCGATTTGATTGGTTTCACTGCAGCTTTGCTCCAATCCAAACATCCGCAATCGAACTAGTCTAACGCCGCCAACGATCGCTTTACCCAATACCACGCCCATTGCCTTGCATCATGACAAAGTGAAGGTTTTTTAACAGGGACTTAGGGTTTTAGGTATGCCTACAAAGGTTTTATTGGTTGAGGACGATCCGGTTCTCTCCGATGCGGTCCGCGAAGGGCTCACGGATGAACAGTTCGACGTGGTGGTTGTCTCCAACGTCAAGGATGCTTTGGAGCAAATTCGAACGCAAAGGCCTGATGCAGTAGTCCTCGATCTGATGCTCGCCGGCGAGTCAGGCTTTGATCTGCTTCGCACCGTCCGCTCCCAGAGAGATCAAACCCCTATCCTGATTATCAGCGCCCTAGGTACTACCGAACAGCGTGTGAGCGGTCTGATGGCCGGCGCGGATGATTACTTGGTCAAACCCTTCGAGCTCAAGGAACTGCACGCTCGCATCATCGCCAACATTCGGCGAAACCAGAAGCAAGAAGGTCCAGTGCTTGCCTACGGCCCGCTTCGACTAGAACTGACCACGCGACGGGCGTTTCGCGAAGGCAAAGAACTACGACTTTCGCCGACTGAAATTTCTCTGCTCGAATTGTTCATCCGGCACGAGAACCAAGTCCTCTCGCGCAAGATGCTCTACCATCAGCTTTGGGAGAGCGATTGGGAAAGCGAAACGAATGTCATCGAGGTGCATATCAACCGCCTTCGCAGCAAGGTCGATCGGGGTTTCCCTCGAGCACTGATCCACACGATTCGCGGTCGCGGTTACATGCTCTCGGAAAATCCACCCAAGGAACCCAGGTCCGCACAGGACACCGTTGCTGACAACCAAGACCCCATCGCCTCGCATCCCGCTTAGCCGCATGTTCGCTTGGTCCCAAGTCAAAATGACCACCAAAGCCGCTGTGATCCTGGTCCTTGCGACCTGGACCTCGGCCGCGATGATCGGTTTTGCGAGCCGAGCCTCGTTCCAGTGGCTCGTGCTCTCACAGATCGATCGCGAATTGATCGATGTCGCGAAGGATTTCCAAGCCGTCCTGCGGAATGACGCGTTACCCTTCGACGAAATCAAGTCCGATCGATTGAATCGGCGTATTTCAATCCATCCTGTCTACCGGCATTTCTTGAACATCATCGATCCACAGGGTGTCAACCTATGGAGTTCCATCACTGCACCCTCTGCCATCCTAGGTGTCAATCGCGATGACCCTACAATCCAAGAGGCTGGCGGTTATCGAACCGTCCATCGGAAGTTGAAGGTCACACGCCTTGGCGTTGCTGCCGACCCAGGCAGCATTGGCAGCATCGAGCAAACAGTGATTCTGCAGGTCGGGTGCCCTACCGATCTACTAGCCATTGCGATGCAAGAGCTCGATCGTTGGATCCTACCGCTCGTCGGCGGACTGATCGTTTTTGTCCCTCCCTTGGCTTGGTTGGTCGCAAGATGGCTTCTTGCCCCCCTGCAAAGTCTTGCCAAGCAAACCGATAAGATTTTTCTTTCGGAGGATCGGACCATCGAGCGCAGCGGCAATCGAGACGAAATCGATCGTCTTGCAAGCACGATCAACGGGCTACTGGAACGAACGCGAAGCCACGTCCGGAATAACGAGGATTGGATCGCCAACTCGGCTCACCAACTCCGAGGTCCCTTGGCTGCCATCATGAGCAATGTCGAGGTCGTCTCGAACCGCACCAGCGATGGGAAAACCGGAGAGATGCTTGAGAAGGTGCTCACCGAGTGCAACTATTTGAACAAAATCGTCAACCAATTGCTGCTGCTCGGCGAGGTCAGTTCCGAGAACCATTCGGCAATCAAACAACCGATCGCTTGGGATCGCCAAGTCAAGCAAGCGATGGACCTTTTCGAAGCCTTGGCTAGCGAGAAGGGGATCCAGATCGATTTGACCAAATGCGAGTCGGCTGTGGTATTGGCCAACTCAGTCCACTTGCGTTTTATCGTGCAGAACTTGATCGAGAATGCGATCAAGTACACCGAATCCGGCGGGCGGATCTGGGTGGGCTTGTCGAGCGACGCAGATCGAGCAACATGCCGCTTGGAGGTCAAAGATACCGGCATCGGCATCTCCAAAATCGATCAGCAGAAGATCGGGAATCGATTCTTCCGAAGCAACACAGGACGCAATCCGACAACCACCCCGCGTGGCTCGGGCCTGGGGCTGAGCATTGTGCTCAACATCGTCGAGTCCCTGAAAGGTTCCTTCGAGCTCGAAAGCGAGCTTGGGCAAGGAACCCAGATCACCATTGTCCTGCCGACGGTCAGTGCCAGTTCCGCATCGGTCAAACCCATCGTGCACAGGGTCTCGTGGGTGAAAAACCCTCGTGTCTGATCACTCTTCCTCGGCAAGAGTTTCAGTGCGTCGGAACGGCAGGATGGAAATCAGCAACGCCGAGAGCGTGCTGGTCACGGCTAGAAAGAGAAGTCCATAATGATACGAAGACAGGGATTGCTGGACTTTACCCATCACAAAGGGCCCGAGAAATCCGCCGAGATTCCCGACCGAGTTGATCATACCGACACTGCCTGCGGCAGCCGATGCGGTCAGAAACAAGCTCGGTAATGCCCAGAAGGCCGGCATGTAGGACTTCATCCCTGCGGCCGCTACCGTAAAGCAAAGAATGGTCGCCCAGAGCGATCCTCGGGTTTGAGTTGCCAGAACCAAGAAGATTGCTCCGATGATCACAGGAACGACCGAATGCCAACGGCGTTCCTGGAATCGATCCGAGGACCATCCGATGAACAGTTGGCCTGGGATTACCAAGAGCGAAGGAATCATGACCAGTTGCGCGATTTTCGAAGGCCCCAATTCCGGATACCATTCTTTGAAGACGCTGGGCAAGAACAGCTCGATGCCGTAGTTGGCCGTGACGATTCCAAAATAAGCTGCCGAGAGGAGCAGGACCTTCGGACTACTGAGGGCTTGCAAGACCGACATGTGCCCCTTTTTCATGTGCATTTCTTTTTCCCGAGCAAGCTCCGATTCCAAAGCGTCTCGTTCTTGAGCTGTCAGCCAACTGGCTTGGCTCGGGCGGTCGGTCAAGCCGACCAGTACGTAGATACCAAACAAGACCGCTGGTATCCCCCAAATGATATAGATCCACTGCCAGCCCTTGAGCCCCAAGACCAGTGGGTAACTGATCGTTTCCCCGTTGACAATGACCGTCCGTCCGATGTCGATGAACCACTGAGAGACCCACGGGCCGATAATCATCGCCACGGGCGAGGCGATCAGAAAATAAGAAATCGCTCGGGCGCGGTCTTTCTGGGTAAACCAATGACTCAGGTAGACGATCACGCCGGGGAAAAATCCAGCTTCGGCAACTCCCAAGAAAAATCGCACCAGATAGAACTGCATAGGAGTTGTGACGAAGGCCGTCATGGCGGCCATGATTCCCCAGGTCACCATAATCCGGCAAATCCACTTGCGGGCACTCCACCGTTCGACAATCAGCGAGCCAGGTATTTCCAGCAAAAAGTACCCGAGAAAAAAGATCCCTCCGCCGAATCCAAAGACGGCAGCATCGAACGCTGGCATATCCTCTTCCATCGTAAGCTTGGCAATCGCAACGTTATTGCGATCGATGTAGGCAATGATATAGCAGACAAAAAGGATCGGAATCAGACGCAAATACGCCTTGAGCCTAGCAGAATCCAACGCCATGTGGTGACTGGGGTCTTGATCGATCGCTCGGGAGGGTGCGGATGGATTGTCTCGTGAAATGATAACACCTAGAAAGAGGGCAGGCGAGGAATCGATAGAGGGGGAAGATAGACGAGGAAACTTGAAGGGGCGTATTATAGCCGAGTAGGATTTACTCGGGAAAAATATTTTCCCTTGAAAGACGATGCGTCGAAAGGCTTTAGACCCGCGAAGCGAGCAGGTACCCAAGGATCATCCCGATGACCATCGCCGGAGGGAGAATGATCGCGATGGTCATACCCACGAGCATGGTTCTGGGCATCTTCGCTGGATCCTGCGTCGGTTCCTGAGCTAGATAAATCTGCGGGGGAGGCGGAGCGGTGCCAGGGACACTAGCGTGATTGGTACTTGCAGGACCCGATGGAAAGGAAGTGTCTTGCAAGGACTCTTCACCCGGTGCAGGCACACGGCTGGGAATCGGTTTGAAGCTACCCGGATCGCTTCCCAATCCCGTATCGAGCATCGGTGGGGGAGGAGCAAGCCATGGACCACGGGTGATCGTCGTTTGCGCGATAGGAACGTCGGGGGTAACCCAAGCCTCCAGTCGAGCTGCAACCTCAGCCATCGTCTGAATCCGCTTGCGGGGATCCTTTTCCATCATGTCAGCGATGATGTCGACGAACTCTTCGCTAAGATCCGTGTTGAAGTTGCGAGGATGCAATGGCGTTGCTTCCAGATGCCTACGGATTTTCGATGCGGTATCCCCACCCGGAAACGGGGCTTTGCCCGTGACAGCATAGTACAACGTACAACCTAGCGAATAGACATCGCTTGCAGCGTTGACCTGCAAGGGAGTCGAGTACTGCTCAGGCGAAATGAAGTCTGGGGTGCCGACAATTTTCCCTGCGCGAGGGTCGTCTACCAAGTCGGCTGCAAATCCAGCCAATCCGACATCCGATACCTTCGCTATCGACTCAGGGGTGACCAAGATATTCGCGGGTTTGACATCGCGATGGATCAACCCTTCGTCGTGTGCATAAGCCAACCCCAGGGCCGCTTGCATCAGGATCCCTGCGGCCTCTTCCTGGGAAAGCGGCCCTCGCGTTTTGACCAGTTTGCGCAAATCCATACCCGCGACGTATTCGGTGACCAAGTAGTGGACGCTGCCGTCTTGGCCCGCATCATGGGCGCGGACCAAATAGGGACAGTCGAGTTTGGCCTGCATGCGAATCTCTCGCTTAAATCCTGCCAGCGTCTCGTCGGTGACCCGATGCAATGGCAGCACCTTGACTGCGCACTCTCTGCCCATGATTTCATGGACCGCTTTGAATACCTGACCCATGCCCCCTTGGCCGATGAAGTCGGTAATCACATAAGGCCCAAGTCGAAATTTGATCTTTCCATCGGCCAGTTGGAACGCTTGGTATTCGGTGATCGCACGCTGCTCGATCAGGATGCTTCGCAGGATCTTGTCCTCGTCGATTGCCTCCCCTTTGGATTGGGTACTGAGGATCTGATGCTTAAGTAACCGCAAGCAATAATCCCACTGATGGGGGGACACCAGACCGCTAGCAAGGACCGTTTTTTGGAAGTTACTGGACATAAGCCTAAGGATACACCAAAGAGGGTATCATAGTCATCTGCTTGGCTAGACAAAAAACCATCCTATCCCCATCGCATACCCACCTCATCGAGCAGCCCCATGGATCTTCGACTTGGCGACCATACCGCAGTGATCGTTGGTGGAGCAGCTGGTATCGGATTGGCCACGGCTAAACTCTTTGCGGCCGAGGGAACCAACGTAGCCATTTGGGATCTAGATCCTAGGGTCGAACTGATCGCCAGTGAAATCGAGGCGCAGTACGCAGTGCGTACCATGGGGCTAACCGTCGACGTCAGCCAGGAGGATTCCGTAGCCCAAGCCAAAGCCACGACGCTCGATCGGTTCAAAACCCTGCAGCATGTGGTTCATAGCGCGGCGATTAGCTCGAGCAAATTCGGGTTTCCATTTACCAATCTCAATGCGGACGATTGGAAAAAAACGATCGATGTCAACATTCTTGGGATGGTCCGGATCGCCACGGCGCTAGCCCCTGAATTGATTCGATGCACTCCTGCTTCGTGCATTTTTGTCGGATCGGTGGCTGGCCAAGTCGGCTCTCAGACCGACCCTCCGTATAGTGCAAGCAAAGCCGCGATGATCAACTTTGCTCAGTGCATGGCCAAGGATCTAGCGGCCGAGCAAGTAAGGGTCAACACGGTTTGTCCTGGGATGGTGCCGACGAAGCTCAATCGGTCGGTTTGGCAAGCTTGGTTCGATCGCGCCGAGCCGGCGGATCGACTCGATTATGAGGACTGGGCGACGAGGAAGATCAAGCAACTCATACCGCTGGGAAACTGGCAGACGCCTGAGGACATCGCGGCGATGATTGTCTTTCTTTCTTCGCCGCTTGCCGGGCAGATCACCGGCCAGACGATCAACGTCGACGGCGGCTACGTAATGCACTGGTAGATCCCGGCTTTCGGAAGAAATAAACTCAAAGACGCAAGGGCGCAAAGACGCAAGGGAAGAAGAACGCAGAGGCACGAAGGTAGTGGTCTGGCGTAAAGTAGTGGATCTCCCGCAGAGATCCCGGCTGTTTCGGTAGTGGATCTCCCGTAGAGATCCCGGCTGTTTCGGTAGTGGATCTCCCGTAGAGATCCCGGCTGTTTCGGTAGTGGATCTCCCGTAGAGATCCCGGCTGTTTCGGTAGTGGATCTCCCGTAGAGATCCCGGCTGTTTCGGTAGTGGATCTCCCGTAGAGATCCCGGCTGTTTCGGTAGTGGATCTCAGCGGCTGCTTCATCGAAGGAACCCTCGTCACAGTATCGAGCCTCCCGGGCCAATCAACCTCAACGCATTCGCTTTGCTCGAATCCGAGTTGGCTCGATGAGCCATCCCAGGAGACGCCATGGCTTGCACCCAATACCGTCAAATCGACATTTGGATCATTTTAGGAAAGATTGGATTTGAATGGTTTTCGGCGCATGCCGAGGGGTTTTTGAATAGGGGTAGGGCGCAAGCCCTCCGGTGAAGGGTCAAGTGTAGTGTTCCACGCTCGAACACTCGGGAAACCACTGGATATTTAGACTCACCGGGCAGCTTGCGCTGCTCCGCGATCATTTGCCGATCACCAGGAAATGCAACTTCGTCAATATCCCGATTTGACGGTATTGGGCTCGCACACGAGCGCTACGCAACGGTTGCGACGAGCACGGATCTACAAGTCCCCATCGAATCGGTGCCAATTGGATCGCGCGTTCCGACCAAGAACCCCAACCGCTGGGAAGTCGATCCGCAACCCGAGCCTGACCAAGCGACCTGGGCCAAACTCTCGATCACCGTCGAACGTAGCGATGGTGGCATCGTCGACGCCGGGCTAGCGTTGCCATTCGTGCCTGGCACCGATTTGGGCCCTATCAATACAGCAACAAGCCTCCATCCAGTGTAAAATTGCGGAGATGTTCGTATCTCAAATAGCCCCATGGACTACTTCAGGAGGAATCTTGCCATGAAACGCTCGCTTTCGTTTTTTTCTGTGGTCCTGGTTCTTTTCCAACTCCTTGCGCTGCTGCATCCGGCCAGAGCCCAAGCTCCCAAAGAGATCACCAACAGCATTGGGATGAAGCTGGTGCTGATCCCCAAAGGGACATTCATGATGGGTTCGCCTGAGAGCGAGGAAGGCCGGTACGACGACGAAACCCAGCGCGAGGTGTCGATCAGCAAATACTACTACCTAGGCGTGACGGAAGTCATGCAAGGGCAATACGAGAAAGTGATGGGAACGAATCCGAGTAAATTCCAGAAGCAAGTCATCCTCGATAAAGACAGTTCGATGTACCCTGTTGAGAAAGCAACTTGGGAAGATGCTGTCGAATTCTGCAAGAAGCTTTCGGACTTGCCCGAGGAGAAGAAAGTAGGTCGTGTGTATCGATTGCCGACAGAGGCAGAATGGGAATATGCTTGCCGAGCTGGGAGTAATTCGGCGTATAGTTTTGGAGAGAGTTCAAAATTACTAGGCGACTATGCTTGGTGTGCAGAAAACAGCAATCTTCAAACGCATCCTGTCGGTGAGAAGATGGCAAACGCTTGGGGCCTATACGATATGCACGGGAACGTCTGGGAGTGGTGTAGCGATTGGTATGGTGGTTACGACAACAACTCAGTCAGCGATCCTGTTGGACTAACAGAGGGCTCGCTCCGCGTACTCCGTGGTGGCGGCGTCTTCGATTGGGCGAATTGTCGGTCGGCGTACCGCGGCGGGGGCGACTCGTCGCTCCGGGTCAGCAGCTACGGCTTCCGCGTTGCCCTGAGTCCATCTGGAATCCCCAAGTAGGCGCTGCACCGGGTGCTAGGCACCGATTTGGGCTCTCTGTTTGCTAGCATCCGGCCTGGCGCCGCACCTAGTGCCTGGCACCTGTTTGAGGGACCGCCGGGCTGAGTTTTGCTAGCATCCGACCTGGCGCTGCACCGGGTGCCTGGCACCGATTTGGGCTCCCTGTTTTGCTAGCATCCTACCTGGCGCTGCACCAGGTGCCTGGCACCTGTTTGAGGGGCAGACGGGCTGAGTTTTGCTAGCATCCGAACTGGCGTCGCACCGGGTGCCTGGCACCGATTTGGGCTCCCTGTTTTGCTAGCATCCGAAGTCGGATCGGTCGGGCCGCCGGATCGGGGGTTCCAAATAGGTGGCCTTTCATTGATTCAGCTACTTCTCGAAGGGGACCGGGTCCACTAAAGTATAGATCTTCACCCGGGAATCCAACTTTCGAAAAGCGACCAACGTCGCGATCAGCTTATCGATCCGACCTTCGATCACTGAAGATTCCATCTCCATTCCCTTCCATTACCGATGCTACGCTTTGCATCGCGTCGAGTTGAGTTACTAATCCACCATGGTGTCAATGAAGCTATTTAAGGATCCCACACTTTGGCCCCGCATTCGCCAAGCTCACCGATTTGGCCCCCTGTTTGCTAGCATCCGGCCCGGCGCCGCACCGGGTGCTTGGCACCGATTTGGGCCCCCTGTTTGCTAGAATCCGACCCGGCTCCGCACCGGGTGCTTGGCACCGGTTTGGGTTCCTGTTTGCTAGCATCCGACCTGGCGCCTTACCGGGTGCCTGGCACCGATTTGGGCTCCCTGTCGGATCAGTCGGATCAGTCGGATCAGTCGGATCGGTCGGA
>JAPLNM010000112.1:0-22647 GCA_026692845.1 Planctomycetota bacterium | reverse complement strand
ATCGGTCGGATCGGTCGGATCGGTCAGATCGGTCAGATCGGTCAGATCAGTCAGATCAGTCAGATCAGTCAGATCAGTCAGATCAGTCAGATCAGTCAGATCAGTGGTTCCAAATAGGTGGCCTTTCATTGATTCAGCTACTTCTCGAAGGGGACCGGGTCCACTAAAGTATAGTTCTCCACCCGGGAATCCTACTTTGGGAAAGCGACCAACGTCGCGATCACCTTATCGATCCACTCATCGATCCACTCATCGATCCACTCATCGATCCACTCATCGATCCGACCTTCGATCACTGAAGATTCCATCTCCATTCCCTTCCATTACCGATGCTACGCTTTGCATCGCGTCGAGTTGAGTTACTAATCCACCATGGCGTCAATGAAGCTATTTAAGGATCCGACACTTTGGCCCCGCATTCGCCAAGCGAGCGGGACGGTTTATGGCGACATTGGGACGTCTGTCCTGTATACGACCATGGAAATGACCCGCGAGACGATCTTGCTCAAGCAGCATGCTCTGGGGAATCACTCGGCGGCCGATTTGATTCAGCAGGGTGGAGCAGACTTGTTGACCCGCTCGGAACTTTTGGGAAGTTTGAGCCTAGTGTTTTGGGCGCTGATTTTTCTGACGGTCAAATATGACTTGATCGTCATGCGAGCGGACCATAGGGGGGAAGGTGGCACGTTTGCGTTGCTGAGTCTTTTGAAGGGCTACACCGGCAAGGTATTTGCTGGTGGGGCCATCAGTTTTTTGGTCGTCTGTGCTGCAGGACTCCTGGCTGCCGATGGGATCATCACCCCGCCGGTGAGCATGCTCGGTGCCTTTGAACCATTGGGGGTACCGATCTCGATCCTCCTGACGCTCATATGCTTGGTGATCCTCTTCAAAATGCAGTGGAGGGGGACGAGCAAGGTAGGGAGTATTTTTGGTTGGTTTATGATTGCGGTTTGGTTTCCTTGGATCGCTCTTAAGGGTTTGCCATGGGTGGTCGCCCATCCGGATGTTTTCTTGGCGATCAATCCTGCGTATGGGATTGGGTTTCTTGCGGGTTTCCCCAAGATTGGCGCGTTAGTGATTCTCGGAGTCGTGGTGCTTGCGATCACTGGTGGTGAGGCGAAGTATGCGGACATTGGGCATTTTTCGCGCAGCAGCGATTCGAAGGTCACGGGTTGCGAGGGCATCGAGCCGGCTTTATCAGGTCGTTTGCCGGTGATGTATTCTTGGTTCATGATCGTTCTTCCTTGTTTGATCCTTTGCTATGCGGGTCAGATCGCTTACATGCTCGATCGCGGCGTGCCGCCGCGAGCGAACACTTTCTATGCTTTGACACCTCAGGTTGGCAATCCTACGATCGACCGGATCATCCAAGTGGTCGATGTAGCGATATCGGCCGTCGCGGCGATCATCGCTTCGCAGGCCTTGATCACCGGGATGTTCAGCATTGTTAAGCAAGCGACGGTGGCGGGTTTTGTGCCACGGTTTCGGGTCTTTCATACCGACGAGCATGGCGAGGGCCAGGTTTATATTCCAGCGGTCAATTGGGCGTTGTTTGCCGGTTGTGTCGCCGTGACGTTGATGTTCCAAACCGCGACGAATCTGACGGCGGCTTATGGGGTTGCCGTCACTGGATCGATGGCCATTACATCGATCATTATTTCCTACATCGCCTACTACCGCTGGAATTGGAACATCGCTTGGGTTTTGTTGGTTTTCGTTCCGTTCATGATCATCGATTTTGCATTCTTTGGGGCGAATCTTTTGAAGCTAGCAAGTGGCGGCTATTTTCCGGTATTGATCGCTACGGGATTGATTTTGGTGATGCTGACCTGGCAATGGGGACGCAAGTCGCTTGCGACGGCCTTCTTTGACTTTGGAGTGCGTGAGGGCAAGCGGATCGAGTGGCTCGTGTCCCTTCGGGATATGCTCGACGAATTGGAAATCACGATTCAGGAGAACCTACCTGCAGCAAGATCGTTGATTCAGGGTCGACGTCGATTGGTCGAGAGCGATCGTGCGGCGGTATTTTTGTGTTCCCGCCCGATCGAATCGACGGAGGACTATGTTCCGGTCGTGATGCGAATCTTCCTCAAGAAATATGGGGTCTTGCCGTCCCGGGTCGTTTTGATGCATATCAACCAGACGTTTTCGGCTCGTTATCCTGCGGCGGATCGATACCGGGTCATCAAGCTCGGCAACGACATTCATTCGTTGGTTGCAAGCTATGGTTACATGGAGCAGCCCGACATACGCCGAGCGCTCAAGGACATTCAGGCGGCTGGATTGTTACCGATCGCATCCGAGCGATGGATCATCGAGGTGGGCGAGGAGGACATCATTGCCGCAAGCGACCTTGGGCCTATCCAGCGATTGCGTGTCTGGCTCTTTAGTTGGATCCTCAGGCTCTCGACTCCGGCCCACAAGTACCTTGGATTGGTTTATGACGCGGCGGTTTCCAAGGAAGTCATCCCGGTAGTCTTCAGTCGAAGGGGCACGCGAATCACCCTGCCGGAGCTTGAGTTGATCCAGAACCCACCGAGCAAGTAGCGACCATGAAATCGTTGCGGTCAATCCTCCGAAAACGCTTGCACCGCACATTCCATCGGTTCGGATTCCGACTGGTTCGTGCTGCGTCTTTTGAGCGTGCGATTCGCAACTGGGAGTTGGACCATGAGCCATTTTATTTTGTGCAAGTCGGAGCGCACAACGGTATCACATCGGACCCCTTCCATCGATTCCTAGTCGAGAGTCTTACTTGGGAATCGATTTTGATCGAGCCGCAGGGGCCTTGTGTCAGAACCTTGCGATCGATCTATGCCGATAGGCCGAGCATTCGGATCGAGCATGCGGCGATCGGACATGCCGGATCTTTGGATAGTGCCACGGAATCATCCGAAAACTTTCTGACGCTCTACAAGGTCAGCGACTCGGCGGTCGGTTTACCCCATTGGGCCAATCAACTCGCATCGGTGCGGCGCGAGGTGATTGCCAGCCACATCGATCGCATACCGGATATCGAGCGATGGATTCAGGCAGAGCGTGTCGCATGTGAGCCCCTGGCTCGGATCGTCAATCGCCATCGCTTTCCGAGGGTGGATTTGCTTGCGACGGATACCGAGGGCTTTGACTTTGAGATTGTCAAGCAAATCGACAGACTACCGAGTCTTCCTCAGTTCATTTATTACGAGCATTTGCATTTGAGCTCCGACGAGTATGCCGAGAGTCTTCGTTTCCTTAAGGAACGGTGCTATCATACGCAGGCTGTCAACAACGGAGATACTTTTGCGTGGCTCTAGAGTCTGATCGATCGATCCTTTCATCCAGGTTTGAGTTTCATGGAGATTTCTAATGCGTGGCGACCTCTTCGGACTTGGATTGCGGTACTGATCCTGCCTGTGATGTTGTTGGTGCGGTTCATTCCGGATCTGGTTCCGAACGGACCTTCGAATATTTGGATGGCCAGTGCCTTTGGCCCTTTCTTGATCGGTCTGCTGGTCATTCTATGGTGGTTATTTGCGAGCCGTGCACGGTGGTTCGAGAGGGTGATTGGACAGTTGGGGTTGGTCGCGGCGGTAGTGATTGAGCAGGCGGTGTGTCACGAGTCGATGCGCGGTGCGTTGCTGATTGTCATGACTATTCCGATGACGATTGCTGGCTTTGGGATCGGCTGTGTTCTTTTTGGCAAGAAGCTTACGCTTGAGCGAACTTGGCTTGCCCTTGGCTTGGCGTTGTTGGGAGCTGGCTATTCGGCGTTGTTGCGTACCGATGGTGTTTGGGGCAATTTCGCATTTGGTTTCGATTGGCGTTGGAACCCGACCTCGGAGCAAAAAGCGATTTCTGAGATCCGGCAGGCTGAAAAGCTAGCGACGAGGGATTCCCGCGATGCGCAGGAGGTGCTCGGGGAGCTTCGCCATGCGTCATGGCCGGGATTTCGGGGTCCGCAGGGAGACTCACGACAAACGGGGCTTCGCTTTAGCGACGACTGGACAGCCTCAGCTCCGAAGGAGATCTGGCGCAATCGGGTCGGACCTGGATGGAGTTCGTTTGCCGTTGGAGCCGATCGACTCTTTACTCAGGAGCAGCGTGGGGAGAATGAGGTGGTGGCTTGTTACGACGCGAAGACCGGCGAGCCGATTTGGGATTTTGAAACTCCGTCGCGTTTTTTTGAATCGCTCGGGGGGCTTGGCCCGCGCGGGACCCCGACGCTTTCGGATGGCTCGATCTATGCATTGGGAGCCGAAGGTATTTTGGTGCGACTCAATGCGGTCGACGGCAGTTTGGTTTGGAAAGTGGATTTGAAGGAAGTTTCGGGGCGGACTGAGCCACCTATGTGGGGATTTTCTTGTTCGCCTTGTGTCGAGAGCAACGCGGTCATCGTGCACGCTGGAGGCAAAGCCGATAAGGGGGTCATCGCACTGAACGTCGACGATGGCCAGGTAGCTTGGACCGCACCGGCCGGCGAGATGTCGTATAGTTCTGTGCAGTTGATTAAGCTTTTGGATCGGAATTATTTGTGTCTTTTGTCTAATCTTGGAGCCCATTTATGGGACCCTGCAACGGGCAAGAGCGTCTATGACTATGCGTTTGTGCATCAGGGCTACCGAGCCTTGCAGGCCCAGGTGATCGATGGCAACAAGCTCATGATTCCGGCGGGCATGGGTACAGGGACGCGGTTGATCGAGTTTACTTCAGGAGCAAATGGTCTAGAGGCAAAAGAGCTTTGGACGTCCAAGGACATGAAGCCCGACTTCAACGACCTATTGGTTCATGAGGGCAACATCTATGGTTTCGACAATTCGATCTTCGCATGCATCGGGCTCGAAGATGGCAAGAGGAAGTGGAAAGGAGGCCGATACGAGAAGGGCCAAGCGTTCTTGCTTGCCGATTCAGGGTTGATTTTGGTTGTCAGCGAGAAGGGGGAATTGGTTTTGCTACGAGCCACGCCGGAGAGGCACGAGGAGATCGGGAAGATTTCAGCGTTGTCCGACAAGACATGGAATCACCCCGTAGTTGTCGGAAACCGCTTGTACCTGCGCAACGCACAGGAAGCGGTTTGCTATGAGCTTGCCGTTGAGTAGTTCGATGCTTTAGGTAATTGTCTCTTGCTATTCGTTGGGATCTACCGGGTACGGTAAGCCTTGTGGGTCCATAGCGACGGTGATGGTTTCCCAGTCGATCAAGAGATCATCGGTCGATCGAGTCTGTTGGGTTTCTCCAACCGGCGGAATTGTCAGGCGGATAGCCCAGCCGTACCAGATCGCAGGATCGACCGGATAGTAATCGAATACAAAGTTCCCAAGGCTGTAGACGATCGGCCGTCCGCGATGCGAATCGATCGTTTGCGTCACGTGCGGATGGCCACCGATGACGGCGGTGGCTCCCGCGTCGATCCAACGCTTGGCTTGTGTGCGTTGCTCATCGGTGGGTAGAGGGTTCATCTCGAGGCCCCAGTGGATAAACGGGATGACGATGTCTGCATTGCACGCATGCTTGGCATATCGGATATCCTCGATGACCCAGTCGGAGTTCAGTGGCATATTGCCCGCGCGATCCTCGGTGGCTTGGTAGTCCTCTTTGCGAAATTCGTTGTATCCGAGCAGAACGATTTTTCGCCCTTTGACATCGAGCATCAGCCCGCTGCGAGCGGCTTGGAGATCCCGGCCTGCGCCGAAGAAACCGATATCGGCCTTCGTGAGTACATCGACGCATTCGACTAGGCCATCGGGGCCAAAGTCTAAGGTATGATTATTCGCTAGACTCAATGCGTGGAAGTATTTCTTGAGGAATTTTGGGGAGTCGCTTGCTCCTCGAAAGATGTAATTTTTGTTGACTTGCTTTCCACCCTTTCCTAGCACGCATTCGAGGTTTCCGACAGTCACGTCGGCATCGAGTAAAAGTTTGGCGCACTTTTCAAAGGGGTCTTTGCCGTTGTTGACCGCATTGCCCGGTCCGTTATCGAGCATGATATCGCCGACGAATAGCAAGCGGACGGGTTGGCTTTTTTCGTGCTGCTTGATCTCCAACGGGCTCAGTTCTGCGACGACACGGAATCCGAGGATTGCGCACCGGGTGTCGATATCGTTCCAGTTGCGGAAGCTCGATCGGGCCCACATAGGAAAGGAGTTCCAGCCGCCCCCCCGGCGGACCTTGACGCTCCCTTGTTTGGGCCCTTGAGGATCTTTGGCCGGTGAGTAACTGTAATAGAGTTTGTCGTACCAGTCGGAGGTCCATTCCCAAACGTTTCCGTGCATGTCGTGGATGCCCAAGGCGTTAGGCCTATAAGATCCGACGGGGACTGGGAAAGGAGCCGAGTCCGGATCGATCACGAGGTTTTGGATCGCTTGGCGGATCGTCTTGGGGGTAGGTGCGAGCGTACGTGCCTGGGCCAGAACGTCCGAAGGGGAATTGCCGACGGAGTAGTAGGTGTTGGTGTTTGCTCGATTGGCATATTCCCATTCGGCCTCGGTGGGCAAGCGAACGATGCGATTTTCTTGGATCGAGAGCCAGCGGCAGTAAGCTTGGCAATCCTCCCAGGTCACGTTGACGACTGGATGGGCATCGGTTTGCGGGTACCCGGTCTGTTGCCAGGAGAAGCGAGGGTCGCGTTGATCGCACCTCTTGGTCAACGGGTCGAATCCCCAACCACCCTTGCCGTCGAGCTCGGCGCGGGTTTTGTAACCGGTGGCTTGGGCGAAGTTTCGGAATTGGCCGACGGTCACTTCGGTCTTAGCCATGAAGAATGGTTTGGTGATCTCGACGGGGTGTTGGGGATGTTCGTCGATGATCTCATCGATGTCCCTTTGGTATTCTCGGAAATCCTCGAGTACTTTTTTGGCCGAAACGTGCGAGCCCATCAAGAACCTGCCGGCTGGTATTTGGACCCATTGGGTTTGGTCCGTCGGGACGGTTTGTGGGGCTTCTTGGGCAAGCCCCTTGGAGCAGGTCGCTTCTAGGAAAGCGAGTGCCATTAGAGCCGGGATCACCAGAGCTGGGGCCACTTGGGCAAATGAATATGTGCGGGGATTCCGGCGAAGCTGGCGCGTTATAGGGAGCCTGGAAGGGCTGGGCAGAAGTTTCAGCATGGGCCTTTGGTGTGTCGAGGGGAGTCTCTGGGCTTGTGTACCGAGCGATTGTCAAGTGAAGTGTAGTTCGCCCCATGTCCGAATGCAGCGTGTGGAATGCAAGTTTTCGAGACTTTCTCCTAGACCTTTCGCGGTGATTCCACTTCGTATTGGGGGGTGGAATCTACCGTTTTTTGGCCGATTCCCTTACAATCAGATCCTTTCATACCTTTTGATTTCCATCGTCCAATAGGTGCTTTGTTGAGCTACGAAACCCAACCGCTCCACTACGGTGATTTGGTCCGTGACCCTCGGGTCGAGAAGGCCCGCTCGTTATTGCTCGAAGCACTTGAGTTGCACCGGAGCAAGATTACCGAGGTTCGGCCGCCGAATCCGGGATTGGTCGCAGGGTATAAGTCCGAGTTGGAACGGCTGGCCAAGGCCCGTGGCGGGGCGACTTATTTTCCCTACATTTCGAGCGGCATGGGCAATGGCCCTTTGATCGAGCTGGGCGACGGGAGCGTCAAGCTTGATTTTATCGTGGGGATCGGCGTTCATGGGATGGGGCATTCGAACCCTCAGATGCTCAGCGCTTCGATCGATGCGGCTCTTGAAGACACGGTCATGCAAGGGAATTTGCAACACGATTCGGCGTCGCTATGGATGTGCGAGAAGCTGCTCGCATTTAGTCGGTTGCAGGGTGCCAAGCTCGACCATTGCTTGTTGAGCACCAGCGGGGCGATGGCCAATGAAAATTCGCTGAAGATTGCTTTTCACAATCGAGCGCCGGCCTCACGGGTGATCTGCATCGACAATTGCTTTGCGGGTCGTTCGATCGCACTTGCATCGTTGACCGATCGACCTGCGTATCGCACGGGAGTCCCGAAGGCTCTGGATGTGGATTATTTGCCGATGTTCCATCCTTCGGATCCTCAAGGGACGACCCAAGGAGCCATCCGCACGCTGCGGCAATTGCTCGAGCGATACCCTAAGCAACACGCATGCTTATGGCTCGAGCTTGTAGCTGGCGAAGGGGGCTACTATCCTGGCACCCCGGAGTACTTTGAAACATTATGCCAAATTTGCCATGACCACAACATTTTGGTGATTTTTGACGAGGTCCAAACATTTTCGCGATTGAGTCGACCGTTTGCATTCCAGCACTTTGGGCTCGATCGATTTGCCGACATCGTGACGCTTGGGAAGATCACTCAAGTCTGTGCGACGCTTTACGGCGAGACGCTCAAGCCCAAGGGACCGTTGCTTTCGCAGACATTCACGGCCGCGACGGCTGCGATCCGTTGCGGATTGGCGGTATTGGAGCATCTTGAGAAGTCCAACTGCTTTGGCGACGACGGATGGAACATGCAGCGGCATCGTTATTTTCGCTCCAAGCTTGAGGCGTTCGCATCGAAGTATCCGGGCAAGCTCAGCGGCCCTTATGGAGAAGGGATGATGATCGCCTTTACGCCCGGAGATGGAACTTACGAAACAGCCACCAAGATGTTGGTCAAGCTTTACGAACTAGGACTCATGGGTTTTGTCGCAGGGAGCAATCCGACGCGATTGCGATTCCTGCCACCTCCAGGGGTGACGACCAATGACCACATCGACATGGCTTGCAAGATCATCGAAACGGCCCTGGAATCTCTTTGATTCGCAGACCGTCCTAGCAGACACACTAACCGACGAGGCATCCTAGAGGATGGACAGCAACGAGAACACGACCAAGAGGGTCTTCGACGGCGTCGAAGTCGACATGAAGAACCGCGCCGTAGCGGCTTTTTTAGCGTACTTGCTACCTGGAGCCGGTCACTACTACCAAGGGCGCAAGACCAAGGCGATTTTGTTTGCGACGTGCATTCTGGGACTCTTCTTGGCCGGCTTTGTCATCGGCCGAGGTCGCGTCGTGTACGCTTATCCAAACACCTTCAAGGTCACCAATCTCTATCGGCTGCTATCTAAGAAAGGCCGAGAGGAAATCGCCAAGGACAGCAGCCAGGATTTTCGGATTCACGCCTATGCCCAAGCCTTTGTCGGAATTCCTGCCTTTCCCATGATCCTTCAGTCGCGGATTGGACCACGACCGGCCGATCAGCAATTTCTTGGGGGGTTCATGGCTCCGCCACCGAAGGGTTATCCCGGTGAGGGCAATCCCGACTGGCTATCGAAGTGGAACAACGAGGACTCTGCGGGATTTGATCTTGGCTCGCTCTATACGGCCGTCGCAGGCCTTCTGAATCTTCTGGTGATCTTTGACGCGTTTGCCGGCCCGATGCCGATTCCCATCGGCCAAAATAAAAAGAAAACCTCTTAGTTAGAAAATCCCTGTAGCGATGCAAATCCTCACCGCCATTCGCGAGCGATTCCGCAAGGTATTGCAAGAACTGCTAAGCGACCCTGCCTTGGTCGATTCGTCCCTGGAAAGGATCGTACCGTCGCGCGATCCGGGCTTGGCCGACTACCAAGCCAACATTGCCATGCCTTTGCAAAAGGTATTGGGCAAGCCACCGCTTGAAATCGCCCAGAGTGTTGTGGATCGATTGGATTTGTCGGACATCTGCCAATCGGTCAGCGTCGCTGGGGCTGGCTATATCAACCTGCGATTGGCGCCTGCATGGCTCGCTGGGCAACTCCAGAAAGCCTACAGCGATCCACGGCTTGGCGTGACCCAAGTCCAGCCGGCTAAGACCATCGTTATCGACTACTCCTCGCCCAACGTCGCCAAGCCCATGCATGTCGGGCACATCCGTTCGACGGTCATTGGAGATGCGATATCCAAGGTGTTGCGATTCTTGGGGCACAACGTCATCACCGACAATCACCTTGGGGATTGGGGCACCCAGTTTGGAATGATCATCTACGGCTACAAGCACTTTTGCGATCAGGCCGCTTATCAAAAACATCCGGTAGCTGAGTTGAGTCGATTGTACCGCAAGGTCCAGGCTATCAGTGGCTACCAAGAGGCGCTGGCCCAGGTACCGAAGCTCCAGCAGGCGATCGAATTTGCCCAGCGTCGCGTCGAACAGGTCCAAGTCAAGCTCCAGGCTGCACCTGCCGACAAGAAGCTAGCCAAGGAACTCTCAGCAGCCCAGCGCGCGGTGATAACGGCACAGGACGAGTTCCACAGCAATGCGAAAAAGATCGCCGACGCACAGCAGGACACCGTGCTCATGGCCGAGTCGATGGCGCATCAGGAGATCTACGACAAGGTGTTGGCCGAGACAGCCGGATTGCACCGAGGCGAAGATGGAAACTTGAAGCTATGGAACGAGTTTCTTCCGAATTGCCGCGACGAGATCGATACCATCTATCGCCGGTTGAACGTTCAGTTTGACCATTGGTATGGCGAGAGTTTCTACCATGACATGCTCAGCGCCGTCGTCGAAGAACTCTTTGCCAAAGGGCTTGCAGTCCAGAGCGACGGGGCGGTCTGCGTTTTCCTCGACGGCTCCGACACCCCGATGATTGTGCAAAAGCAGGATGGAGCCTACCTTTACGCGACGACCGACATCGCAACGGCGATGTTTCGGGAGCGCGAATTTTCGCCAGACATCTCTTTGTATGTCGTCGATCATCGCCAAGGCGAGCACTTCCGAAAACTCTTTTCCGTGCTCGATAAAATCGGACTCCGACGGACCGACTTTCGCCACATCAGTTTCGGAACGGTCATGGGAACCGATGGCAAGCCGTTCAAGACCCGTTCAGGGAGCACCGTCGGTCTTGAACCGATGCTCGACGAAGCCGTCGCAAGGGCGATGGAGGTCGTATGCAATCCAGACCGATTGGTAGGGACTGGAGTTCAGATGGACGACCAAGAGCGTCTTGATATCGCTCAAACCGTCGGTCTAGGAGCGATCAAGTACGCCGATCTTTCCCACAACCGAACCAGCGACTACATCTTTGACATGGACAAGATGGTTCGGCTCGATGGCAACACGTCGGCTTATATCCAGTACTCCTATGCGAGGATCCGCAGTATCTTGCGCAAGGCCGAGGACAAGGGTTGGCAGCAAGCGCAGTGGGAGTTATCCCCCTTGAATCTGACTGAGGGATCTGAGTTGGCACTGGCGCTGCATTTGGTCCGATTCGAGGAAATGCTACAGCAATCGATGCAGGACTACACGCCGAATTTGATCACAGACTACTTGTACGATTTAGCAAAACTCTACAGCAGTTTCTACGAGCAATGCTCGGTGTTGAATTCCCAATCGCAAGCCGAGGGGTATTCACGGCTCAAGCTATCCTCGATTGTGGCCAGGACGCTCAAGTGCGGCTTGGAGCTCTTGGGGATCGGACTCGTCGAGCGGATGTAAGGACTCGGTCGATCGTTGCGTCTTGAGTGTTGTGTCTTATCATTATTTCCTTTTGCAAAACCAACGGACGATTCTATGTTCAAAACGACCCGCCGCTTCTTTGGTCTGTTTCTCATGAGCCTATTACCGATGGGGGGATACGAGACTTTGCATGCACAGCAAGCTAGTAGTCCAGCAGCCAGCAGTCCAGCAGCTAGTAGTCAGGTCTTTTGGATCGGTGGGTATGGTCCTGGAATTTACGCTAGCCGTTTGAACTCCGATGGATCGATGGTCGAGCCACGATTGGTAGCCAAGCAATCCAAGGCGTCGTTTTTTGCGATGCATCCGACGCTGGATGTTCTGTACGTTGTGACCGAGACGGCGATCAACGATCAGGAGCGAGCCGCGTCGCTGGCGGCTTATCAATTCGATCGGGCGGCCTACCAAGCGGTGGATTTGTCCGATGAAAAGTCATTGCAGTTGAAGCTGTTGAATGTCCAACGCGTCGGTGGCGATGGGCCTTGTCATGTCACGGTCGACCCGGCGGGCCAATTCGCGGTGGTCTCCAACTATGGCAGCGGCTCGGTATGTCTATTCCCGATCCGGGCCGACGGATCGCTTGAACCCGAGAGCTCGATGGTCAAGCATCAGGGTAGTGGTCCGAATGCGGCCAGGCAGAAAGGGCCCCATGCGCACTGTGCGATGGTCGACCCGACGAACCGATGGGTATTGGTGGCCGATTTGGGTTTGGACCAAGTCTTGGTGTATCGGCTCGATGGGGCCAGCAAGAAGTTAATCCCTGGACCGACCCCATTTTTCAAGCTTGCTGGCGGGTCAGGCCCTCGGCACTTGGCATTCCATCCAGAGGGCAAACTGGTCTACATCATCAACGAGATGGGCATGACGCTCACGAGCGCCGCTTGGGATTCAGAGACTGGGACGTTGACCCAGATCGCGACGGTCGGAAGTGTACCGGAGGAGACGTTGCAAGCAAGCTGGTCAACGGCTGAGGTTTTGGTGCATCCGTCGGGTCGATTTGTTTACGGGAGCAATCGAGGCCACAACACGATAGCGTTGTTTGCGATCAGTCCGAAGGATGGGGGTGCAGTTCGCGTTGAGAATTTTTCGACGTTGGGCAATACCCCGCGCAACTTCCGGATCGATCCGACGGGTCAGTTTTTATTGGCTGAGAATCAAGACAGCAACACAGTCCACTCGTTTTCGATCGATCGGGGGACTGGATTTCTTAAACCGACAGGTCATTCGATTACGGCACAGAAGCCCGCGTGCATCAAGTTCATGGTGCCGCGATCGGCGCCTTGAAGTTTTTGCTTTGTGAGAAGAACTCGCAGGGGTTTTCGTAGACGATTTTGCGGATCAGATCGCGGGAGTGACCGCGTCGTTTGAGTTCCATGATCAAGTCAGGGATGGCGGTGGGTTTGCTTGGTCCCCAGTCGCCGGCGGAGTTGGCCATGAGCCGTTCGGTACCGAATCGTTCGATCATATCGGCGGCGCGTGCCGGGGTGCACTTGGTGATCGGGTAGAGAGTCATCCCGGCCCAGAAACCTCGGTCGAGAACTTCTTGGATGGTATGTTCTTCGACGTGGTCGACCAGGACTCGCGATCGCTCGATTCGCGCGTCGCTGACGAGCATATCGAGGATCATTTTGGTCCCTTGGTATTTGTCTTCCAGGTGGGGGGTATGAATGAGGATTTGTTGGTTGTACCGGGCGGCCAGATCGACGTGTTCGAGGAAGATGGTCGATTCGTTTTTGGTGTTTTTGTTTAGGCCGATTTCACCGATTCCAAGGACGTTGCTCGCGTCGAGGAATTCGGGGATCATGGCGATGACTTCGCGTGAGAGCGAAACGTTTTCGGCTTCTTTGGCGTTGATGCAAAGCCATGTGTAGTGCTTGATACCGAACTGGGCTGCGCGTTTGGGCTCGAACTCGGTGAGTTGTCTGAAGTAATCGCGGAAGCTCTCGACGCTACCGCGGTCGAATCCGGCCCAGAAGGCCGGTTCGCTCATCGCGACGCACCCCATACGAGCCAGCGTCTCGTAGTCGTCGGTGGTGCGGGAGACCATGTGGATGTGGGGATCAATGTAGTCCATAGTTTTTTCGCCAATCGGGATCGTAGGGACGGCTCATGAGCAACTGGACTCGCTTGGCCTTGTCGGATTGATCGTCGAGAAGGATTTCCATGCCTTGTTCGAGGAGCTTGAGTTGATGCAGAGCCTCGAGGGATCCATCGGCTCGTTCAAGGCGATCGAGGGTGGCAGCCAGATCGAGGATTTTGGAACGAGCGATAAAGAATTCTTCGGAGAGTACTTTTTCGGCGCTTCTTGCCGGCAGTTTTGGATCCTGGCTCATGATGGATTAGTACTCGTGGCTCGATGCTTCGGCGGCTGGTGGTGGTTCTGCGAACTTTTTGTCAGCGACTTGTCGGATGCGTCGCGAGTTGACTTCCTCAGTGAGCATGGCGATGACTTCGTCGAGCGGTTTGGTGCCCAGTTCGCCGGCGATACGATCTCGCAGGGCGATCGAGCGAGTTTCGGCTTCTTTGGGTCCGATGACGGCCATGTAGGGGATCAGATCGAGCTGGGCGTCACGGATCTTGGCTTGGACTTTCGCGCCGCGCAAATCGGTGGTCACGCGGAAGCCGGCTTCGGTGAAGACTTTTTCGAGTTCGACCGCATAATCGTTGGTTTTTTCGCTCAGTGGGCAAATGCGGATTTGCTCTGGAGCGAGCCACATGGGGAAGGCACCTGCGAAGTGTTCGATGAGCATACCGACGAAGCGTTCCATCGAGCCGAAGGGGGCTCGGTGGATCATGACAGGTCGGTGGGACTTGTTGTCCCCGCCGGCGTATTCGAGTTCGAAGCGTTCGGGGAGGTTGTAGTCGAGCTGAACGGTACCGAGTTGCCAATGTCGGCCGATGCAATCGCGGACCATGAAGTCGGCTTTGGGCCCGTAGAAGGCGGCTTCGCCCTCGGCGGTGGTGAAATTCAGGCCGGATTCTTCGAGTACCTTTCGCAGGGCGGCTTCGGCCTTTTGCCAGTTTTCTTCGCTGCCGACGTATTTGTCGCTTTTGGGATCTCGGAGCGATAGCTGCACGCGGTAGTCTTGGAGTCCTACCGACTCGAGGACAAACCGGGTCAGTTCGATGGTGTTTCGAAACTCCTGTTCGACTTGTTCTGCGGTGCAGAAGATATGCGCGTCGTCTTGGGTCAGCCCACGGACGCGCAGCATGCCGTTGAGTTCCCCGGTTTGTTCGTACCGGTAAACGGTACCGAATTCGAAGAGTCGCAGCGGCAGATCGCGGTAGGACCGGGGCTGTGCTTTGAAGATTTGGGCATGGTGGGGGCAATTCATGGGTTTGACCAAGAATCGCTCGTGGTTTCGTTGCCAATTGTTCAGGGCATCGAGTTTGGCTTGTTTGCCCTCGGCCTTGCTGTAGGTCGCGCTGTCGAAACCTAGGACTTCGGCGGCTTGCAAGAACATGGTTTCTTGTTGGGCTCCGAAGGTTTCGTCCTCGCCAAGGCGACGCGCCCAGGCGTCGACTAAAGCGCCTGCGTCGTGGACGAACAGGGGTGGGAATTGGCTATCTCGGTAGTAGGGAAAGTGGCCGCTGGTTTCATACAGTTCGACCCGTCCGAGGTGAGGGCTGTAGACTGGTTCGTAGCCACGTTTGAGCATTTCGCGGCGGAGGAAGTCCTCGAGTAGACCGCGGATCCTGGCCCCCTTGGGCATCCACAGGCACATGCCTTGGCCGACATCGGGGGTGATTTGGTAGAGGCCGAGTTTTTTGCCGAGCACACGGTGGTCCCGGCGCTTGGCTTCCTCAAGCTGATCGAGGTGGGCTTGGAGATCCTTTTTGTCGAACCAAGCGGTTCCGTAGAGGCGTTGGAGCTGGGGGCCTGCCATGTTCCCTTTCCAGTGGGAACCGGCGACGCTCATGATTTTGAAGGCTTTGACGCGTCCGGCATCGGGGATGTGTGGCCCGCGGCACAGATCGACGAATTCGCCTTGGCGGTAAAAGCCTAATTCTGGATGGCTTGCTAGGCCGGTTTCGATATGCTCGACCTTGAGCCCTTGGTTCATGTCTTTGCATAGTAAGACGGCGTCTTGGCGACCGAGCGCGAATTGCTCAAACGGCTCGGACTTGGCGATGATCGCTGCCATTTCCTGTTCGATTTTGGCAAAGTCCTCTTCGGTGAGCTTGTGCGGCATCAAGAAGTCGTAGTAGAAGCCGTTGGAGATGGTCGGACCGAAGGCCAGCGAGACCTCCGGATAGAGCCGCATGACGGCCCTAGCCATGATGTGGGCGCTGGAGTGCCGGAGCACGTCGAGCGCTTCGGGATCTTTCTCGGTCAGGAGTTTTAACGGGATCGGCGAGCCGTTTGCAAAAGGCTTTAGCGGGCCGGTCGCGTCGATGACTTTTCCGGCGACTTGGGCCGCGATAACGGCTTTGGCGAGTCTAGAGCCGATCGAATTGGCGATCGAGAGAGGAGTAGCATCGTCCGGATGGGAAACAACGGTTCCATCGGGAAGCTGAATATCAAGCATGTTAGATCCATCGTTAAGGAGTTGAGCACGTCTGGACAAACGACGCGCCCTTGCTGAGTTTCCATGGTCGCTTGGGACGATCAAGTTTGCAAGTAGGTATCCGATCTGGTGCTGTGGGTCAATTTTGTCCCTGCTTGGATAAGCTGAGATATGTTAGACTTTGGCTCGGTTCGGCTAACTTGGGAGATTCGGAGATTGGGTTCCGGAGCAATCCTACAGAAATCGTTGGTTTTCGTTGGCAGTCATTGAAAATAGGATTTTATGAGTACGCTGGTTTTTGGGCATCGAAATCCGGATACCGATGCGATTTGCTCGGCGATCGCTTATGCGGATTTTTTACAAAAAACCCATCGTCCCGATGCGATCGCTGCCTGTTGCGGCACCCCGAACCAACGCACCGAATTCGTATTGAAGCGTGCCGGTGTGGCCCCCCCAAGGATTGTCATGGATGTGCGCCCTGAACTCCTGAGCCTCTGTGCCCAGGGACCGGTGACGGCCAAGCGAGGGGAGGTCTTTTACGAGGTTTACCAACGGATGAAGGGCCAGGATGTACGAGCCATTCCGGTCGTCGACGAGGATCGCAAGGTCGTCGGCATCCTTTCGCTGCTGCAACTCATGGACCTGATTTTCCGAGACGATGCCGATCCGCTCAAGACACGGACGGTCCGAACGAGTTTGGGAAAAGTGCGAGAAATCCTCGGCGGTTCCTTCCAGCATTCGATCGACCCGCAACAACACGATGAACTCATGGTGATGGTCGGTGCGATGAGCGCCGGTGGATTCACCGAGCGGATGGAACGTTTCCCAGCCGAAAAGCTCATGGTCGTTTGTGGCGATCGGCCAACGATCCAACTTCCGGCAGTCGAACACGGTGTGCGAGCGATCATCATCACCGGTGGGTATGCTCTATCCGATGGGCTCGTCGAGCTGTCGAAGTCCCGAGGCGTCTCGGTTTTGCGCAGTCCTTACGACACCGCGACGACAGCCATGCGAATCAAATCCTCGCATTTTATCGATTCAGCGATCGATGAGGACTTTGTCACCTTGTCCTCCAAACAACCGATCGATGAGGCTCGCTTGAAAACCGAACGGATCCAACAAGCGATCTTTCCGGTGGTCAACGATTTGGGTCAGTTGGTAGGAGCCGTCAGCAAATCGGATTTGGTCAATCCGCCGAAGCCCAAGCTAGTGCTTGTCGACCACAATGAGTTGAGCCAAGCGGTCAATGGGGCCGAAGATGCCGATATTCTCGAAGTCCTCGATCACCATCGGATCGGAGGTTCGCTCAAGTCGACCCAACCGATCCGCTTTATCAACGAACCGGTCGGTTCGACCTGCACGCTCGTGGCCCGGCAATACCGAGCCGCTGGAATCGACCCTCCGGCCGGAATCGCTCTGTGCATGGCCTCTGGGATCATCTCCGATACGCTCTATTTGCGATCACCGACAACCACCCAAATCGACCGCGATATATTGGTCTGGCTAGAGCAATTGTGCAAAGTCGACCTCGAGCAGTACGCCAAGGAGTTCTTCGAGATCGGCTCGGCCCTTCGCAACTGCTCGCCTGCCGAAGTGGTCCGAGAGGATTGCAAGGAGTTTACCGAGCATGGCATTCGTTTTTCGATCTCTCAGATCGAAGAGACCGGGTTCGATCTGTTTTGGGATCGCAAGGAAGAGCTCCGAAAAGGGCTCGAAGAGTTGTCCAGCAAACAGCGTTTGCAGTTTTCCGCGTTGCTGGTGACCGACGTGGTCAGCAACGGTTCGCTTTTGCTCTTGTCCAAGGAATCCGACGCCTGGGACGAGATCAACTATCCGTGTTTGGATCGTGGTCTATACGAGTTGCCCAACATCGTCAGTCGCAAGAAGCAATTGCTGCCTCTTCTGGCCCAGATCCTTCGCAGCTCGACGCGTTGACTCTAAGATTCCGGCTCTCTTGCGGAATTTGTGAGCGAAAAAGGGTCTAAAGGCCCTGGTGTTGCTTGCGATAGATTTCGATTTCGTAAGGTCCTAGGAACATCACCAAGATGGCTTGGTCGGCCGCATAGTATCTGAAGACGTCTTTGAGGAAGTAATCTTCGCCGGGCCAAGGGTAGGCAAAGATGGTGGCAAAGTCGTCTACGGCCAAGGACTCGGATAGATAGACACTGGGGATTTGGTGGAACAACGAAGCGTGGTTTGCTTGGCGTTTGGCCAAGCGTTCGGCGCGGCTGGGCAGGAAGTTTCCGTGCCAGATTTCGGCGGGGATGTTTTCGGAACGCACGAACTGACGGGCTTGCTCGACGAGGAACTCCTCGGCTTCGATCCCGACGGCATCCCAACCGAGTTTTCCGGCCAAGGCCGTGACGATTCCGAACCCGCACCCCCATTCGCAAAAAAGGTTTCCGATCGGAAGCTCAAGAGTTTTGACCGCGTGCATGGCTCGCCAGACGTCGCGAAAGTCGCACGCGACGTACTGCTCGATCGGCCTGCGGTGCCAGGAATCCCAGTAGGCTTGGAGCCTTTGATCGGCCTTGGCCAGTAGCGCTTCGATTTCTTGAGGGATTGTCGATTCGCTGTCCCATTGGACATCCAGTAGGATCAGTTCCGGCTCGCCTGGGGAGTATTCCAATGAGGATCTCTGGGAGGGTCGTTTGGACATAGGATGGATTGTTTTTGACTTTCCTGCTGCTGTATTGCTTGCCCGAGATACCTACCCAAAATAAAATCAGGGGACACGCGATCCGCCTCCGCCGATCGACCTGCCTTTCCCACCCTTTGGCTTTTTTATAACCTCTGGTCCTTATGCAATCCACCAATCGACGACATTTCTTGGCTAGTTCCGCGACGGCCTTGGCTTTGACTGCCAGCTCCCGATGGAGTTTGGGGCAAGACACCGGACCGAACAAGGCTTACAAGATTTCGCTAGCCCAGTGGTCGTTGCACAAGCCGCTGTTTGCCAAAGAGATCGACAATTTGGATTTTGCGAAAGTCGCCAAAGAGCGATTCGGCATCGATGGCGTCGAGTATGTCAATCAGTTCTTTAAGGACAAAGCCAAGGATGCGAAGTACCTTGAGGAGATGAAGAAGCGGACGAGCGATCTTGGGGTCACCAATGTGCTGATCATGATCGATGGCGAGGGGGGCTTGGGCAACAGCGACGCGGCCAAGCGGACGACGGCCGTCGAGAATCACTACAAGTGGGTCGACGCGGCGAAGTATCTCGGTTGCCACTCGATCCGTGTCAATGCAGAGACCGATAAGCCTTACGAAGAAGGTTCGAAGTTAGCGGCTGACGGCCTGCGTCGTTTGAGCGAATACGCCAAACCGCTTGGGATCAACGTGATTGTCGAGAACCATGGTGGGTTGAGTTCCAATGGCAAGTGGCTATCCGAGACGATCCGAGCCACGGGCATGGACAACTGCGGGACGTTGCCCGATTTCGGGAATTTCTACGACTACGATCGCTACCAAGGTGTCACCGACCTGATGCCTCTTGCCAAAGCTGTCTCTGCCAAGAGCTATGATTTCGATGAGCAGGGCAACGAGTCCAAGATCGATTTTGCAAAGATGATGAAAATCGTCTTGGACGCAGGCTATCGCGGCTGGGTCGGAATCGAGTACGAAGGTTCCCGGTTGAGCCCTGACGACGGGATCAAGGCCACCAAGAAACTTCTGGAAAAGATCCGCGAATCGGTCGCTGTAAAATAACGCTGCGAAATAACGCTGCGAAATTCATGCAGTTGAATCCTGCCGCAAGATTGTGCCGTCAAAGCAGACGGAACAATCGATTGCCATAGGATGCTTCGGTTTCCCGAACATCCTCTCGCTCCTGGCGGATCCTGCGGTCCTGCTGCGGCGTTTCGCACATCTCGTACCTTTGGTCGTCGTCGAGCTTTCGCTCGAAAACTTCCTCCCGGTCGATCACCACATCGTCGGGGGCTCCCACTGCGATGACCACTCGACTCCCCGTGATCTTTCGGACCTCGATGACAATATCCTCGCCAATCAAAATCCTTTCTCCTACCAATCGACTCAGTGCAAGCATGGTTTCCTCCCTGGTTTGGCTTGAGCTTCAATCCCATTCTCAACGGTATCTAGTTTGCGCTCGGCTCGTGACACGTCTGGTCACTCGACTGCCCACGCGGAAAAAATATTTTTAGAATCAGGCTTATGCTATCTAAACAAGGCAGTCGGGTTGTTATGGTTTAAAAGCAGGCAAGCAACGGGGCTTGCCGCTAGTTCTCCTTTTGAAATTCTTCCACCGTTGGAGCACATCGCGATGGGCATTCCGAGAGCAAGTTGGATGTTGGTGTTTGGATTCGTAACTCAAGCGAGCCTTGGACTCTTTGGAGGCGATTGGCTCTGCGCGCAAGGCCCCGAGCCGTCGGCAACCAACAAACGCATTGTTTTGATCGCAGGTCGGCCCTCGCACCCTCCTCGAATGCATGAGTTCAACGCGGGAGTTCAACTCCTCTCGCGATGCCTCCAAGAAAGCGGCTTGCCAATCGCCGTGGACACCTCGCTCAATGGCTGGCCCAAGGACGAATCGGTGCTGGATCGAGCCGATGCGATCGTCTTTTACATGGATGGAGGTGGGGGACACGAAGCGGTCCAGGAGTCGGGACGACGTCTCAAGAAGATCGATGCGCTAGCGAGCAAAGGGGTCGGTATCGGTTGCATGCACTATGCCGTCGAGATCGTATCGGACCAAGCGGGCAAGGAGTTCAAGAAGTGGATCGGCGGCCATTACGAGCATATGTTCTCCTGCAATCCGATGTGGTCTCCGGAATTCTCGCAGTTGCCTGAGCATCCTATCACGCGTGGAGTCGAACCTTTCTCGGTCAAGGACGAGTGGTACTTCAACATGCGTTTTGTGAACGATCTTCCAGGCGCCTCGCCAGCCGATTCAAGCAGTGGCAAATTTGTGCCGATCTTGGTCGCTGCACCCTCCGATGCCGTCCGCAACGGACCCTATGTCTACCCCCCGGGGCCTTATCCGCATATCCAAGCCAATCTAGGCCGGGCCGAGGCGATGCTCTGGACCGTCGAGCGCCCTGATTCGGGTCGCGGATTTGGATTCACCGGCGGTCACTTCCATAACAACTGGGGGAACGATTCGTTTCGCAAGTTGATTCTCAACGCCTGCTTGTGGTTGGCTAAAGCAGAGATTCCCGAACAGGGGGTCACGTCGAAGCTCACCCAAGAGCAACTCGACGCGAACTTGGATCCGAAGAAGTAGGCGACCTGCTGGGCCCGTGCGGCTAGATAGTCTACCGCTGCTTGGCCTTGCTCGCGGGCCCTTGTTGGACCAATGGACCAGACATCGGTGGAGTTTCGTAGAATTGCCCCTCTAGCTCCATGCGAGGATCCCCAGTGGCTGTCAACTCCTGGATCAGCCGATCCTCGAGCTCGCTGCGGATTTGCTGGTACCGTGGCTCTTGGGCAACATTGGTCATCTGTTGCGGATCGCTCCTAAGGTCGTAGAGTTCCACCCGAGGTCGTTTGCCATAAGCCCTCTGATAGAACGGCTTATAAAGCGGATTGTCCCGATGGGTTACCAACCAAGCTTTCGTCGGACCTGCATCTTCGTCCGGATGCGTCGTACGGGTGTTTCTTTGAATCTGCTCGTAGGTCGGGGGCTCAGGGGCGTCCAATCCATAAGGGTCCCCGAGCGGCCAGCGCTCGGGTCGAAAGTTGATGATCAACAGATAGTCGTCGGTCCGTATGGCGCGTTGGGGGTAGGGGCTAAAGTCGGCGCGGGCCGACTCGACGTGCCGCTCTCGACCGACAAAAACGGAGGTTCGATTCGGATCGAGCTTGCCACTCCGCTCGCTGCGAAGCATCGGCAAGAGGCTTTTTCCCGTCATGCTCTCGGGGATCGGCAGGCCGGCCGATTCGAGAATCGTCGGCGCGATATCGGTCAAACTGACCAAGTCGTCGATCACGCGATCGGGTGGGATCTGCGGTCCACTGATGGCCAGAGTCACCGAAGTTCCAAAGTCGTAAAGATTGCATTTGCCATGGGGGAAACCCGGAGGGCCATGATCGCCGCTGACGATGACCATCGTCGAATCGGCAAGCCCGCTCGAATCGAGCCGATCGAGCAGCATGCCGACGCCCGCATCGTAGGCGGCGATCTCTCCGAAGTAATCGGCAAGATCCTCTCGAACGATGGGCACATCGGGCAGGAACGCTGGGAGCTTGCCCTTGAACTCCTCAGGATCGAATCCCCAAAGTCGTTTCCCGGAGCCTTGGACCCACTGGCGATGGACGTTGGTCGGTCCGAACCAATAGCAGAACGGTTTGCCTTCGGGACGATCCCCGAGGAACTGATCGAAGTTCGAAGCCATTTCGTCTAGGAGTGTTTGTTTGGCCCCTTCGAAACGGATTCCTTGGTTGACCATTTGCGTAACGTTCTCGGAGAAATCGTTCCAGCGTTTGCCCGATTTTTCGTAGGCGAATTTTCCGGCCCCATAAGGTGCATCGACCGGTGAGCCGGGGCTCCATACTTTGAAGCTTTCCCCGATGTGGTAGCCGGCTTCGTGGAGCAAAAGAGGAAATGCAGGGAGGCTCGGTTCCCACCTGGCACCCTGGAGAATAGAAGCTTCTTTGGTCCTCCAGAAATGCTGGCCCGAGAGCAGGGCACTTCGGCATGGCGTGCAGCTTGGGGCCGAGACAAAGGCTTTGCGAAACAGGACTCCGCGTTGGGCGATGCGATCGATATTGGGAGTTCGCACGAGCCTT
>JAPLNM010000111.1 GCA_026692845.1 Planctomycetota bacterium | reverse complement strand
AGTCACGGACTTGGGGGATGTCGGTGTGACCCGCATTCGCGCTTACAACTCGATCGCTGAACTATTCCCATTGATGCATTCGCTTCTGATGGATAAAGAGGGTTTCAATCGATTTGATTGCCTGCGGACCTGGAGCAAACTCAGCGATTCGGAGAAACAAGCCAAGTACAGCGAACTGGCATGTCACGAACTCCATCTGTTCTTGCTCAAGCATGATCCGGAGTTCATGCAACGGGTGGTCATCCCCCATTTGCGGAACAAATCCCCACGTCAATTGGTCGACGATTGGATCCTCGAACAGAACCTCGAGGGATATCTGGCTCCATGGCGTTATGAACAGCTCAATTCGCTCGAGAGAATCCTCTTGGCCAAGCGATTTCCTCAGAAGCAATCAGGCTTGGTTCGTCTCATGGACGATGAACTCAAACGCCATAATCGGCTGTTCGACATGGAAGCGACGGTCTTTTCCCAGGCGCTCAACACCGGTTCGTTGGGTCTAGAGAGTGCTGGTATTGTGGATTTGGCGGATGCACCCCAATCGATGGAATTTGAGCGATTATCGGGCAATCCCGATGCTCCCGGATTCGCTGCCCCGGGTGGCGGCGGGGGGGGTATGGGTGGCGGTGGCATGGGTGGCAGTGGAATAGGTGGCATGCCAGGCGTTGGCAGTGGCAACGGTATTTACAATCGACGCATGCGTGGCGTGGAATCTTTAGGCCGAACGCTCAGCGAGGGCAAGGAATCGAGACTATTCGAAAAACAGGAAGCCGGCGAGACTGGCAAGGATAAATCGCAAGCCGATCGTTATGGCATGGATGGAACCGCGAGATTCGCAGACGAATTGAACATGCCTGCCCTGGGTGAGCGTGTGATTGAAGAATTTGAAAATGAAGCGGTTCCCAAAAACGATTTTGTTTCCGAGGATATAGCGGCTTACTCCCGGCGTGATCTTGTACGTTTGTCAAGAAAACAACTTCAACTCTATGAGCCATTGGCAGCGACAAGCAAATGGGCCGAATCGCAGTTCGATCACATCCAACTTGCGGAACAAAAACCGAGCTTGGTGATCCCCAGTTTGTTTTGGCTCGATGTGCTTAAAAACCCACAAAACGCCCTTTCCGAGCACCTCCATTTGACGGCTCGAAACGGCAACGAAGCCCTCTTGGCCTTGGCCTTTGTCGATCTTCCCCTCGACGCAAAGCCTGGGACGCTTAGCATCGAAAATGGTCGATGGATCTACAAGAGCGATGGGAAAAGTCTCGTCTACTCTCAAGGTATCGTAGCGATCGCCCAGGAGGATCGCCCAATAGATCCTCAGAAGGACACCGCGCAAGAAGCCAAAGTATTGCTCAGCGAAAATATGTATTTGGCAAGCGCCGATACGAAGGCCAAGCCGGTCGATCGCCAGGCCTTGGTCATCGGGGTTCCCTATCGCAATCGCGTTGTGCTGACCAACCCCTCGGGCAATCGGGTAATGCTTCAGATTTTGATGCAGGTTCCACAAGGTTCGATCCCCCTGGAGGCGGGCCGCAACGTCGTGGTCAAAGAGTTTTTCTTGGATCCTTTCTCTACCGTTGAAACGTCCCACGTGTTTTACTTTCCCTCAGCCGGTCCATTCCAGCACTACGGAGCCCAGGCCTCGAGCGAGGGCAAGTACCTTACGCACGTCGCCTCGAGTCCGCTTCGGGTGCTCGAAGCACCGCTGAACATCGATGACAGTTCCTGGGAATACCTAGCGGATTGGGGTAGTAACGACCAAGTTCTCGCAGCGCTCGATAAGGTCAACATCCAGGAAATCGATTTCGATCGGATCGCTTGGCGGATGCAAGATGGAGCGTTTTGGAAGCAAATCCTCGACAAACTCGATACCATCGGGATCTACAAGCCGACTCTCTGGGCTTATAGCTTGCAGCATCGCGATGAGAGACGCTTACGAGAATTTTTCGAATCTGACGAACGGATCGTTGGTCATTCGTTTCCCTATTTCGATCACACGTTGATGCATGTCGATGTCGAGTCCAGGCTCGATTATGAGCATTTGGATTTCCGCCCGATTGTCGTCGCCAGGACCCATCGCTTGGGCCGCGAATGGAAGATCCTCAACGACGGGCTTGCCCGTCAGTACGAGCAATTGGTCAACCTTCTTGCGTATCAACCAAAAATACTTGTTGACATACTACCAACTTATCCAAAATCGAACGCAAGAGGCCCTCGCGAATTTCCAAAGGGTGAATCGAGCCGACTTGGTAGGCCAATCCACGACGAGCGAAGCCCAGATGCAGTACGACTACTTCGACGCTTACTTTGCCATGCGGACAGGGCAATACGATCGAGCCGAAGCCATCGCCAAGAAATACGAGGCTTATCCGGTTCCTCGATGGAATGAGTGGTTCAAGACGGTAGGGGATCAGATCCGTGAGCGTCAGGCGCTGCAAAATGGAACGCTGGCCCTAGGAGCCGATCCTTCCGGCCCAGAGGTAGATCCGTCGTTTGAAAACGCTGCGGTGCGAGAATTGCAAGGTGGCCGTGAAACGGCGCTCGACCAAGGAGCATCGAAGCTCCCTGGATTGGAGCTTGTACAAAAAGACGGACAAATTTGGATCACCCACCGCAATATCGCGCAGGTCCAGGTCCATTATTACTTTGTGGATGTCGAGCTGATGTTCAGCCGCAATCCGTTCCAGGGTCGCAGCCAATCGAGGTTGTCGGTCATCGAGCCGAATCTCAAGAAGGTCCTGGACTTGGAGCCCAAAGTAGGGTGGGACCGTCTGGAGTGGAAAGTGCCCGAGGAGCTCAAGAATCGCAACATGATTCTCGAGGTCGTCTCGGGGGGCATCGTGCGCAGTGTTCCACTGTACTCGAATTCCCTCAACGTCAATATGTCGGTCCCACTCGGTCGCTTGCAGGTCCTGAGTTCAGACAACAAGAAGCCCATCGAGGGGGCTTATGTGAAGGTCTATGCAAGGCACAGCGACGGGAGTGTGCGTTTCTACAAAGACGCTTATACCGATCTGCGCGGGGTGATGGACTATGCGTCGTTAAGCACGCAGGAATGGTCGACGGTCAAGAAGTACTCGATCTTGGTACTGCATCCGGAGTACGGCGTATGGATCCAGGAGTGCGAGCCGCCAACGCGCTAGCGATCGTTACTCGATGTTCGTGCATCGCATTTCATCGTGCTCGTGCTCGTGCTCGTGCTCGTGCTCGCTGGCTGTTTGAACTACGGCGCTGCCGATCGTTGATCGAGGCGGTTTGGGTGAACTTGGGGACCAATTGGCCGGATTGCTATTCGGGGACGACCCAGAGTTCTGCTTTTTCGCTGTCGTAGCGGTAGACCATGCCTGAGGGGAGTTTCGGCAGAGGGATGCGATTGAATTCGACGATATCGCGCATGAATTCGTCTTGGTTGCGCGGGTTGCGCCCTTTTTCTGCCATGTACAAATTCATGGCTTGGGGGATTTGGATTTCGAAGACGATTTTTTCTTTGGTTCGAAAATACGCTGCTGC
Source organism: Planctomycetota bacterium (assembly GCA_026692845.1). GTDB lineage: Bacteria > Planctomycetota > Planctomycetia > Pirellulales > Pirellulaceae > JBKCUI01. Next base: position 22,021 of record JAPLNM010000111.1, on the reverse strand, counting down.
CGGGCCGGAGATGATGGTTGCCGGGTTATTCTCCGAACCACCATCGAGCGATCGGCCTTTGGAACCGACTCCGACGCCTGCTTTTTGGGCGACTCGCGGTGGCTCAGCGGCGGCCGCCGCAGCCGCCTCGGCTTGTTTCTGAGCCGCGAGGTCCTTTTGAACCTCTTGCTCTGGCTTGCAGCCGAACTGGGAGCTAAGAACGACTCCGGCGAGTACGAAGTTTTTAAAAGAAAGGTTCTTGAACGCAAGGCTCTTGAACGCAAGGGATTGGATCGGGGCAATTCGCATTGGACGAGTTCCTGTTTATTTCGTTTGCTTTAGTCGTTTATTTGTTGCCGCCGATGCGGCCGAATTCGCCCGCATCGAGGTTAGCCGGTGCATCGAACTGTTTTTGTTTGCTGTCGGTCTTCGGATCGTATCGCCAGCGAGCCGATCCGCGAAGGTGTTCAGGAACCAGCCAGGGAATGTACCTTGCGATGGTTGGACCGGCGTTGCCGATATCCTTGCCAAAGCCATACCACAGGATCCCGATGGCGATCGGGATCGAGGTCAATCCACCGAGGACTGGCGGCAGGAGGCGTCGGAGAACCGACGGCCCAGGGGGCTTGGTCCGCGCTTGGATCGGCTCGGGAGTCCAACCAACGCTTTGGTCCGATACGGCCGGTTCGGTTGTCTCTTCGGTGGTCGCTTCAAGGGACTCTTGGGGGTTCTCTTCTGGCATCGATTTTTCGGGCATCGCTTTGTTTGGTTTCGGGGGTGCCAAGCCGTCGTGCACATTGCCGAGGGCCACCGCAATGGAGTCCCAGTATAACCCGATTTCTCTCCCTACGCACCGATCGCACCGATTCGTCCGTTAGCCGTCCGGTTATACTTGCGATGGAGCGTCGAGCAGAACCCGTGTTGACCGGGGCAAAAGAAAACCAAAGAGGACAAGCCCAATGGCCGGAGCAAGCAATGTATTAGGCACGGAGTTGCAACCCTGTTCGTTCGATCCGATGACGGGTTTTTTTCGGGATGGATGTTGCCGCACAGGAGTTGACGACCACGGAATGCACTTGGTTTGTGCTCGGATGACCGAGGACTTTTTGAAATTCTCTCGGGCTCGCGGTAACGATTTGTCCACACCGGTCCCGCAGTACCAATTTCCAGGGCTCAAACCCGGGGACCAATGGTGCTTGTGCGTGCTGCGGTGGAAAGAAGCACTCGAAGCGGGAATGGCGCCGGAGGTGGTTCTTGAATCGACGCACATTTCCACTTTGGAATTTGTCGACTTGGAGGATCTTCAAGCCCACCGCGCAGTCTAAAGCTCGCAGTCTAAAGCGCGCAGTCTAAAGCTCGCAGTCTAAAGCTCGCAGTGTTAGTCTGCAGGGCATCGCTGGGCTAGGACTCGTTTCCTGATCTCGATATGCAACAGGCTTGGAAATCGAGTTTCATCCATGGCTGATGTCTACCAAGCTTGGTCGTCGCTGAGTGTTTCGACGATCCACCGGTCAGCCCATCGTTCGAAGGCGCCCGGAGATGTTCCTTTGCGGAGGTATCCGACGTGGCCCCCACGATCGGTGACAATCAACTCGGTCGTTGGCGAATAGTCTGCATTGGGAAACAGCCGATACGGGACGATCGGGTCATGCCGATCGACGAGGATCTTGACCGGCGCCTTGATGCGATTGAGCCAGTTCATTGAGGAGCCCGTCGAGTAGTAGTCTTGCGAATCTTTGAATCCAGCCAACGGCGCGGTGACCGAGTCGTCAAATCGTCGCAAGGACCCGTAGTCGGCTTGGGCTAAAAGCTTCTTCCACTGCGGCCAATGCTCGCCGCGCGCTTGGGCTTGCTTGCGCAAGGCTCTTAAGAAATAAACCGCGTAGAGTCGATTGATTCCTTGTTCGACGTTTCTACAAGAAGCATCCAAATCGATCGGGGGAGCCAGGGCGATCGCGCGGTGGATTTTCACACGTCCAGGCTTCCAGTCTCCAAGCATTCTCAGCAGGATGTTGCCACCCAGGGAGATCCCCGCTAGGTTCCAATCGGCGAGTCCAAGCGATTGGCATAAGTGTTCCAAACAGTTGCGGATCGAGTCGAAACAAGCTCCGTGCGGAGGCATAGGCGTCTCGATGTACGATTTGCCTGCGCCGGGCAAATCGGCTCGGAACACCCGGAATCCCTTGCGCACTAATCCATCGGCGATGTTGGTCATGTAAGTCCCTTCATGCGACGAGCCCAAGCCATGCAGGAGCAAAACCGCCGGCCGATCGCTGGGGTGCTCTGGGGAATTCTCATGGACCAGCATGTGACCGAGCGAATCACCCAGTGGACAGCGATGGGCGATCCGAGGTGGCAGGTCTGCGATCGGACGATAAAATCCAGTAATCACCGTTTGCAAGTGACCGCTTCGCAAGTACCAGGGTGGTCGAAACATTGAATTGCGTATGAATTTATGGATGGGGACCTGCATCGATGAACATGCTCTGCGTTGGGACGTTGGCTATCGACTCGGTAGAAACTCCCGCCGGCAAACGGGAACGGGTCCTTGGAGGCAGCGCCAGTTATTTTGCTTATGCGGCTGGTTTCTACACACGGGTGCGGCTCCTAGGTCGCACTGGGAACGATTGGCCAGCGGATTATACCCGAAGTTTCCAGAATCACGGAGTCGACTGGCGCGGAGTTACCCACGATTCGTTAGCCAAATCGTATTTTTGGCGAGGTCGCTACGAGCAAGATTATCAGGACCGCCAGACGCTCGAGATCCAAATGCACGGATTCGACCGATACCGTCCCTGCGTACCTGATTTTTACGCTGATTCCGAAATCGTCTTCTTGGCGGCCGCTATCCCCACTGTCCAGCGTCAAGTCCTCGACCAATGTTCAAGGGCCAAATTGGTGTTTGCCGACACGGTGGATATGTGGATCGATACGACCCGTTCGGAATTGCTGCAAGTGCTTGCGAAAATCGATGGGTTATTCATCAACGATGTCGAGGCCAAACAGCTCACGGGCAAGTCGAATTACGTCCAAGCGGCTCGGAGCATTCAGGCGATGGGTCCACGGTGGGTGATTCTCAAGAAAGGCGAGCACGGTTGTTTTGTGCTCGGACCTGATCTGATGCTGGCGATTCCGGCTTACCCCAGCGATCGCTTGATCGATCCGACCGGAGCCGGTGATAGCTTTGCCGGCGGTCTTTTGGGCCACCTATGCGCGAACATGGACCCAGAGATTCTCGGCGAGCGATCCACCATTGCGATCGACCGCAGGCTCTTTGTCCAAGCCCTCAAGCAGGCAACAGCGATCGCCAGTTTCACCATCGAGTCGTTCAGCATCGAGCGCTTGCAGCAGATCACGCGCCAGGACATCGAGAATCGCGTCGCGCAGATCGACTTGCTGATGGGTCATTGCGGGTGATCGATCACGAAGGTCACAGGCCCATCGTTGACCAAAGCGACTTGCATGTCGGCTTGGAAAATTCCGCGTTCGACGGGCACTCCCATCGAAGCGACTTGATCGCAAAAAAGCTCGTAGAGTTTTCGGGCTTCGTCGGGCACCGCTGCGCGCTCAAAACTGGGCCTGCGTCCTTTGCGGCACTCGGCGGCCAAGGTGAACTGCGAGACGATGAGGACTTGGCCAGCGAGGTCCAAGACCGATCGGTTCATCTTGCCCTGATCATCGGCAAAGGCTCGCAGGTGGACGGTTTTCTCCGAGAGCCACCGAACCGATTCGACCGTATCGCCTTGCTCGACTCCCAGGAGAACGAGCCAGCCGTGGGCGATTTGGCCGACGACGGCTTGGTCGACTGTGACCCTTGCGCTCGAAACGCGTTGCAGGACCGCACGCATGCGGTCTAAGCTGCCTTGGGCTGTACGACGGGCATTGCGGTGTTCGGTACGGCGACTTTTACTAAGGGTGCGCCTGGGGATCTGGCCACGAAGATGGTCGATTGAACGTGGCACAAACGGGGCAGCCATTGCGCGATCGCTTGGCCGTTGGCATCCGAGTTTTCCCAGAATCCATCGATGATGACCAAGTCGCTTGGCAACACGCTGTGAGCGACTCGAGCTACCGAGTTGGCTGGTTCGCCTGGGATCAAGTGGGCTTTGACACCGCGTTCCGAGAGAATGCGGTGAGCGGCCTTGAGGCTCAGCAAAGGCTGACCGGAGTTGGCGGCTTGGTGGTTCGATTCGAAGGGATCGATGGCAGTGTATCGGATTGGCTTGGTCTCCGAGGCCTTCGCGTTGATTGCTAGCAATTGAGCGATACGTTGACCGGACCCCATGCCGATTTCCAGGATGGAGGTCAGTGGGTTATCGAGGACGTGTAGGAAAAGAGCGCGCTCCGCGATTGGCTTGGAGAGGTATTTCCAGTAGAGACGTTCGAGCCAAGAGAGTTGAGCCATGGGGGTGGTTCTCGATAGAGTCAGGTGGAACCGAGTCGACTGCACGAGAGGTTCCATCGGCAGACGATTGGCTGGCGAACCAAAAAAAGCGATTCAACCCAACCATTTTAACAGTCGCTTCCACCGTCTGGCGACAGGTGGCTACGGCCGGGGAATCGAATCGTAGCCATCCGCTGCCAAGCGGTGGTGCGGTGCGAGTAAAGCTTCCACCGTCTGGCGACAGCTGGCTACGTGCCACTTGAGTTCGCCAAAGGCGTAATTTCGTTTAACCCGCAGCCAACGGCGAGGAACTTAAATAGGCCCGCCAGGATTCTGCGTTTGGGTCAAAACGCAGGAGGCGACACCATCACCTTCGCCACGCCAGCGGCCTTGGCGAAATCATCCTCGGTGACCTAGGAATTGAGAATGGAGAATTGAGAATGGAGAATTTTTAAGAACACGCCGACCCGCATGGATTTCAATTCTCAATTATCCATTCTCAATTCTCAATTCATTTCCAACCCATGGCCGTGTTAGCTGCGGCGCGGTACTGTGAAGCGGCGACCACGTATTCGCTCTTGTCTCCAAAGATCTCGAAGGGTTCGTCCAGGAGCAGACGACGTGCAGTGGGAACTCGCGCTGGAGGTTCGTTTACTTTCATCCGGTTGCGACTAAAGAATTCGAAAGTCCGTTATTTCGACGACCATCGCATCAAGATCAATCAAGAAAAATGCGCGTAGTGGTTGCTCGTCGATGTAATACAGACCTTCGGACAAAAACTCGCCCTTATCCGCAGGATCATTTTCCAAATGACGTCGAATCTGATCCGCCGCTCGCAGTACCAACAAAGCCGAACCAACGACTTCTGTGATTCTCAATAGTTCCGCTGCGGCGTCCAAGGAAAATGCGACGTCGTAAATCATTTAGCAGCACCTTCCCTGATCTTTGCAGCCACTTGTGCCCAAGTAAGTCGCGTCCCCTCTTTACTTGCTCGTTCTCGTGCTCGTTGAATGTCCGTTTCTGTTGGAGGCCTGCGGACCACACCAATTGTGTGACCTTGCGAATCGACTAACTCGATGGGCCCCTCGCTTCTACGGATTTGCTCAGCAATTTCTTCGGTAACGGTCAATTTTGTCATGGATCTACTCCTCCTGAATTGATTTTATCCTGGTGGTGGCCGAAGGGCTACCGTTCACGTCGATACAATCGCTTTTGTCGCCCAAGAGCATGGAACCACGGAACACACCGAAACCACGGAAGCAAGAGATAACGGTGGGAGGATTCGTTTCCGTGTGTTCGGTGTGTTCGGTGGCGAAAAAAACGGGATAGCCGCTCAGGCCCAAGATTTCCAGGGGCGATGCCCCTGGCTATGGTGATTATGGCCTTTGGCCAATCGGAGTGCCCGTTACTTGCGAGCTGTCGGCTAACGGCAACGGGTCAAAGTTATTTTGACCAAAATCGGGCGTAAAACGCACTGATCCGTAAAATCGGGAGCTATGGACGATTCCAAGCTCCCTACACCCCACAACAACTTCTTTCACTACGCGCTGTCCCACGCGCAAGCAGCTAGAGATTTGATCCAAACGCACTTGCCCCCCAATTTGGTTCAGCTCCTGGATCTCCATTCCCTTGAACTGCAGAAAGACTCCTTCATCGATGAGGATCTGCGGCAGAGTTTCTCGGATCTGCTCTATTCAGTGCGGCTTGCCGGGGCAAATGACCCGCCCATCGAAGGGCAGGTCTATCTGCTCTTTGAGCACAAAAGCCAATCGGATCTGATGACCTGTTTTCAGTTGCTCCGTTACATCGTTCGGATTTGGGAGCAGCGACTTAGAAACGGTCTGTCTTTGTGTCCTGTATTTCCGCTAGTGGTCTATCACGGCCAGGAATACTGGTCGGCTCCCAGGAGCCTCGAGGAACTCATCGGTGGCCCGAAGGCCGCATTCGAGTACGGGGTTCGGATGTCTTATCCTGTGCTAGATATTGCCAGAGTTCCAGATGAGAGTTCCAGATGAATCGCTAGCGGGGGATCCTTTTTTGCAAAGTGTCCTTGGTTTGTTAAAATACAGTCGCAGGAGGGATTTTGAGGAAAAGTTGGAGTTCCTTCTGCAGTGTATGCTCAAGAGCGGGACGATCGAGATTCGACCCGAGCATGTGGAAGCGGTTACTGTCTACATTTCGAGCGCGAGTCCTTTGATACCCATAGAGAAGCTTACGATGACGATCGAAAAGTTATTCCACACCCAAGTCGAACCCGGTTCGATCGCTGACCGATTTATCAAGCAAGGCCGACAAGAGGGACTGCAGGAGGGGCTCAAGGAGGGGCTCAAGGAGGGGCTCAAGGAGGGGCTCAAGGAGGGCGAGATCCACTTGATACAAACGTTACAGGAAATTTTAGGTTTACCCATAAGCGATCCAGTGATGTTGGAGGATCAGTCGCTTGAGGACTTGCAAGCGATCACCGGCGAGCTTCGCCAGCAGTTTCGCGATCGCAAATAGTTTTTCAGGGGCGATGCCTCTGGCTATGGTGATTATGGCCGTTGGGCAATTGCTCTTGTCGCTGAAAACCAGGGAACCACGGAACACGCCGAATACACGGAAGGATGAGGTAACGGACGGCTACCTTTGGAACGCCGATTTTTCGCTTGGTTTTCGCTCTTGATCAGCGAGCTCCCTCGGATGGTATAATAGAACGGTACATGAACGTGAGTCCTTGCTAGCCGATCCGCTCCAGGCGGGGAATTTCCCGAGCCGGATCAGGAGAAAACCATGCTTGATATTGTCGGGGGGCGCTTAAGCACCCATTGCGATCGTCGCCAGCGGCGTCACTTCCTGAAAATCGGCGGGCTCGGACTCGGTGGGTTATCGCTCCCTGGAATCCTGCATGCCCAGGATTCTGCCCCTTTGAACCCCAAGCGATCGCTCGGGCACAAGGCGGTGATCATGGTCTATCTTTCGGGAGGCCCGTCGCATCAGGACATGTTTGACTTGAAGGTCGATGCACCCGTGGAAATTCGGGGGACCTTCCAACCGATCTCGACGAACGTTTCCGGGATACAGATCTGCGAACATATGCCCAGGCTCGCGAAGATCATGGATAAAGTAGCGATCATCCGTTCCTTGCACGGCTGTCCGGATCAGCACGCCTCGGACCTGTGCATGAGCGGATATCCCATGGGTGCCAATGGCAGACAAGACAACCACCCATCGCTCGGATCGGCAGTGGCGAAATTGCAAGGTTCGGTCGACCAAGCCGTACCGCCGTTTGTAGGGCTTTCGATCAAGACCAAGCATGATCCGTACAGCAATCCGGGTTACCCAGGGTTTCTAGGACCTGCTTATGCGCCGTTTCAGCCCGATGGAGAGGGCATGGCCAATATGCGACTGGAAGGAATCAGCCTGGATCGTCTTCGAGATCGACGCGGGTTGCTTCAAAGTCTCGATCGATTCCGCAGCCAAGTCGACCTGAACGAAGGCTATCGAGCTGCCGATACCATGACCCAAAAAGCCTTTGACGTCTTGACTTCGAGTCGGCTGGTCGAAGCCCTCGATTTGGAGAAGGAGGATCCTACCGTGAGGGATCGCTATGGTCGCGGGAGTCGTGATCCAGCGTTCGGTGAGGATGCAGGTCCGCATTGGATGGATCAGTTCCTGACTGCGAGGCGATTGGTAGAAGCCGGGGTTCGCTGCGTGACGCTTTCCTTTGGAAGTTGGGATCGCCATCACTCGAACTTTGAACGACTGCCGACGCAGCTTGCGAAATTCGATCAAGCCATCACCGCGCTGATTGAGGATCTTCACGAGCGGGGACTTGATCAAGACGTCAGCGTGGTTGCTTGGGGCGAATTCGGACGAACCCCACGAATCAATAAAGACGGGGGGCGAGACCACTGGCCACAGGTCTCCTGTTGTCTCTTAGCAGGAGGCGGAATGCGAACTGGCCAAGTCATCGGTTCGACCAATCGTTTTGGCGAGGTCCCACAGGATCGCCCTGTCCATTACCAAGAAGTCTTTGCGACCTTGTATCATCGGTTGGGAATTGACGTGAGCACCGCGACGATTCCCGACTTTTCCGGTCGCCCTCAGTTTCTGGTCGATCGACACTTGCCCATCAAAGAGCTCATTTAGTTTAGGCCAGCGAATTGTAGCACTTTGCTTGATCAGCCATTTGCGCGCCGGTCCTGGGCTATCGCACCGAATAAACCATGTGCCCAACTTCTTCCACTTCATCAATCATCAATCATCAATCATCAATCATCAATCATCAATCATCAATCATCAATCGAACCGGCCAGTGGCGGTTGGTCCCTCACAGCCCTACGCGCGGTCGACCCCCTCATCCCCCCGCCCCTTGCTCCCCCGTCAAAGCCCGGGGGCGAAGGGGAGCCAAGCAGTTGTAGGCTTGTGCTTTGCTCGGTGCTCGACCATACTTTTGACGATCGATAGCAATAGCCATGGACAACAATTGCACTCCACGAGCGAGCGGAAAATGGACGGCGAAGATTTCGAATTAGTGATCAAAAACCAATCCTCGACGGGGCTTCAGGCGATCCTGATCAACCAAGGGCAGAGCGATCCATTCGCTTTCTTTTTTGGCCACAAGATCAGTCCGCAAGAGTACTCCGGAAGTCTTGTGTTCCTCGATCCCGCCGAGTCGCTCGAGGATCTACCTTGGGAACCGGTGGTCTTGAACATCGCCGGAATCCTAGATGCTAATTTGGGACTGCAATTGCTCGACGTCGAAGTTTTATGCCGCTTTGACCCAACTGAGGTTTCCCAGCCAAAGATGCGGCAAAATAGGATTTCGCGGACTACCGTCGATTTCGAGAGTTACGAACTGCAAATCGAAGCCATCGAAACCGAGGTGTTCCAGCAATTCGAACAACGCGGAGAACTCCCCGAAGACTCGTCTTACTGGCCGGTAGCCAAAGCGGAGTGTTTGATGGATTCTCAGCCGCCGGTCATCGCCGTGTTGATGCAGGACGAGAGTTTGTGTACCGACGAACACACCCAGCACTTCGTCAATTGGCTGGCACATAGCATGCAATGGCCTAAAGACATTCAGGTGACCGTGTGCATGCCTGCTCGAAGTTTAGGGCGGTTAGAGTTAGAGATTCCTTCGGAATCCTGAGTCTCGTAGCCGATGGGTCTTGTCGGTCGTCCACGCTTCACAAGATGCATTCGCGCCGCAGATCTATCTAGGCGCAACTACCTAGCAGAATGAATGCTAGCATTTGCCTCAGAGGAAGAGAAACCTGGAATCCCAGCTAGGGCGTTTAAGACGACCTTGCACCGAAAATCGGGCATCAGGTAGACTTTCGCTCATGATACGACCAACCATTACGATCGATGCTTCTCACACGTTCGGGTCCGGCAAAAACACCGGCATTGAGCGTGTGGTTCGCAATCTATGCCGGGAGCTTCCTGGGGTCCTCGAGAACCGTGGGTATCCTCAATTGCAGATTGCGACCCATTTTCAGGGTCGGTTTTTGCAGATCGATCCGGGCCTAGAAAAAAGCCTGCAATTCCTAGCTCGATGGGAACGCAATGCTGGGGAGTTTGTTCCTGGCTGGGTCCAAGCTTTCCCGAAGTGGATTGCAGGTGCGAGCGGTTCTGCGAAGCTTCGCAAGTGGATGGAGCCTCGGCCAAGTCATCTTGGAATTTATAAGTTGCCGCATCACATGGCCCGATGGAGCAGTTTGACGCGCAAGGTGTTCGAGGGAAACTCCCTAGAGTCCACCGCCGATCGTGTCCTGATCCTGCCGGACGCTTATTGGACACGAAGAGACATTTGGAAGACCGTCCAAGCTCACCGGAAAGCTGGAACGCTCATTGCTACGGTGGTCTATGACTTGATCCCATTGACCCATCCAGAGTATGTTGGGAAAAAGCGCAGCGAGAAATTCCAAGGCTACCTCGATGAGGTCGTTCGGAATTCCGATACGATCATTGCGATTTCCAAGACGGTGCGGGACGACGTGCAGAGGTACATTGATGCTCAAGCGAATCGCACTGGGTTGTGCCAAGACGTCCGAGCCTTTGTTTTGGGGGCGGAACTAGGCGTTCCAGCGTCCGATACGACGGGGCAATCCATCCGCTCGGTTGTCAAAACATTGTTTAACGCATCGAGTGCCAATCCACCTTATTTGATGGTAGCAAGTTTCGATCCGCGAAAGAATCATGCACAAGCGCTCGATGCGTTTGATTTGCTTTGGAAATCTCATCCGGAATTGCAAATCTGTTTTGTCGGTCGCAGTGGTTCAAGTTGTGATGGGTTCATGCGACGCATCGAGCAGCACCCAAAACTCAACCGTGGACTTTGGGTTTTTCATGATTTAACGGACTTGGAATTGCATCATGTGTATGAGCATTGTTCAGGCGTCTTGTTGCCATCGATCGTCGAAGGTTTTGGGCTTCCGATTGTCGAGTCGCTTTGGCATGGACGTAAAACCTTTGCGTCCGACACGCCGATCCATCGCGAGGTAGGGGGTAGAAGTTGCGAATACTTTCCGCTGCACGATCCGCTTGGTCTTTCCAAGCAGATTGAGGCTTGGGAGTTGCTGCGGGCTGCTGGATCGACGCAGGGGTGCATCAAGGGTTCGGTCGATTGGTCCAAGCCGACGACTTGGCGTCAAAGTGCGACGCAGTTGCTCGATGCGGTATTGGATGCATACGCTCAGCGGTTATCGGTGCCCCAGAAGCGAGCGGCATAAGCGATCGTGTTTGTGTATTTGCCATTTGGAGGTGTAGACAGAAGCCAAAGTGGGTTGCTTGGAATAGTGAGCGTTGTATGACGGAAGATGGTTTCGAATCGGCCGATGATTTAGCGCGAGCGCAACCGTTGCTGAGCCGATCGGTATGTTTGAGCTGTCGGGATCATCGGACGATCGTCAGTGGACGCGGGTCGGTGTTCCTGCTTTGTCAATCGGATGACACGCCACCGCAGTGGCCGAAGTATCCTCGTCAACCGCTCCACAATTGCCCTTATTGGAGGGAATCGACTGGCGAGTCCCAGGGCCCAACAATTCCCGAATAGCCGTTTTTTGGTTTCTCCCTACGACGGATAGTCGAAGCTCAAGGTGGGAACGCCGTTGCGAAGCGACCAAATCGCTGCCGCAGTGCGATCTTTGCTCTCTAGCTTATGCAGAACGTTCTTGACGTGCTCCTTGACGGTCTCCAAACTAATATTCAAGGACTTGCTGATGTAGCGGTTGCTTAATCCTAACGAAAGATGGACGAGTATCTGATACTCTCGTTTCGTCAGTGGCACTTCCATCGACTCGGTGGGCTTGTGATGGCAGGTAAGAAACGTTTTGGCAACGCAGACCAGGGAGTCGGGCAGTCGATGGCCTGTTCGAACGGATTCGCAAGTTTGTATCAATCGCTGCACCGAAAACCGCTTGGGAACGTAATCCCACGCGTCTAAGGTACTTGCCCGTGCCACATGCGTTGGGTTTTCGTCGTAGGAATAAACGATCCACTTGCTGTTGGTGTACTTTCCCATCAATTCATGGCATCGTTCGAGTAGGTCGAAATCCCCGACGCGCAATTCCGAAATCAAAACGTCGCACGGACTTTCCTCTAAGAAGGCGTCGAGTTGTTCGTATCGATCGAGCGAACCGATCATCTCGTGGCCGGCGGCACTCAAGGCGTGCTTTAAGCCGTAAATGCAAAGTGGATTATCGTCTATGCAACAGATGCGTAACGACATTGGTACTGCTCAGATCGCCTTGCGGAGAGTCTGATCGTGTGGACGTTGAGGAGATAGGAAAAGGATGGGGCTGGCGTTTTTGCTATGCACCAATTCCTTTAATAGTCTAACAAAGGAGAAATCCTGAGTCGCAAGGAAATATCGGTTCTTCAGGAATTTTTGTGTCGGCGCGCCCGTCGGGAAGCGTCCCAAACTTACCGCAAAGGCGCCAAGTCCAAGAGCGAGGCAAGAAGCTCGTGGTTGGGATCAACCTGTTGTGAATAACGGCTTCTCCGTGGTGGGCACGCAATTGGGTGCTCGATTATCTCTTGGGTTTCTTCCGCCCGAATGGATCGTCGATGTCGCTCAGAGGAGCGGCTTGAGGCTGGTTTGCCGGTGGCCCTGCCCGCAAGGGGGCTTCCCCTTCGGCAGCCGCAGAGGATTGGTTCAGTGCGTTGATAATAATCAAGATATCCAGCGGGGAGACTTGGCCGTCTCCATCGACATCGAAATCGTTGCTGGCTTCGCCCTCTCCTGGGGGTTTGATTTGACCCGAGCCGTTGGTGTTGATGTAGTTGATGATCACCAGTGGGTCTAGGGGTGTGATGGAACCGTCTCGGTCGACATCGGCTGGATTGTCATCGTTGTGAAACGGCGTGGGGTCTTTGACGATAAAGATCCGTTCGGGGCGTTCGATCGAGTCTCCGTTGGTCCTTGAGCGAGCCGTCAGAGTCAGGTCGATCCAACCGGGAGCTTGGTAGGGAATCAAAGCCGTATCGCGAACTTTGAGGGTCGAGCCGGCGATCTCGAATCGACTATCCGAAACGGCGTAATCGAAGACTTCGTTTGCATCGGGATCGATGATCGAGAGGCTTCCTAGAACGTACCCGGGTCGATTTTCTGGAATTGCTAGAACACCGCTGTAAAGCAGTCCCACGGGCGCATCGTTGACGGCTTGGATTTGAATCCCGACGGTTTGCGGGGTCGACCAAGAGCGTCCATCGTAGGCTTGGACGACGAGTTGATCTTGGCCATTGGCGTTGGGTTTCGGTGTAAAGACTCCGCCGTTATTCGAGGACCAAGAAACGGTTCCTAGTTGGCCGTTACCGACAAGGATGTAATGGACCGAGTCGCCGTCGCCGTCGCTGGTTGCTTGGGTCCAGTCGGAGGTTTGGATGGATTTTGGGGTGTCTTCGGTCGCTTGGACACTCGGTAGGCTCCGCAGCACGGGCGGATTGTTTTCGGATCGGTTACGAATGCCGATGGCGACCTGTTCGATGGCTTGGTCGACGAGCTGAGCAAAGGTTCTGTTTGCTAGGCTCAGCGAATGCTTATAGATTTGTCCGTCCCGCAGTCCGATGAGGGTATCGTTTCGGAATCCGAGGGAGAGTTGGGTTCTTGCGGAGCGATCGGATGTACCGGCATCGGCAAATAGGACATCGAAGGCTTTGAGGCCTTCGGCAAGTGTCCAACCGATGAGCCTTGAAGGATTCGCGTTGGTCAGAGCCCATAGAAGTCCACGACTCTCGTCAAAGACCGTCGGCCCGTCTGCTTGGTCGAGTACGAGTACCGTCGGGAGCCCGGAGGCTAACGAAAGAATTTCGATTCCTTGGCTGGTTTTCATCGCGACGCTTTTCCCATCGGGACTAGCGCTCGAAAAACTTACGAATGCATCGAAGCTTCTTTCGGCCAGGAGCTCAAACGACTGGCCGTTGTAATTCATCTGGGAGATTCGGGTCCCGTCGATGAGCGATTCGGCGATAAGCAAACCTTGGGAGCCAACTGTTTGGATTTGTGCATCAGAAGGCATGCCGATGAGCTTGATTTCGAGCCTTGGGTTTTGATCCCAGGTATTTACCGGAGGGATCCACGCAAGCGAGTCACCTTGGGGCGTTGTTTGCCGGAGGAAGTTATTTTCGCCGATGGAGACGAGTTCCTTTGCCGTTGGCGAGTGGATCGAGGAACCTTGGGTTACCCCAAGCGATGGATCCCAGCGTTGGATCTGTTCGAGTTGGAGATCGAGACCGATCAGTTCGGTTTGCGTGTTGGGATAAACCACCAGCGCGATGAGGTGGTTTTGGTGCTCGGCCGAGACCGACAAGAGGCGGCCCGGCAATGGAATTTCGCTTAGGCGGACGGATCGCTGGAGATCGAATTGGATCAGCGATTGATTCGAGGCGAACCAACCTACGGAGTCTGAATCCCATGCGACAGCTCGCAGGGCCCCTACATCACCGGTCCAAGTCCCGAATGGAGCAGGTTGGGTATCGGTGGTTTGTAGTTGCGATTTAGAAGTGCCCAAGAGTCGAACGAGGTAGGAACCAGGCTCGAGGTTTCTAAAGCGAGCGATGCCATCGAGATCCGAGATGCTGATCGGCTCGGTAGCTTGTTGGGCTCCGTCGGCATTGAGGTCCAAGTAGACCACGCGTTCGACGGCAGGAATGCTCTGTGCATCGAGCATTCGAGTCGAAAGTGGGTCTTCGAAGACACGGACATCCAAGCCTGCGAACAAGCGACGCTCTTCGAGAAGATCAACGATCAAGTAGCGATGGTATTTCATGCACAAACCCTCCGGTGGACGGCTTTGCTCTTCGACAATGGACGATGCGAATCCAGTACAATGCCCGGACTTGGTAAATGTGTGTGTAAGACCATTAGTGTATCCAGGAACGCTAGGGATAGGGAAGGAATTCCCTGGGACTTTTTTCAAAACGGGTTGTTTCATGGAAAAAATGTGTCCTTTACATTGGCGTTCTAGGGTCCATCGGGTGGTTTTGCTGCTCGCGGTGGCTTGGGTTTTGCTGCCTGAGCAGGGGTTTGGCCAAGGGGCCCAGGACCGCTACCAACTGGGTCGTCGACTGGAGCGATTCGAGCGGGCTTGGCAAGAGGCATCCGTCGCGTCGCGTGCGCGCAGCACCGCGTCGATGGAGCAAGCGGTTGAGAGTTTTTTCAGTTTGCAGCTTGGGCGCGCAGGAAAGTCATTGGATCGCGCATGGTTGCAGGTCACTGGGGTCGAGGAGTCCGAGCAAGCCGAGCGGCTTGGGTCGATTCGATGGAAGCTAGATTTTGAAAAGACGTTGTTGGACGTAAAGGATCCGGTGGTCGTTGCCCGCGCGAGTGTGTTTTACGATCAGGTTTCGGCCTCGGACCAAGCTGAAAAAGCTGACAACGCTGACAACGCTGACAACGCTGACAGCAAGTTGGAGATTGCGTTAAGTGTATGGCCATGGTCCGACGCCCGAGCGCCGGTATCGGGAGCGCCGGTATCGGGAGCGCCCGGATCGGGCGAGCCTTTGATGCGCAAGCGTTTGGTTGTCGGGTCGGATACGCCGTTTGAATTGGACTTTGGGGGGCTTTCTCCGGGCGATTACTTGCTAGAAGTGTCCATGGTTGGAGCGGCCCAAGGGACATCCGATTGGATATGTCCGTCGGTATCTTTGGTGGACCGAATGGAGGATCGATTCGGTCGGATGGAGCGATGGATCGAAGCGTCTCGGAGGGAGTCGGCAGAGACGTCCAAGAGTACGGCCAAATTTTTAGCGAGAGAGCTTGGTCGCGGCCGCAAGGGAACGTCGTTCGAGATCGACTTGCCATGGAATCGGCTGCTGAGTGATTTCGAGCAGATCACTGCACCGAAGCTAGCTGATGAAACTTCTATACCTGGTGGTTTTACTTCATGGTTGCATAAGCCGGGTTGGAAATGGATGCAACTGAGTCGGGGGAAATCGACCCAGGTGGTACGGATGGAGGTCCCTGAGTTTGACGCCGAGGATCCGGGATTGAAGCTTCCGGTTTTGATAGCGTTGCACGGAGCAGGTGGCAGCGAGAACATGTTCTTTCAGACGTATGGGGCGGGCCGTTTGATAGAGCTTGGCCGGCAGCGGGGATGGATCATTGTTTCGCCGCGTCAGACGATGACAGGATTGGGATTGGATGTAGGCCAGATGGTCGAGGCATTGTCGGAGATATTGCCAGTGGACCAGTCCAGGGTGATGCTTGTTGGTCATTCGATGGGTGCGGCCCAAGCGATGGCGCAGGTCAGCAAGCATCCGGGGTTGGTTCGCAGCGTAGCGGCCTTGGGTGGAGGCGGGGTAGTTCGCGACAGCGAAGCGATTCGCAAGGTTCCCTTTTATGTTGGGGCGGGGGATCGAGATTTTGGCAAGTCCCGGGCCAAGAGTCTCAGCAAGGAGCTTGAGCGGATCGGATGCGAGGTGGAGTATCGCGAGTACATTGACGTCGAGCACATGGTGATTGTGCAAGCGGCTTTGGACGATGTTTTTGCGTTCTTTGACAAGAGGCTTCGATAGATGATCGGAGTTTTGAATCTAGTGCGATGGGTGTTGGTCGCCTTCTCGGTCGTTGCGATATTTTTTCAAGCCAATCACTTGATCGCCAAGGGTCGATTTGAGCTTGGTCCATTTTTTAGTTTTTTCACCATTCAGGCCAACC
Source organism: Planctomycetota bacterium (assembly GCA_026692845.1). GTDB lineage: Bacteria > Planctomycetota > Planctomycetia > Pirellulales > Pirellulaceae > JBKCUI01. The sequence goes on along the minus strand of JAPLNM010000111.1, from coordinate 5,519 downwards.
TTATAGCGATTGGTGTATTGGTGATGGAGGCTTTGGGTGGTTTGGGGCTATCCGATGCACAGCGAGCGGCTTTTCGTGGGGCATCGGTATTGTATTTGACCATGACAGGCCTGGTGTATGCGGTGTTGTTATCGCAGTTGCCGATGGTCAAAGAGATTGTCCATCCACTGGCCGATGGAGTGCATCATTTGCTGATGCCTTTATGGGTGTTATTTGATTGGGTCGTCGAACCGCCTAGGTATCGACCTGGGTATCGCCGATCGCTGTGGTGGCTGTCGTATCCGTTGGGTTTTCTGTTTTTCTCGCTGATTCGAGGCGCGATCACCGGTTGGTATCCCTATCCTTTCCTGAGTCCTCATGAGCCTGGTGGGTGGATGGCTGTGGGGATTGTCAGTGGGGTGATACTCTTGATCAGTTGCGGCTTGATAGGATTGATTTTGCAGTTGGTGCCACGGGGGGATCGTAGTCGACAAGGGGCTACCGGGCCGGTCGATATCGCTAGAATTGACCAAGTTTGAGGGGAAGGCTCAACGCCATGGATGGCTAGGCTATTATGGCTGTGTTATTGCGGTTCTCGAGAGGGATTTTTCCGAGAGGCCAGTGGGAATGTGACGCCCTAGTGCTTTTGCTGCATCCTCGGGTAGGACGGTATTGATATAGCACTCGGAGCTCCATTCGAATCCGGCGACTTTGGTCAATCGCGGGAGGATTTTTAGACGCCAATGAAACGCTGCTGGATTATGGGCATCTAGAGGAGCGGTTTGCAGGACGTAGTTGTAGGCGACTTGGGGGTGTTCGCATTCGATGGAGCGAAGCGTCCATTGGACCAAACGAGCCAGTTCGACCAGTTGGCCTGGGGTGCACTCTTCGAAAGCCGACTGATGCTCAACCGGCAGGATCGAGACGCAGTAGGGGAGTCGCGATGCAAAGGGGCACAAGGCGACGAAGGATTCGGTTTGGGCGACGATCCGCTGGGCGGATTGGATTTCTTTTTCGAGGACATCGCAAGCATAGCACCTGCTGTGGGTTTGAAAGTACTCGGACGCTCGCAATTGGGTCTTGAGCACATCGGTGGGAAGGAAATCGGTGCAGATCAATTGGCTATGGGTATGGACGAGGGAAGCCCCGGCATCGGCACCGTTGTTTTTAAAGACCACTGCATAGCGCATGGCCTGGACACTTCGCCAGTACCGCAATCGCCTTTGGTAGGCTTCGAAGATCAACGCGGCGTGGTCGGCCTGCAATTGAGTGATGCTATGGATGTGGTCAGGGGCTTCGATGATCACTTCATGACCGCCGCGTGTTTGTTTGCGGAGGAAGAGTTCTGAGTTGTCTGCCGATGCGCAAGGGAACGTGTTGCCAATCGGCATCGCATTGGCAGGATCGATGGCGGGGAATTTGTTCGGTACGACTCGGACCGACCAGTCGTGTGACGAGTGGGTTTTCAGAACGAGCGTCGGGGGTGGGGTTTGTTGCTCGTGGCCTGAGCAAAAGGGGCACTGCTCGTCGGTGTTTCGATCTGCAATTGCGAGCGATGCGGGGTGTGGGAACGGTTTGGAGGGATCGCGGTAGTTGTCAGGTCTGAGGATACGGTTGGGAGCAAAGAGGACCCAACGATCGCCTAGCCAGTCGTACCGCATTTCGTTCATCGAATGGACCCCCTAGGTTCCCGGAAGATTCCATCCGGTGATTTCCGCGCATTGAGCCATGGTGCACAACAAGCTCCGGACAACAAGCTCAAGAGGGAGGCTTGTCTGGCGACGCGTTGCTTTGGAGGCTAGAGCCGCTGGTCGTTTTTTGCAAGATACCGAGCTTGCTCATAGACATTGAGCATCGCTTCGGCGCTTTTGGACCATGACCAATCTTGGCTCATGCCTGCCGAGACGATTTTACTCCATACCTCGGGTGCTTGTGAATAGATATCCAGAGCCCTGTCGGTAGCATGAGCTAGGGCTTCAGGCTTGTAATCTTCGAATACAAAGCCCGTTGCGATCCCTTGTTGGATATTTTCCTCCGAGGCATCGCGGACCGTATCGGCAAGTCCGCCGGTGGATCGAACGACTGGAACGGCACCGTAGCGCAGGCTATAGAGTTGGTTGAGTCCACAGGGTTCGTAGAGGCTGGGCATTAAAAACAGATCTGCGCCGGCTTCGATGCGATGCGCCAGAGGGTCCGAGAAGGTCGTCTGCAGAGAGACTCGGTCGGGACGTCGCGTGGCCAACTGAAAAAGAGCGTCGGCATAGCGTTGCTCGCCGCTGCCGAGGATGACCCATTGGACATCCCGATGCTCGATCCACCAGTGCATCAATGGAAGGATCAGGTCCCAGCCTTTTTGTTCGGCCAGTCGTCCGACGATTCCGATCACGGGTACATCGGGCCGTACAGGCAATCCGAGGGATTCTTGGAGCGAGCGTTTGCAGGCTTTTTTTCCGTCTTTCCAGGTGTCGACGTCGAAGTGGTGGTCCAAGTAAGGATCGGTCGCGGGGTTCCAGATCGAATCATCGATGCCATTGACGATGCCGAAGAGTCGATCGGCTCTGGCGCTTAAGACCCCTTCGAGTCCGCAACCTTCAGGGGGCGATTGGATCTGGCGAGCGTAGGTGGGGCTAACGGTTGTCAGAGCATCGGCAAAGGCGATACCGGTTTTGAGCAGGTTCAGATCCCCGTAGTACTCCATCCATTCCCAATGAAAATAGGAGTTGTCCAATCCGGTCAGCGCCATATCGGGGCCCCAGAAGCGGCCTTGGTAAGCCATGTTATGGATGGTCATGACCGAGGCGCAGCGTCGGTACCAGGAGTGGTGGTTCGTTTGCGTGCGATGGTAAGCCGGGATCAGACCGGTTTGCCAGTCATGGCAATGGATGATATCGATCGGTAGTTCCAGGCGTTCGATCGCTTCGACGACGGCTCGTGAGAAGAAGCAGTAGCGAGCGCAGTTGTCACCAAACTCTCCGTGGGAATCCTCGTAGAGTCCTTGTCGATCGTAGAACATCGGTTGGTCGACAAGGTAAAAATCCACCGGGCAGTTCGCGAGTCGGACCCGATGGATCCAAGCATGGACGGGATAGCCGGCAAGATCGATGACCACCGAAGCGACCGATTCATCGAATTGCGATCCAGGTTGCTCGAGAAGAAAGTGCTTCGAGACTCGGTAAGCTGGAAGGAAAACCGAGCAGCAATGCCCACGTTTGGACAGTTCGATTGGAAGCGTGCCGGCGACGTCGGCAAGTCCTCCGGTCTTTGCAAACGGAATCGCTTCGGAGGATGCCATCACGATATGCATAGTAAAAAAGTGCCTTTTGGTGTATCCAACGACCATCGGCGTCACTTGCCCGATACGATCACCGATACGGTGCGCGTTTTGTCGATTCAAGCAAGAGTGGGTCGGGATTATCGGTTGTCAACACCGAGCTTGGCAATTTTGAGCAATTATGAAAGAGTTTCCGATCGGGTAAAGTTGACCTTGGTTGCAGCTTGTTGCAATCGTTATAATCGGTCGCAATCCTCCTTGCTCCTCGACCCAATGATTTGCGTTTCCGAGTCCTTCGAATCCGGCATCTCCTCCACCAACGAACCCAAAGACCCTACCCGTGTTATCGATTCGTCCAACGGTTGCTGAGCATGTCTTGAGTGTGTTTGGAAGGTCGGTTCATCCGGAGCTTTTCGTGTCGTACAAGACGCGTACTATTCAGAAGAGCAATTACCGGGCTCGAATCGACATTACCAGCGATGGGCATTTGGTCAGTTTCACTGGGAGCCGAGGAGCAACGCTCTCGGAGGTTGTCGGTTCGCTTCAGCAGTCGCTTCCCCAGCAGCGCAAGCTCTTGTCGACCTTGATGAGGGGTCGTTACGTTGAGCAAGTCCAGGGCAAACGCGGTTTGCAATACCGCTCGGAGTTCGAGCTCGAGCAGGTATCTGCCGAGATGTTTTGGATGCTGCACAACCAGTTTACGACCTGTAGTTCTCAGGACGAGCTGATGCATGCTTTCGATTCGAGCGGTCGATTTCCGTTTGGAGCGATCAGTTTCGTGCACATTGAGACCCGCGAACGCCAGATGCTTATCCAAGCCTTCCACACCTTCCCGGACGATTACTCGATTGTAAAGTCCACGACGGTTTTCAGCATCGCGCAGACGAGCCTCTAGCCTCTAGCGTTTGCGACTAGCGAGCCGTGCCATCGAGTTCGCTCAAGCGGGCTTGGAGCCGGTCCAATTGACCCTGGAGTTTGCGGATCTGATCGTGGAGGGATTCGACGTACTGAGGGGTCAGTTGCTCGGGTTTTAGAGCTGGCCCAAGGGGTCCTTGGGGTTCGCCGGCGATCATTCGCTCGGTCAGCAGCGGGACCTCGACAAGCTGCTTTTGTTGGCCTCGGTAGTATCCGATCGTGAGGGTATCTCCGAGCGCGATTTGCTGAACCGAATCCACGACGTCTTCGGCTCGCAAGATCATCTTGCCGTTGATCTCTGAAATGCAATCGCCGGGTTGTAAGCCCGCCAATTCGGCGGTGGTGCCAGGCGATACGACCGAGACCGCAGCCCCGCGATACAGTGGGATACCAAACTGCTTGCGGAACGTTTCGGACAAATCGCTAACCGAGACCCCGAGCGACACGCCGTTGCTTTGCCCTGGGGGGTTCAAACCGGGGGGGGGCGAACTGGGAAGTTTGGAACTGGAGATACTTGGGAGGATCGGTTGATAAGGGGTCTTGGGTGGCTCAAGAGGCAAAGCCGTAGCCGGTTGCATTCCTTGGAGTTGGCCTGCCAGGGTGCGGTCTTGCAGGACGGCCGTTAGGTTGGTGCTTCGGCCGCGGCGTTGGACAAGGAACTTCACCGGCGTGCCGACTGGATAACGATCGAGTTGCTCGCCGAGTTGATCCAGGGTGGTGACGGCTTGACCTCCGAGGCCGACGATACGATCGCCGACTCGAAAGCCGGCTTTCCATGCCGGGGATTGGTTCGTCACATCGACAACCGAGAGGCCGAAACCTCCACCTTGGACCGGTTCGACGACCAAACCGAGGTATCCGCCGCCGGGTGCCCTTTGGGCGATCTCGCCGTCGCCCAGAAGGCTATCGCCGAAGACTTCTGCTGGGGGTTTGGGGGCCGTCGTTGGCGCAGGCACGCTTTTCGTCGATGAGTTTGGATCGGCTTTGCGTGGGGTGATGACGATCGGGGGCTTGGACCGCCCTGGGGCAGCTCGTCCTGGATCCTCGGGGATAGGAAGTTCTTCGGCGGGTTGGACGATCACCGGCGGTGCGGAGGCAGGATCGAGTGCGGGGGCTTGTTTCGATGGCTCTTGGGCATAGCTCGGCAGAGCCATCAGGGACCAGGCGGCCAAGTGGGAGAACCAAAGTTTTTTCTTCATCGCAACGGTACCTATCAGAGGGAGTTCAAGACTCAGCGATCATCGATCTATCTAGACGATCTATCTAGACGATACAGATTCTCGTGTTGCGATTCAAGTTCCCTAAATGCGGGCGGGTTTCGGTGTCTATTCGAGGTTGCCCGAGGAAAGCTTTG
>JAPLNM010000110.1 GCA_026692845.1 Planctomycetota bacterium | reverse complement strand
CGGTTTTTTATCGGATGGACGCTCGTTGGACATAGTTGCACGAAAAAATGGCAGGACAATAGGATGTCCTGCGCTGGCGCAAATATCGTGCCAAAGTGGAGAAATTTCGCAAAGCAAATTCTGTGCCGAACACTATTGGCTTCTAGCTCCCCAATAACCCATAAAACAGGCCTGACGGAACCTCCTAGGTCGAACAACGAAGAAATCTGCGAAATCAGATGGACCAATCCCAGAATAGTTTTTCATCGGAGTCCCTGCGGGCTTGTAGATAAGCCCATTGATAGAGCTCTCTTTGATTGCCGATCGCTTGGCGCTGCTCGGGGGTCAAGTGGCTCAAGCCTAGCACTGCAAACCCTGGAGGTACGGATGTTGAAGCCGAATTAGGCTCCTGCGAAGGCTTCGCCCAAAGCGAGTCATAGCGTCGGATTCTATTGTAAACCATCGTGGGACTCTTGCCGTCGACTGCGAAACCTATGTCGGTGGACCGTCGCTGGCAGCCGAAGTGCCACCGCACTTCGAACTGCCATGTTGCAATTTCAAACTTAAAATCGTGTCGGTTGCGATTAGCAAGTACCGCAGCATACGGGTGTGCCACCCATAGAAATGCAGCATGTACAGCCTGCTTCGCAGCATGCACGCAGGCTATCGCAACAGGATTGCAGCATGCTGCAACAGGCTGCGTCACCACTGCAACAGGTGATGCAGCATCCGTTTTCGGTCATCTCGCACTTGGTGTGCCCACAGCACAAATTGCATTGAAAGACAACTTGGCCATTCCATAAACAACAGCAATTGCATAGACCAGACTGAAGCATTTTGCAGAGATTCTGCAACGCGCCGCATGCGACATCATCATCGCAACAGCATTCGATCCTCATGCCACCCTGGCACTTCTCAAACTTGAGCGTGCACGCTGGGATGATGCAGGTATTGGTCGAAGTTGAAGCAGCTTGGGCGGCTCCGTAAACGTGGGTGCTGCCAGTCGGCAATCGATCCATCATGACCGTAGACATTCGAAAGTCTCCTTCGCGGAAAAACATCAGTCAGATTTGACAGCGATTTCCGGTGGTCCGGTCAACCGATCGGGAAGGAACTCCTTTCCCTATAAAGAATCAGTCTACGTGTTTTGGTCCATCGCCGTCAACATGGGATGTTTTCCAAGGAAAAAGACCCAGTTACGGCTCTTCGGGACGATAATCGACCCACCGGATTCCGAGCTTACGCATCTTGGCCCGAAGCGTATGGGGGTTGATCTGCAAGATCCGCGCCGCACCTCGCTTGCCCTCGACCTGCCCTTGACACCGCAAGAGTGCCCTCTCGATGTGCTGCTTGATCATCGTATTGAGAGGTAAAATGGAAAGCTCGTCCGGCGCATGCGCCGTCGGAGTTGTGGTGCTCTGCGGCTGAGGCAAGGGTTGCAAATAAGACGACTCGGGAATCACCTCGTAGAACGTCGGTTCCTCGGAAGCTTGGGCAGGACGAGTCGCGAACGTGAACCCTGCTCCCAACGCCGTGGCGATGTCAAGATGATGGCCTCGTCCTAGAATCACCGCCCGATCGACGACGGCTTGTAACTCTCGAATGTTTCCAGGCCAAGAATACTTCAGGAGCCGATCGATGTCTGATGACGTAGGCTGCGCATAAGGCAAACCTAACTTCGATGCCGCTTTGCGCGCAAAGTGCCTCGTCAGTGCGGGGATATCCTCAAGCCTTTCACAGAGCCTGGGCAAGAGAATTGGAAATAAATTGATGCGGTACCAAAGGTCCTCGCGAAACGTACGATCATGGACCATGGCAGCCAAGTCGCGGTGGGTCGCCGCGACGATCCGAACATCGACCTCGATCGTCTTTTCTCCACCCACACGCTCGATTTGATGCTCCTGCAAAACCCTTAACAGACGAACCTGAGCGGCCAATGGCAATTCACCGACTTCATCCAAAAACAAGGTGCCCCCATCGGCACGCTCAAACCAACCTTTGCGCTGGTCTGACGCGCCGGTAAAGCTTCCTCGCTCGTGACCAAATAGCTGCGAATCGATCAGCTCGGGCGGAATCGCCCCGCAGTTGACTCGCAGAAATGGCTGACTCGAACGCGCCGAACGCACGTGAATCGCTCGTGCAATAACCTCTTTGCCTGTCCCGGTATCCCCGAAAATCAACACCGGCATGTCCGAATTCGAAACCAGCGTGACCCGCTCCATGACTTTTCTAAGCCCCTCACTCGAACCGACCATCGGCTCTTTATCGGCATCGATCGGAACGGTCGATGGAACGGTCGATGGAACGGTAGCAGCATGACGGATTGCTCCCGAATCGAGAATCGATTGAAGATAAAAGCAAAGCGGCGATGCGAACTGCTCTAGTAGCTCGATACTTGACTTCGGAAGCGTTCGCCCATGCTCGATCTCCAAAACCGCGACGCCTAAAGATTTGCCTGCAACGGCAGTCTGGCTAGTTCGCAACGGGATCGCAAGGATCGAACCGGTAAGCTCCTCGGTGGCAAGCCAAGCCAGCTTTCCACTTCGCTTGGGACTTGGTTGACCGAGCACGGATCCGGATTGAGCCCAGTCGTGCAGTTCGATCCATCGAGACAGGCTGCAAGGTAGATCCAATGTCTCGATGTCGATCGATCCGTTCCGATGCGCATAGAGCACGCGATACACCGCACCCGATGGCTCCGAGTCACGCTTAGGCCCCGAACCTTTTTCTCTAGAGGGATCGCCCAGGGCGGTTTGCGATTTAGGGTCAATCAATGTCAGCAGCGACAGACTCTGGACAGGAACGCTCTTGGAAAGCAACTTCAGAACCTCAGGCCCGCTGACCGAGGCACCCTGGCGCGAATGCGCCAATTGCCAGAGCTGATTCCAAGGAAAATCGGTCATAAGTGATCTAGAGCAAAAGTGAATAAGGATCCTGGGGTTTTCGGTAGTAACGCAATTTCCGGACCGTCGATTTTCAGCTATGTCCGGCTGTATCCGGCTCGGCCCGGCTAGGCTCCAGCACGGTGCCCCAACCCGGACTCATTACCCGGATACATTCTACCTAGCAAATACCATAGACCCCCAGCAAATAAAACAACTGTCCCAGTAAATATCAAATATACCCCAGCAAATGAAACAGGCGAAGATCGCTTGGATGCTCTCGGTTTTGGTTTGGAAGCAGCATTTCGAACAATGAAACGGGATGAGTCGATCCAAAACCGCTTCCGTCGAGGACTTGGAACGACGTTTGCACATGTCTCCGTCTGCCTAGCAATACTTACAGCTAGTTTTCAACGCGTTGGCACATGAAATTGGGTACAAAATGGATTCGACCCCTTGGTTTGCCGATCGCTACCGAACGACCGGTGCGATCTTGGTTCTGATGAGTTTCCTATTTGGGAGCCTGGCAGGTTGTGGCCCCTCGTCGGACGCGTCCCGGCCTGGCGTCAAACGGCAACTGAAGAATGTTTCCTACGATCCGACGAGGGAATTGTATACCGAGTTCAACGAGGCTTTTGCGCGTCATTGGCAAGAAACGCACGGCGAGACAGTCGAGTTTGCGCAGTCCCATGGTGGTTCTGGCAAGCAAGCACGAGCGGTGATCGAGGGACTTGATGCAGACGTGGTCTCGTTGGCTCTTTCGGGGGATATCGATGCGATCGCCGAAAAGGCCAATGCCCTGCCGGCTACATGGCAGCAGAACTTTGCCAACAACAGTTCGCCTTACACCTCGACGATCGTTTTCCTGGTCCGTAAAGGGAACCCCAAACGCGTCGGAGATTGGGGCGATTTGGTGCAAGACGGCATCGAGGTCATCACCCCGAATCCCAAGACCGGCGGTGGGGCTCGATGGAACTACTTGGCTGCATGGGGATATGCTTTATCGACGCAGTTAGGTGACCTAAAGAAGGTTAAGGATCCGGCGGAGTCGGCCGCGGTGGCTCAAGCCACCGAGCATGCGAAGGATTTTATATCCAAGCTCTACGCAAACGTGCCTGTCCTGGATACCTCGGCTCGCGCGGCGACAAACACGTTCATCCAGCGCGGCATTGGCGATGTATTGATCACCTGGGAAAACGAGGCTTATTTGGCGCTGAGGGAGGCCGGTACGGATCAGGTCGAGTTGGTTGTACCGAGCATCAGCATCCTTGCAGAACCTCCGGTTGCTGTGGTCGAGCGCAATGCGAGCGGGCACAACAACTTGGATCTTGCGACGGCGTACGTGGAACACCTCTATTCGGATGAAGGCCAGCGAATTATCGCCAAGCATTTCTACCGGCCACGTCGCAAGGAGGTCGTTTCTCAAGAGGATCTCAAGCGGTTTGCGGAAGTGAAGCTCTTTGAATTGACGGATATCGCTGCGAATTGGAAAGACGCGCAGGAAACCCACTTCAAGGATCGAACGGGTGTATTCGATCAGGTTTATTCGAGCAAAGCGCAGTGAGGTAGGTTTCATGAGCGCCAAGAAAGTCACACAGATGCGACGGCTACCGGGCTTTGGCCTGACACTTGGGTTCACGTTATTTTACGTGACGCTCATGATTGTCATTCCGATCGCTGCTCTTTTGTTCAAGGCTTCATCGATCTCGATGCAGGAGTTGGTCGAAACGTTCAAAACACCTCGGGTTCAAGCCTCCTTACGATTGACCTTTGGCGCATCGCTGCTGGCCGCAACAATCAACACCTTCTTCGGTTTCATCGTTGCCTGGACGTTGGTGCGTTATCGCTTTGTCGGCCGCCGTCTGATGGATTCCTTGATCGATCTTCCCTTTGCCATGCCGACTGCTGTATCGGGGATTGCCTTGATGGCGATTTACGCACCGACTGGAATTGTCGGTAAACAGTTCCTTGCCTGGGGTATTAAAACAGCGATCAGCCCGCTGGGTGTTTTGATCGCTTTGATTTTTATCGGCTTTCCCTTTGCGGTTCGGACGATGCAACCAGCGATTGAAGAACTGGAATTGGAGGCCGAGCAAGCCAGTGCGAGTCTAGGGGCAAGTCGATTTCAGACGTTCCTAAGGGTAACTCTACCGAGTCTGATTCCGGCGGCACTGACTGGATTTACCTTGGCGCTAGCACGAGCGCTGGGCGAATACGGCAGCGTGATCTTCATCGCTGGCAATTTGCCGATGCGTACAGAGATCGCATCGCTTCTGATCGTGAGCCGTTTGGATGAAAACGACGTTGTCGGGGCTTGTGCGATCGCTGTGGTCATGCTGGCAGCAACGTTTGTGCTGCTGCTGACGATCCAAGGGATTCAATGGCGGATCGAGCGCAAGACCGGTAGAAACTAAAGAAGGGGGGAGTCAGGAGTGTCAAGAAACAGCGGATTGAGCCAAGCGAGCCGTGATCCAAAATGGGTCCAGTGGATACTCATCGGCATCACGGTTGGATTCGTGACCCTGCTTTTGATATTGCCCCTTGGTGTGATATTTTGGGAAGCGTTTCGCAAGGGGCTCAAGACTTTCACGATTGCGCTTTCGGATCGTAACGCACGCAGCGCCATCGGCTTGACGCTCCTAGCAACCGCGATCTGCGTCCCGTTGAATATGGTTTTCGGCCTCGCCGCAGCCTGGGCGACGACGAAGTATTCGTTTCCTGGAAAATCGCTTTTGATATCCATTATCGATTTGCCATTTGCGATCTCCCCGGTCATTGCGGGATTGATGCTCATCTTGCTCTATGGCATCCATGGTTGGTTTGGAGGTGTATTGCAGGGTTTTGGATTGCAGGTGATCTTTGCGGTCCCAGGCGTGGTGCTTGCCACGATCTTTGTGACGGTTCCTTTTGTGGCAAGGGAGCTGATTCCGGTGATGCAGGAGCAGGGAAGCGAGCAAGAGTGGGCCGCGATATCGCTCGGGGCGAGCGCTTGGCAGACGTTTACGAAAGTCACACTACCGAACATTTTTTTCCCGCTTTTGTATGGAGTGCTCCTGTGCACTGCACGAGCGATGGGAGAGTTTGGAGCCGTGTCGGTCGTCTCGTCGAACATTCGAGGCTTAACCAACACGATCCCGCTTCAAATCGATGCGCTCTACAACGATTACAACGCACCGGCCGCATTCGCACTCGCGTCGATCCTGGCGTCTTTGAGCATTCTTACACTCCTGGCCAAATCGTGGTTGGAATCGCGGATCGAGCATCGATCGAAAGAATCAGAGGAAATCCAGTGAGCGTCGAAGTTCAGCATGTAAACAAAACTTTTGGGTCCTACAAGGCAATCGAAGATGTGAGCTTAAAGGTTCACAGCGGCGAGCTCGTGGCGTTACTCGGGCCAAGCGGTTCAGGAAAGACGACACTTTTACGAATGATCGCTGGGTTGGAGGTCCCCGATCGACCCGTTCAGAGCGGCGAGGGAAAAATCCTTTTCTTCGATCAAGACGTAGCGACCTGGAGCGTTTCAGAACGCCAAGTTGGTTTTGTCTTTCAACACTACGCCTTGTTCAAGCACATGAGTGTCTTCGAGAACATCGCCTTTGGATTGAGAGTCCGCCCTCGAAGTCAGCGTTTACCCAAGGCGCAGATCGATCAGCGCGTCAGAGAGTTACTGCAACTGATCCAATTAGAGGGGTTCGGGAATCGATACCCACTACAACTATCAGGGGGCCAGCGACAACGCGTCGCCTTAGCAAGAGCCTTGGCCATCGAACCTAAGGTTCTTTTGCTCGACGAACCTTTCGGAGCCTTGGATGCCAAAGTCCGCCAGAAATTACGCGAATGGCTAAGACGGCTTCACGAGCAGGTCCACACGACGACGATTCTCGTGACCCATGATCAGGAGGAAGCCCTCGAAGTGGCAGACCGTGTCGTGGTCATGAACCATGCGAAGATCGAGCAGATCGGAACACCCGAAGAGGTTTTTCATAACCCGGCATCGGAATTCGTTATCGACTTCCTCGGATCGGTCAACGTCTTTTCAGGCAGGCACGTCGAGCCCTTGTCCGAAACGAAAACCGCCGAAACGAAAACCGCCGGAGCGAAAACCGACGAAGCGAAAATCTATGTGCGGCCCCATGAACTTCAAATCACACGGGAATCTCTAGGGTTCTCGTCGATCTCCGCGCAAATCCAACGCATCCAACGCGCCGGGGCTAGCGCCAAAGTCTTTGTTCATACAAGCAAAGAACAGAACGTCCGAGTCGACATTCCGATCCAACAATTCCAACTTCTCGAGCTCGAAGTCCACCAGCAGGTGTTCATCACCCCACTGCACTCGCACGTGTTCTCTCCCGAATACACCATCTAGAAGACCATCTAGAAACCATCACGAGATTCGTTAGCAAGCATAAAGGAGTTGTGATTATGAAGGATCATGGCGAAAATCCGGATAATAACGGACGATTGGAACGGGAAGTGCAATTCGATTTGGATCAGATTCGTCAGGCGCTTGACGGTTTGCGTTATGGGCAACTCACCATTGTGATCCATGACGGAGCGGTGGTACAGATAGACCGCACCGAGAAGCGTCGGTTTCGAAGTAATTCGAGTGCTAGCTAAGGCTAGTTGTTGCTGATCCGACCCCGGAAAGCTTGTCGAAACGATCGCTAGGGAACGACTCCACCAATAGAGTTCCAAAGCAGCAATTGCATCGTCAATCGCGATGCACGAGTTTTTCCTCGAAAGGGTCTTATGTCGCGTCGTTTTTCTCGCTGCGGGCGCATCGCGTTGATTTGTGGGTTTGTTGTAGGCGGATCGTTGGTGGGTTGTTCCCGCAGCGATCGTGTTCAAACAACCTCGGCCGAGGGAATCGTTCTAGGGCTAGATGGCAAGCCCTTGGATCGGGCCACCGTGGTCTTTCATCCGACCGAGACTTCGCTGAAGTTTCCCAAGCCACGCGGGACAACCAATGCGCAAGGTCGGTTTCAGTTATCGACGTATGACACCAACGATGGTGCTCCTGCGGGCAAATACAAGGTAACGATCGAGCAATGGTACAGGGACAACCCCGACCAAGCTCCTTCAAATCATTTACCAGCAGGCTTAGCGTCGGAAGCGACCTCTGGCATCGAGGTTCAGTTGAGCAAAGACCAAAGCGTTTTAGAACCCTTCAAGATTCGGTGATTCACAAGCACCTTAACCGTTGATTTATTGAATTGATACAAGAAACACAAAGAAAGAAATCATGAAAATTCAGTCCATAGCGAATCGTAAGCGTGTACGCAGCGCATTTACTTTAGTTGAATTGTTGGTGGTCATTGCCATCATAGGTATTTTGGTAGGCTTGCTGTTGCCAGCCGTGCAAGCAGCCCGAGAAGCAGCTCGGCGTATGTCCTGCTCGAACAACATCCGTCAGATCGAGCTGGCCTTTCAGAATTTCCACAGTGCCAACAAGTATTTCCCTAGCAATGTTCGACCAGATACCGTCTCGACCGTGCGGGTCCGGTGGGCGACTTATTTGCTTCCCCATATCGAACAACAATCTCTGTATTCACGGATCGATCTGAAAAAGAATTGGTCCTCGACGGTACCCAACCCTGATGGTGGTCTGAACTACGATCTGTTTGGATCCAAGATTCCTATCTATGAGTGCCCATCGAATCCCGAGTCGGGTAGGGTTCAAGACGGAGCGCCGCCGCCGGATTCTCCGGTTTGGCAAGCGAGGGTTGCCAATGGGGACTACTCGGGTTACTACGGCGTGTCGCCTCAGATGGCAACGCTTGGGTTGGTCGATGCGAATTCAGCAAGAAATGACAATGGTGGATTGTCCAAAACAGCGAATTTGAAGTTCGCGAGCTTTACCGATGGGACGAGCAATACCATTCGTTTGGTCGAGTCATCGGGCCGACCGCATGTGTACCGTTTGGGGCGTAAGGTCATCGAAGCTGGTCCGGGAAGCTCGGTTCGTATCAATGGAGGGGGTTGGTGCCGACCAGCCTCGGAGTTGAATCTTTTGCTGGGAGTCTCCGCCGATGGGGCTTCGTATCCTGGCCCACAGGTGATCAACACGACCAACGGTATCGCGTTGGGATCGACGTATCCGGACCCATACTTTGGAGTCGATGGTACCGGTCAGGCTTATTCCTTCCACGCAAGTGGGATCACAGCCGCTTTTGTCGATGGCAGTGCGCGGTACCTAAGTTCCAACATCGATGTTCGTGTTTATGCCGGATTGATCTCTCGAAACGGTGGCGAGGTTCCCAGGGACATCGAGTAGTCTGGATCGAGGCTTTCGGTCAGGAGCCCAGAGCAATCAGGAGCCCAGAGCAATCGCTTTGGGCTCCTCTAGGCGAGATCCACTACCGCAGCAGCCGGATCTCTAGGCGAGATCCAATACCTTGGCGACTTTGCACCTTTGCACATCAACTCTCCTGCAAAGATTCGCCAGTGCTTTCCGTTAGGCCTTCTAGGCCTTGGTAGCTCCGGATGAATTCGATGAAGACACCCGCTAAGCCGTCGTCGGCCCCCAAGCACCTTGCGAGTATCCACCGGCGATCCGGCGACTCCTGACGGCACCGCAGTATCCGGGCTCGTAGCTGGTCCATCAACTCTCCCTCAAACAACAAATGGGGCTGGATAACCACCGTATCGCATGCAGGATTCTGGGTTGTTAGCGCCGATGAGGCTAGTACCGATGAGGGTATCGCGGCGGCTTGGGCCAGGAGCTCATCGACGCTTGGAATGCCCCCTGCGAAAAAGCCTGTCGATACCCACGCAAGACTCCGCTCCTGGGAAGCCAACTCGGTCACCCGCCTCATGTGCGCAAGCGCCTCAGGGTCGCTTGTGCCTCGACCCACCATCGCCAAAGCGACGCGACGATGGGACTTGCCAATCATCGGACAAACCTCTGCACACGCCTGCGGATGCCCGTACCCGCAATGCCCCTGCGGACAGCCCCGCTGCTGGGCCTGCGAAGTGATCTCGTGATACCTGCGATTCGATAACGCGATGACCTCCTGGGTCGTTCCCAGCGAAGTGGTCTGTCCGACCACTTCAATCCCATGCTTCTGGGCGCACTGAGCCACC
Organism: Planctomycetota bacterium; assembly: GCA_026692845.1. GTDB lineage: Bacteria > Planctomycetota > Planctomycetia > Pirellulales > Pirellulaceae > JBKCUI01. Next base: position 2,724 of record JAPLNM010000110.1, on the reverse strand, counting down.
GCATCGGGGATGTCCGACTTGGCATGCGCTGCGGTAAAGAGCAAGATCGGAACGACAAGGATCCGACGCACTTGCTGCGAAGAGAGGAACTCGATCGCTTGCTCGATCGTCGGCTCGGCCAACTCCAAAAAAGAGGCTTCGATCCTCCAGCTCGGCTCGATGCGCCGCATCTGCTCGACCAACTCCTTGAGCTGCTGCTGACCACTGGGTTTACGCGTCCCGTGGCCTACGACGAGGACGGCAAGATCGTTCGGAAGCATTGGCAATACGAAGGCTAAAGAAAGATGGGTGGTTTAGGTGTTCTGCGCAAGACAAGCAGCCCCGCTGCAGCTTGGGAATCGGTCTGGGTTCGGACCCTGTACCGATTGCGTCGATCGTAACGATTGAAGGGATTGCAAAATAGTAAATGTCTTACGATTTGGGAAAAAACTCCGGCTTTTCCTAAAGAATGCACACAAAACCATTTGCATTCGTTTTTTTGTTAGCGATTCCAATTTCTTATTTGATCCCAACGGTATCTTTGACAAAGATAGTGGAGATAGATCCGATAATTTCTCAAGTTCCAACTCACGCGAATCACGATGACCCATCGATCCGTAAGTCGACGCGCCTTTGCCGACACCCTTCGATCCTGCTGCCTAAACTCGATGGCCCTGGGAACCTCTACGGCCCGGGGAACCTATGCGGTTCTGGGAGTCGTAGGGCTGAGTCTGAGCGTCGGAACCTCCGGTGCGCAAGCCCAAGAGTGTTCGGCATGCGGGCCAAGCGTTCCGACGATCCGCTACCGATTGCAATCCGAAACGTATTACGATCAAGTCCCTGTGACGAGCAACAAGATCGAGTACCAAGATGTCATGGTCGAACGAGAGATCGTCAGTTATCGACCCATCACCGAGACCCGCCTTGAGCGCAAAGCCGTTACGGTTCGAAGACCCGTTATTGAAACCTCGACGGTCAACCAGACTTACTCGGTCCTCAAGCCGGTGACCAAAGTCGAGTACATCGATGAAACGACGCTCGTGACCGAGACATCTCAAGTCGAGCAGACCGTTACGAACTACAAGCAAGTCACTGAGACGCAGTACCAGACCCAGTACACTACCGTCCAAAAGCCAATCACCGAAACGCAGATCGCCGTGCAAAACTTCTTGGTGCAAAAACCAATCACCGAGACGACGTATCAAACCCAACAGTACACCGTGCAGCGACCCGTCAGCGAAACGACGATGCAGACCCAGACGATTGCTGTCCAACGGCCCGTGACCGAGACGGTCATGCAAGCCCAGGCCGTGACCTCGATGATGCCCGTGACGACCTATCAACCCGCGACGGTCGATGCCGGTGGCTACATGGCGCAGAACTACTACAAGCCCGGAGACGTCCGATACCACTTGCGCTGGACCCAACCGGCCTACGGAGTCAATCCAGCCAACGGACAGCCGGTCTACCAACAAGGGGGCTTAAACTGGGTCCCTTACTCGGCACCCGGTCAGACAACCAGCGCCGTGTACTACCAACCGAACTATCAGCAAGTCGCAATCCCCCAAACGAGCTTGATGCCACAGACCCAGAACATCCAAGTTCCGGTGACCTCGACGCGCATGCAGACCGAGTACCTTCAGCAACAAGTCCCCGTGACGGTCCAGAAGATGCAGACCGAAGTGCTCCAGCAGCAAGTCCCCGTGACGACCACCCGGATGCAAAATGAAATCGTCCAGCAGCAAACACCCGTGACGAGCACGCGCTACGAAAACCAAGTCGTCGCCCAGCAGGTCCCCGTCCAAGTCCAAAAAACGGTGGCCGTCCAAGAGAAGGTAATGGTTCCGCAGACGGTCTCAAAACCCTTGACCAAACGCGTGGCGAGAGAAAAAGTCGAGTACATCACCGAACAGGTCGTCCGACCCGTAACGGTCCAAAAAGAAGTCTTCAAAGACGAAGTCATCGTCGAAGAAACACCCGTCCAGACAACCCGGATGGAACGTATAGTCCAGAAGGTCATGGTTCCCCAACGGGTCATGAAAACCGTTCCCGTCACCGAAATCCGGTTGGTTCCTCGGACCGTCACGCGACGCATTCCGATCGATATCTACGGAAACGCGATCTCGATCCCGTCGCCTGAAACCCAAGCACCCGAAACTCAGGCGGCTGGAACTCAGACGCCAAACGTTCAGGCTCTCAGTGCTCCGGCAAACTCCCCGTCCGACCAATCGGCAGGAAAGCCAGCCGTCGGACCCGACGCAAGCAATGCGGCCGGTCAGGGTACTACCGTGACCTCGAAGAAGCCGGCCGCGACTGAGTCGGGCGACCTGCCCGCCCCGATGGCCTTGGCCGCTCCACGCGTCCCCAAGGAGATCCTTCCCGAGAATGCAGCCGCAGATCCAGCCGCAGAGTCCGGCGCAAGCGGCTCGAGCAAGACCGAGCTTAGCATCGGTTCGCCGGAACCAGAAGCAAAGCTGGAAGCGAAGCCAGAAGCTAAGCCTCAAGCTCAGCCTGCCGATGCAAAAACCGAGAAATCGGGTAAGATCCGAGTCACGGGCGAGGAGTAACACCCTCGAACGCTGTGTGCCCGTGCTCTTTGTGCCCGTGCTCTTTGTGACTGTGATCTTTTCCGTCTGTGCTTGATCGGCTCCCATGCGCGCAATCCAAATCGTTGAACCGAAGAAGCTTCGCGAGATCTCCATCAATCGGCCCGGGGCTCCGGGACCGGGTCAGGCGTTGGTTCGG
>JAPLNM010000109.1 GCA_026692845.1 Planctomycetota bacterium | reverse complement strand
TCTTTTTCGTAAGTTGACGTTCACTCGAAACCCTCCGTTGGTTGTGGTTGACGAATCTATACAACTCATCAAACACCAATCAATTGGAAGGGTTTTCGAGTTTTTTCAAATTATCGCCAAAAAAACCATGCTTGATTGAGGCCTAGCGACCAAAACCTCATTGTGCAGAAACAGGGGGGGGACGTGTTGGTTTTGGCACGAAAAAAATTTCTCGATTTTGCGATCCGCATAAACGCGGGGACTGTCCCCGGTGCTTCTGGCGAATTGAAACACAGAGGACACGGATAGAAACAGAACATCCTCCTGTGGGCTCTTTGCGACTCGGATGTTTTCCTTCCGTTTTTTCCAGCGAGGCTAGGGGGCCAGGGTTCCTCTGGATCGGGGTATTCTGAAAGCCTCCTTTTGGCATCGAGAATGAACTCCTGCAACGGTGCTTGGCAAGGTATAATCAGCCAACGCTACAATCTCCCCAAAATCGATGGTTACGCTATGCTCGCCTACCTTTGGTCCACTGCCCAAACCCTGCGCGTTCGAATCGGATTTCCGCGAAGAAATGACCTCAGAACAGCGATTCTCGGAGCTGCGTTTTTGGCGTCTTCCAATGCGATCGCCCAAGAGCTCCGACCCGCAAGCAACGCACAGGATCTAGGGGTCACATCAAGGGAGATTTTTCGCGACCGATGCATCGAGTGCCACGGCCCGCAAGTGCACGAAGGGGGACTTCGGCTCGATCATCGTGAGGGATTGGTCGTCGGTGGTGAGTCTGGAAAAACCGTCGATTTTGGCCGCAGCCAGGACAGTTTGCTGCTCGCACGCATCACGGCTCGCGATGAAACTCGGATGCCTCCAACCGGCATGCCATTAAATGATGCTCAAGTCGCTGCGATCCGGCAATGGATAGACGCCGATGGACCTTGGGAATCCGGATCGCTGACGGATCCTCGGTTGGACCATTGGGCTTGGCAACCCATCGAAGACCACAAGGTGCCATCGAGTTTGGATCCCAATAACCAAGATGGCAGTACCATCGATCGTTTTCTTTCGATTGCCATGTCGGCCCATGGCATCGAACCACTGGGCAGGGCCTCTCGCGAAACGCTCATCCGCCGCTTGAGCTTCGATCTGTTAGGTGTTCCTCCAACCCCAGAGGAATCCGATCATTTCGTGGAGGATCTCTCGCCCGACGCTTGGGAGCGTTTGGTCGATCGCATGCTCGCCTCGCCCCACTACGGGGAACGCTGGGCAAGACACTGGCTGGACATCGCCCATTACGCCGATACGCACGGATTCGAACGAGACCAACGTCGCGATCATGCTTGGCGTTACCGGGATTGGGTCATCGATGCATTCAACAGCGACTTGCCACTAAACACTTTTCTGGAGCACCAGATCGCTGGGGATGTTCTTCCTGGGAACGACCCAGAGTCGACGATCGCATCGAGTTTCTTGGCTGTTGGGCCATGGGATTATGTTGGCCACGTCGAAACACCAAGCCCCATGATCAAACGGTTGGCAAGAGCCGACGATCTGGACGATATGGTGGCTCAAGTGATGACGAGCATGTGCGGAATCACTATCCATTGCGCTCGGTGCCACCACCATAAACTCGATCCGATTCGTCAAGAAGAGTATTATGGGATCACCGCGATCTTTGCTGGGGTCGGACGGGGCGATCGGACTGTCTCCCAAAAAGAATCGGCGGGGATCGAAGCGGCACGAAAGGAACTTAAGGACCGCAAGCAAGCGATCGACCTGGTGATGCTCGGCTTGAGCCATGGAATATCACTTGCCGATATCGTCGGGGGAGGAAACGGCTTTGGCACCGGAACTGAAGATTCAGGCATCGATCCGAGCACCGGGGCACTGCGCGATGCGAAGGACAAAAAAGGTTTTCTCGATGGCGTGGAAACCAACCGCTTGAACCGAACGAACAATCCTTGGATCGATTCGGTTTTCGTACCCGATGGCGGATCGCTGCGAAGCTTGAAAATTTCCCAAGCCGGAACCTTGGCAGAACCAATCCCGTCGACGGGTGGCAAGGTTTGGGATGCGATCCGCAATGGTCCCGTCAACTCGCAGTTTTCGACCAGCCTCGATGGAATCGAATGCATGCGGCCAAGCCGCAGTATGCTCTCGCTCCACGCAAATGCAGGAATCACTTTTACACTACGTAAGGAGTTGATCCAGCGGGAACTACTTCAACACCGAATCCTGTCTCAGAAAGAGCCCGAGGCGACGACCGATTCGGAATCCAAGACGGCTCCTAAGGAGCCTTTGGTCTTCACGGCGATGGTTGGATACTTCGGTCAAACGCCTAAGAAGGGAGCCGACGTTTATGTCTTGGTCGATGGCCAAATCGTGTATCGATTCAAGGGTTTGGGACGAGAAGATGGACTCCAGAGCATCCGTCATGTACTTCCCCAGAGCGACTCCTTGCTGACCTTGATCGCAACCGACGGCGGGAATGGGATCAGTCATGATCAGGTCTGTTTCATCGATGCCTCGATCGCGCCTCTGCATCGAGTTGAGTCCGAGGAGAAGTCCAAGCGAATCGAGACGCTCAAATCCGACTCCGCAACGATTCAAAAGGAATTGGATTCCTTGCCCCAAGCCCGGCGCGTCTATGGGATCGTGGCCCAAGCCCCAGCCGAGATACGTCGACTCCATCGGGGCGATATCCAGGAGGCCCGCGAAGTCGTATCGCCAGGTGCGGTGGCATGCGTGGGGCCAAGTCTCGCATCGATCGCCACGCTCGATAACCAATCGACCGATGCGCAGCGCCGTATCGCCTTGGCACATTGGCTCACTTCGACAGACAACCCGCTACCACCGAGGGTCATGGTCAATCGTTTATGGCATCATCACTTTGGAAAAGGACTCGTCGCCACGCCGAGCGATTTTGGACTCGGGGGAGCGATGCCATCGCATCCGGAACTTCTCGACTCGTTGGCGGTGCAATTGCAGCGCAGCGACGGTTCTTTGAAACGCTTACATCGAATGATTCTCTTGTCGGATGCTTACCAGCGCCATTCGTTTGGCGCTGGTAATTCTGCCGCTGCACAGGATGCAGGGAATCGATTTCTTTGGCGTCAAAACCCGCGACGCTTGGATGCCGAATCGCTTCGGGATGCGATTTTAAAAGTATCCGATGCGATGGTCGGAACCATGCACGGCCCTGGTTACCGCGATTTTGAATACAAGGAGGAATATGCTCCTGTGTACCGGCACCTGGCCTTGGATGCTCCCGAAGTATTTCGTCGAAGTATCTATCGGTTTGTGGTTCGGACCACTCCGCATCCGTTTTTGACCAGCCTCGATTGCCCCAATCCAGCAACCTTGACACCGGTCCGCAACACCACGACGACTGCGATCCAATCGTTGGCGACGCTCAATAACGCATTTGTGCTCCAGCAAAGCGATCGCTTCGCTGCTCGCTTAAAATACGAGGTAGGCGACGATGCCGAGGCGCAAGCCGAGCGAGCAATACGAATCGCCTTTGGTCGACGACCGACACAAGAACAGATTCAAAGCGCCACGCGACTGATCCGAGACGCAGGATTGTTTCAGCTATGCCGAATCCTCTTGAACACCAACGAGTTTATTTATGTCGATTGAGGGACTAAGGCTCGGTGACCAGCAAAACAACACGATGCTGCGCTCTGCGCGTCGCGATTGGCTCGCTGGTTTAGGAACCGGACTCGGTGCGATCGCCTGCGGCGCAATCCTCGGCAGAGATTCCCTCGGGCAAGGCGAGGAACCTGCAAGCTCGCATCGCGGGTTGCATCACGCCCCACAAGCCCGGTGCGTGATCGAAATCTTCTGCCCAGGAGGATTGAGCCACGTCGATACATGGGATTACAAGCCGGAGCTTGAGCAACTCGATGGAAGCCCGTTCGATCCCGAGCTTGGCAAACAGACCTTTGCCGGTGTTGCCGGAAAGCACGCCAAGAGCTTTTGGCCATTTCGACAGCATGGTGAGTCGGGGTTATGGATGTCGGATTTATTCCCTAAGCTATCGCGCTGCGTCGACCAGATGGCCTTCATCCATTCCATGAAAAGCAAATCGGCACTGCACGGACCGGCGATGTTCATGATGAACAGCGGCTTTATCCAACCGGGTTTCCCTGCGATGGGTTCGTGGGTCACCTACGCCCTAGGAAGTGAATTATCCAACCTACCGGAATTTGTGGTCTTGCCTGATTCGCGAGGCTTACCTCCCGGCGGAATCATCAACTGGGGCGCAGGGTTCCTACCTGCAGTCCACCAAGGAACCGTCATGGAGATCGGGGCAGGGAAGGAAGTCATCCGCGACTTGTTTCCCGCAAGAAGCTTAGCACGTGAGTCTCAAGAACAAGGCCTTTCGTTGCTTCAGCAGTGGAATCGCCAGCACGCCAACGAGCGCCAAGGAGACACGCTGCTCGAAGCTCGGATTGCATCGTTTGAGCTCGCTGGCAAATTGCAATTGAGCGCACCGCAGGTGGTCGACTTGGGACAGGAATCGGCACTGACCCACGCGATGTACGGGATGGAGGACCCTGATATCGGGCCTTTTGGGCAACAGTGTTTGTTAGCGCGAAGGTTAGTGGAACGAGGAGTACGATTCGTTCAAATATACTGTGGAGCCGAGAACACATCGCAAAAAGCAATTCGACCCAACTGGGATTCTCATGAGGATATCGTTCGCGATCACGGATACTGGGGACGAATCCTCGATACCGGCGCGTCGGCCTTGATCGAAGATCTCAAAACGCGTGGATTGCTCGACTCGACCTTGGTGATCTGCACAAGCGAGTTTGGAAGGCAACCCTTCATGCAAGGGTCGCAAAAGGGAAGAGACCATAATCCAGGTGCTTTCACCGCTTGGATGGCCGGCGGTGGTGTGCGCGGGGGAACAAGCTATGGCAGTAGCGATCCGGTCGGCTTCCAAGCCGCCGAGAATCCAACATACTGTTACGATCTTCACGCCACAGCGTTGCATTTATTAGGAATCGACCACGAGCGACTGACCTTCTATCACAATGGTATCGAACGTCGATTGACCGATGTGCATGGCCGTGTGATCCGAGAACTGCTTGCGACATCCTGATGAGATCCGACGGATCGTCCAGCTCAGATATTCACTCGCTCTGAGGTTCACTCGCTCCGATCTTCAATGCAACGAAGTCAAAATACGCGGCGGTGTGAACGTGTCGGGGAACCAGCCGATGACGTAAGTGTTCCGGCCGTCGACAATCGAGACTTGCCGTTGAGTCTGTGTGCGTCCGATTTGGCCTAAGTACTCTGGTGCCAAGGAGAGCAAGTGGGAACCTGCAGGTAGTTCGATCCTAAGGACTTGGATGTTGCGAGGGAGCAAACCCCAACAACGTGTGTCGGCCGATTCAAGAGCTTCCCATGCCACACCAGCCGCATCGAGGCCCAAGGAGGTCAAGCCGTTCGAAGAGGTTTGCTGTTTGACCGCGGCGACAGTCGCTTTTTTGATCACCCTACGCGCGACGGCTCGTGCGATGAGTTGGTTGCGAGCAGCCTGAGAAGTCTCCAGAGCCAGTTGATCGATATCGGCAATCGAGACCGTCGAACCCACAGCTTGGCTATGGACCGTAACTCGGACACCCTCGATGTCCGAATCCGGGACGGTGACCTTGGGGACTTTGATAGGAGCGATTGTCGGCGGGAGTTTATAAGGCCCGACAGCCGAGATGATACGGTCGGCGATCAGCAAAGCATCGCTGGTGGGCTGTTCGACCGATTCGATTTTATAAGGCCCACGACCGACCATCGCAAAGACGTAGAGTACTCCATTGCCAGGCTCGGAGTGGACGCCTTGGGTGACGCGTTGGACATCCCCTTGGATCGCTTGGCAAGTCGGCAGCAACTGGGCGACTTGGGTGTAGCTTCTCAGCGCGTCATCGTAATCCAGGTGGGTTTGCTCTCGGAGCATGCCACGCAGGTAGAAACCGATTGGCAGTCCAGCGAATTTTTTTGAGTTAATATCCGCAGGTGTTTCTCCCCAGAGCCGTTGCATGACCGCTTCGTGTTTGTCTTGAATTTGGAGTGTGTAGCTTTCGGCATCGACCCCATCGCGCATGAGGTTTGCAAGTGCCAAGTAGACGCGTATGAGGATTTTTTCGTAGTCTTCGCCGGCGTAGGAACGCGCCGTATCGTCGGTCCACATCGCGAGTGTTTTTTCGCTGAGCGATTCTTGTTCAAGTTTATCGAAACGATCTCGCACCGCTTTGAGACGCGATTCGGCTTCTTGAGTTCGCCCATCGAGCAGATCGACGACGGCAAGATCGAGGTTGGCCACATCGCGATCCTGACGATGGCTTTTGTGAAGTTTCTCGAGTCGATCGCGGCAGGCTTGGAGTTGGCCTTCGTAAAAAAGCGAGCGCGATAGCGATACCCGCTTGGCATGCGTCGAGCAACCAATGCTTGAAACCAAGCAAGGCATCAGGCACAGCAGCAAGCCTAAGTTCAAGCGCAGCGACGCATCGATTCGCGGCGGGGTCATTTGAACGGGTTGTAATTCCAGACGCCGCCCATAGCGGTTTTGTGGTAACCCTTTCGGATCTCGGCGGATTCTTTCGAGTAAATACCAGTGTGGATGTTGGTAAGTTCAAGCGTCAGCAGGTAGTCGCGTTGCTTCGAGCTATTGCGTTGGGTCGTTCCGCTGGTGAGTTTGGCATAGAGCAGATAGTCGATGGGAGCTCCTTGACGCTGAAGAACAGCCGTAAAGAGGTTCATATTATCAGGCACCATCAGAGCGTCTGGCCGCAGGCGGGTCTCGTGCAAAGCAGCATCGACCATGCGTCGACTGACGGATTGGAACACGTCGGATTCAAGGATTTTGCTATCGATTTGCTCGTAGAGTTGATCCTTGAAATCCCCAATGTCTTCGGACATTTTGTTTTCGACGCAGACAAAGCAGATCGTTTTCTTTTGAGCAGAGCCGTCCGGGCCGATCACGCATTGCTCTTGCTGCTTGGCCAGGAGTTTCCCCACCGATTCATCGACCAGGGGGTGGAAGACTTCCGAACCGGCTTCGTGGCTTCCAACCATGTCGCTTGCAGTAGGTTTGACGATGTGTCCATATTGGTATCCACGGCAACCGGCGGCCAAAGGGCTCAAAGAGATCAGTCCCAATAGCCAACGGCGACGCATCCAGACATTCTTGTCCAGGGGTTGATCATCTGGGTGCATGAAGAATCCTTTCCTAGGCTGGGCGATGCAGCAAAACAAAGACCGCTGGCGGGATTCTTCAAAATTTCCAGCTCCAGCACAATAGGAGCTTCTTGCCTCGCTCTTGGACTTGGCGAACTTGACGCCTTTGCGGTAAGTTTGCTCCGCTTTCCGAGCCTAGACGGCAACCTCAGCGGCGATCGCCGGATGCGGATCGTATCCGACGAGCTCAAGATCTTCCCAGCCGTACTCCATGACGCTGGACCTGACGGTTCGGACATTCAACTTCGGAAACGCCTTGGGAGTCCGCGACAATTGCTCCTGGCACTGCTCGAGATGATTGTCGTAGATATGGGCATCCCCTAACGTATGGATAAATTCGCCGGGCACCAATCCGGTGGATTTTGCTAGCAAAACCGTCAGGAGACTATACGATGCGATATTGTAGGGGACACCCAAAAACATGTCGGCACTGCGTTGGTAGAGCTGGCAACTGAGCCGCCCGCCAGAGACGTAAAACTGAAACAAGGTATGGCATGGCGGTAACTTCATCTTTCCGATGTCTGCCACGTTCCAAGCGCTGACGATGAGCCTGCGGGAATCGGGATTCCTGCGGATCGATTCCTGGACTTCGCTGATCTGATCGACCGTTGTGCCATCTGGGCATTCCCACGACCGCCACTGCTTGCCGTAGACGGGTCCAAGCTCTCCGTTGGCGTCGGCCCACTCGTCCCAAATCGTAACCTTGTGCTTTTTCAGATACTCGATGTTGGTCTCGCCTCGCAAAAACCAAAATAGCTCGTAAGCGATAAAGCGAAACGATAGCCGCTTGGTCGTAAGCAAAGGAAAGGAGTCCTCGAGTGAGAACCGCATCTGAGCGCCGAAGAGACTACGTGTGCCCGTCCCGGTCCGATCGGACTTGGGATCGCCGCGATCCAAGATCCGTTGCAAGAGTTCGAGGTACTGTTGTTCCATCTTGAATCTGTTTGGATCAGTAGGGGTCCAAGCGGGAATGTTCTTCACGCGGGTTTTCGATAGGCCAACGTCCAGTGTCGATCGCTGGTCATTTGGATGCATGAAGCATCGATTCCAAGTGCGGCGAGAATTTTAGCAAGTTCCTCGGTCGTCAGTGCTGCTTGGAGGCTTTGTCGAAACAGTTGTTGGGAGCGAGGGCTTTCGCTCCCTGCGTGCGCTGCGACCAGAGTCTCGACTTGTTCCTGGCTCGCTGGGCGAAACAAATCTCGGACAAATAGGAGACCTCCTGGCCTTAGCACGCGCAGTGCCTCTGCAAAGAAAGCCTCGCTTTGGGGTAGATGGTGCACCAAGGAGTTGCTGATGACAGCATCGAAAAAATTGGGCCCAAAAACCAGCTTCTTCGCATCGGTACGATGGAGTTGGATTCGATCGAGCATGTGATTTATTTCGATATGGTAGCGAGCCAGTTCGAGCATTTCGGTCGAAGCGTCCGCGGCCATCACGCGGAGGCTGGGTGCTTGCAAGCACAACTCGACCGGAATTCTCGCCGTACCGGTGCCGAGATCTAGGACGTCGCGACCCAGCGATCGATCCTCCTGGGCAGCACACGCGAGCAGATCGTTGACAAAGGCTCGATTGACCTCGGTGAAGTCCATGTCATTGTATTCGATCGCTTCCTCCAGATCGTTCATGACTTCAGGTTCTAAAACGCGCTCAAGCATCATTCGGACCCTTTGCTCTATCTTATGGCTTATGGCTTATGGCTTATGGCTATGGCTATGGCTATGGACTTTAGCAACAGTCGTCGACGGGGGTATCGTCTAGCCCACGGCGGCGTGGACCTGGGACCTCGCGTCCGGTGTGGGTGATCCGATTGTTCGCATCGACAAAGACGACCTTAGGCTCCGGCACGCGGACCTCGTTTTGCGTCTCTGCGATCAACCCAAAGGTAGCGATGATGATCACATCACCGGGTCGGACCAAGTGAGCTGCAGCCCCATTGATGCACACGTCGGTCGAACCTTGTTCGCCCAAAATGGCGTAGGTTTCCAGCCGGGTTCCTCGCGTGACGTCCCACACATGGACCGACTCGAAGGGTGCAATGCCTGCGGCGAGCATCAAGTCCGGAGGAATCGTCAAAGAGCCTTCGTAATGCAGGTCGGCTTGCGTGACCGTTGCCCGGTGAATTTTGGAGCGGAGAAATTTTCTGAACATGCCCCAATTGTGATGCTTTGGGGCGTTTTCGGCTACCTCTAATTGGCTCGCCGATCGGCTTGTAGATCGGGTTTGCAAGCAGCCTGCAGGACCAGGCTTAGCGAGCGCGTCCGGCAGCGATCTGGCCCGCGATTTCAAGGCCTTTTTCCAAAACCCGGTCGGGTTTCCCCGCCGCAGCGGGTTCCGACGCCGGTTGCAAAACGGGCCGCTGGGCCGTCAGATTCGCTCCGGTCTCGTTGCCACCGGGGGTACCCTGGCTTGGGACCGATTCGACCGGCGGCTTCAATGCCACGAGCGTCGTCGCGGGCAAGTCGGGTTCCTCGGCGACCATCACGTGCGGGGTGATTCCTCGCTGGCTGATCGCTGTCCCACTGGGTGAATAAAACCGGCTTACGGTCAATCGCAATCCACCGATCCCTCCGTCGCTCGGGAAGACGCCTTGGACGCTTCCTTTCCCGTAGGAGATTTGTCCGACGATGTAGCCGCGATCATGGTCTCGAATCGCACCTGCGAAGATCTCGCTGGCACTTGCGCTTTCTCCATCGATCAGCACGACCAATGGCATATCCCATGTCCCAGCGGCGTGAGCCGTGTAGTTTCGGTTTTCCGAGGTGTTCCGACCGCGTGTCGAGACGATCCCGCCTCGCACGAGAAAGTAGTCGGCAAGTTCAACGGCTGATTCGAGAAGCCCTCCAGGATTGCGCCTCAGATCGATGATCAGGGACTTCATTCCTTGGCTCGAGAGGTCAAACAGCGCGCGATTGACCTCGTTGACGGTTGTCTTTTGAAAGTTGGTGATCCGAATGTAACCGACTTGTCCGTTTCGAATTTCGGCGGTCGAGACACTCGGGATTTCGACTCGTTTGCGGACCACGTCGATCGCGACGCTCTGGTCACCGCCCGATGAGATCACCAATTTGACGCTGCTGTTCTCGGGTCCCCGAAGCATATCTGCGGCGCGTTTCGCGCCGATACTGACAATGCTCTGCCCATCGACTTCGAGAATGTAATGCCCTGGGAGCAATCCGGCTTGTGCTGCCGGGCTGCCTTTGAAAACATCGACAATCCGCAGTTCGTTTCCTTCGGCCCAAAGCTCGACACCCAGTCCAATCAAGTTCCCTTCGATTTGGGACATGATCTCTCGGTACTCGCCTGGGGTCAGGATCGAGGAGTAAGGATCGAGCAATCCAACCGATCCGCTGATGAATTCGAAGAGGGTTGCCGTCGGAATCAATCCGATTTGCTCTTGGGCTTCAGAGGCCACGAGCACAGCGAGATTCTTCAGTTCGTTTGCGTTGACCACCTTTTTTCCGAAGACCAAGCGGTGGACGTTACGGCGAAAGTTCTCGATCGAGGCAGCCGGTGTCTTGGGCAGATACTTCTGAATAAAATCGCGTTCGGTCAAAGCGACCTCGAGGAATGCCGTTCCGTAGAGTGCTAGCTTGTAGTAATCGATCGAGTCGACGTAGTAGGTCTCGAGCTTGCTGACGACGTCTTGGTAGACCTCTATCGATTGCGCCGGCGTGGAACGTTCCACGCTTTCGATAAACGAACGATCCGCATAGCGGCGAGTCACATCCAGATGAACGCGCGAGATTTGCATGCGTTCGGTGATCTGCTTGTTGAGCGGTAATAGTTTGAGAGATTTTTCGTAGTGCTGAATGGCTTCTTGCCATCGGCGCTGTTGCTCGAGCGCTTTTCCGACACGCAGGACCTCATCGGGTTGCAACGGCGCGGGAGGCTCGCTGGCCCTTGCGGTGTTGTTGGCAGGAGGGCTGCTGGATGTCGGTAGGTTTTGGGATAGAGCCAAGCTGCTGCACATCCATGCAAGACAGCAGCTAGCTGCGTAAACCAGGGGACGAAAGGGATGGAGCATTCTGGATGTCAAGACAAGGGTTGCACGGATGTCCCCAGCAGGTGGTATGCGTAGGCATTTTTGCCATGCACTTGCACCGAGGGGCCGGCGAGTATAAAGCGCTGCTAGGAAAGGTCAAAAAACGATCGCAAGTTTTTAGAGTCGCGATCCTTACAACCCTCAGAGCTTCACATCGACGATCATTACATGACGCAAAATGGGATAGTAACGACCGAGAATCCTCCTGAGACACCGGTCGGTTCAAACCCGACACGGCGATTGCATCCTGCAAAGAAGGTCGTTTCCACGGGGTCACTCTATGCACCTACTCGAAGCCGGACAAGTGAATTACTTTAAGAATTCCGCGGGGGATCCCGTCGCGACAAGCCCGGATGGCCAGAAGGCTATCCCAGAAGACTATCTTCGAATGCAATGCGGCAAAAAGCGGCTGGTGTTGTGCGTGATGGCTTGGACGTCCTCGCGGATCCCCATCCCGCAAGCTCGATCTCCGATCACCCAGCTTCCAAGTACCGCGTATCCATGCTCTGAGCGAAACAGAGGATGGTAGGCTTGGTAGACACAAGGCTGGTTCCAATAAGGTCCTTCGGTGGCCATCTGCGCGTGCTGCTGCTGGGTGACGATCTCAATGTTGCTTCCCTCGCGAGCCAAGATCGGCTTGCGCACGAAGTCTCCTTCGATCGGCTCGAAAGAGGCTTTCAATAAGTACTTGTTCTCAGGAAACAACTCCCAAAGGATCGCAAGGATCGTTTTGTTCGACAGAAGCATTTTCCAAGCCGGTTCGAGCCAAACGGTTTTCGAAGCAAGCAAATGGCGGGCAAACGATTCCTGCAACATCCACTCCCAAGGATAAAGCTTGAATAAATACTCGATCGGTTCGAATCGATCGTCGACAAACGTCCTGCGGTCTGAGTCGTATCCGACCTGGGACATATCCAAATAATGCGTATCGATGCCGGCTTGCGATGCGGTATCGCGAAGGTAGGTGACGTTTCCGAAGTCTTCTTCGTGGCCGTCGGTGGCCGCGAAATGCACTCGATTCCATCCTAGCTGCCGCAGGTATTTCCAAGCCTCGATCAGTTGCTCATGGAGGCTGTTGAACTGATCGAACTGAGCGATCGCTGCTCCACTGCTTTGCAGCGATTCGAGCCAATGCCATTGAACCACCGATGCCTCGAAGAGCGAGGTAGGCGTGTCGGCGTTGTACTCGAGCATTTTCGGAGGGCCAGTGCCATCCCAAGCCAGATCAAAGCGTCCCAAGAGGGTCGGCTCGTCGGCTTCCCAACTCTCCTTGATCCTGTAGTGGAATTGGGAGGGGATTCCGAAATCGCTCAATCGATCTTCTTCGATCACGAACTCGGCCGCTTCGATGCACATCGCATGCAAGACGTTCGTCGCTTGTTCGATGACCCGGATTTGGTCGTAGTTGAATTCGAACCAACCCGACTCGTCCCAGTACAACTCGTCGTCGATGGTATGGTAACTAAAGCCGATCCGCTCGACCTCGGCCCGCCAATTAGGACGCGGACTCCCAGTGATTCTCTTCATCGCAGGTTTCGTTGTTCTCGGGAGGACGGTGAAACGGGAAGGACTGCCGCTCGATTACGAGCCGCTCGAGAAGGAACTGCCCGTGCGGCCAAAGCCACCGCTCGAGACGCCGCTCGGAGCACCCGCCGGGCGGGAACCCGACGAGAAGCTCGATTGGTTCGGTGACGTCGATGTCATTGGGCCACCGCCGGGCATCGAGGGGGCTTGCACGCCTGAGTTTCCGCCGAAGAAGCGCCCTCCCCCACCCCAGAGCCAAAACCACGGCATGTAACTGCCGGTGCGTGTTGTGTGATTGGCGTTGTTTTGGTGGGCGTTGCTCGAGGCCGTCTGGGACGGGTTTGCTTGGCCTTCGGCGGGCACGCAAACCTCCGTCTTCGGGGGCTCGCCAGGCTTGGCCGGGCCACTGCAATTGGCAGGTTTGGCCAACGGGGGCTTCTT
>JAPLNM010000108.1 GCA_026692845.1 Planctomycetota bacterium | reverse complement strand
CGGTTTCGATCCTCGAAGACGGATCGCTGGAGTTTCAACCCAGCACGGATTTCATCGGCCAAGTATCCTTTGCGTATCGCGTACGAGACGAGTTGGGTATTACGAGCAATTACGGTGAAGTTCTCGTCAATGTCACGGACCTAGTCCATCATAACTTCCTGAATCCAATGGATGTGAATGCGGATTTCAGAATCACACCTATTGACGTTTTGCTTGTGATCGATCGCTTGAATGCCCAGGGCTCAAGCCCTCTGACCTCCGTGGACCACACCCAAAATCAATGGGTCGATGTCAACGGCAATGGGATGCTCGATCCATTGGATGTTTTGGGGATCATCGACTATCTGAATCAATCGACCTTTGGACTTTCCGGATCATTGGGTGGTGAAGGTGAATCTCGGATCGAAACGCTCGCAGATAGCGATCCTAACCGGGTAACAACCCTCGGTACGGTCGTGGATTCGCTCAGTGAAAAAGAACTTGCGGATAGATTGTCCGTCTTCATCGAGTTCGGCAAGGATGACGAGGATGAGAATTTTTGGGGATAGTCACCAGCTAGCCAGCCGCGCTTGTTTTTGACGGCCAAGCGCACTGCATTGGTTCCGCTTGAGATGGCAGAGGTCTTTCGCCCTCCGGGCTGAAGACCGAATGCTGCTAACGATCCTGGCTTTTCCCTTTTGCGCCCTTTGCGCCTTTGCGAGAGACTCAGGATTCCGGGTAGCAACCAGGACCGCCACGAGAGGGTTTCTCGCCAAGGCGCAAAGCTCGCCAAGGATCAGAACAAGAAACTATCGATCATTCACCAAGCCCAGGGGGTAAAGGGGAGCCAAGCGACTGGATCGGATGCTGATTGGTGGACTAAAACAAAGGAAGAACCGATGATTGATGATTGATGATTGGTGATTGGCTAAGGAAAAACACGAACCGAATAGGACAAGCCCAACTTCCACCACTTCGAAAATCAACACTCATCAATCGACAATCATCAATCCGATTTCAAAAATCCTGGGGACAGTCCCTGACGGTTTTTCCACTGTTCCCAACCGGCGAGTAGCCTATTCGATCAAAATGAAGGCTTGCTAGTTCTTTTTGCGAGGATTCGATCTGACTCTCGAGCTCGTCAAGCTTCGCTAGATACCGCGTATGCAACGCGTCACCCCTTACTAACATGAGCTCCTTGATGCGGGTTTGCTCCTTGGCATAAAGCTCCAGCTCTCGTGACAGTTGTTGTGTCCGCTGAGCTACCCTTTCGGATGCTGTGATCGTCTTGAGCAATTCCTCTAGCCGTACTCTTGCTTGAACTTCCATGTCCGGCCGGCGAAGCGCAGACATTAGATCCGATGCCGAACTGTTCTTACTCCATCGGATCTCTCGTTTTTTCGTTTCCGGTACTTCGAGGACGATCGAGCCCGCAGCCGGCACTCGAACACGATAGCGCTGGGTCTCTTTATCTTCCGTCGCAACCAGTGCGTCGGTCGGTGCCGGGACCCACTGATCCTTGTCAGAAACGTGCTCGACAAAGAGCGAATGGCTTTCGGTGCCTTCGTTTAGAATTCGATAACTGTGTGTGCGCTGGAACTTGACTTTCTCAATGATCCGATCCTCTTCATACTCCCAAGTCGAGGGAAGTTGCCGCTCGTCAATTGCATTTGGAACCTCGTGTTTGATTTCGATCTTGCTGTCGAGCGCGTAGGTTACCAACTGCGGCACGCCAGCAACCAAACGTGGAATCATGACGTCTCCGGCATAACCTTGCTCCTTCCACACAGATCCTGGCCCGCCAGGCAATTGGTATTTTTCCGTTAACTTGATTTCAAACGCTGAGAGCGGATGTTGCGCATGGACCTCAGACGAATAGACGCGGACATCCTCCATTTGATGGGGAATGCTTGGAAAGAAGATCGTCGTCGATGATCCTTTTAACAACGTGACGTGGGGAATCCGGATATGGACGCGCTGACCAAAACTCGCCTTGGTCAATTCGCTTGCGGAAAAACTGAACCCTAAACGCGATTCACGCGACGAGGCAGTCGCTATCTCATTGGAATCGAAGGGATCTTCCCCACCTCCGCCCATGCCACCGCCCATGCCACCGCCCATGCCTCCCATGCCTCCCATGCCACCGCCCATGCCTCCCATGCCGCCTTGCGGTGCATTGACGATGAGCCCCAAGTCCCGTTCCTTTCGGCCCGCGACAAGCGTTGGTGGCGAAGCAGAAAAAGGTGCAGGAAGTGCCATGGATCCGCGTCCCCACGATTGAATCTTACTCAGCGGTGCATGAAATCCCAGAATTTAATCGACGACTAGTACAAGCTCCACATCCTCCCAGTCCAAACCCGAATTGTTGTCGATTACCGCTGAGGCTTGCAACTCATAGCGATCTCCGGCGGAGGCCAGCCGATAGGCGCATTTCCACGGAGCCGTCTCCAACGCAAAGGCGATCGTCGATTTGCCTGGTTTCTTCTTTTCAACGCGGATCGACACTGGGAGTCGGTCAAGCGCGACTCCTTGGCTGCGCGCGAGCATCCGATCAAATCGCGATTGAACTTCTTCCGATGCAAAGGATACGCGTAGCTGATTGTCCAACACGACACGTTCCAGGCCTCGCTCCGTTCGTAGCGTAACGACTTCGCACGGAGGATTCCCCCCTTCGTCACCCTGGAATTGTTGCTCGACGCCGACTAAGACCCCTTGCGTTTCGCCGTCGGCTCGCGTCAAAACGATCCGTTGTCCACGCATACCCTGGATCAATTCCGCAAGTGTGGCACTAGGGTCGCGCTGAAGAAGTACAAATGCCTCGATGTCCCGCGATTCCTCGCTTCGGTAATCGACACGAACATCTTCAAAGCCCGTATGAACGATCGACTTGAGTGCATCGTCTCGCTCTCGACCGGTCATAGAAACGTGCAACGTCTGATCGCCGACCTGGCTGGTATCGAACTCAAAGACACCTTGTCCAGCGGGAAACAATTCGACGCGTCGTAAAGTAATAGGCTCCTGAACTTGCTGGCTTAAACTCGAAGATACCAGCAACAGATAGAATCCAGCACAACTGGCCAACGATGCACATTTGTACATGCTGATATCTCCAATGTAGTGATTTGCAACATACCAACGTGCCCTTTGCACGCAAACACCGTTGAATTCTCTCAGGTTGCAAACGGGATGCCAGGATCCGAATTCTTCGCCTGTTTGGCTCAGCGTTTGCTCATTAATATTTCATTGGACGATTGCCATGAAAGATCCTCCTTAGCGGGAGTGCGGTCTGAGGTTCACGTTTTAACAAGTGCATTGCAGGTTGAATTTTATGTCCCACGCGCGAAGACCTATACTGCTTGTATTGCTAATGATGGCGTGTTGGCTTTCCTGGAATTCGCAATCGCTTGCGCAACATCGTTCTGCTTGGACTTGGCAAGCATCCCCGAGCGGCAATGAATGGCTTGGAGCGAATGAAACGGAGCATCGAATCTTCCTTGGTCTTCGAGAAAAACGAAATGTCTCGCTAAACAATACGCCCTTGAATAAGGTGATGAAGGAGTTCTCCAAGGTGTATGGCTTCCCGATTTTGCTCGACGAGAAGGGCCTCGAGGACGAAGGCGTCACGGCCGAAGACCCGATCACACTCAACGTGCCAGAGATTTCGCTCCGCTCGGCGCTGCGGCTGATTCTTGACCCATTGAACTTGACCTTCGTCATTCGAGACGAAGTCATGATCATCACCAACAAGAGGAACTCCGCGAACATGCTTTGTGTCTACAACGTCGATTCCCTGCTGCCGAGTCGCGCTGGATCAAAGCGAGACTTGAGTTTGGGAAGATTGATTCGGGCGATCGAAGAGTCGATCACACCCGATACTTGGCTCAATGCGGGTGGAACATCCTCCATCAGTCTTGTTCGCAACCGGAACGAGCAGATGGTGTGGGTAATCGCAGCACCCTTCGAAACGCATTTGGAGATTCAGTCGTTGCTCAATACCCTCGCCTTGCAAGGGGACAAAGCGATGAGCAAACCCGCCTACTACAGCCCCGGATATGGGAATCATTCACAAGGTTCGAGCGTGCGGTCGTCTCGGATAAGTCGATCCAACCTCGGCGACCGTTGATCCGCCTGGGTCCGGGGACTTACGCGCGGGCGCCCCTCACCCCCCCCGCCCCCTCCCCCCCAGCCAAAGCCCTGGGGGGGAGGGGGGGCCAAGCGGTTTGGAGGGTGCTGATTGGTGGTCTCGATCACAGGAAGAACCAAGGATTGATGATTGATGATTGATGATTGATGATTGGTGAAGGAAAAACACGAACCGAATAGAGCACGCCCAACTTCCACGACTGCAAAAATCAACACTCGAAAATCAACACTCATCAATCGACAATCATCAATCGACAATCATCCATCCGATTTCAAAAAACCTAGGCGACAGTCCCCGCGTTTTCTTCCCTTCGTGGCTTTCTTTGCGCCTTGGCACCATTGCACCTTTGCGTTTAAAAGCTTCGGGCCGGTGGCTTAAATGCGCTCGTTGCTCAACCTCGCAACCAGAACAGCCAGTCGATGACGAATTTGGCGAGCTTCCCATAAGGGGGCTGCAGCACGGTTTGGGTCGCGGAAAATCGACCTTGGCGAAAAACCGGCCGAAGCTTCGAAAAGGTCAAGAATCCCTCGTAGCCATGGTAGTGCCCCATGCCGCTTGCGCCGACGCCGCCAAAGGGTAAGTCGTGCTGGCCAACCTGCACAATCGCCTCATTGATTCCCACACTGCCCGAAAGGATCTCGGTGATGTACCGCCAGGCAAGCCGCTGGTCGTAGGTAAACGGATAGAACGCCAGCGGTCGCTCGTGGTCGTTCACGTAAGCGATGACCTCCGCCGCATCCCGATACGGCTTGATCGGTAAGAACGGTCCGAATATCTCCTCTTTCATGATCTTCATCTGATCATCGACCCCGAGAATGATGTGCGGGGCGATCTTTCGTCGACGGGCATCTGGATGCTGGTCCGGCGCCAAATTGATCACGGTCGCTCCGCGCGCTTTGGCATCCTCAAGTGTCGCGATGAGTCGATCGTAGGCAGGTTGATCGATGATCGAGGTGTAGTCAGGTCCATTCAGATCAGGATAGCGGGCCGCAATAAGCCGCTTGGCTTGCGCGACAAACTCATCGGTCTTGGCTTCGGGTAAGAAGACGTAATCAACCGCAACGCACACTTGACCAGCATTGATGCACTTGGCCCAGATTATGCGCTCGGCGGCCATGGCTACTGGATACTCCGGCGCGACGACCGCCGGGGACTTGCCCCCGAGCTCTAGCGTCACTGGACACAAGTTGGCCGCCGCATAAGCCATCACGGCACGTCCAACATGGCTCGATCCAGTAAAGAGCATGTGGTCAAACGGAAGCTTCGAAAACTCTGGACCCCGTCCAAGGTCCTCGAAGAACGCGACCTTGTCGGTCGGGAGGTATCGCGGGAAATGATCGATCAAAAAGCGCGCTAGGTGCCCAGATCGATCCGACATCTTCACCATCGCTCGGTTGCCCGCAGCGAGGATATCTACCAGCGGACCGAACGAGAGTTGGATGGGGAAATTCCAAGGGACGAGCACTCCGACAACCCCGAGCGGCTGTGGAAACACTCGATTGCTGGCATTAAGAAAGACCAAGCGGTCGATCGATCGGCTCCGCGAACGCATCCATTTTGACAGATGCCACGCCGCATCCCGAATGCCCTGACGCACCGGGAAGAGTTCGAGCATACGCGTTTCGGTCGCGGATCGCCCGCCAAAGTCCGCGTCGATGGCCTCGATGATGCTCGTCGCGTTCTCCTTGAGGAACCGGTGGAGTTCCGCAAGGTGGCTCCTGCGCTCTTTGAGGTCAGGATAGGGATTTGCTCGAAAAGCAGCCTGCTGCTTTTCGAGGCACTGGGCAAGCCAAGACGATTCCATGAATTCAACCTGCTTTATCTCGGGTCAGCCGGTACAGATCAGCCGGTACAGATCAGACCGTACAGAGTTTGACGGCCTGGGACAAACTGGTCATCGCATCGCGCGTAGGAAGGAACTCGTGCGCGACATAGCCGTCAAATCCAGTATCGGCGATGGCTTTGGCTATCGGTGGATAATAGATCTCTTGGGACTCGTCGATCTCGTGGCGGCCGGGATTGCCCCCGGTATGGTAATGACCAAAGTACTGGTGGTTGTTTTGGATCGAGCGAATGATGTCGCCCTCCATGATTTGCATGTGATAGATGTCGTAGAGCAATTTGAAATGGTCGCTTGCGACCTGCTTGCACAACTCGATACCCCAAGCCGACAGATCGCACATGTAGTCGGGGTGATCGACTCGGCTATTGAGAAGCTCCATGTTGAGGATGACTTTCTTTTTCTCGGCCAACGGCGCGATCTTGCGCAACGCCTCGGCGCAATTTTTCATGCCGGTCTTGCGGTCGATCCCGCGCGCATTTCCGGAAAAACAGATCACGTTCCGGAAACCTGCAATCGATGCAGCTTCGATGGATTTCTCGAGGGACTCGAATGCCTCATCCCAGTACTTCGGTTCGCATAGCCCATCGGTGAGCTTATGGGAGGTGACCATGGTACAAACCAATCCGTGCTTCTTGACGGTTTCGAAGTCTTTGGGTGCTAGCAGATCGATACCGCTGAGCCCCATCTGCTTGGCCTCGATGCACAGTTCATCGAGCGTAAGGTTCTTGTCGTAACACCATTTGCATAACGACTGATTGAGCCTGCCGGCTTTGGCGTCCGCAGGCTTTTGATCGTTGTTGGCTGCCACGGCAGACAAGCTTGCACCGCCCAGTCCAACGCTAGCTAGCGCACCGAGTCGAAGTGAGCTTTGGCCAAAGACCCGCCTGGATACGGGTCCATTGGATACGGGTCCATTGGATACGGGTCCATTGGATACGGGCCGCCCGGATAAGGGTCGTTGGTTCTGGCGATCGCCCGGCGCCGACGGCTGCTGGTTTTCTTGGGATTCCATGATTCAAATCCTGTTTGCAAAAGCTTGTACTAAATGATTGTGCAGGTGGGACTTACTTCAACGGCACTTTGATCAGCTTTTGGTCGTTGCGGACGTAGATCGATCCGTTGGCAAATGCAGGCGCGCACCAAACGACTTCGCGACCAAATGCATTGTTCGTCGGCTCGATGATTTTCGTTCTGGCGATCTCCTCGTAGCCGCTCTTGCTGAGCTTGGCGATGAGCAATTCTCCAGATTCGTTGAACAGGAAAAAGCGATCGCCGTTTTTGACCATGAAGGCCGTGCCGCTTCCTTGAGGCCGACTGCTGATCGGTTTGCTCGTCTCCCAAAACCGATCGCCCGAGGCGATGTCAAAGGCCATGAGTTCGCCGCTTTGGTCGCACCCATAAACCACCTCGCCGATGACCATGGGCTGGACGTTGACCGGTGACATCCCCTTCTTGGCTTGATTTCTCCAGACCTCGGTGGCCGTCGGCTGGGATTCGCCAAGCTCAAGCAGCAGATTTCGGTTTGTGTATCCACCGATGAACAAGTACTTTCCGGCGCGGACCGGGCTCATAATGATCGAGCCGTTGTCGGCGACATAGGGGATCGACCAGTAGGGTTTGCCGTTATCGGGGTTGACCGAGTTGACGGCCTGGGGGTTGACCAAAATCAGTTGGCGCACTCCAGCGGCTTCGATGATCGTCGGAGGGGAGTAACCGGTCTCGTTGGCCGTCCCGAACCGCCAAACCTCTTGGCCGGTATTCTTGTTCAGGGCGACGGTCTGGGACCCCTCGCCTCCGGCCAGTGTGATCAGGTTATCGCCATAGATCAGTGGATGGGCCGCATAGCCCCAAAGGGGAGACTGGGTCTTGTAAACCTGCTTGAGGTTTTTCGACCAAATCACTTTGCCGGTGGCTGCTTGGAAGCACAGCAAATCTCCTTCGGCTCCTAAGGTGTAGAGTTTATCTTCGTGGACGATTGGGGTGCAGCGGGGCCCTGCTGGATAGGAGATTGCGTAAGTGACAGGGTATTCATGGGTCCAAAGAATCTTACCGGTCGCATCATCGATGCAGTGGACACGCTCGGTGCCATCGAAGGCTTTTCGTCCAAAGTTATCTACCTTCGCGTCGGCTTGGGTGACCATATCGGTCACGTAAACGCGATCGGCGACGACCGCTGGGCCGGAGTAGCCACCTGCGACCGCTGCGCTCCAAAGGGGCTTGAGCCCCTCGGCCGGAAAGGTGCTCAAGGCCGCTTGGGGGTTCCACTGATTGTCCCGTTTGGGGCCCATCCAACCGGGCCAATCCTCGGCCAGTCCAAGGCTCATTGGGAGGCACGATAGGATCAGATTCGCAAGCAAAAACGACTTTCGCATGGTTTTGTCGCAGGGGTTGGGGATCATGGTCGCAAGTTGATAATTCGCGTCGATTATAACCGCTTTTGGAGATTCTCTCGAATTCAACATTGGATCGTGACGTTAAATCCCCGTAGAATTTAGGATAGACAGGATAGAACGGCCCAAAGGTTTCCTAGGAGCCCTACCGTTTGTTCCTAGTGATTTGCGCTTGCTACCATTTATTGCGACGGATTTTGCAATGAAACGCTCGATATCCAACTGCATCACGATCTGCAACGCGATCTGCATCGCGATTCGATCGACGGTCGTTCGACCTCGCGTCGGCGTCCTGGCTCTGAAACACAGCGCACTGAAGCTTGTCGCACTGTTGCTTTTTGAGCTGTTGCTTTTTGGGCTGGGCTCTTCGCCGATTTTCGCCGACATCGTCGAGCTCAAAAATGGTGGTGTGATCTATGGCAAGGTTCTCAATCCACAGTCCGGGCTGATGGTCCAGATTGAGGCCGAGGATGGAACGCTAATCGAAGTCGAGCGTAAGTTCGCTAAAATACGAATCTCGCTGGATCGAGATAAGAAGTACGCCCAGGATGTTCAACAGCGAGGCGATTCGCTTGAAGACCACCGAGCGATCGTAGAGAAGTGCTCAAGCGAGCAGATGAACAACATTGCCAACGCCCACCGCGAGCGCATCGTCGAACTCGATCCGTCCGACCGGTCGACCTGGGAAGCGCTCCGATTTTTTCCTGACGAAGCGACCGGCAAATGGCTCCGTCGCGACGTGGTGATGTATCGTCGAGGGAAGATCAAAGGAGAAAACGGTCGGTGGCTTACTTGGCAGGAAAAGGCGCTTTTCGACTTTGACGCAAACACCAAACTTCAAAAACGCGATCTGGAACGCGAGTTCGATGGCAAACTCAAAGCGTACTTCAACGGGGTTCCCCGCTTGAAGGGGGAAGCCGAAGTGTATCTCGATAGGGTAAACAACCCGTTGCTCATCGGGCGCATTGTGAAGTTGATTCGCGAAGGGGATCCTGCCGAGAGGCAATTGGGTCTAAAGCTCATCGCGCAAATCCCGGTGCGATCGGCTAGCCCGGCTTTGATTTCCATGGCCATGGAAGAGCCAAATATCGCCGTAGTCGACAGTGTATTGAACCAATTGCAAGCCGGTGATGATGCGACTAGGGAGGCGGCCCTGAGCGGATTTGCATCGCAGCTTGGCAACCCTTCAACACGCGACCGGGCTGCGCATTGCATGTCTCCGTTTGTGGACAAACGCTACATCAGCATCTTGATCAATCATTTGCTTTCGGAACAAGTGGTCCGACCGGCTGGCAACCCAGGGGGGATCAACGCCGGAGCGGGGAGTGGGGGAATCGGACTCGGGGGTGGAGCAACTCCAGCGCAGAAGCGGATCGTCCAGCACAAGGATGTCCTTTCGGCCTTGTCAGGTCTTACCGGCCAGAACTTCGGCTACAACGTCGATCAGTGGCGTGTGTGGTTTGCGCAAAACCATGCGGTGCAAAATCTCGATCTGCGCCGCGACGAGTACTGAGCTTATTGCACTGAGCTTATTGCACTGAGCTTATTTAGGGATTTATCTATCTGTTTTTGGAATCCACTTTTGGAATCCACTTTTTGAATTCACTGGGGCGATAGTTTCGTGAGAGTCGCAGTTTTTGAATTTCTCTGCTCAAGCGGCAGTTACCGCGACGATGGTCCTAATGGACCTTTTGCAGCGCTTTTGGACGAAGGAGCCGCCATGCTGCTTGCCCTTGCGAGCGACCTTGCAGCCTGCGGCCATCGCGTCACGGTCGCTCTGGAGCCTTCGATTCAAGCCGCTTGGAAATCCTGCGGCTTGAAATCCGCCGCGCTGGACCGACTCGAAGTCCATCGGGTGCAAGCTGCTAGCAGCGATTGCGATCCTGACATCGAAGCGATCGCAACGCACTGGGCTCGTATCGCAAGCACTTGCGATACATCGATCGTCATCGCCCCGGAGCTCGACGGACTACTGCCAGAGCTTGTCGAATCCCTGCGCCGAAAAGGATGCTCGGTGACGGCTCCCGAGGCGGGTTTTCTGAAGGTCGCGTCGGACAAATGGGAAACCTACCACCGCTGGATATCCCAGGAACAACCCACGGTACCGACGTGGCTGGCCAGCGATTGGATCGAGTCCTCGGATAGACGCATCGCCGGAAGTACCCAAAGCGATGCGATGAAAAACGCGAAGACCGACGGCTGGGTTCTCAAACGCCGTCGGGGCGCTGGCGGGACCGACATGCAGCGATTTGCTAACCGCGCGTCGCTGATCGGAAAACTTGGCAAGCTGCACGACCTGAGTGCCTGGATCGTTCAACCATGGATCCTTGGCCAATCGGTGAGCCTTGCTCTGGCCGGAGCCTGGGGGGGCCCGCAAGGAACGCTTCCCAAAGCGTTCGGTCCGACCGTGCAGCTTTTTGGAACCGGCTGCAGCATCGATAAGTCAACAGATAAAGCGACGGATAAAGCAACGGATAACGCCACAGGGTGCGAATTGCTAGGGAGCTATGTCGGTGGCTACGGCCCACTGGAGGTCGATCCGCAGGAGCTTGAGCGATTTGCTATGGGATTACTCGGTGCTCTACCTCCACCCGGGGCCAAATCCGGTTGGATAGGGGTCGATTTTTTGATCCTGCCAGGTGGCCCGTGGATCGCAGGTGGCCCGTGGATCGCCTTGGAAATCAACGCGCGACTCACCTCGAGCTATCTGGGTTACCGCAAGTACTACGGGCCAAAACTAGCCGATACGATCCTCGGAGGCCCAATGCCCGACCGACCGTTTCCCAATCCTGGGGCATTTCGCTTTTCCGTAAACGATTTTCATGGATAATGTAGTACCCATCCGATCGGCTCCGCTAAGCCTCTTGGCTCCGCTACGCCTCCCCCTTCCAACGAACCATCATCTCCCTATGCGCTCGATCTTGTTTGCGAAACCTTCAGGGGTCCTCCGGGTTACTTTGGCCCTCGTGGGCTTTGTTATCTTGCAGGCCGTTTCCTCCGCCTGGTTTTGTTCCAGCGCCCAGAGCGCCGAGGATGTCGACTTCCGCAGGCAGATTCAGCCGATCCTATCGGAGCACTGTTCGCAGTGCCATGGAGTCGATGAATCGACGCGGGAAGGTGGTTTGCGATTGGATTTGCGCGACTCGGCGCTTGCCGGGGGAGAATCGGCCCAAGGAGCGATCGTTCCGGGCAAGGCATCCGAGAGCCACTTGGTCCGCCGAATCCTATCGAAGGATCCCGATGAGGTCATGCCTCCACCGAGTTTGCACAAGCCACTGAGTCCCGAACAGGTCGAATTGCTGCAACGTTGGATCGACCAAGGTGCCCAGTACGACAAGCACTGGGCCTTTATCCCTCCGGTGCGGACCGAAGCGGACTTGTCCAAACCCATCCATGGTCGCAAAGTCAACCATGCGATCGATTGGCTCGTGACCGAAGCGTTGCACACCAAGGGGTGGCCGAGCACGGGCCAAGCGAAATCTTGGGAACTGTGTCGCCGCGTGTATCTGGACTTGGTAGGCGTTCCGCCGACGCCAGAGCAGCTTGGAGAGTTTCAAAACGAGGGGATCGAAGCGACGGTTGAGAAGCTTTTGGCCGACGATCGTTTTGCTGAAAAGTGGGCGCGATCCTGGCTCGATGTGGCTCGTTATTCGGACACCAATGGTTATGAAAAGGATATGCAGCGCGAGCAATGGGCATGGCGCGATTGGGTGCTCGAAGCGATCCGAACCGATATGCCTTACGATCGTTTCATCATCGAGCAAATCGCTGGTGATCTACTCACACAACCGACGCAGGAGCAAGTCATCGCGACGGGATTCTTGCGCAACAGCATGATCAACGAGGAGGGCGCGATCGTTGCCGAGCAATTCCGCATGGTCGAGATGTTCGATCGAATCGATTGCATCGGCAAGGGGGTTTTGGGGATATCGCTCCAGTGCGCCCAGTGCCACACCCACAAATTCGATCCGATCACGCACGACGAATACTATGGAATGTTCGCGTTCCTGAACAACACCTACGAATCGCGTTCTTGGGTTTATACCCCCGAGCAACAGACGCTCCTTGGCCAGATCCGCTCGAACATCGCCGGCTCGGTGCAACAGTACCGCGAATCGAATGCCGACTGGCAAGCGAACTATCAGGCTTGGAAAGATCAGGTCCTCGCATCGCGTCCGAAATGGCAAGCCTTGCGGGCCGAACTCCTCGAGACGATCAGCGGTTTGAACCACCCAGTCCAGGAGGCTGACGATTCGATCTTGATGGTCGGGCACACCAGCAATGACGTGTTCATGATCGCGCCGGCAAACTTGCCCACGATCACGGGTCTTCAGTTCGAGGTCCTCACGCACGGAGAGTTGCCCTTCGGAGGCCCTGGCCGAAACGGGGTCGGGATGTGGGACCTGCGCGAGATCGAGTTGTTTGTGCAAAAGCCCGACAGCAAGGACTGGGAAAAGCAAAAGTTCTCGGCAGCAAGTTCCGACTTTAACAACCCCGAGGAGAAATCCGCCGACGGCAAGAATGTTTCAGGGCCCGCCTCGTTGCTGATCGACGGCAAAGACGAAACGGTTTGGAAGTCGGATCGTGGGCTAGGCAGACGCAATCAATCCTCGGTGGCAGTCCTGCAACTTGAAAAACCGCTGGAGAACCTCCAAGCCCACAAACTGAAAATCGTGTGGCGGCAGGGCGACATGGTCGGCTCGTGTCGGATCAGCGTTACCGACACGCCAGCCCCGAGTGCACCAGCGATCGACCATGATGCGATTCTTGGAATGATCGATTCGCCTGCGATTTCCGAGAAAGCATTCCAGGCCTGGATGGCAACGCGTCAGGAAGCGAAAGATCAGGTATTGGCGATCGACAACGAATGGAAACGCTTCCCCAATGCCAAGACCAGCGTGCTGCACATGACCGAGCGGGAGCCGAGCAAATCGCGGACGACTTATAAACTCCAACGAGGCAATTGGGACCAGCCCGATCAGCCGATCGAGCCTAAGTTCTTGGCGAGTTTTAATCCGCCGATCCAGACCCCTGAACCTGCGCGTTTGCGATTGGCCCGATGGATGGTCGATCGAGGGAATCCACTGACAGCCCGCGTCGCGGTCAACCGCGTATGGCAGGAGATCTTTGGCCAAGGCCTGGTCGAGACGTCCGAAGACTTTGGCACCCGCGCTTCGGTCCCTGAGTATCAAGGGGTCCTCGATACGTTGGCCGTGGAGTTCATGGACTCGAATTGGAGTCTCAAGAAGCTTGTGCGCACCATCGTTCTGAGCGACACTTACCAACGCAGTTCGCATGCGACGAAGATGATGCTCGAGCTCGACCCGAAGAACCGTTGGCTCACGCGCGGTCCTCGCTTCCGTTGCGATGCCGAGACGGTGCGCGATGTGGTGCTGAGCGTCTCGGGTTTGATGCATGAGAAACTCGGTGGTCCGAGCGTCATCCCGCCGGTCCCACAAAATGTGCTCGATTACAATTACACGTATCCGGGATATTGGAAAGCGGCCGAGGGGCCCGAGCGTTATCGACGTGCGATCTATATGTTCCGCAAGCGATCGATGCCCGACCCGGTGCTCAGCGCCTTCGATGCACCCAACGCCGATGCAGCTTGTGCCAGACGGATTCGATCCAACACACCGCTTGCGGCCTTGACCGGGCTGAACGAACCGATCTTTGTCGAAGCCGCCGGGGGCTTGGCGATGCGGATCCTGCGAGAATCCGCTGGATCCGACCCAGAGCGCATCGACAGAGCTTACCAGTTGGCCACATCGCGCAGTGCGACCGACCAGGAGAAGGCCGAGTTGTTGAAGTTCCTCGAACAGCAGCGCAAGCGCCTGGCCGAAGGTTGGCTCAATCCGCGTGAGATTCTCACCGGGGATCCTGGCAAACTCAAGGACCTGCCCCAAGGGACCAACCCCCAGGACGCAGCGGCTTGGACGCTCGTTGCCCGGGTGATCCTCAACCTCGACGAGACGCTCAGCAAACAGTAACGCACCAAGTAGTAGCTGGACTCGCAAGAGTTCAGGGATCGCACCACCAAGCAACTGAAGTCTTGCGACTCCAGCTACGGCCACACACCAAGCAGTAGCTGGACTCGGTAGTAGCTGGACTCGGCAGTAGCTGGACTCGCAAGAGTTCAGGGATCGCACCACCAAGCAACTGAAGTCTTGCGACTCCAGCTACGACCACGCACCAAGCAGTAGCTGGACTCGGCAGTAGCTGGACTCGCAAGAGTTCAGGGATCACTCCAAGCAACTGAAGTCTTGCGACTCCAGCTACGACCACGCACCAAGCAGTAGCTGGACTCGGCAGTAGCTGGACTCGCAAGAGTTCAGGGATCACTCCAAGCAACTGAAGT
>JAPLNM010000107.1 GCA_026692845.1 Planctomycetota bacterium | reverse complement strand
AGTCGCACAACGAGCGAATAAGGAAGATGGAGATTCCAAGGGGCCGCTTTGGAAAGGCCGGTTTCATGCGACGGTGATCGAAGACGTTTCGTATCTGCTTGGTTGCTGTTTGTATGTCGACCTCAATGCCGTCCAAGCCGCAATTGCCGAAAGCATCGAAGGATACGACTACACGTCGGCCAAGATTCGGCTCGACATGATCCGGTCGAAACAAAAAGCCAAAGAGGACGAGCAAGCCCCGGCGGAAAATCAGCCCAAGAGCGAAAATCCAACGGAGCAGATCGATTCACAAGCAAAGGATTCCGGAGCGCAAGCTCAGGAGAACAAGGAGAATAAAGAACGCAAAAAAACGGCACCAATGTCGATTTCCAATATCTCCAAAGGAGAGTTTCTAAGCCTAGTCAAGCTGGAGACCGAATCGAGTAATCCTCAGTTGCACAACGATGGCTATCGGTGTAGCGACAAAGGTTTTTTGGACTACACCGTAGAAGAGTACTTGGAAGCATTGGAATGGTGTATCAGGAACAAGATTTTTAAAGCAGATGCCAAGTTGCCCGAGGATGTTCCGGAGTGTTTCAAGAAGCACAGTTTGGGGCCAGAACTAGTGGTTCGTCAAGCCAGGGAGTTCGGAGAGATGTATCGATATCGGGCTGGGTGCAAGCCTGATTCGATTGTGCAGCAGGTAAGTTCGGCGGACAGAGCATCGGAATCCGGTTGAGCATCAGGCCCATAGGGCACCCAAGGCTAGTAGGGTATCCCCCGCACGTTCTACCAAGCAACCTCTCCTGAGGAAGCTCACCCGGGCAAGTACACAGGTCGCTGATGGCGTATCAGGCGAGGCTTCGATCGGATGTTCCGCCGATGATTAGTAGAATACTAACCTGCTGAGCCGATTGGAATCGTCCCGAGACGGACTCGTTGTTAGCCCAACTGGGGGGCGATAATGGGTGTTAAGGGAGCACTGATAGATTTCTTTTGAAGGGCCGGAATGGCTCAGCGCAACCGGTGTGCGCCAAGGCAGGGGAAAAGTCGCCGGAATTGGTATCTGCCCCCCTCTTTTGGGTGGAATCACGTTCGATTCCACTGCCGTCCACTCAAATCATTGCTGTCATTTCTCCTATCAAATAACTGGGGACAGTCCCCGAGTTTATTAGGCATCGCACGTTTGCAACGAATAGTTTCCCTGCACACTTTTCTCGAGAGATTGTCCAAGTCGACATTCCCGAAGACTTCAAAAAACGAGTCGAATCGGGCGAGATCATCATCGTTCGCGAATCGATCCGCGAGTCGCTTAAGTTCGTGTCTTGGAAACTTGTGGTCGTGCTTTGCAACGTCTGGTTGGACACCAGGCTGCTCGAGACTTCATTACCCGACCTAGTTGGTCCATGAGACCACTCAAGATCTGCCCAAACTGTTGCTCAGTCAGATCAGGAAAGGGCGCTGTCTGGGACTCGATGATACGCAGCTCAATTTGATCATGCCCAAGGATCTTCCCGATAAGGCTGAAGGGATCGAAGATCCCCAGATCAAGCGCCTGATCGAGAGGCTGATTGAAGCCAAGCAAGAAGGAGAAGAAAGATAGTTTGTTTGCCAAGATGTGGGTGTACTCGAGTTTCGATTCGAGCGCGCCGTAGGACATCTTTGACTTCTGCGGTTGCGGCATCGCTATGGGACTGATGAGATCCTAAGTGGATACCAAGGGCATGTGATGGACGACTGTTATTCGGGGAATATAAGCGTGGTGCTAGCGCCTGGGTCGAAGATGACTCGCAGGGCTTGTTGGCCGAGTATCTCGAAAGTCCGGTGGCCAAGAACGTGTTACCACCGAGCAAGCTCGAAAGGGGCATTTTATTGCATTCGCAACCATTGGGAAGCTTTGAACAATCAAGTCGAACGCTTGATGAAGCGGATTGCGGTAGGGCGCAAGAACAGGTTGTTCCTTGGGAGCCTGCGCGCAGGGATCCGCAGGCCCCTCGGCCCGAAAAAACCGACTTGGCCCGTGTACGGCTATGTAGTCTTGAGTCGGTCAAGGGAGGCTTTTAGCATATTCTTTCGGTCGGTGAGCTTTTGTGCACAGCGGCGATCGGTTTCGCGTTGCGAAATGAGTTCGCGAGTGTGGGTTCCCTATTTCTGAGCTATCGATCACGTTGAAACCACGATAGGATTTCAAGGACTATTCGAATTATTCGTAGGGTCGAACGTCAGGATTGGAGGCTTTGAGCGTTTCTCTTACAATTGCCCAATTGGCAAAAAGCTATAGGCGATGGGAATTGTAAAATCCTGAGCCGGCTGGTCCCCGAACTGTACTACTGACCCTAGGAATCGATTTCTTGAGTTCTCAGACAATCCCATCAGACCGTCGTCATGATTTGGATGCTTTACGAGCAAGCGCGATGATCCTGGGGATTGTCTACCATGCGGCATTATCCGTCGCGTTGGGGTTTCCTTGGTTTGTCCAGGACCCATCGGCAAACGGCGCGATGTACGTTTTCCAGTCTTGGGTGCATGGGTTCCGCATGCCCTTATTCTTTATCATCAGCGGCTTTTTCACCGCGATGTTATGGAAAAAGCGGGGGGCCAGAGCGCTGCTATCGCATCGTTTTCGGCGAGTCCTCCTGCCGTGCTTGGTCGGCGCCGTGACGTTGGTCCCGCTGTGCAATCTGGCGATCCTCAAAGGACTCTCCGAGAGCAACCAGCGTCGTTCGATGGCAACCCAGAGTCAACCGCCCGAGCAGAGCGTTTGGGCTGCGATCCAGCAAAACCGGTCCGATGCGGTGAACGTCCACCTCGAGAACGGAACTCCCTTTACGGAACTTCACCCGCAATTTCAGACGACCGTTCTGAGCTGGGCAGCGATCCAGGGTGATTTTCAGAGCGCTCGGGTTTTGATCGAGAAGGGATGCGATCCGAGCATTAGCAACCCCGATGGAAACACCCCCCTGCACGCATCGATGTTCTTCGGTCACTATCCACTTGTGGAGTATCTGCTGGACCAAGGGGCTGACATCACGAAGAAAAACAACAATGGGGAAACCCCCATCAACAGCCTTCGGATCGATGCTTCGATGGCGCAATACATCGCTGGCTTGCTCTCGGTCAAGCGGGAACCGGCCGATATCAAGCACGGCAGGGAGCTGATTGAAAACGCGTTGCTAGAGCGAGGATTGATTGAGCCGGCCAAAGATGCTGCAGGCGGCCAGGGGGCCGGTGCTAGCTCCGCCCAAGCTGCTTCAGCGACTCGGAACAGCCCCGGGGCGATCGCCACGTGGCTGGCTACCTACCCGGCCTTTTCGTTCCTTTGGTTTCTGTGGTTCCTTTGGTGGTTTGCGGTATTTTTTGCGATCCTCCAATGGGTTTTCGCCTCGATCCGATCGCTCTGGAGCAAACAACCCGTAGCGTGGAACTCGCTTGGTCTTTATTCGCCCGTGGCGTTGGTGTTCTGGGTGCTCGTGACGATCGTCCCGATCTATTTTATGGGGGCGATCGGATTTATCTTCGGCCCGGACACCTCGGTAGGCCTGATCCCAGCGCCGCAGATTTTTGCTTACTACGCGATCTTCTTTCTGTTCGGCATTGGCTACTACCTTGCCGAGGACACCCAAGCTCGATTGGGCAGGAGTTGGCGGTGGCTGTTGCCCTTGACGATGCTGGTCCTATTTCCGATCGCTTTGGAAATCAACTTGGGCAAGTTCGGATACAGGGACGAATGGATCACCAAGGAATGGGTTTTTCCTCTTTCGATCCTGAGTCAATCGCTGTTCGCTTGGTGCATGTCGATCGCTTGCATCGGGTTATTCCGAAGCTTCGTTCGGGAGCAAAAGCCTTGGATACGCTATCTTTCCGACTCCTCGTATTGGCTTTATGTAGCGCACCTTCCGCTGGTGGTCCTGCTTCAAGCTCAGTTGGCTTGGACCGATGGGAACGCGTATTTGAAGTTGCTTATCATCAGCGTCGTATCGATTGCACTGCTGCTGTTGAGTTACCAGCTATTGGTCAGACACACTTGGCTTGGAGTCTTTCTAAACGGCCGCAGAGAGCCCAAGTCGACTTAGCGATAGGCTTTGAGCCAATGCGCGTAGGGAGCCGGTAGGGTTTTCCAGGCAGCATCGTCGAGGTTGAGTTCTTTGGCTGCGTGGTAGGGCCAGTGTGGATCCGACAGCAGGGGGCGACCGATCATGACCAGGTCGATTTTTCCTTGGCGGATCATACGATCGGCTTCGGTAGGTCCATGGATGAACCAGCTCGTTGAGCCAGGGAGTTGGGTTTCGCGCAGCACGCGAGCGGCGATGTCTTCTAAGAGGTTTGGTCCCCAGGGGACATTCGCATTGGGGGCATTGAATCCCATCGACACATCGACCGAATCGAGGCCTTGGGCTTTCATCTGCTTGAGAAGCTCGATCGAATCGCTGAGCATGGTTTCATCATCGCCGTCGAAATCGATCACCCCCATTCGGGCGGTGAGGGGTTTGTTTTCGGGCCAGACTTTGCGAGCAACTTCGAGGGTTTCGAGCAGGTAGCGACCTCGGTTCTGGGTGCTGCCGCCGTATTGGTCTTGGCGATGGTTGGATTTGGGAGACCAAAAGTTTTGGGCGAGGTAGCCGTGAGCGAAGTGGAGTTGGAGCCATTCGAAACCGATGTCTTTGGCGCGTTGGACGGCGCTTGCCATATCGGCTTGGACCCTCGCGATATCCTCGATGGACATGGCTTGAGGGACCCGCGATAGGTTCGCACCGTAGGGAATCGCCGAGGGTGCAATCGGCGTCCAGGAATTGGGTAGGCCTTCGGGGATATGGTCGTCACCTTCCCAAGGTCGATTCGCGGAGGCTTTTCGTCCTGCGTGGGCCAGTTGGATGCCTGGGACGGCTCCCGAGCGTTTGACTTCCTGGACGATCGGTTCGAGCGCTTCGGCTTGTTGATCATTCCACAAGCCTGCATCGGCCCAAGAGATACGTCCTTCGGGGGCGACGGCAGTGGCTTCGACCACGACGAGTCCAGCGCCTCCGCGTGCCAAGCTTCCGTAGTGGATTTGATGCCATGAGTTCGCTGCACCTTGGTCGGACATGTATTGGCACATTGGAGAGACCGCGATTCGGTTTCTCAAAGTGACGTCTTTAAGGACAAAGGATTCGAACAGGTGCGGCATCGGGATTGGCTTTCGTGGAGCTTATTTCGTCTGTGTGGTATTAGTAATTTTCGCAGGACAGGATCGATCGTCGGCTCAGCGCGACGCATTGAGTCTGAGTTTGGACAGCCAGCGGTGCAGGTCCGAAGGCCAGGACATTTTGAATTCGAGTTTTTCGTTCGAGATCGGGTGTGCGAAGGCCAGGGTCGCCGAGTGGAGGGCTTGGCGAGGAGCCCCGCTGGAGTCTTGAACGACCGAACCATTGGCGAGTTTGCAGTAGATTGCATCGCCGCAGAGCAGATGCCCCGCTTCGGCCAAATGGATGCGAATCTGGTGGGTTCGCCCGGTTTCCAGTTGGCATTCGATCAAGCTGTAGGGTCCGATGGTTTCGATGGGTCGAATATGCGTGATGGCTAGCTGTTCGGTTGGGTCGGGGGTCAGGATTTCGGCGGGCTTGGTCCCTCGGTGGCCATCGCCACGGTCGCGGATGAGGGTTGTCTTGAAGGTCTGTTGTTGGGGATGGCCGTAGACGACCGCATGGTACTTGCGCACCACGCGATGGTGTTTGAAGGCCTCGATGAATCCTTGAGCGATGCTAGGAGTGCGTGCAAAGAGCATCAGGCCACTGGTGTCGCGGTCCAGGCGGTGAACGGCGATAACGTTGTAGCGTTTGAGTCTGTGTTCGAGGTTGCGGCGGTCCTCGGATTTAATGTCCTTGAACTCGCGGGGAGTTCCGGGGATGCGTTTGGTCCGTTTGGGACCGGACGATTCCTCGTCGCTTGATTGGGATTTGTTCCATTGCGACTTGTCCTGGAAGTGGTGCATCAGGGCCAGCGGGACGAGTTCCTCGAGGGTTGGCTGGAGTTGTCGACGTTTCTCCGAGAGGTTGCGTTCTTCGAAGTGACGGACGCTGGTGATCCCAGCGGGTTTTTCGACAACGACGAGAAACTCATCGACATAAGCGATTCGGATATCGGTCGCTTCGATGGGTTTGGGGAGCGACTCGTTCCAGAGTTTGATTACGTCTTTGGAAGTCACTTTTCGAATGGGGTCCAAGCAGAGGTTGCCATTGACCTGGACTTTGCGGCGGCGTATCGATTCACGCACATCGCCCCAGCTCCGATCGCTGAGCCTTTTTTTCAGGGCTCTTTCCAGGACGGATCCGTCGTCGGAAGCGTCCAGGTGGATCAGTTGAAAGGAATCGGAGTTTTGCGGGTTCATCGGAGGGGTTTCCCGTGGGGGTTGCGTGCGGGCCGGCGGTCGGCCGCGTCGTTGCGGGGCTACCACCGCCAGTAGGCCACAGGCTACAATACAAAAGGATCGCTCCTTTTTGTCAATGGAGCGGCCGTCGAGGTCGTACGGAAACCCTAGGGTTATTGCGTTCATTCTCCGCTTAAGAGGTATATTGTGGTTGTCCTAAAAGGTTTCGGTCGAATTTTGGTGGTCGGTCCACTGGGTGTGGCTCTGGTCGCAATCCCCTTTTTTGGAGCCAGTTTGGCTTGGGGGCAAGACAAGCCGCAGGCGGCTGCGGCGACCGACGACTTCAAGGGATCTGAGGCGTTTGAGGAAGCCAGCCGACTGCGGGTGACCGAGGCTTCCAAAGAGTCGCTTGGGAAAGTCATTGAGCTTTGCAAAAAAGCGCTCGAATTGGGACTCGACGAGCTCGACGCTGCGGATGCGAAAAAGATGCTTGGAGCGGCGAATTTCCAACGCGCCCAGAGCAGTCTTGAGGAGCTTGCCGGAGCTCGCTTGCCAGCGGCCCGAGTGACCAAGGTCACCAACGAGGCCATGCAGGACTTGCAGGCTGCCATCGACTCGGACCCCGAGCTCGTCGACGCCTACGTGCTCAAGGCCCGTATCCATTTGCTTCGACAGGAAATCAACAAAGGGGGCGAATCGCTCGATCTGGCCCGAGCCAAGCTCCAAGCCATGGTCGATGCAGGAGAACGCGATCCGGAGGTCAAAAAGAAACTCTCCGAAGTGATCATCATGCGATCTGTCTCGAGGCAAGATGTCGATGATCGCATCGACGATCTTCTCAAGGCGATCGAAGCCGACCCGGAAAATGAAAAAGCCATCCAACTGACCGTCGAATCCCTCGCCTCGGTCGGCCGCCTTGCGGAAGCCGAAGCGACGATTCGAAAGTTCTTGGAAGCCGAACCGTCGAACGAATATGCGCTGCGCCGTTTGGTCATCATGATGGTCCAAAGCGAAAAGATCGACCAAGCCGAAACGCTCCTTAGCGAGAGAATCCTCAAGCAACCCGAATCGAGTCTTCTGCACGCGTTGCGAGCGAGCGTATGGCTGACCAAAGCAAGCCAGGGAAATCCCAGCCCAGAGGAGCGAACCAACTGGCTCGAATCGGCCAAAAAAGACTCCGACAAAGCCATCGAACTCGATGAAGAAAACCTCGATGCGTATCTAAACCGAACACGTATCTGCTTGGCTCTCAAAGATTACGAGCAAGCCAAAAAGGACCTCGATTACTTGCAAGCCAAGCGTCCGGAAATCCCCGATTTGGCGTTTCTAAGAATGGATATCGCCATCCAAGAAAAGCGGATGTCCGATGCCATCGTCGAACTGGAGCGTCTGGTCCAACTCAATCCTGAAAACCGCATGCTGCTTATGCAGCTAGCCTCCATGTACCAAATGGATGACCGCCCCCGAAAAGCGATGCGCATCGCCGAACGATTGATTCAGGCCGAGCCCACCGACTGGCAAGCTTTAAGGCTTCGGGGAGATGTGCTGCTTGCCCTGGGCCGACACGCCGACGCGATCACCGATTACGAAGAGGCCATCAAGAACATTCCTGAGGACGAAGAGGACATGTCGGGCGTCTTGAACAATCTGTCTTGGGTGCTTGCGACGAGTCCTGAGGATTCGGTCCGCAATGGGGACCGGGCGTTGGAAGCTGGCCTGAAGGCCTGCGAACTTACCGAGTACAAAAAATCGCACATCTTGAGCACACTCGCGGCGGCTTATGCGGAACTCGGACAATTCGAAAAAGCGGTCGAATGGTCTACCAAGGCGGTCGA
Organism: Planctomycetota bacterium; assembly: GCA_026692845.1. Taxonomy (GTDB): domain Bacteria; phylum Planctomycetota; class Planctomycetia; order Pirellulales; family Pirellulaceae; genus JBKCUI01. Next base: position 11,803 of record JAPLNM010000107.1, on the reverse strand, counting down.
ATTGGGTGGAAAGGAACAGAACGAACAGCTCGATCAACTCCAATTGGAACTCAAGGGCTATCAGGAAAAGAAGCCTTGGCGAGAAAAGAAAGAGACGGAAGAAAAGCAGTCCAAGCCGGCCAAGCCTGATTCGGGGATCGATACTTGAGCTTTGGCAAGACACTTCGGCTGCGCCGAAGCACCCGAACGATTGGGGACAATCGTTCTACACTGCTGCGGGGCGGCTGTTTCGACCTAACAAAACAGGGAACTTCACAGATTTCTTATCAATCCTTTGGGAATTTCGAAATGGGCTCCTTACCCTGAATGCTCTGCTCGAAATTCCGTGCTTACTGGGTCAAGCGAAGATTCTTCCTAAAGTAATCGACCGGTTTGAAACGAAAGAACCTCCTGGACGGCCTGTACTGCGCTGGACGGCTTGAAGGAGTCAAGTCCAGTTCGGTCGAGCCGAGGGAGACAATGCAAGGGGGGGATCTTAAGCGTTGGGTGTCGCATAGGCATTTGGCGTATTGACTGAGTCGGTTTTCCGTACGACCGTAAGCTCGGGCATATCTGATTCCAATTCTAGTGTTTGGATTTCTCGGCCGCATTTGGCCCAACGATGAATTCCGGATCGAGCAGTGCGTCGTAGGGGTGCGATGTTCGAACGACACCGGAGCGTTGTGGGGTCGATGGAGCAGTGACAGGAAAAACTTTGTGTCGCCTGCAAAACGATGGATCGGTTTGCAGGCTGGCTTCAGAGTGTCCAACAACGTAAATGCCCTGACCCAGTTGTTTGAACCTTGCAAAAGGTAAATTCGACAAGGGCAACCACTGTCCTGGGTCGTTACTTGGGTGTTCACCACAGGCCAGGTCGCGAAGATCTGCAAGGTGGCCCCGAGAACCGTCAGCAAGTGGTTCGACTCCGGCCGACTCAAGGGGTACCGCATCCCCGGTTCACAAGACCGTCGCATACCCCGCGAGTATCTGATCAAGTTTCTTAAGGAGCATGGAATGCCCCTGGGAGATTTGGAAGATGAGGCCATGGCGAAAGTCCTGATCGTTGCACAAGATCAGGTTTTGATCGAGAATTTGAAGCGAGAACTTCCTCAGGAAAAAAGCTTCAAAGTCCAGGTCGCTGCAAGCGGTTTCGAGGCAGGGATTCAAGCAGAAAGTTTCCATCCAGATTGCATGATTGTCGACTTCTCAGTCGGCAAGCTCGAAGCGTTGCAAATCTGTCAGAACTTGCGCAAGAATGCCGACTTCTCTGAAATCGTTCTAATCGCTCTGCTTCCCGACGACGGAAACACGATGAGCTTTGATCGTTCCAGTATCAATGAAACGTTCAAAAAGCCCTTCGATGCCCGCCTACTGGCAGAGAGACTAAGAACCCTAATCGGTGCCAAGAAGGAACTTGTCTAGCCGACACCCAAGTCGCAGACAAGGATTCCAACCAAACTAAAAAACCCTCGGTGAACTCACCGAGGGTTTTTTTATTTGCGATCGACTACGTCCTAGGGGTTCCTCGACGGGCGAATATTCAGTTGCAGGATCGGCGGCAGTCGTTGCACTTTGCCTGTCCGATCGATGCTTGCAATCTGACTCGTGGCCGTGACGATCACGTCTTCGCCCACGCTATCAGTGTGCTTGCGGACCAACCGATAGTGGTGCTCGATACGCGCCCCATGGCAGTATCCGATCCGTGTGGTGAGCACCAAGTTGTCGTCGAAGAGTGCCGGCATGAGGAACTGAACCTCTATGCTTCGGACGACCAAGAGAATGCCGCTGAGTTCGAACTCCAGGTAGGAAAGCCCCGAGGCTCGCAGCATCTCGACGCGGCCTCGTTCAAAGTAGTTCAAGTACTGAGCGTTATGAACTCGGCCTTGGCCATCGACCTCGTGGTAGTGGACCCGAATCTCGATTTCATGTTCGGATTTTATCGCGTTCATTGCTAACCGCTTAAATGATGCAAAAGACTCGACCGAACCGACGTTGACTCGCCAACCTCGGTTTTGCTAATAACGCAAGCGTCGCTCGGGATCTGACGGGTAGCTGACGATTGTATCAACCGTTGGCCACTCGAGTTACTCGGGTTACATGAAAGCTCTTCGGGGAAAAACTCGGGGGAAAACTCTCGGAAAATCTCCGGGAGATTCCCTGGATGATTACGCTTCACGGTTCGCTTTGCGAGGATTGTTTCGCCATGCACAGTCGTTTTCCAATTTGGGTCCGCTCTGGTCTGTTGCTCGCAGTGCTTGCCGGCTCGCAAACCGGCTGCAAAGCTTGGAAAATGCCAGGCGCGGATATGTTTCCTTGGTCCAAGAAACCTTCGCAGGATAAACTGCTTGGGACCAAGCCCCCCACGAACTTACCCGGATCGAGCGCCTCGACGCTGGTTCAAAACTCCACGAACTCCAATAGTGTCAATTCGACTGGGAATTCCACTGGGCCCTCGAGTCCAGCGATGCGAAACACCCCAAGCCCCACGCCCAACCAGCCGACGGCAACGCGCACCGCAAGCAACTCAATGCCAGGCAGTTCCAATGGGATGCCAAGCCCTGGCGCAGCGGCGACCAACAACGGCTTTACTCCTGGGAACTTCAATATCCCTCCGAACCGTTCGACCACAGGGATGCCAGCCAGTGGCCCGTCGTCTCCCAACCCGTCGGCCCCCAACCCTTATGCGTCCAACGCCTACGGTCCGAGCCCGAGCCCCGCTGGGGTCAATAACGGCTCGAACCCTTACGGTTCAAACCCTTACGGTTCGACCGCGCCTGCCAATGGCGTCTACACTGCCGGTGCCGCTCCCATCGGAACTGGAATTCCTAACCTACCGGCAGCCTACGGTGGACCTAGCAACCAACCGCTAGGAACTCCATCGCTCCCTCCGGCCAACTCGCTAGCTCCTCAGGGAATGATGCCAGCTCCTCAGGGGATGTTGCCAGCTCCTCAGGGGATGTTGCCACCTCCTCAGGGCATGATGCCAGCTTCGCAAGGGATGATGCCACCTCCTCAGGGCATGATGCCAGCTTCGCAGGGGATGATGCCACCTCCTCAGGGCATGATGCCAGCTTCGCAGGGGATGCTGCCGCCGCAGGGGATGATGCCACCTCCTCAGGGCATGATGCCAGCTTCGCAAGGGATGCTTCCACCGCCGCAAGGCACGATGCCAGCTTCGCAAGGTTCGCTGCCTCCGCAGGGGATGATGCCACCGCAAGGGATGCGAACGTCTCAAGGTTCGCTGCCACCCAGTACGCTGCCGGCATACAACACGCCATCGAACATGCCGTCCAACGCTGCGCCAGGGGCCTACACTCCAGCAGGACAGTCTCCGCAGGGACAGTTTCCGCAGGGTCAGCTTCCGCAGGGCTATGCGCCCTCGTCGGCTCCCTCGGCTGCGCCTTCCAATGCCCCTACTGGAAACGGACCGAACTACGGTCCTACTTATCGACCCGGAAGCGTAGGGCGGAGCACCAGCTATGACTTCTCAGGTCAAACTCCGTCCCGGTAATTTCAAGCTCGCAGATCGGACACCTCTGCTGGCTTTAGGTCTCTTGCACCTGTGCGTCCTAGGGTGCTCGACTCCGCTTGCCAAAGGCTTAAGTGAAAACTCTCTGGTTGGCTACCTCAAGAGCGGTCGCATCGAACGGCTCGCCGAGCGAGTCCACCGACGCCCCTGGCGCGCCGATTTGATGATCCTGCCTTATGTCGAGTTCGGCGATGAGACGATCACGATTCGCAACGTGCGGAACTGCCGTTACCGCAGCGAGTCGGATTATGATGTGCGGCACTACGACCTTCGTTTTCGGCTCTCGGACGTCCGATCGGTCGATTTCATCATTGTGCCTTTCAAGGAAACGGCATTGCTGGCCCATACGATGCTCAGCTTCGGGCTGTCCGATGGTCGGCATTTCGTGGTATCGGTAGAAGCTCGGCTCGAGCAAGACCAAGACTATTCAGCCGTTGGCGGAGCGGGCCAGCGTTTTCCGTTGACTTACATCGTCGCCGACGAACGCGATATGATCCTGTTGCGAACGCTCGTACGCGACGTCGATGTTTACTTGTACCCAGGCAGGGCCGATCCTCAGCAGGTCCAGGATCTTTTAGTCGACATGCTCGCGAGGGTCAACAAACTCCATAAGGATCCGGAATACTACGACTCGCTGACCAACAACTGCACGACCAATTTGGTCGACCACGTCAATAAACTCCGTCCAGGCCGCGTACCGGTCGATTGGCGCGTGCTGTTGCCTGGCCATTCGGACCGACTTGCCTATGAACTCGGGCTACTCGAAATCCAAGGCACCTTCGAGTATGCTCGAAGCCAGGCGCAGATCAACCCATTGGCTCAGGCTTACGCAGACGATCCAGAATTTTCGAAACGGATCCGACGGCAATAAGGATTTATGAGTTCCATCCAAGCGAATCTTTTTGCACAGCGAGAAAGCCGGGAGCGATGGCATCAGGCAGCCCGGGCCGACTTGCAGGCCTGGCAGCTCGAACGACTCAATGCCCTGCTATCAAGGGTCCTGGCCGACAACGCGTTCTATCGCCAAGTCTACCGAACCGATCGGCTCGAACTCGGCTCGCTCGATCAACTCGCCGAACTCCCTTTGATGAGCAAATCCGATTGGATCAGCGACCAGGCCTCTGGGTTTGCCAAGCATCACAGTTACCCCAGGGAGCAGTACCGGCGATACCATCGCACCAGCGGCACGCGAGGCCGCCCGATGGTGATCCTCGATACCGAGTCGGATTGGCAATGGTGGATCGAAGTTTGGCAGTACGTTTTGGATGCTTGCGCCATCTCCGAGCACGATCGGGTGCTGATGGCTTTTTCGTTTGGCCCGTTCATCGGCTTTTGGAGCGCCCACGATGCTTGCTTGCAACGCCGTTGCATGGTGATCCCTTCAGGAGGGATGTCCAGCGAGGCCCGGATCGATCTGATCCATAGTTCCGAGCCAACGGTCTTGTTCAGCACCCCGAGCTACGCGATCCATCTGGGGCAACTGGCCGAATCGATCGGTAAGGGCCTTGCGCGATCCTCGATCCGCTGCGTGTTTGTCGCCGGAGAGCCCGGCGGGAGCGTACCGAGCGTTCGCCAAGCGATCGAGGAGCTCTATGGGGCCCAGGTCATGGACCATGCAGGCGCTACCGAAATAGGCCCCTGGGGTTTCGGCAGCCGAGACGGCCAAGCCTTGCACGTGATCGAAACGGACTTCATCGCCGAGTACCTACCGCTACCCTCGGATGCAGCCAACCCCTCGGATACAGCCAACCCCTCGGATACAGCCAACCCCTCGGATACAGCCAACCCCTCGGATACAGCCAACCCAGAGGTTCGCGAATTGGTCCTGACGAGTCTTGGACGCATCGGAGCGCCGGTCCTGCGTTACCGGACTGGCGATTTGGTCCAGCCACGCTACCCGAGCTCGGCGGCCGAACAAGCGGCCTGGGGAACCTCCTTCGTGCGGCTCGAACAAGGCATCTTCGGACGGCTCGATGGGATGATTGTCGTTCGGGGAGTAAACATCTTTCCCTCGAGCATCGAGGCGATCGTGCGGGAGTATCCAAGCATTGGCGAGTACCGTTTGGTGCTGAGCAAATCCGGTGCGCTCGACGAGTTGCAGTTGCAGATCGAGGCCCGCGAAGACATCCAAGAGCAGCTATCGAAGGAGCTTTTGAGTCGTTTGCAGTTGCGAGTCGACGTCCGACGCCTCGAGGCCGGAAGTTTGCCCAGGATCGAAGGCAAATCCAAACGGGTGCTGGATTTGCGGTAAGCAAAAGCCGCAAGCCAAGCCGCAAGCAAAAGCCGCAAGCCGGATTCGCGAGCCAAGCCGCAGCCGGGCCGATACAGCGCAGGGGCTTGCTAAGCGAATTTATCGACCCATAAAGCCGATTTGCGGCATGTATTGCATCGTTTGGCCCCAAGGGCCCTTGGGGGGACCTACCAAGTCGCCTGTGGGACGCGACGTTGTAGCCCAAGAGCCAACCAACAGCAGCCCAACGCACGCCAAGCCCTGCGCACCGAGTTGTGATTGAATCGCTGGGGTCGCGTCGCTATATTCAAAGCGATTGGAACCTACATCCTCTTTTTTTGTCGGAGAATCACTCAGTGGTAACACGAATCGCGATCAATGGCTTTGGGCGGATCGGTCGTTTGACATTTCGGAATTTGATGGCCCGTTCGAGCGAGTTCGAAGTCGTCGCGATCAACGATCTGACCGACAACCAGATGCTCGCCACGTTGCTCAAGTACGACAGCGTTCACGGCCGTTACGACGGCAAGGTCGAGTACGACGATAAGCATTTGATCGTCAACGGCAAGAAGATCCTGGCCTTGGCCGAAAAGGATCCCGCCAAACTTCCTTGGGGCGAAAACAAAGTCGACATCGTGATCGAAAGCACCGGGTTCTTCACCGGCCGAGCCAAAGATGGCAAGCCCGGATATGACTCGCACCTTGCGGCCGGTTGCAAGCGAGTGGTTTTGAGTGCTCCGGCCAAAGACGGAGCCGACTTGACCTGCGTGCTCGGGGTCAATGACCACAAGCTGACCAAGGAAATGCTGTGCGTCTCGAACGCATCGTGCACCACCAACTGCTTGGCTCCGGTTGCCAAGGTCTTGCATGAGAGCTTCGGCATCGAGAGCGGACTGATGACCACGGTCCATGCTTATACCAACGACCAGAAGGTCCAAGACCTTCCGCACTCGGATCCGTATCGAGCCCGCGCAGCGGCCTTGAACATCATCCCGACGTCCACCGGTGCAGCTTCGGCTGTAGGGTTGGTCATTCCGGAACTCAAGGGCAAGTTGACTGGGATAGCCATGCGGGTTCCTGTCGCGACCGGTTCGGTCGTCGACTTGACTGTCAATCTCAAGGTCGAAACGACCGTCGCGGAAATCAATGCAGCGGTCAAAGCCGCGGCCGAGGGACCGCTCAAGGGGATCTTGTGCTACACCGAGGATCCGATCGTATCGAGCGATATCATCGACGATCCGCACAGCAGCATTTTTGCAGCCGACTTTACCCAAGTCCTTGGCGACAAGGGCAAGATGATCAAGGTCGTATCGTGGTACGACAACGAATGGGGCTATAGCTGCCGAACCGCCGACTTGTGCGCTCGGCTGGCCAAGTACCTCTAAATCAAAGCTAGCTAAAAATCTCTAAACCTGGGGGCGGCAAAAGCTCTCAGGTTTTTTTCTGTTCGGAGCGGGGAATATTTCCCGCTTTTTCCCAAACGGATTTCGGCTGTGACCTAACGTGTCACAACCCTAGACGATGCTTATGGTAGTTGTTGACGTCGCGTTGAAGCGTTAGCATGGACAGATCGTTTTGGATACAAGGAAGCAGCGGGCGGAAGTCTGCTGGAAAGAAAAGGAGACTTGCCGTGGCTGGATCATCAGGAAAAGGTTCTGGAACCAAGAAGAAAGACAAATTGTCCGCTGAACCGATAACCGGCTTGGAGAGCATTCTGAAAAAGGAACCGAACCTGAAGTCGACTTTGCAGCAGATTGAAAAGCAATTTGGCGAAGGCTCGATTATGCCTTTGGGGGGCGAGGCGCAGTTGAAGATCCAGGGGATCAGCACCGGCTCGCTTTCGATGGATTTGGCGCTTGGTGGGATCGGCCTGCCTCGCGGACGGATCATCGAGATCTTTGGCCCGGAGTCCAGCGGTAAGACCACCATTGCCTTGCACGTGTGCGCCGAGGCTCAGAAGGCCGGCGGCATCGCTGCGATCATCGATGCGGAACATGCGTTTGACCCGAGCTGGGGCAAGAAGCTCGGTGTAGAACTTCATACGCTGCTTGTGAGTCAACCGAGCAGTGGAGAAGAGGCGATGCAAATCACTGAAATGCTCGTCAAGAGCAATGCGGTCGACGTGGTGGTGATCGACTCGGTCGCGGCCCTTGTGCCGCGACAGGAACTCGAAGGTGAAATCGGCGACGCGCACGTCGGACTCCAAGCCCGCTTGATGAGCCAATCGATGCGTAAGCTCACTGGAGCGATCGCCCGCAGCAAGACCTCGGTAATCTTCATCAACCAGATCCGTGAGAAGATCGGTGGGATGAGCTACGGCAGTCCCGAAACGACCCCAGGCGGACGCGCCCTGAAGTTCTACGCTTCGGTACGCGTCGATGTCCGGCGGATCGGGCAGCTCAAGGACGGCGAAGAAGTCGTCGGCCAACGGGTCAAGACCAAGATCGTGAAGAACAAAATTGCGCCTCCGTTCCGCGTGGCCGAGTTCGACATGATGCACACCCACGGTATCAGCTACGAAGGGGACTTGATCGACCTGGGTATCGCCCACAAAATCCTCACCAAAAGTGGGGCTTGGTACAAGTACGGCGAGACCTACATCGGCCAAGGCAAAGAAAAGGCCCGTAACTACTTGCTCGAAAACAAAGAAGTCGCCAAGGAGATTCGCCTAGGCATCATCGCAGCAGGTGGCTACGCAGGACCCGAAGGGCCAAGCGTGGCCGAGGAAGCCGAAGACGAGACGGAAGCCGATTCCTGATCCTTATGGACACTTCCTCTGTCGACTCTCTACCGACACTTGAAGGCGTTTTTATCGAAGACCCTCGGGCGTTGGATTCAGCCATCGAGTGGCTCGATCTCGGAGCGATCCAAAATTGGATCGAAACCGAACCGAGCCACCACGAAGGCAGGGCTGGCGTACGTTTTCGGCTAACGCCGCAAGCCTTCGCGCGTTGGACCCCGCAATACAACACGCTCAACTTAGCGGACCAACTCAAGCAACTCTCTGGCAAACCCACCGAAGAGTTGCTCGAGCAAGAGACGCTTCTTGCAATGCTCGCCTCGCCCCTGGGCTTCGTGTATCCGAGCCTCCAAGAATGGGAATCGTCGACCAAGATCCGAGTCAACATCGCTAGGTCCGCAAGCGAAACGTTTCTGTCCTTCGATGCCTACGGTGCCGAACGGCCCGAAGCGTATTGGACATACGATGAAGAACGAGGGTTTATCATCAATCCCGGCAAGTCCATGATGGAGGCGCTACGATTAGCGACTCAGCCAGGACAACACGGGACCGTCTACTCCTTCTCCTGCTATCGCGCCACGGAGTATGTCGTCGCCTTGGGTGTTGCCCAAGAAGCCTTCAGAGTCAATCCAAGCTTGTACCGGAAGCTAGAGGCCCAAGCCCAACGGCGAGCGATACGGTCTCGTGAGTTCCATGATGTGTTCATGAAAGAGTACGGGTCCAGACTCCAGCCGTTGCCTGTGCCCTACTACGTACCGGGCGATCGCGTTTGGTTTAAAAATCCTGATCCTGGATCAGCCGAAGCTTTGGGTTTCGAAGGTTCTTGGTTGTTCTATATGGGCAATGGGGTATTCTCAGATTTCTGGAAACGGGACAAGAGCTTTACGCTCGATCTGAAGTGCATGGAGATCTATCACTGGCGCTTTGGAGCTTACCAAGACGCCGAGGGGATCTGGCGGATGGACGAGAAGCTCGTTCAAGACCGCATGCGAGAAACCGAAAAAGATCCAGCCGAGCACGCTAGGATCTTAGAGGCAATGCGCAAAATTCAGGACGGACCTGGGATCTACGCCGACGGCGGGTGCATCGATGCGACCAGGGAGTATACCCGTTTTGTACGTCCTGAAAGTTGCAACATCGAACTCAAAGACGCCCAAGACGTCGTCTGAGTTCCGAGGTGGAATTCATCCTCACAACCCCCGTAGGACGGACTTCCTTTCCGTCCGCCCCGCCACACGAACCTTCAAACACGTAGGACGGACTTCCAGTCCGTCCGTGTCTTCCCGCGCGAACATCATCGAGCGAACCATACGCAGTAGGACAGGCTTCCAGCCAATAGTGTTCGGCACTGTTTTTGCCTTGTCGTCGGACGCGAGATTGGCTGCATGTTTGCCAGCTGAATTTGCATCAAGAATTTGGTATGTAGCCAAGCCGGTGATGCTTGATTTGCTAGTGCACTACGAAAACGGCTCGCAGTGATTGCTGGAGGCACGCACAATGCCCTAATTCGTTACCTCGGCGCGCAGTATCCCTATGCTACCTTGTCGGGGAGCTTTTTGATGTGCTCCTCAAGCTCTTCTCGTGTGGCCCAGCCTGTCAAGTAAAAACTGATCATCTCGTAGGTCCGCTTCGTAGGGCTCTTGCCTGTGATGCTCATGATCCATGATGCAAGCGATGATCGCAAGGTAAATCTGGATCGTGACGCCATTGGGCTTGTGACTCAGAAGATGGCGGCATCCTAGGAGTGGCACGATCATTCGGAAGTAAAGCTCGAGTCGTCCATCAATGGGAGATTAGGAAGTGGCTTTCGTTTTCGGCTCGGTTCAGGCTCCTTTTCAATTGACTCCGACGGGATATCCTAACGCCAGGCCTGTGATCGCTTGCCAGCGTCCCTCAAAATCAGATTGATTCAGTGCGGACCACGACAATCTGGTGCTACGGCGTTGGAAACCGGATCGCCATGGACCGCCACGATCGGGATACTCGATTGGCATTTTTGGCAAGCGACCGTATCGAAGGGCTTCGAGAGCGGGATCACGGGGATGAAAAAGAAAGTTATCCATCGACGGTGCCGAAGATGGATGTAGTTGGTATTGGTCTTGCAAACCGGGCATGGAAAACTGCCGCTTGCAACGAACTTTGGTCGATTGCCCCAACCGAAAATCAGCATCGTATTTCCCCCTCAATCTTGTTTCCCAGTCAGAGGATCGTAACCATCTGTGCGTATTTTATGTTGCCCAAAGAAAACGCCCAAAGACAATTTTCCTCGAGATCAAAGCTTTCCAGTGCTACTGTGCGATTAATTTTACGGGTTTTTTGTCTTGAAAGAGACACTGGCTGAACCAGTACAAGCTACTGCTCCAGTGCTGAGGGTCATGTCCGTGTTCGTCTACATGCCAAACGTGATCGATCTGATGCTTCTTTAAAAACTGACGAATGTTTTGGCTGATGCGGATCAATCCATCTTTGTTGCCACAGGAAATCCACAGCAGTTTTATCTTGTCTTTGGCGAGCTGAACGTCAGGGATGAGTTCTTGCACTGGTTTGGTGTTGGGGGCGGCAGAAAAGGGGCCGATCCAAGCGAACGATTCAAGGTTCCTAAGGCCGAAATTGAAGGACTGACCACCGCCCATCGACAGACCGGCGATGGCCCGTTTCTCTCGATCTACGTCGACAGAGAATTGTTTCTCGATCGTGGGTATCAGATCCTCCAGGAGATCCTTCTCAAAGACCGCGAAGGCTGGTGCTGATGCCATCACGTTGCCCTCGGCGCGATCGTTCTTCTGAGCCCGTCCGTTGGGCATGACAACGATCATCTCAACGGCTTTGCCATCGGCGATCAGGTTGTCGAAAAGGGCAGCAGGATTGGCGAATTTCACCCATTCCGTTTCGTCACCACCGATCCCGTGGAGCAAGTACAAAACCGGATACTTCTTGCTTGAGGAGTATCCCGGAGGAGTGTAGACATTCACTTTGCGGACCGTCCCAACGGTCTTGGACTCGTACTCGATGAGCTCCACTCTCCCATGCGGAATGTTCTTACGCGAGGTCTTGAATCCTTCGGGGGGTGCGGGATAGAAGGCTACGTCGTCGGGTCCAAGTTCGATCGGCCCCCCAAAGCCGCCGCGACGCGGACCTTGAGGATTTTCCTGGGCTATAGCATTTTGCGCAAGACCAAGCCCAATGGCTGTTTTGGTTCACCGGCAAGTGGAATCTACGGTCTCATAGCTAACGAAGTTTGAAGGCATCCTGCACGGGGATTTCGCCGCGTCGTGCGGCGAAGGTTTATCGCATAGTTCCAAAGTCGGAATGGAAGGGAGCAGAT
>JAPLNM010000106.1 GCA_026692845.1 Planctomycetota bacterium | reverse complement strand
TGACCGATTCAAATACGAATCATGTACCAAAACGCTTCGGGCAAAATCGTTGACGCTCGTTTGCTGGGTGGCTACAAGCGATTGCTGCGTGTCGGTACGCATCTGCTTGATCTTCGCATGCAGGCTCCACGCGATGCTCGCGAGTCTCGGTGGGACACTGAACTCCTGAGTCAGTTCTTCCTTTTCGTCGAGCTTGAGATTCGCAAAGATCTGGGTGTTGGAAACGCCGCTCAGATCCGTGCTGGTCGCTCGCAGTTCGATTTCCGTCAGGTTGGCAAGCGGGATCGGCTGGTTGTGGGTCAGCAGTTGCGCCCGGACCACCACAGCGGATCGAATGCCTGCGAGGATGGATTGAGGGTCGATAAAGAAATCGGCGCGTAGCTCGTAGGCTTCCCCCAGGTGGTTGAAGGGCTCCAGGACGGCAAAGCTCCCGTCGACAAGAAGCATGTTTTTCAGTTGGGTCGACTGCTCGAACGGAATCAAAATCCATCCGCTCTTGTCGGGTTGAAACTCCCGCTCACCGATCAATACGCTCGCCGTCGGCACGTGATCGCCCTCGGCGTTGACGATCCTTACCAATTGACCCGCATCGGAGATGGCCAAGATCGCCGAGAGCTGGCCTTTTTGGACCAAGGCTCGGCTGCGTTGCCCCCCAGCGAGGACCTCGACGATCCAAACACCTTGGCCGTCGAGCTCCGGCAGTTCGATCGATTCGCGATGGCGTCGGTCGCTCTTTTGCGCATAGACCAGTTTGCGTTCGACGTTGGGCACAACCCCGTCGAGATCCAGTGCGGTCGAGACAGCCGATTGCTGTTTGCTCAGAACGTTCCTCGCATTGATTCGATAGATCCGTACAAAAAGCTCTGGCGTGTTTTTCAGATCGAAAGACAAGCTGACGCGTTGATCGGTTTTGAAGATCGTCGGATTGCTCGGAGCAAATCGAACCTCGATGCGTTCAGCAAGCTCTTTTTGGACTTGGGGAGAAAGCTGAGCATAGTACGTTTTTGGATCGCCAAGACCATGGAGAATTTTCGTCTTTGCGAAGAACTCTTGGAGATAACCCCGTTCGAGCACGTTTGCCAAGTCGTCGACGCTTGCATCGGTCTGAAAGAACAGGTCGAGGTACTTTTCGATCAAGGGGATATCGTTGCCGATCGGTCGATCGATGGGTCGGAAAGGAAATGCAGCCTGAACATCAACCTGTGGCTTCTGTTGCATCGCGTTGCGGAACTCGATCGAACAGATCGGTCGCGAGTTGGGCAAACGCAGGTAACGCTTGAAACGATCGCGGTCGGGTGTGCCTTGTTCCAAGTCGAAAACCAAGCGTTGGTACAGGACCGCGGCGATCAGGCTATTGTGAACTTCCGGGAGCGAGCTGACATACGCTTCGGCTTGCTCGAGCTGCCTTTTTCTAACCGCAGAGTCTTGGGTCGACTCATCATCCGTAGGGAGCAAGTGTCGGAGACGCTCTAGGACATAATTGCCGTTTTGGTTAAGCGTTGGTATTTGCTTTTGGAGCTCCTCGAGTTGGGCCAAGGTCAATTCGCTGTGGATCGGTGCCCAACCAAATCCTCGCGAATGGATCGTCGTGAGTTCTTCGACGAGCCGCTCGATGAGTTTCGGGGAGTCGATCCGGTGCGAGCGAGCAAACCACTTGCGGAGCTCATCGATATTCGGGACATCGGCAAGCACATCGGCCAGGATGCTGTCCTCAATGGTGTCGATCCCGGATTGCTTGACGGTATCCCGGACAATCGTCTTCCAATCGAGCAGATTCGCATCGAGCTTGGTCGCCAGATCGGCAGCTTCGTTTTTCTTTGGAGCCGGGTGAGAGGTATTGATTCCGAATGTGCGTTGAAGGTACTCGATCGACGCATTGGGGTTCGACGCGTACTCAAGCAACGCTTGGCGCGTTTCCATCCGTTGCGTCAGATCGTTCGATTTGTGTTTCGCTATCCATTCAGCCAGCAGGCTTCTGGCCTGGGCAACACGCCCTTCGTTCTGAGCGTCAAGGACCTGGAAGAAAAAGTATTCCGGAGTGTTGGGAATAAGCTCCCCGAGGGTTTCCGAACGCCGTTCGCTCAGAGCAAAGCGCTCGAGGAATCCGAGCGGCTCGGTGGCCGACGGAGCTTGTACCCCTTGGGCTTGCGCATTGCCCGTCAGAGAAGAAAGGAACAGCAGGAAAAGACAGGCCAGGAGGAGGATTGGCTGCATATAGGTAACAAAAGTTGATTCTTAGGATGGTTCGAATCGAGGTCTATTTCCAGTCTAGATCGCGCGAGGCCCGCGACGAGCCATGGCGGCCGAAAAAGAAGGATTTTCGTAGGAGTTAACGATTCTGCAGCAGGTTTCTTAGCGGGAAAAACAGGAAATAAAAAATAAGCCAAGCGGTTTGCGAGGTTTGTTGCATGCGCAAGGCGCACGTGCCCAAGTCGCAAGGCACCCTCTTTCCCTGTTTGCCCAGTCCTCCTTGACACTTTAGAGCGATTTTGCGTATTGCTTGTCGCTTGCGGGCTTTGGACGCGTGCTTTGGACGCGGGCATTGGACTCCTTGCACACGACGACACGTTTTGGATCGCCAAACTTATGATTCGCTTTGGATTTTTGTTTTCCGGAATGTTTTTTGCGCTAATGTTTTTTGCGCTAATGTTCTTTGCGCTGCTGACGGGTTGCCACATGAACGCACCGATGCACGTGTGGAAAACGCCTCGGCTATCGGCAGGCTCGGCAGTTTCTGTGGCGGTCGCTCCAGTCGGCGGGCCGGATGAAGTCGCCGAAAAGCTAGACAAAAGCTTGATCGCTACCCGGCCTCAAACGATGCCTCATCTGGCGGTTTTGTACCCAGATCAACTCGAGAAGATGAGCGGAATTCAATTGGTTTCTTACGATGGTCAGCCGAGCGAAATGGCGGCCTACGGTGCAGCGAAACGGGCCGGCGCTCAGGTTATTCTCAGCGGAGAAGTCCTCCACCACGATCTTGGACCACGCAAGGTCCCCGACAAACGTCGGCTGTTTTCTTTTCTCCAAAGAAAACAGCCCGATGAATCCATGAGTGTTCGCTGGACGGTACTCGACGCGCGTACAGGTAGCCGAATCGGTCAACACACCATCGATATGGATCACAAACGGGCCCAACTCGACTACCCAGATCTGGCTTACCAAGGTTCCGGAGAATCCAAAGTGATTGCCGCAAGCGCTCGAAGGTCTTGGGAAATGGTGGTCCCAACGACGACCGCCACCCAGGCGACGCTCGATCTGCCCTGGATGATGCCCGGCTCGGCGCGCGTACGCAAAGGCAATGCCTATGCAAGGCTCGGGCAATGGGAGCAGGCCGAACGCGAATGGCAAGAAGTCGCCGACTTGCACCCCTGGAATCGTGCCGCTTGGCATAACCTCAGCTTGGCCGCGGTGGCCAAAGAAGATTTTCAATTGGCCCGCAATCGGCTCGAACATACGCAACTGTCTTGGCTGCCGGGCGATGAAACGGCCGAAACCTCCGCTTGGATCCATACGGTTCAACGCGACTACCAAGCATGTTTTGAGCCCAATTCGTCCTCGTTCCCCCCCCCTGCTCCGATGCTTGCCAAGCCAGAGGCCAAGCCGCAGTCGTCCTACAAACCATCGACTGCGCAAGCGCGTTCGTTGGACGACCAACCTTGGTACACCATCCTTCCGTTTATCCCTCCTCCGGGTTGGACCTGGAAGGATTGGTGGTACCAGTCGACGTTTTTTTGATGCGGCCTGCTGGCAATTCTGGAACGGCAATTCTGGACTGGCAATTCTGGACTGGCGGTTCGACGCCGGGCTTTGGTAGCCTTGATTCGGACTATGGAGCATCGCAGGTCGAAGCCCATTGGATTCCACGCAAACCTTGAAGGTGGCTGACTCTATGACCAACAACGGATTTTTCGGATGGATTCGCCAAGGGGTCAAGCAATCGGTTTTGCTTGGCGTAAGCGACGCACTCGATGCCTTAGGGACCGTCGATAGCAACGAAAGCTATCATCCGAGCATCGCCAAAGCCATTGGCAGCGGAGCCGTCGAGAGCCTAGGCACTGGCCTCGGACCGATCGACGCGGCTCAGGGCTCGGCCGATGGCCTGCCGACATCGAATCGAACCCCACGAAAACGCCTCGGCAAATCCCTTAAGGACTTGAATCCCCAGGGGGTATCGAAGCCCAAACCGCAGCAGGATTCTAGCTCGTGACCTGTCAGGATCGAAGGAATTTTCTCAAGCTCGCATCGGTCGGTGCGTGGATTGGCTCAAAGGTCCTCGCCGGGCTTGTCGTCGGAAGTGGCCTGAGTGGCTGCTCGTATTTGCAACAAGCGCGATTCCTGATTCCTTCGATACCGCTCGATAAGAAAACGCAGTTGTCCAATCCGATCACCGTCGGAGTCAACGACAGCGAGTTTCTCTGGAACCAAATCGTAGATACCGTCGAGGATTACTTTCGGATCAAGTCCGAGCAGCGAGCCTCGCGCGATGCAACGCAATGGCTCGAAGGGCGCATGGAGACGTATCCTGAAATCGGCGCAACGCTCCTCGAACCATGGCGAAAAGATACCGCTTATGGATTCCAACGCATCCAAAGCACCTTGCAAACCATCCGACGCACCTGCTACGTAAGAGCCATACCGATCGAACAAGGCTTCTCGGTTGCTGTCGAGGTGATCAAGGAACTCGAGGACGTCGACCGCTCGCAGTATTCCTCCGAAGGTTCCGCGATCGCTAGGCACGATGGCACCATCGTTCGGGCCAGCCCCGGACTCGTAGGACAACCGATTACTTTAGGCTGGATCCGACAAGAGAACGACACCGAATTGGAACAGCGTATACTAAGAGAGATTCTCGGACGCACGACGAACGTCAGTCCACCGCGCCGAGCGGCTCAAACTTTCAAATAGTAAGATCTCTACCATGTTGCGTTGCCTGGTGTGCCTTCTCGCCTTCGGGCTTGGCTCTTCGTTTGCTTTGGCTCAAGATTGGTTGGTCGATCCAGCTGCTTATCAGGCCAAGGCCGAGTTGCAGCCAGGCGGACGCGAACTCGTGCTGAGCAACGGACTGATCGAACGCCGTATCGCCCTGGTCCCCAACGCTGCGACCATCGGCTTTCGCAATCTGATGACCGGCGAGACGATCCTCCGAGGGATCAAGCCCGAGGCTACCGTCGAACTCGACGGTCAACGCTACGACATCGGCGGACTCCAAGGGCAACCCAACTACGCCTTCCTAGACCCCTCCTGGCTTGCATCCCTTAAAAACGATCCCGGTGCGTTCCAGTACCAAGGCCATGAGATCCGACCGTCGATCCTGCCCCGCATGGAATGGAAGCAGACTCGCCACCATGCTCCCAATACAGCTTGGCCCCCCAAAGGTATCGAACTGGTGCTGCGCTTTGCAAAACCAGGAACGCTCTGGAGCCAAGGCGTCGGCTCGGACCAAGGCCGATCGTTGCTCTGGGAGGATTCGTTCGAGAACCACGAATCGAATTGGAAAAACCTTACGGCTCTCAACGCGAAAAATAGCGACCCGCAAACCCTTCGGATCGAAAACGCCCACGGCGGACTGATCCTCACCGGCCCAGTCGGTCGCGCCTTGCTCCTCGAACGTCCCGTGCCCCAGGATGCCGGTTGCGTCGAGGTCGCCATCGATCCGATCGATGATCAAGACACAAGCTGGGGACCCGGCTTGGCCTTGGTCTGCCCCGACGGCGCGATCGAAGTGAACCTAAGGCCCGGTGATCGCGGCGAACACGGACACTTTGAACTCCGAAACCAAGGACGGGAAACGCTGGTCAAAGTCCCTCAGTTCGCTGCACAAGACAATGGCATCGAGCGAACATGTCGCTATGCACTCCGCGTTCGATGGCAAGAGGACCAAATGATTTGGGATGTGGCCCAACTGAAACAACCGTCGAACTCACCAGTAGATACCATACCGAGCGACTCGGTAGATCCCCAGCGACCAGCCGACCAGCGCGTCTACCACAAGCTCTTCCAGATCCCTTGGAACGGTATCCATCCGACTGCCGTACGGATCGGCAAATCCGATCGATCCGGAAACCCGAAGGACAATTTGCAAGCCACCACGCAGGACCCATCCGTGCCGAAGCGGACTCAATGCGGCTTCTACGATTTCCGAGTCTATAGTAAATGGGACAAAGGACTGGTCGAAGACGACGCTCAAAGCCGTCTACGCGTCGATGTGCACTATGAACTCTACGACGGACTGCCTGCTTACGGCAAATGGATCACCATCGAAAATTCAACCCCACGCCCGGTCCGCGTCGATCGATACTGCAGTGATGTCCTTGCCGCCGTCGAGCACACCTCGGAGGTCGACGCGCTGAGCGTCGGACTGACTCCACCAAACCTCCACATCGAAACCGAGATGGCCTTTGGAGGGATGACCAGTCAAGGGGCCAATCGCAGGTCGTATCGTTGGGTAGCCGATCCTGACTACCACACCCAAGTCAACTACGAGAAGAAGACTCCATGCTTGCTTGAAATCGGTCCGGATCTTGGACCTGCTCAAACCCTACCCGCAGGTCAGAGCTGGAGTTCGTATCGAGGATGGGTGCTGGTGCATGATTCCTTCGATCGCGAACGATCGGGCTTGGCCGTCCGAAAACTCTTTCGCTGCATCGCACCTTGGGTAACCGAAAACCCACTGATGATGCATTTGATCGCATCGGACGAAGCCTCCGTACTCAGAGCGATCGAGCAGTGCCATGAGGTCGGCTTCGAGATGCTCATCTTGAGCTTTGGCAGCGGATTCAATCTCGAGAGCCAAAGCGGCGCGATGATGGAAAAAGCCCAGAAATTTGCAGCGGCAGCCAAGGCGAAGAACATCGAAATAGGAAGCTATTCCCTTCTGGCATCTCGATCGATCTCGGTCAACGAGGATGTGGTCATGCCCGAGGGTCAAAAGCCTACCTTCGGAAACTCGCCTTGCTTGGAAAGCTCATGGGGAAACGAGTACTTTGCAAGGCTCTATGAATTCCACCGCAACAGCGGTTTTACTCTCCTGGAACACGACGGCTCGTACCCCGGCGATCCGTGCAAGAGCCAATTGCATCCTGGGCATCAAGGCCTCGACGATTCGCGATGGAATCAGTGGGAGACGATCGCAGAGTTTTACCGTTGGTGCCGCGAAGAAGGCTTATTCTTGAACGTCCCAGACCATTATTTCTTGGTCGGTTCGAATAAAACCGGGATGGGATATCGCGAGGTCAATTGGTCATTGCCTCGGGAACAGCAAACGATCCATACGCGCCAGAACATCTACGATGGGACATGGCAAAAGACCCCGAGCATGGGCTGGATGTTCGTCCCGCTGACGGAGTATCACGGAGGAGGCCCAGCCGCGACAATCGAACCGCTCGACAAGAATATCGATCATTATCGAAACATGATCCAATCGAACTTAGGACTCGGAGTCCAAGCCTGTTATCGAGGTCCTCGACTCTACGATACCGATAGGGTCAAGCAGATGGTCAAGCAGCAGGTCGCTTGGTACAAACAGCACCGCGATATTCTCGAGAGCGACCTGATCCATGGGCGGCGTCCCGATGCCTCAGGACTCGATTGGTGCTTGCACGTCAATCCGCAATTGACCACCCAAGGGATGCTTGTCGTCTACAATCCGACCTCTGGCCAACTGCGTGAGAGGCTCAAGGTCCCGATGCACTATACGGGATTGCGAGAACGTGTCGATGTGCGTCAAACGCGAGCAGACGCCCCCCTGGACGATAAGACTCTGGACCATGCGACTCTGGACAATACAGCACAAACGATGCCCATAAGTCCCCAAGAGATCTTGGAATTGGAGGTCCTCGTTCCAGCCTACTCGATGCGATCCTATACGTTCGAAAAGAGTCCGAGTCGCTAGGCGATAGGGCGTTTGGTTGGTGACGTCACGTTTGGTACTGGCTGGATGATTCGGAGAACGAATTCAGCATTGCAAGACTAAGCATTTAGGCAGGCTGTTTAGCCCGGAGGGCGACACTAGGTTGCCGTCGTGCGGAAGCCAACGTTTGGGTGCAAGAGTGAAACCACAGAACACACTGAGCACACGGAAGGGTGCTAATAATAAGACGTATCGAAGGGATGCATTTTGATTTCTTCCGTGCCTTCCCTGCCTTCCGTGTTTTCCATGTTTAAAGCTCTCCCCTTTCTACCCTGCCTTCCGTGTTTTCGGTGTTTTCCGTGTTTTCCGTGGTTAAAACTCTTCCCTGTCTTCCCTGGTCACAGCAAAGGATCGGCTAGAGGTTCAACAAAAATCCGTGTCGCCATCCCGAAGGCTTGACGAACACGATTACACGGCATAGTGTAATAGTCCATCACAACACCGTCGCAGAAAGAGGCCAGTGATCAAAACCAACAAAACCTCTTCGGCATGCTGCAAGCAGATCGCGCTCAAGGACCGACCCCTGCTCTCACCCATCCAAGCCGGTGGGCTCTCGGCAGTCTTCAAAGTTCTCGCCAACGACACACGCCTACGCTTGCTCCATGCACTGGTCAGAGCCGACGAATTGTGCGTCAGCGATCTGGCCAACTCGCTAGGGATGAAACCCCAAGCCGTCTCGAACCAACTCCAGCGCCTCTCGGATCTGGGGATCCTTCGTTCACGCCGAGAAGGCAACAGCATCCATTACCAATTGGTCGACCTGTGCGTCCGGTCGCTGCTCGACCAAGGCTTGTGCCTGATGGAAGAAGTCACCTCGCGGGAATCCAATCAACGCCCAGTCAATCGAGCATACAAAGAGAACGGCTCATGCTGAACCAACCACTCAAGCTCTCCGATACGGCGCGACGATTACTCGCCGAATCGTTCGGTTGTTTCGCTCTGGTCTTTTGCGGCACCGGTGCTATCGTCATCAACGACGTGAGCAACGGAGCGATCGGACATGCGGGGATCGCAATGACCTTTGGGTTGATCGTCCTGGCACTGATCTATGCCCTCGGGGATATCTCCGGTTGCCATCTGAATCCCGCGGTGAGCATCGGATTTTGGATCGCCCGAAAATTCCCAGGACACCTCGTTGCCCCTTATATCACCTGTCAATGCGCCGGGGCGTTGCTCGCGAGCTTGATGCTGCGTGGGATGTTCCCAACCCACCCAACCCTCGGAGCGACACTGCCAGCCAACGGATCTGCGCAGTCTTTCCTCATGGAGTTTATCCTGACCTGGATCCTGTTGCTCGTGATCCTGTGTGTCTCGACCGGCTCGAAAGAAAAAGGTGCCATGGCCGGAATCGCCGTCGGTGCTCTGATCGCACTCGAGGCGATGTTTGCAGGACCTATTTCCGGGGCTTCTATGAACCCAGCCCGATCCTTAGACCCAGCACTTGTCTCGATGCATTTGGAATCGGTGTGGATCTATCTCGTTGCACCCTTGACCGGAGCGATCGCCAGCGTTCCTCTCTTCTATGCGCTCCAACCCTCTGCCGACGATTCAGTCGGCCCACTCGATGAAAGAATGAACGTGCCATGAACCTTCAAAACTTGCTCGCACTGCTTAAAAACCACCCCGATGCATCGGTCGTCATTCGGCTCCCCGATGGCACTCATGTACCGGCCCACTTCCATGTGACCGAAGTCGGGCATGTGCAGAAACGCTTTGTCGATTGCGGTGGAACGCTACGAAGCACAACAAGCTGCGTACTTCAAGTTTGGGTCGCCAACGATACCGAACACCGATTGAACAGCACCACATTATCGAAGATCCTCGATAAGGGCCTGGGCCTGTTCGATCATCGGGATGTCCCACTGGAAATCGAGTACGAACAAGGAGTCGTTTCCCAGTACCCAGTCGGGACAATCCATGCCGACGCAAACGCTCTGGTCTTTGATTTGACCCACAAACACACCGCATGCCTTGCACCGGACAAATGCCGCATCGATCTAAACGTCATGTCCTCCTGCTCAGGACCCGACTGCTGCTAGCGATCCGTACCTCAATCTCCTTAATCCTTAATCCCCAACCCTTGTATCCCTACCATGGCCAACCCCAAAAGCGTCCTGTTTGTCTGTGTAGAAAATTCCAACCGAAGCCAGATGGCCGAAGCCTTTGCGAAGATCTATGGCCAAGATCGCATCGAGGCCAACAGCTCCGGCTCGCGCCCTAGCGGTCGAGTCAATCCCAAGGCGATCGAAGCGATGAGCGAGCTGGGCTACGACCTGAGTACGCATCACTCCAAAGGACTGGAAGCCTTCAATGCTACCCATGTCGATGTGGCCGTGACGATGGGCTGCGGGGACGAATGTCCTCTGGTGCTCGCCAAAGAACGCATCGATTGGAAAATCCCTGACCCTCGGGATATGACGCCCGAGGAATTTCGAGCCGTTCGCGATCTGATCGCCTCGAAGGTCAAGTCGCTAGTCGATGGGCTATTGGCATAATCCCCGCACCGATTCGATTGTGCTACACCGCCGGAATTCATCACCTGCTCGAGCCCAAACGCTGCGTCGTAGGGGGCTGAGTTAAGTCGCCCAACCGCTAGCGCTGGTTGGCTCACCGACAGGTGATTCACCCCGTTCCGCTAACACGAATTCCACGCCATTCAACACCTTCCACGGGGCTTCAGGAACTGCTCGCACGCGGCCAAGCCCAACGCTAGAATGGGACACTCGTCGCACGTTTCCGCAACCCTTTCTCAACATCGATGACCCCATGAAACGAACTTTGCTCGCTCTACTCCATACCCGAAGCTGCGCCTCGGCGATTTGCCTCGGCTCGGCTTTCCTGGCTCCTGCCAGGGCCGAAGATCCAAGCGACTGGACCTCTTGGCGTGGTCCCAACGATTTCGGAGCCGTGGGGGCTGTCCCAAACGCCAACTTCCCCGACGCAGTGACCAAGGACCAACTCCGTTGGTCAGCCCCACTGCCTGGCAAAGGCTGCTCGACCCCAATCCATTTTGCCGGAAAGATCTACCTGACGGCACCCGAAAATGGAGTCGATTCGGTCCTATGCATCGGTGACAACGGTAAGCAATTATGGGCGACTGGTTTTGAACAAGAGGATGCGGGCAAGCACCGCAATGGATCGGGTTGCAATGCCTCGCCGGTAACCGACGGCAAATCGCTATTCGCCTATTTCAAAAGCGGTACCTTCGCCGCCTTAGACTTCGAGGGCAAGGTGCTTTGGAAGACAAACTTGGTCAAGTCCTATGGCAAGGACACGCTGTTTTGGGATCATGGCACTTCGCCGGTCATGACTCAAAAGCATGTCATCATGGCCAGAATGCACCAAGGCGAATCGTGGCTAGCGGCCTTCGACAAACAAACCGGCGAGGTGGCTTGGAAAGTCGCCAGAAACTACCAAGTCCCCACCGAGTGCGACCACGGCTATTCGACTCCCTTGGTCATCGACTACCAAGGCACAGAATCGATCTTGGTCTGGGGTGCCGAGCATGTGACGATCCACGATGCGGCCGACGGAAAACTCGTATGGTCATGCGGAAACTTCAATCCCGACGGAGCCCAATTGTGGCCCGCGATCGCCACCCCCGTGGTCGTCGATCAGACCGCAGTGATCGCTTATGGACGTAACGATCGAGGCATCCCCCGTCTGTACGGAATCCGTTTGAACGGCACGGGCGATACGACTTCAACAAACCACGCGTGGAAACGCGACGATGTAGGTACGTTTGTTCCAACCCCTGCGGTGCATCGAGGCAAGGTGGTTTTGGTTCGGGATCATGGCGAAGTCGAAGCGTTGGACCCCTCGACTGGCAAAACGGCATGGAAAGGGGAGTTCCCCAAGAGTCGAGCGAATTTTTATTCGTCGCCCCTGATCGCAGGTGACAAACTCTACGCTCCGCGTGAAGATGGAGTCGTCTTCGTCGGCAAGATCGACGGCGATCGATTCACCGTGCTCTCCGAAACGAACCTAGAGCAACCCGTCATCGGCTCTCCAATCCCGTTTGGCTCGGGGGTCTTGATCCGTGGCGAAAACCAACTGTTCTACTTTGCTAACTGATTCGCTTACCGATTCGCTCATTGACTCTTTCATCGATCCACGCGAAGCGTCGCGAGGATCGCTCGGTGATCCGAAGCGACCGACTCGGATAACACCTCGACCGACTCGACAACCAACCGACCGGCTTGATCAGCTATCACATAATCGATCCGAGTCTTCGGAGATTCGCTCGGATAACTCGCTACCGACGCGCTCGTTTTGCGAGGATCGATCTGCCATCGCTCAGCAAAGACTCTTAACGTCGCGCTTGAAGGTGTGTCGTTGAGATCTCCTGCCAATACCGTCCCGATCGCCGCAGCGTTCTGGGATGGTGGGCTTGTCGGGCTTGTCGGGCTTGTTTGGCCTGCCAGGGCGTCAGCAAGCAGTCGATCGATCCAGCGGGCTTGCTCCTGACGCAAGGATTCCTTGGAGTGATCCAAGTGGGTGCCCAGAACGCGCACCGGCCCTAAATCGGTTCGAACCGATACATCCAGGGCAATCCTCTGTTCGCGTTTCTGTTGCTCGGCCACTTCGTTGGGAAGCTTATGGATTTGAAGCTCGCCGATAGGCCAGCGGCTAAGGATCGCTTGGCCATACTCGCCCCCATCGAAATCGATCGCTTTGCCGAAGGCTGCGTAATAGCCGGTGAGTCTTTCGAGTTCCTGCGTCTGGAGTGTTCCTTGGCTCCTGCCGCAGCCTTGATCGACCTCCTGCAAAGCGACCAGATCGGCGTCTGAGTCCCGGATGACTTTTGCGATTCTGGACAAGGACAATACGCCATCTGTTCCTTCGCCATGGTGGATGTTGTAGCTTAAGACTCGCAGGCTTGGATCGCTCTGGCCAGACGCACTCGTCGGACGAAGCACGGCGGTCACCGCGAAGTGATCCGATGCGGTGCGCCCTTGACGATTGGTCCGATCGATACGTGACAGTCGCACTTGGAAGTCCTCAGAGCAACCGATCCAATCGATGCGGGCACCGGAGGTTTGGTTCGCTTGGAACGATGAAAAGGTACCTTCGTCGGGACCTTGTACCGGATGCATAATGCGGAAGGTATCGAGCAGCTTGCGCTCGGCAGCAGGATCGAACAGGGCACGATAAGGCTCGTCGCTCGGTGAGGCGTTGAAGTCCCCGGTGACGATCCAGCGAGCCTCGGAGCCAAGTTCCTGAAGCTTGACCCGAATCAGCTTTGCGCTTTGAACTCGAGCCTCTTGCCCCTTGTGATCGAGGTGTGCGTTGACGAAAAGAATGGGCTTGGCCTCCGGCGAGCGCAAATCCTTGAGCTTGACCCAAGTCGCAATCCGAGGCAGCGCAGCGTCCCACCCCTTGCTTCCGACCTTCTCGGGCGTTTCGCTGAGCCAAAAGTGCCCTTCGTCGATCGCTTCAAAACGATCCTTGCGATAGTACAACGCGGCCATCTCGCCGGCTTGCTTTCCATCGTCACGCCCCGCAGCAACAACTGCATAGGACTTCATGGCATCTGCTAGGTAATCGCGCTGGCTTGCAAGTGTCTCCTGGGTGCCGAGCAGATCAGGATCAAAATCTCGGATGGTATCGACCAAGAATTCCTTGCGCAACTCCCAGCGATTGATGCCGTCGTTGGCCGTCCCGTAACGGATGTTAAAGCTCATGACGCGAACCAACGCCGGAGCTTCGCACCGCCCCATGGAAGTCAGGCCCAAACAGAACCAAGAGATCAAGAAGGTATAGATAAGCCAGTACCTGAACGTCGAATGGATGACCATCATGGAATTCCGAAAGTACGTGAGAGATCGGTTTGTTAAAGCTCGGTTCGATAGAGATCGCCAAACGGCGTTATGCGAGGCGACTTAATCGTCTGGTGAGCCATTCGAGGCTTAGAGCCCCGGCGATCAGCGCCATGAGCAACGCATTGAGCCGCTGACGAAACTCGTTGTCTGGGGCATTCGGTAAGTAATTGACTTGCTCGCGCGGCTTGATCAACGACGCGATCGAATCGAGACCGCTCAAGCCGACGGAGTATTTACCACCGGTCTTCGAGGCCAGTTCGCTCAGGAGCGGATCGTTGCGCTGCGGACGCTGGATCTCTAAGGCGGGTACTCGCACAATCGTCTGCTGGGTCAAAAGGACTTGATCGGCCAAGGATCCGATAGGCAACTGCACCTCGTAAGTCCCTGTTTTTCTCGTCGTGTACTGCCCTACATAAACTCCGGCTTGGGTCGGATCGGCTAAGGGCGCGAGCCGCAACTGGGTCGATCGGCCGCCGGGTTCGAGCAGCTTTGCAATCGCCTCGTTTTGAATCAACGGTTGGAACTGCGCGTCCTTGAGCACAGCCCGGACCATCACCTGCTCGCCGACAATGGCTTGCTCTTTGTCGACCAAAAGCATCCCGCGATCGGAATCCCTGAGCAATCGGCCTTGGCCGGCCCACCGTACCAACTTGGTGTAGTAAGTATCAAAATACTGCTCGCCGACCTCGCGCATCCGCCAAAATTCTCCGCCTCCTTGGAAGACAACCCTACCGCTGCCATAAAATTGGGAAGCCAAATAGATCGGAGGGGCGCTATTGATGAACGTGGTTGGATCCGAGAAGGTCAACAGAACGCTCGCCGCCGGCTTGGGCTCGTAGCATCCGTAGAAACTGAATACTCCTCGGAAGCGTTCCCACGCGTTGCGGCTATCGTCGATCGACGTGCCTACTTGCAAAAAGTCCGTGGCAAGCGCATTGGAGGCGACGGTAAGAGGCCAAGCCGTTTCGGACTCAAAACGGCCGATCGAGACCAAGCGGGCACCTCGCGTGTTCATGATCACCGGCACCATTCCCCGGAGAATTTCCGCGTTGCGGTTGCCGTTGCCGCTGTTGCCAGCCCACTTGGGAGTCGACACCGGACCTGCTACGACGATCAGACCACCGGACTGTTGGGACACCCACGTTTCCAAAACATCGATCTGCTCCGAAGTCAGCTTGGTCCAATCCGCATCGAAGGCGATGACCGCATCGTACTTGGTCATCTCGGCAAGGGTCTTGGGGAACTCCGTCAAAAGCTGCTTGGCCTCTTGAGATACCCCGGCGCCGCTGGACTGCAACAAGACGTGCGATTGAACTGTAGGTTCTCGAAACAACAAATTTCGCACAAACTGATACTCGCGGGTCGGGCCTCCGGCGAGGATCAAGATCGTCGAGTTGGGTTCGACCACTCGAACCTCGCTTTCGAATTGATTGTCCGCTGCGTTCGAATCGCTCGTCGGAGCAAGGATCTTCAGCTCGTAGATCCAAGGGCCCACTTCGCGAGGGGTCACCTCGAACGAGAGGCTCGTAATCGCATCGTCCCCTTCGAGAGTCAATGTGCGCTCCTCTTCAATCGTCGGTCCGATGTTCGAGCCACCCCCAGGACGGCGTCGCAGTTGCACTGGGACCTGAGTGCCGAGCATCCCGGAGGCTTGGACGAGCCCTGCGATCCGAAAGCGGTCGCCAGGAAAGACCCGTTTGGGGGCTTCCATATCGAGGATCTTGACGTTCGTTGGATTTTTGTCGGTCCCCAAACCTACCGGATGAATCCTGACCTCCTGCCGGGCCGCTAGAGAAACCACGTTCTGTGGATCCACACCGGCGTTGCTTCTGCCGTCGGTCAGGAGCACCACGGCCGCTAGCGTCGAGCTTTGCTCTTGCTCCAATACCGATTGCAATGCATCACCGATCCGCGATTCTGTCCCGGTGGCTCCAAGAACCGTATCCCAAGCGATCTGCGAGGGGATTTGCGGTGGGTCCTTGGTTACCGGTTTATCGATCTGCTCGGACTGAATCGACGATAACGCCTCGTTCGACCAGAGCGATTGCCAAGGGATCGTTTCGGCTCGGAGAATCGCCGTGGCCATGAATACAAATCCGCTGATGGCCGTCACGACGCCCGCCAGGATGCAATACGACAGGAACTTCCGCGAACTGCCCAAAGCTCTTGCGAGCAAAGATCCAACCATCAACACGATGCCTAGAATCGTCAGAACCGTTCCGAACCAAGCCGTCGCTCTTAGGAAACCCAGCAAGCGTTCGCGAACCTCGAGCGAACCGCTTCTGAAGCTCGTTTCAACGGGCTTTTGAAACGACGCGACGACGCTCGGACGAGTCCCTTGGTCAAATCGATAGACCGTCGTGTCGTGTTCCTTTTGAAGTTGCTCAAGTAAACCCGACTGGCCCAAGTACTTTTGAACCGCTGCGATTCGGCTCGGTCCATTCGACTCAACCCCTGGCGTTTCGTCCAATGGCATCGTCATACTCAAGCTCGTGTCGACCATGACGGCAACCTTGGATGAACGCACATCGCGCCGTTCGCTCCGTTTTTGCAAGTCCATGAAAAAGATCAGGATGCCCAATAATGCCGTCAATCTCAGCACGAGCAATGCATAGCCAAGCGATTTGGGAAGCTCCTGCCAATCCTTGCGGTACCAATACACCACCCAACTGACGATGGCCGCCAAACACAACACCAAAAAGAACCAGTGATGCCACTGGTCGAGTTGCTCGAGCCGCATCCACTGGTAATAGACGCGCACGTCCTGCTGACCCAAAGGCCAAGCTTCCGTTCGATCGATCCAACTCGGTATGAAATCCATGCTTTGGGTCCGGGTACGCTACGAACGTTTGGGCAAATGGTACGAGGCGCTCCATGCAAGCCACTGCTCGGCTAATAGCAAAGCCACGAGCAAGCCCAGCAGGAGCATGTTCCGATTCGATAGCCCGGCCAAGCTCACATCGGACACTCCGCCAAGGGCACTTCGGTAATTGAATTTCACCCCCGAGAGGTTCCTAGCCAAATCGGTGGGGGTGACGCGTTCGGTTTCCCCCTCGACTCCCGGAGTGTTCCGCGCAGAGTTCTTGACCTTGGTCTCCCCCTGAATCGAGGTCCCCCACCACTCGAAGACTCCTGCGCTGCTCAAGGCCCGATTCGAGTCGCCAGAGGTTGCATTCGGATCGACCCCAAAGTCGGCTTGCAGCGAATTTTCGCCGATGTCGACTGCATTGATTTGCACGACCGGTCGAACCCCCCGAACACTGCTCGCTGGGAGTACCAAACGCGTCTCAGGAAGCATTTCTTGTGCCGAGAAGTCCCATCGCAAGGATGTTCCGGCAGGACGCGAGGTCTCGGGAAGTTTGAAACTCGCCAGATAACCGACCATCTTCAAGGCTGCTACCACAAACGTAGGATCCTGTGGCCAATTGCTCCAGCGACGATCCAACGAGGTTAGGCCGATGAGCACCCGTCCTGCGCCTAACGGATAATCGACCATCAATGGGTCGCGGTTCCTTAAACTCGCCACAGGCTTCCAAAGCTTCTCGGCACCCGTGGGTGTCTTGGTGTCGATCCCAACATAGCGTTCGATACGGACAAATTGAAAAGGGGAATTGCTCAGCCCCAACAGCGGGGCGAAGATCGGATGCGCTTCGGCCAGCACGTCTGGTGTCGAATCACCCGGTTGTTTGCCAAGCTCGATCGGGCCAGTGAGCCCAAAGGGCAACAGAGGAAGCGTGTTTTCCGCCCCTGGAATCGGTTTGGCCCAAGTCCCATAGTTTCTCAAGTAATCATTCATCGAAATGTCGTCGCCAAACCAAACCGATAGGCCGCCACCACCTGAGACATACCGATGCAGATTGGCTAAGGCTCGCGCGTCCAACCCAGGGATCGACTGCAAAATGATACAAGCGTAGTTGTCCAAAGCTACCGAGTCCGAATCGCGTAGGTACTCAGGCCGTTCGCGCTGGATAAGCAAACCAGTCTTGGCATTTCCACCCGGATCGAGCGCCGATTCGAAAAAGTAAGAATGCTTGCCACCTGCATCCCCATCGATCAATAGCACCCGGATCCCCTCGGCGATGTCCAACACGCAACTGGCTTGGTTGTCAGGCCCGATCGCATCGGCAGGCAACTCGGCTTGGACTACATGCGAACCGCTCTTGGGAAAGACAACTTGGACGTTCCGCGTAGCGGTCTCGCCCGGCTCGATCCGCTCGAATAGAAGCGGAGGAAGTTCAGTAACCACCCCTGAAAATCGATCCGAAGGCTTCGGTTCCGCATCGACGCTGCTGTAATCGACGGCCGTGACCCGGACGCTTACGTTCCGAGCCGCCGTTGTACCTTGATTGCGGACCGTGACGTTGACCATCGTCGGGACCCCTGCGGCAAGGACCTCCTGACGCGGTTCGATGCTGCTGATCGTCAAGTTCTCATGGCGGGCCTCGACGCAGTCGACGAGTTGGATCTCAACCGATTCGCCTTGGATCGCCTGAAGCCGTTGGCGGATCGTAACCGGATTGCCCCAATCCTTGGACCGATAATCGCTCAACAAATACACGATCGACTTTTGGTCTTCGCTGGACTTGATTAGTCGCGAAACGACATCGAGACTATCGAGCACGCTCGCTTCGATCGACGTCGGTTGGGTGGAGTTGATTTTGGTTAGCATCCCCGAAGGATCGGTCGGGATGGTTTGGGCCAGCAATTCAGCGACCGAGTCGGCACGGATATCGGCACTGGAGTTAGCACTGGAGTCGGCACTAGACTTGGCGCTGGCAGCAAGCTGCACTTTCGATGCCCGGAATACACTCAGTAAATGGTTCTGCGAATCCTGCTTGGCTTGCGAGGCGATCGAAGCGATCGCGCCGAGCCCGTTTTGATAAGCCGATTTGTTGTTGGCCGTATCGTGCATCGAGGCGCTATCATCGAGGATGACATAGTGATGAACGCTGGTACGCCCCATCCATGCGAACATCTTCGAATCGGTCAACCACTGAGCAAGCATTGCTACCAGCAGCGCCATGGCAAGCATGCGCGAGGCGATCAAAAGTGCCTGCTTGAGCCACACCCAACGACGATTTTTGCGATAGCTCTCAAGCAGAAATTCCATGGCTGCCCAAGCAGTCCGCTTGTGCCGCACCAAATTGATCAAATGGATCAACAGCGGGACGAGAACCAGTAGGAATCCCCACGCAAGGGGTGAGTATGCGAATTGCATGGGCATCACTTCTTTCTCATGTGCGCCATGCGAGCGCTCAAGTATGCCGATAGCGCCGCGTCGACCGGTCGGCTTGTACGCACTAGCTGGTAATCGATCCGAGCGCTGGCGCAGGCGTGTCGGACCCTGTCGAGGAATCGCTGCAAAGACTCCATGTAGCCGTCCCTCAAAGCCCGGGGATTGCATGTCAGTGTGTCGATCGACTCCATCCCTTCGAATCGCGTCGGATCATTGAACGGAAAGTCCAATTCGTCATCGTCCATCACATGGAACACCAAGATGTCGTGGCCAGCGCTTCGCAGCGCCGTGAGCCCCTTGAGCGTCTCGCTTTCACTTCCAAGAAAATCCGAAGCGATGACCATCAAACTCCGCTTGGGGTAAGTATCATTGATCTCGCGAAAGACTTTGGTCAAATCGGTTTTGTCCGTTACCGGAGCCTGTTCGAGCGACTTGTAGATCGCCTGGAGATGGCTGCGGCTTGAGCGCCAAGGAAGTTTGGTGCGGATCTTTTGATCGAAAACCGTCAATCCGACCGAGTCCTGCTGACGGAGACTCAAGTAAGCCATGCAAGCCGCGATGGTCGCCGCATAGTCGAATTTGTTCAGGGATCCACGACCGTAGGACATGCTAGCCGATGCGTCGACCAACAGGGTGCAACGCAAGTTGGTGTCCTCTTCGTACTGCTTGACGACCAACTTGTCCTGACGACCCCAGACCTTCCAGTCGATATGGCGAAGATCGTCGCCAGGGACGTATTGACGGTGTTGGACGAACTCGACCGACTGACCAAAGTACGGACTGCGATGCATGCCCGAGAGAAACCCCTCGACCACGTTTCGTGCCCTCAGTTCCATCGACCCGATACGCCGGATTGCTTCAGGATGCAAATAGTTTTTGGAATCGGGCATCTTGCAGCAATTGGTCTTGAGCGGTCGGTGTGTTTTGAATCAGTTGGTCGATGACTTTGTCACTCGTGACGCCATCGCTCTCGGAGGCGAAATTCACCACAATGCGATGGCGCAGGACCGGTTTGGCACAGAACTGGACATCGGAAGTATCGACATGCGATCGGCCCGATAAAGCCGCTTTGGCTTTGGCCCCTAGAATCAAGAACTGGACTGCCCGAGGGCCAGCCCCCCAAGCCAACTGATCCTGCACAAAATCGGGGACCCCAGGCTGACCGATGCGGGTCTGACGCACCAGCGCCAAGGCATAGCGGATCACATTCTCGGAGACCTCAATGCCCCGGATGAACTCCTGGAGCGATAAGATCTCCGCACCGCTCAAGACCGATTGGATGTCGCTCGAACCTCGACCCGTCGTCCGCTTGGCCACCTCGAACTCGTCGTCAAAAGTCGGATAAGACACCCATACCTTGAACATGAATCGGTCTTGCTGCGCTTCAGGGAGCGGATAAGTCCCCTCTTGTTCGATGGGGTTTTGCGTCGCCAAAACGAAAAAAGGATCCTGCAGCATGTGCCTTGTACGACCCACCGTGATCTGACGCTCTTGCATCGCCTCAAGCAGTGCCGCCTGGGTCTTCGGAGGAGTTCGGTTGATTTCGTCGGCAAGAACCACGTTGGCAAACAGCGGGCCCTCCATGAACCGACGCTCTCGAGCACCGGTAGTCTTGTTCTCCTCGATAATCTCCGTACCGGTGATGTCCGCAGGCATCAAGTCGGGGGTGAACTGGATTCGACTGAACGACAAATTCATCGTTCTTGCCAACGTGCTGATCATCAGCGTCTTGGCCAAGCCTGGTACGCCTTCGAGCAAACAATGGCCTCGAGCGAAAATGCTGATAAGCAACTGCTCGATGACTTCCTGTTGACCAACAATCGTCTTGGAAAGTTGGGAGACAATCTGCTCGCGCGCACGCTGCAATCGCTCCAGGTCGGCTTGCGCCTGATCAGCTGAATTCATAGGAAGTCGACTTTAGTTGTCCATCAAAGAAGGAAAAAAACGGCTCGTCTATTGTATCACGAACCGATCGGTTCTAGAAACGCGTTCAGTCGATTTCCGGCAAATCCATGCCATCGGCCAGATCGATCAACGGAGGGGCCGATTTGCCATAGAATTTCGTGATATCGATCCCCTGACGCTGCTCTTCTTCCATGAGCTTCATCCGAGCTTCGAGACGCTCGATTCGACGCTGCATCTGCGGAATCAATTCCAAGGTTTGGTTGATCGTTTCCCGCTTCGGAACGTTCGGATAACTCAGATGCCGTTGCATGGCCGCAAAAAGAAATAGCGGCTCTTTGCGGCGGTTGGCATAAGCGATCTTGCCTTCGCGGACTCCAAAGAGAATCGCGTACTCCGTCTGAGAATCGGGCCCCAAATGCCGCCTGCGGTACTCGACGAAATCCTCGCTTCGGCCATAGATAAGATCGGCAAGATCGACAAGTCCAAGTTGCTTCTGGAGGATCATCAACCACGCCTGCCAGTCGCTGTTGTAAGCCGAGTCGAGGCTCATGGCCTTGAGTCCCGCGTCGTACTTCAGGCGGTGGCGACAGAGCGACTCGAACTGATAAAAGAACAATCCTTGGCGATCGAACTGGGCTGAACTCTTGTAAAGCGCCTCGGCTTGCAAGACCGAGAGCGAGGTCCTGAAATCGAACCGCCCGCTATCCTCCTCGGCCTGCGCGACCAAGAAAGCTTGGTAAGGCGTAAAGTAGTGCGCAAGTCTGCGCATCCCCTGGGAAATCGCACCTGAATGCTTCAACTCGCTGTTGAGAAAGTCGATCGCCATGGGGAGCTTGGTCGTTGCGAGTACCTCGTAGCGGCATTGCTGGAGAAGGTCTTGGAGCGTGAGATCCTGACCGAGCCTCTCCCAGAGAATCCTGAACAAATAAGCTTGCTCGATGTATTCTTCGCGGGGGAGCATATCGGCCATCAGATTCGTATCTCCCTTGGAATTCCGCTCCGGGAACGCAAGCCCCAGCGACTCAAAGCCTCAACCACGCGCCTGCCCATCGAAATCGATCACCCGTCGGAATCGATCGAGCCGTCGAAACGCAGGGTCAAAACTTACAGGTCAGAACTTACAGTAAGATATCCGAACATCCAGGAGCCAAGACCGATGGTGCCCGGAGCGAAGGCAACTTTCTGCTGAAATTACTGGAACGGCTCCGAGCCAGCCGTCCGCATCCAAAATGCGAGCACAAAGGATTAAGAGGAACAGCTCGATTAGGGGGTGGTTTTTTCCGCCATTTCAACGCGGGTCGGTAATATCTTCAAAGTGAGCTTAGCGCATACAAATGACTGAGATTTCCAAGATCGAGCTCCATCGCGAAAAGGGCCTGTAACTCCGCCCCCCATCGGGGGGGTTGTTTTGTCAAACCCTTATGAGTTAATTGAACCAAGCGGGCCCGACGTGCGATCGCCCTGCTTGGTATCTGGGTTTTTCAGGATTAGACTTCGGGAGTTGTTCTGATGAGACGCATCTTGGTTCTGTCGATCTTTTTGATTTGCTTGGATTGCTACCAAGGTTCAAGTGTGTTGGTCGGCCAGGTCGTTGATCTACGAGCGCGTGAGGACATCGTAAAGGCTAATCGGGAGCTTTCACGTCTCTGGAATGAACATCGGCCTGGGCGTGAAGACCAAGAATCGCCATCGCGAAAACAATCGCTTTTGTATCAATCAGAACTCAATCCAGCTGAAAAATTAAGACTCGAGGCTCTCCTGCCTTTGCCGCAGCGTCGGTCACGAGCTCAAACCTCTGAGGCACGTTTCGTTGAGCCAGAAACGCTTAGGTCCGAGAATGGTATTTTGGGCGTTACCCTGGAAGTGCGATATGGGCAACATCGAATCGGAGACGACCCGGTCAAACTTCGAGGATTCAACGGCCAGCTCGTTGGCCCAACGTTACGTGTTAAGCCTGGTGACAGGCTGTATATCACTCTGAAGAATAGTCTTGCAGGTGAGCGATGGCAACCTCACATGATGAATACCATCCATAGCTTCAATACCACGAATCTTCACTTTCATGGGCTGCATGTGTCTCCGAATGGAATAAGCGACAACGTACTTATCCAAGTTGGGCCATCCGAGACCCAAAAGTACTTAGTGGAAATCCCCAAGGACCATACGACCGGTACTTACTGGTACCATCCGCATCTCCATGGATTGACCTCTGGGAATGTAGCAAGTGGTATGTCTGGTGCACTGATCGTTGAAGCAGCACAAGGAACGAAGGGTTTGGACAATGTCCCGGAAATCAAAGCTGCAAAAGAACGAGTCATGGTATTGAATCAGATACCATTCATCAACAAGGACAGTGCTGATCAATTCGCTCCGCCCATTCCGGACGTCTCCGGCTTGGATGTCGGCGTGGTAGAGGCAAAGTATGCCGATTATATGTTCAGCCCTGGAGATTGGGAAAAACTCGATCGTTACACCACGATCAACGGCGTTCAGCTTCCAGTGATTCGAATGCAACCTGGACAGGTCGAGCGGTGGAGAATCATCGACAGTGGCCAACGCGAGAGAATCAAACTAAAATTGATCGATGCTGATACTATGAACAAGCAACCGCAGGTGCTTTTCCATGAGGTCGCAGTCGATGGTTTAGCCCTCGGAGAGATCATCGAGTCTGATTCGATAGAGCTTTGGCCTGGATATCGGTCCGATGTGCTTATCCAGGCCCCAAATACGCCTGGCGAATACATTTTGATTGATGATGAGGAACAAGCAAATGGCACAATGAGCGGTAGCTACAAGCCGCAACAATTTGTCGCACGCCTATCTATTCAGGGGGATGCTTTATCTATGGCACTCCCTAAAGCGAGTGAACTCGTTGGGTTACGTCTACCTTCTATCAAAGACGATGAATTGACGGGTAAGCAACAGGCTACTTATGGTATTCTGCAGCAGGGGGGTAAAACCACCTTCACAATTGACGGAAAATCGTTTGACATGGAAAGCGCTCGGGAGCTCAAGCTCAATGATGTCGATGAATGGACGCTTCGTTCTACCAATGACGTCGGACCTGTTACACATCCATTTCACATTCACGTCAATCCATTCGAAGTCACATCGATTCTGGCACCAGTAACTGACGAAAACGGAAATGCAAAGTTGGTTGAGCAATTGAAGAATGGTCCGGTTTGGCGCGATACTATCAAGATACCCGGCGACGGAAAGGTCACTATGCGTACCAGATACACAGACTTTATCGGAACCTTTGTTCAACATTGCCACATTTTGGATCACGAAGACCAAGGGATGATGCAACTAATTGATATCGTTGACCCAGAGGATCCACCGAATGCATTAGGTTCATCCCCCCTGCCTCCTGGGTCGATTGCCCCAGACTTCCAACTAACTGACTCCAGTGGAAAGACCTACTCTTTGGCTGATTTCAAAGGCAAACCGACCGTCATATTCTTTTTTAAGGGACATGGTTGTCTCCATTGTGTCCAGCAGGTCTCCGTCTTTACCGATCACTACTTATCGTTTACGGCGAGTGGAATAGAGGTCATTGGCATCACTTCAGACACGCAGGAGAGCCTTAGCGAAGCACTTCAGTCCAATCCTTGCCCGTTCCCGTTGTTAGCGGATCCCAAGGGAATCGCCTTTGAAAAGTTCTGTTGCACCGCGACCAATGGACTTCAGCACGGAACATTTATGCTGAGCGAAAAACAAAAAATCATCTGGAGAACCGTTGGCTCAACGCCGTTCTTGGCTGTCGAAGACTTGATCCCCCTGAAATCGCTCGAAATACCCGACACAAGTGTCGCTGATTCTCCGATTGTTCAGGGTTCGGAGTCGGGCTCAGGAAGATAACTGTTTTCACAGAAGTATAGATGCCGAAAGATTCGAGCAATCCTAAAAGTCACAGATCGGTTTGTAAGGTTTGCACTAAATTTTATTGGAGTTATAGAATGAACTTACCAAGAAGAACCGCAATCAAATTGGTTTCAGCCGGTGCTATTACGGTGTTTTCTGGAAAATTGAACTTCGCCGTTCCCTCTTTGGCTGTACCAACTCGGCGCAGTTTAACAGGAATGCCCTTGGACGATCCAGATCTTTCGGCGTATCGAGATTTTGTCGGTCGGATGTTGGCAGAAGACCAATCCAGGCGTGTAAGTTGGTTGGGATTTTCCAGTCAACACGGAAGTTCGACCGATTACAAGTATTGCCCTCACGGAGATTGGTACTTCCTACCCTGGCATCGTGCTTATGTTGTAATGTACGAACAGGCAGTACGTCAGTTAATGGCCAATCGGGATTTTGCAATGCCATATTGGAATTGGACCGAAATCAGAACAATGCCGGACGCTTTTGCCAATCCGATGTACAAGGGCAAACCCAACCCATTATACGTGGCAAACCGAAATGCGATTAATCTCCCCAACGAGTGGGTCGGTCAAAAGGAAGTGATTGACCCAATTTATGATGAAACGGTTTTCGAGGCTTTCGGAACGACGCGCAACCCGAAACAAAACAATTTGGATCCAAAGTGGGTTGTCCTCGGGGGGGGAAGCCAAGGTCTTTTGGAATCCACACCGCATAATAATATTCACAATAGCATTGGCGTCTATATGCCTGAATCGAATTCACCTCGAGATCCTATTTTCTTCATGCATCACTGCAACATCGATCGCGTGTGGGATCACTGGAACTCGCTAGGACGAAAAAACTCAACCGATGCCCTCTGGCTGAACATGCCTTTCAAAGATAATTTCATAAAACCTGACGGCACTTTATACTCGGCCACCGTAAAGGATCTTCAAGATATCACTACTCTTGGATATCAGTACGACGTCAAACCGCTGCCAGATGATCGATCTTCTGACCCAGCACGAGAAGGCCGACTGCTTTCGGTTCTTCAATCTCAGACAGGCAAAACGATTGCAGGTGTACAACGATTCGGAGGATTGAACGCAACTCTTGCAACTTCATCTAAACCATTGTCCCAACCGTTGACGCTCACTGAGGCTAGTCTGAATGCTATCACCATCCCTGGCATTGGTAAAAACGACGAAGTTTATGCACTGATCAATAACCTAAAGCTCGGTGCGAACGTACGAGGATTGCGAGTCTTTGTCAACCACCCAGATCTCTCAATCGACACCCCCAATACCGATCCACACTTTGTTAGCACGATCGCTTTTTTGGATCATAGCGGGCATGGTGGCGATAATGCTGGAAAACAATTGCCTAGTGCGATCGTGCGTCTTACTCCAACATTGAAGAAGTTGCATGGTTTGGAACGCCTCAAAATCGGAGAAATCAGTGTTCAGCTTATTCCTATCCCAGTTGAGGGCGTTATCTTGGACAAAGTAGAGGGCGTAGTTCCAGGTTCTGTTGAGATCGTCATCCTTTGATACGTCCTCTCACTGCGTGATAATATGCTTAAATCGATTCGCCATGTCAGAATACTGTTCGGGTTGGTCCTAGGTTCGATGGCGATTACAGCTTGCACGAAGGACTCGACCACGCCTAAGGCTACGGATTCGAGTTCCCCTGAAGCAAGCGAGCTAAAAAAGAATCGGTCAGACATGGCAAAAAAAGTTTATCGTTGGGAACCGATATGCGATGATGATTCCAAAGAATTGGTTCGGCTCGGGGTCCGACGACTAGGTATCGATGTAAATGCTTATACCCCCTCGAATCTAGGTCCAGCTACTTTCGTAGTTCGCCTGCTGAACTCCAAGGGTGGCGTTAACAAAGAGGTTGCCCGCTTTGGACTCAGTAGCAATACCCCTTTTCGGGCTACGGGTAACGGAGCGCCCCAACGCTTCCAATTCTCTCTCAAAGAGCATGCTAAGTTGCTTGATGACAGCGGCCTAAGGATCGAGATCACCACGGAGCCCGATGTTCAAGAAGGCGGGGGGGGGCTCGAGCTAACGATGTACTGGATTGATATCAAATAGATGATCGGCTAGGGACTGACGAATCGATGCCGCCATCAAGCAAGCCGAGCAACAAATGGTCCCCTTCTCCCGTGAGATTGGGTTGCAGCCTGTCACTCACTGCAGTGCCTTGGTTCGAAGATGCTCATGGTCACCGTAAATTTTTTTCGAAAGCAAACAGGCTAGAAACCTATCCTACGTGCCTTACTTCTGTGTATTCGGTGTGTTCCGTGGTTTGGATCTACGCACCGAGATGACCCGACTGCCGCTCCGGCGTCTCGGGTTGGCCACGATTGCCCCATTCTGTAAAGCTTCAAGATGGGGCGAGCCAGTTGGACCAACCAATCGGAGTCGAATACTGTCTACGATCCACTCCATGAAGCGGTTGAACATACGACCTCACTGTTATGACAGAACTATAAATTGCCCCCCAGCTTGCGGAGGGGTAAAGAACGCCTACGGGCAGCCTTACCCGATTTCGTCGTTCGCCTCATCTGACGGTAATAGTCCGAAGAAAGCCAATATAGCCCGAACGATGTCGCAAAAAAAAAGTGTCGGGATACCCCATACGATAGCCCAAAGCGAAAGAGCAAATGCGTGCACGATACGTTCTTGAAGTGAGCCAAATGGCGGCCATTGCCACCCCGGCGGAACCATGAATGGTGGATGATGAATCCCTAGGAGCAACGCAACGCACAACAGGACGAAAAATATAAGCGGAAGCTCAAACAACAATGATGGCAATCCAGTCCGAAATCGAAAGTGATTTATCCAGTAGGTTGTAAGGGACACACAGACGATGGTAGCAATCCAACCTAGATCTTGTCCTATTCGCCACGCATTTGAGCAAATTGCGACCATCATAGTAAGCGCCATCAGTTCGATGACTGTCACCGTAAGCCGAGGTTTCATTCTTCGTCTTCTTCTTCGGGAGCCTGTATGATGAGCCCGAAGTTGACCCCATTCGATTCTTGTACAAACGGGGACACTTTTATGTTGCAAAACTTTGTGTCGACAAGTTCTTCGAGCAATTCCTTTTGTAACGTCGCAACCCTGTCGTCATCCATCAACGCATTGCCCGGCAGCACGCCGGATTCACGTGAACCAAGGTCGTGGATCTTTGCGTCAAGGAAGGCACCATCTTTGTCGAACAGGTAATGCGCTACGAAATTATGGCACCAGGAACGAATGGTTGTGTGATAAAAAATTGTTGGCCATCTTTTGTCTTGCCGACCAAACTCGCGTAGTAGTCGTCGTGATTGATGCGAATGCATTTTGGTGGTTTGCTCATGTCGCGCTCTGTTGCTTGCAGTTGGTTCAGTCGGAAAACTTGTTTTTATCCCGACCTGGGGGCGTTATCACCGAATTCTAGGCTGTTATCCCGGTCGTCTCAAGCTTGCTAGGGCCCAAACGCTGCGTCATCGCCCAACCGCTGGCGCTGGTTGGCTCACAGGTGATGCAACCCGTAAGCCGATATTCCAAAGGTGCCAGGCACCGGATTCAGGCCCCTCCTATGCAATCGTTCTAATCTATTGAACCATTCAAACTAGTTGAATCGTTCAAATCGTCATTTCACGAAGTGAGTTGTATCAATGCTTGGTTGCAGGTCGACATCCCAGACATTGCAAAAATTGCAATCAAGTACCTATGGATGTCGCAACTCAGTCGTTCGGCATCCCGGAAAAATATCATGGGTGCTTGCGATTCATTCATGGTTTAACCAGGGAGAGTTTCTATGATAGCTACAAAGCTATTGCATGGTATTCGCGGCTCGATCGCGTTCTTGATGCTGATCGTCGTTCAGGTTGCATCTACCGAAAATCTTTCGGCGGCGGTCGTAAGCTTTCAGGATGCGAATTTTAATCCTTCCGATTGGACCTCTACAAAATATGTTGACACCACTCCAGGACAAGTTGCAACCTTCGTTACTACGACCATGACAAGTGGTGGATTTCCAGGCAGTTATCAGCAAGTCTTGCTAACGCTGAGGGAAGGCCTAATAAGAACTTCGCATCTGCGAGCAAGCGGTGCAAGTGCTTTCAAATGGAATCCTTCGACCCAGGGAGCATTTACGTTTGTCGACTACTCCTTCAATTTGGTGATGACCAACTATTACAATCCGGCTCCGAACACTCCCGCATCGGAAGCAGGGGCAGTGGGGTATGCCTTGCTCGTGTCTCAAGGTGGTCAGTTCTACATCGCTACGACCGAGATAGCCAATACAGCTCAAAACAAACAATGGATCTCGATCAGTCGAACCAATTTTACAGCATCGAGCTTTAATCGCGTCAATTCAAACGGATTGCAAGTAACGGGAGACAATCCAAATTTTTCAGCTAGCGGAAGTGAGATTACTTTTGGCTACGCGATGGGAGTAAGTCACGGATCCCCGGGGGTATTTAAAGCGACCGAGAGTGGGATCGACAACTACGCCTTGACGCTCCACAACGGTGATAATGGTGCTGCAGTTCCTGAGCCTGCCACAGCAACGCTAACGATTCTGCTGTTTGGGATTGCGGGTGTTGCGTCGGCAAAACGAAAGCATGGGCAATCCAAAGATAACCCTGTCCGCTAGTCAGGCTGTCTAGTTAGTGTCGCCAAAAATCAACCCACTTGATCTCGACCCAGTCGGGGTTCTCGTCGATCAGCCAAGCTCTCGGTAGCGTCGCCTCCAAAGGTGCCTGGAACCGGATTGAGGGCTTCGCTGGATCTGGCGGTGGCAAACCCCCGAAAGTACGATCGTTCATAGAAGACGAACTGGCCAACTGCCAATACAATGGTGAGGTCCGTATCGTCCGGTACGCGAAAACGCCGACGAACAAAGCCGTGAACCGGAGCGGCGAAATCGGGCGCTTTTGAAGTGGACAATCTTTCGTCGCCGCCCGATTACGGCGGTCGTTCTGCGATTTGCCCCAGCCTTTCATCTCTTCTGCCGCCTTGCGGCGGCGGAAAAAAAACAGACACGCAACATGGCCCTTGTAGCTGCAAGTCTTGGCCCCGCCGGCATGAAGCCGACGGAGGCTAAGAAGAGCTCGGTCGCCGCTGTGTGAGCCTACCGTCGGGCTTGCCCCGGCGGAGGCGTAACTTGCAGCTACAGATGAGCCGCACAGGCGCCAAGCCACTGGCGATGGCAATAAGACCCGCACCGAAGTCAGGGCAGAAAAGAAAAGAGGCAAGGAGCAATGCTCCTTGCCTTAGTGTTTCTGTTATTGCGTTTCTATTAAGCCGAAGCAGCGATCGCTAGTTGGATGACGCAGGCACAACCCAAACCTTCACGTCCGTCGAAATCTCAGGATGGAACTGAACGCGAACCGTGTAGAGACCGAGTTCCTTAAGAACCCCGTCAAG
Organism: Planctomycetota bacterium; assembly: GCA_026692845.1. GTDB lineage: Bacteria > Planctomycetota > Planctomycetia > Pirellulales > Pirellulaceae > JBKCUI01. The sequence continues at coordinate 71,996 of JAPLNM010000106.1, read as the reverse complement.
CTTGACTTGATCGGCCGTGATCGCCACGCCATTGGCCCTCAAAGCCGCTACGATTTCCGGTGTTCCGACACTACCGTAAAGGTGCCCCTCTTCGTTCGCATTGGCTTCCACATTGATCGATTGCTTGCCGACTTGGTCAGCCAACGCTCGCAATGTAACAAGACGTTGCTTCTCGATCGCGGCAATCTTTTCCTTGTGCTTCTCAATCATCCGCTTGTGGTGGTCGTTCGAGACGATCGCAAGGCCTTCAGGCAGCAGATAATTGTTGGCGTGTCCGGGTTTGACCTCAACGATCTCACCTGCTTTACCAAGGTATTGAACGTTTTGAATCAGCATCAATTGGATGCCTCCGTTGGGTCCCTTAGGAAGCCTTGGATACTGCGGAACTCGCTTTTTACGAGTGGTTTTGGATGGAGTTGTCATGGTAGGTTCAAGGATGCAGGCCGGTCACGGAATCTTCGCAGCCCGTGTGCGAAGGCCCCTAAGCGAATGCGTGTGCATGTCAAGGGGCCACGTGTTATAGCGATAAAATAGGGTTTTTAGAAGGGCATTTCTCCGTCGTTGTAGACGGGTTCTTCGTGAATTTCTGGATGTTGGACCGAGTCGGGAGCGCCGCTGTAACCATTCGGGTCCGAAAATCGATTGCTTGGGGCTGTTTTCTGAGCGCCATCGGCTTTGGATCCTTCGGATTTACCGGTCAGGAACTGCATGCGCTCGACAATGACGTAGAGCTTGGATCTCTTCTGACCATCTTTTTCCCAGGTGTCTTGCTTGAGCTTTCCTTCTACAAATACCGGGGACCCTTTGGTCAGATATTGTCCGACAAGCTCGGCGGTTCGCCCGAAGAAGGTCAGGTCAACGAAGGAGGTTTCGTCGACCCATTCACCGGCAGCATTTTTCCGGCGATCGTTGACAGCGATAGCGTTTTGACAAACAGCCAACTTGGTGTTGGCCGTGTGGCGGATTTCGATATCCCGGACGAGGTTTCCGATAAGGATAACCCGGTTAAAGCTGGCCATAATCCACTCCATGAGAAAAACTGCAAACGGGGCAATTCTTCGATTTTACCCAAAAGTGAAATCTATGTTTGGATTTGGCTCAAAATTTCCAGGCTAGGCCGAAAAGGCCTTATTCTTCGTCGACTCCGACTTCGACATCTTCCTCTTCTTCGGCACCGACGGCAGCCGTAGCACCGAGGCGTTCGATTTGGTCGATTGGCACGACGACTTTTTCTGCCGCGTGTGCGACAAGGGCATCGACAAGTCGAGCATCGAGTCGGGTAAACAAGTGCCTCAGAAGGCTATCGTTGAGTTGGCAAGCGCGATTGAGCTCTTTGAGCTTGAGCGTATCGAGATTGAAAATCGCTAGCCAATAGGTCCCCTTGTTGTGCCCTTTGATTGGGAAAGCCAAACGTTGTTCGGCCCAGAGACGAGACACGAGGATTTCGCCGCCCAAGTCGGTGATCATCGTTTGGATTCGATTCGAAACTCCACCCGGATCGCGGGCGTAATGGTTACTATCGAACAGGAAAAGACATTCGTAGGATGCGCTGGCCAACGTAACTACTCCTCGCTAAGGATGACGGTGTGTTTCTTATTGTGCTTGTTGCTCGGTGATCATTACTTCGAGGCGTTGAACCGGTTCATCGCCTTATCGATTCCGTCGCTTAGCCAGCACTGGATGGCATCCAGGGCACAGCCGAGCGATTCCTCGACAACCTGACGTTCTTTTTTCGAGAACTTGCTCAGCACGTAATCGACGGTCTGAAGGTTCTCTGGGGTTGCATCGATTCCGATGCGCAGTCGCGGAACGTCCGGTGTTCCCAGGGCTTTAAGGACGTCGTCGAGTCCTTTTTGTCCGCCGCTGGATCCACTTTTCCGCAGCCGCAACTTTCCTAGTGGCAAGCTAAGGTCATCGCAAACCACAAGGATAAATTCTGCTGGAATCTTGTAGAAGCGTGCGATTTGTGCAACCGCTCTTCCACTGCAATTCATGTAGGTCATCGGCCAAGCCAAGACCACATCGTGTGGTCCCAGAATGCCTTTGGTTATTTGCGACTCGAATTTGGACTGAGCTGCTGGAGAGCCCATCGAAGCGTGCAGTTTTTGCAGGCAATCAAACCCAATATTGTGTCGCGTATTTTCGTATTTCGCTCCCGGATTCCCGAGCCCAACCACCAGCTTTAGGGTGGAACTGGACATCAGGCCCCCGCTTCAGTCGCTTTCTCTTTGCGGATCAACTCAGGTTCGGCCGACATTGGGATCGCTGCCTCAACGTCAACTCCTGCGGCCGCTGCGACTTGCACCACGACGATCGATCCTGGAGTTACCGCCTCAACGCCTTCGGGCAATTTCAGCTCGCTGACGTGGATAGCTTGACCGAGTTGCAACTGGCTGATGTCGCAAGTAAGGAACTCAGGGATCTTGACCGCTGGGCATCGGATGGACAGTTCGTGAGAAACAAATCTCAACTGGCCTGCTGCCGACATTGCCCCTGGGGCTTCGCCATGCAAGTGAACCGGAACGGTCACGACAACCGTTTCCGTTTGGGAAACGCGAGCGAAGTCGACGTGGATAATGTGGTCACCCATGGAACTCCACTGAACGGCTCGCAAGAGCGCCGTATCGGAAATATCCCCCTGAAGATTGACCAGCTTGGTGCCGTGCTTGATCAATTTATTGACCGTATCGAGCGAGACGGTCAAGCAGATATTCTCCTCGCCGTGGCCGTAGAGAATCGCTGGAATCGAACCGCTTTCGCGAATCTTGATCATCGCTCGCGATCCTAACGTGTCCCGCTTTTTGACTTCAATCGTCTCAATCATCGCTGTATCAAACCCGTTGCCGTGTTGCCGTTAAAAGTCTTGTGAAAGCCTCAAAAGCCGACATCTCGTGTCGACCAATGTTTTTTGTTGCGTCATCGAAGTACCGCAGAGTATCTTTATGGCCGTTCTAAACGGAGCCCGCAACCTGCAAATATCGACGAAACGCCGCTTTTTGTGTTCCCTTTGGGGCCCCGGAGTATGACAATTTTATCGTGTGTTGCAAGTCCAAAAAGTCATTAGTTTCGCAAAGGGGCTTCTATGACCAGGGGAGTTCGCACCATAATGTATCCGGATCACGACCATCCCGGACCCTTCCACCCCTGCTTAGATTCGACGCAGTACGCATGACGACCAAGAAAAACACGTTCGAAACGATCGAGCCGGTCGGGGCCAGAGTCCTGGTCCTCAAGGACGAGCCCAAGCGGGAAACCAAGGGCGGCATCGCTTTGCCCGATGCGTCCGAGATCCCTGTGATTACCGGTAGAATCGTCAGCATCAGTCGGCAAGTCGAGCATGACCAAGACATGCCGCTTCGCCAATACGACAAGATTATCTTCCACCCCAAAAATGCCATTCCGGTGGACTTTGAGCCCGACAACCAACTTTACGTCGTTCCGGTCGAGGATGTCGTGGCTGTGTTTCGCAAGCAACCGGGTCCTGGCAAGAAAACCGGTGAGCCAGAATGATCCGGGCTTTGAAACTGGAGCTACTTTGCACCTTGACCGGACCGTTCGCATTGAGAGCAGTTGCGGGAAATGCGAACCGTTTGCTCGCACTGCTGGCTGCACTGCTGGCTCTTGTCTGGACACTGATATTTTGCTCCGAAGCGTCGGCAAACGGGCCAAACCTAAACGGGCCAAAGCATATCGAGATCGTGTTTGCCGATTCAAATCGCCCAAATCTTCGCGGGGAAGTCGTCAGCGAAAACCCCAGGTATGGCATGTTGATTCAAACCCCTGACGGCGAATTGATCGCGATTGCACCGAGCACCTCGATCGCCAAAATCGAGGCGATCGACGAGCCGATGCAGCCGACAGACGCAAGCGAAATCGCCGCAAAAACCTTGGCTTTGCTCCCAGCCGGGGCCAAGTCCCTTTCGACCGAGCATTTCGTCGTGTGCTACGACACCTCGGATACCTATGCCCGCTGGAACGCCAATCTGTACGAGAAGATGTTCAAAGGCATGCTTCGCTTTTGGAAGGAAAAGGGCCTTGAGCTCCAAACCCCACGATTCCCTCTGGTCGCCTTGATCTTTCGCGATAAAGCCGACTACATCGAGTACTCCAAGCGTGACTTCCAAGGCGGCGAGAACACGTTCGGTTACTACACGCAAACGACCAATCGTCTAGCGACTTTCGACCTGACTGGGATCGAAGGGGTCTTGCCCCCGGGTACCAAAATCCAGCGAGAAGAACTCCTTGGGGAGATCTTCTCGCGGCCCGAAGCCGAGCGTCAGATCGCCACGATCCTCCACGAAGCCTGCCACCAAATCGCATTCAACACCGGTCTTCAGACGCGTCTAGGGGACTACCCGCTGTGGCTCAGCGAAGGCATCGCAACTTTTTTCGAGTCGGCCGACACTCGCAGTTCCAGCGGCTGGGCCGGAGCCGGTCGGATCAACACCTACAACCTTCAACAAATCCGGTTCTATTTCCGCAACCGCCCGGCCGACTCCTTGGCTAGCCTGCTGACCCAAGACGAGCGATTCCGCAAAGGGGACACTTCGGCGGCCGCTTACGGCGAATGCTGGGGGCTGACGTTTTTCCTGGTGAAGAAAAAGCCCAAGGAATTTGTAGCTTACCTGAAAAAGCTTCGAGAAAGGCCCCCGGGAAATCCCTCGGACGCCAAGCAGCGGCTAGACGATTTTCTGGCAAGTTTCGGCCAAGACCTCGACAAGCTCGACAAGGATTTCGTTCGTATGATGACCGGACTTCGCCCGTAACTTGGACGTTTTTATTGGAATTCCCCCTCGACGGAGCTAAACTTTATCCTCAATTCCCTTCGGCAGTCTTTGACTTTTCGGGCCCGCGGTCGATAAACTAAGCCTGTGAAACTTCGACGCAACTATGCGGGTTCCCACCGAGTCGATGAGTCTCAAAGTTTCAGTCTCAAAGTTCCAGTATCGAAATTTCGCATACCTATTGAACGCCTCGGAGTCGAAGCCTCCGAGCAACGGAAACCTCCCCATGCCAGCGACCCGCAAATCGACCGTCCTGGAGACCGGCACAACCCGCACCCCTGAAATTCTCGATGTTTCTGTCGACCTAGCCGATGAGCAGTTGGTCGATGCTTATCTGCAGGACCGACAAGAACGGCACTTTGAAATCCTCATGCGGCGTTACGAACGGGAACTCTTCACGTTCCTACGCAGGTTCCTGGGCAATGCCCAGCATGCCGAGGACGTTTTTCAAGGGACATTCTTGAGCGTCCATCTTCGGATCGAGCAATTCGAACCCGGAAAACGCTTTCGGCCTTGGCTCTATGCGATCGCAAGCAACAAAGCGATCGACTTCATGCGGCGGAACAAACGCCACCAAATGGCCAGCCTCGATTCGACCGTCCAACACGCCGAATCCGACGAAGCGATGGTCAGTCGACTTTCTAGCCAGGGCCCATCGCCCGACGAGCAAGCCATCCGCAGCGAGACCAACGCCAAAGTTCGCGAAGCCGTCGGGCAACTGAGCGAATCGACCCAGCAACTGATTCAACTGGCCTTTTACCAAGGTCTCAAGTACGCCGACATAGCCCAGGTCCTCGATATCCCTGTCGGCACGGTGAAAAGTCGAGTTTTTACCGCGATGCGCAAACTCAACGAGATCTGGATGCGTATGCAACAGGATAGCTGAAACGCTTTTCCTTTCCTGCGATTCGATCACGACCACACTGCCAAAACGCCATGAGTGGTGAACTTCCTGTACCTTCCGACGAAACCCTCCTGGGATACATCCTAGGCGGACTTTCCGATGTTGAGAATTCGGAAATCGAAGCGTTATTGATCCGCAGCCTGCCGCTCCAACAACGGCTTCGTGACCTTCGTTCGATGCTCGAACCTTTGGCAGACGAAGCCCAAGCGAACGATCTTTGCCCCTGGAATTGCCAATCCGAGGAACTCGACCCGCCGGCTACTGGGCGGATCGAACAAACCTTATCGGCGATCTACCAACAGTCCAACGATTCGGCCCCAAAGCCCGCTTTCGCCCTTTCACAACAGTTCCATACCGCGGAATCTCAAAGCAACCGTGTGGCTTGGCTCGATAGCCTTTTTGCTCTGGCTGCTGGCATCGTCGTACTTTCGTTTCTGCTTCCCGGAATCCTCCGATGGCGAGAATCAGCCAGGCAACACGAATGCGCCGAAAACCTTCGGCACCTTGGAACCGCTTTGATCGCGTTTGCCCAATTCCAGCCCACCCACCGACTCCCTGCGATCGAGCCCCAAGGTCCTTTGTCTTTCGCAGGTGTCTACGCGATCCGATTGCAAGACAAGGAATTGCTCGACACCAAACGATGGCTACAGTGCCCCGGCGAAGCCTCTTCCCATTGGCTAGCTAACATCCCGACCTCCCAACAATTCCTTCAAGCCCCTGAGTCCAAGCGTTATGTTTGGCGAATGCTCGCCGGTGGCGATTACTCCTACCACATGGGCTCAATCGTCGAGGGCAAGTACCAAGCACCCTCGATCGAATCGTCGGCCCGGGTCGCTTGGATCGGGGATCGTTGGCCGGCCGAACTCCACGCCCAACCCAACGACGACGATTTCGAACTCCACGGAAACCGAGGTCTCAATGTCCTGTACAACGACGGAAGCGTCCAATGGCTCAAACTACCCAAACTGCAAAACCTCGCTTCGATCGATCACCCTTACCTAAACCATAATCTCAAAGTAGCACCCGGGATCGGTGAAGACGACGCTTGCCTAGGGCCCAGCCACCTACTCCCCGCAATCGGAGCGACGAAACCCTCTCGATGAGCGTTCTGCCAGATCCGGCAGACGAATTGTTGACCTAGGTTTCCAGGCATCTACAATGCAACCGATTATCCTTTCTCCACTGGATCGGTCTACACTATGGCTCGATGGCTCGCCGCAATCCCGGTTTACAACGAAGTCAAGCACGTCGATGGCGTGCTCGATGAAGTGCTTCGCTACGCGACAGACGTCCTAGCCGTCGATGACGGGTCCAAGGATGGGACAAGCGAACTGCTTAAAAGTCGCCAAGACATCGCCGTGGTCCATCACGCGAAAAACCAAGGCTACGGTGCGGCTCTGAAAACCGCTTTCAATTACGCCATCGAAGAAGGCTACGAATTCCTCGTGACTCTCGATTGCGACGGCCAACACCAACCTCAGCGAATCCCCTCGTTTATCGAAGCTTGCCAAAAATTCGACATCGTCTCAGGATCCAGGTACCTGAAAGTCCACGAAGGTGATTCGCTACCCCCTCCGCCAGAACGGCTGTTGATCAACCGAACCATCACCAAACGGGTCAACGACCTGTTCGGCTGGAATCTCACCGATGCGTTCTGCGGATTCAAAGCCTATCGAGTATCGGCCCTGGAACAACTGCGAATCACCGTCGATGGTTACGCCATGCCGCTGGAACTCTGGGCCCAAGCCGCAATGCTCGGCTTGAGAATCGAAGAAATCCCCGTCCCACTGATCTACCTGGACCTTGCCCGCTCCTTCGGCGGCGCTTTGGACGATGGTGGAGTCCGCCTCAAACACTACAACGCCGTCATCGATGAAAGCATTCAAGCCATGCAAGCCCGCGGCTGGAAACTACCGTCTCTGTTTCCCGCAGGTTGCGGTATCGAGTGCTGCTCGTGACCCATCCGGTCGCTGCGGTGACCCGCCTGACTGAGCCCCCCTCAACGCCGATCCGCTCGCCTCGAAGCGATAACCAAGATCTGTGCATCCCAGAGCACCATCAGCTCGGTGCCCAAGTACTGGCCAATCACCGCCGAGCGATTTCGGTCCAAAATCCTACCTGGATACTCCGGCTCCGCAAGCAAGCTCGCCACCAAGTCGCCTTGGTCGCTTCCCTCTACGCACGCTCGTATCTGGCCACCGATGCCTCTCTGGCCGCCGATGCCTCTCTGGCCGCCGATGCCTCTCTGGCCGCCGATGCCTCGATAGGCCCTGCGATCGATCCAAAAATCGATGACCAAATGCTCTGGATCGTCGGTGGGCACCAACCCGAACCCTTCCACCCAGGGGTCTGGTACAAGAACTTTCTGATCGATGCGACCTGCAAAGAACTCCAAACCCAAGGTTCCAAAGCGGTCGGCCTGCATGTGATCATCGACCATGATTTGCCCAAATCGCTCTCGATCAAGATCCCCCGGCGGCCTGCTCGTGATTCCCAACACCTTGTTTTCAGCCCCTGCGAACTGCCGCTTCAAAAGCCCGGATCCAAAAGCACTGCACCGAAGCCTTGGCACCATCATCGCATCGCACCAGATCGCATCGAAACGTTTGTTCGCCAAATAGAATTATCTGCCGAATCGTTAGGCTTACCGACCCCTCTGGCACGTAGCTACTTTCAAATCGTCGATAGCCTAAGTCCGTCGTGCGACGCGGCGATCGCCTTGTCCCAAGCTCGTCATCGAATCGAATTTCAAAACGGTCTTCGAAATATCGATATCCCCATGAGCCGTATCTGCCAGACGCAAGCTTGGTTCGATTTCGTCGAGCATTGCCTCAAGCACGCCGATGCGCTGCACGAAACCTACAACGATGCCCTAAACGACTACCGCTTGCGAGAACAGATCACCAACCCAGGACAACCCGTCGCGGCACTGGGCAAGTCCGGTGATTGGGTCGAGCTCCCGTTCTGGTTGTACCAAACCAGCGATGCGGGTCGGAATCGGATGTGGGTTCGCTCCCATAGAACTGGGTGGGAACTGGCCTCAGGGGCGCGCCCAACCGAGTTTGCTTGGACCGTCCAAGCCCCCGCGCAACAGGGTGGGTTGAAATCCGTTATCGAACGGAATCCCTCCCAAGAAATATGTCTCAGACCCCGAGCCTTGATGACGACGCTGTTCCTAAGATGCTTCCTGGCCGATGGATTCGTTCACGGAATCGGAGGCGGTATCTACGACCGCTTGACCGACCAAATCATTCGAGACTTTCTCGGGATCGCCCCCCCATCCTACGCGATCGCAACCGCGACGCTCCATCTGCCATTGCCAAAACAATTGCGACGATCGGTCGAAGAACTCGACGTACAGGTCGCCGAACTGACCGATCAAGCCCGATCGCTGAGGTCCTCGCCCGAATCCTTCCTGATTTTAGAAGATCCCCGCGCGAAAAGCTTAGCCCAAGAGCACGCTGCGTTGCTCGCTGCTATTCCTCCCAAGGGCTCCAAGAAACAGTGGCATCGACGCATGGTCGAGCTCAAGGCTCGTATTCGTCAGGCGATCGAACCGATCTTCCAAGAGCATCAAGCTCGGTACCAAGCCGTCCTGCGGCGAGCGAATGAATCGCACGGCCTATTCTCACGTGAGTACTCGATGCTGCTGTTCCCCCAGGCTGACTGCGTCGAAAGGCTCAAGCTTTTAGCGTCCCAAGTTCGCGCATAAGCATCTGCATGTCCTCCCATGTGAGCTTCTTGGCCTCGGGCGCTCTGAGCAAGTACGTGGGATGGTAAGTAACAACCACCTTGGCCTTTTTATACCAGTGAAAACGGCCTCGCAATCTACCGATCGATTCGGTGGTCTGAAGCACCGCCCGTACCGCCGTGGCTCCCCAACAGATGATGTATTCGGGCTGAAGGATCTCTAGCTGTGCCTCAAAGTAAGGACGGCAGTTGTCTAACTCGATGTCGGTAGGGACCCGGTTGTTCGGTGGCCTACACTTGAGCGTATTGAAAATGTAAACCTGCTCTCGCGGTATTCCCGTCGCCCCCAGGATCTTATCGAGCAACTCTCCAGCGGGCCCGACAAAAGGTTCCCCGAGCCGATCCTCCTCTGTACCAGGCGCCTCGCCAATCATGACAAAACGTGTCGTCACAGGCCCTGCCCCAAAGACCGTCTGGCGACGATGGCAAACAAGGTCTTTGCACAAACGGCATGCCTGGACCTTGAGCTTCAATTCACCCAAGGCCTCGGTGCGTTCCTGAACGCTTAGGGCTGGGGTCGTCCAAGGCGATTCGACGGGTGGTCCGGCCGGTTTGATAACGCCCCGAGCCGCCGGCGTGCCTAGCATCTGAGGGCTAACGGCTGGCGGGTTCGGATTCGGGTTCGATTTCTGGTTTGGGTTTTGGGGCAATTGCCCGGAGGCTTGCGGCCGCGACGCACTGGCTGCCGGAGTACTGGCTGCCGGAGTACTGGCTGCCGGAGTACTAGTGGCCGGGGCATTAGCTATCGGAGCGGCCCTGGACCCATTGGGGGTCACCTCAAGCCAATCGGCAAGGATCTGCTTGAGGTTGGCATTGGGTTTCGGTAAATGCCTGACCCCGAGCCTTTCGAGATGCTCGAGGGTTTGCAAACTAGCGAGTTTCCATTGGTCGGAATCCATGTCGCACCTAAAGAGTCTAAGCCGATTGGATGGATCGTTCGAAAGCGGCCGCTGCGTGGGCGAGTTGGTCGGTGCTATGCGCCGCGGAGACTTGCGTACGGATACGGGCCTTTCCTTGCGGAACCACTGGATAAGAGAACCCGATCACGTAAATGCCTTCGGCCAACATCGCTTGTGCCACTTTGCCGGCCAAAGATGCATCACCGATCATGACCGGCACGATGGGATGAACGCCCGGGAGGATATGAAGTCCTCGACGCAGCATTTCGGTCCGGAAAAACTCGGTGTTGGATTCCAATCGGTCCCTCAGATCGGTCGATTCTTGGAGAAGTTCCAGCGCGCGGATCGCACCGGCGACGACCGGGGGAGCGATCGTATTGGAGAAAAGGTAGGTGCGAGAACGCTGACGCAGCAGTTCGACCATCTGGGCATTGCCCGAGGTATAGCCACCGCTGGCTCCCCCTAACGCTTTGCCGAGCGTTCCTGTCATGATGTCGATCCGGTCCATCACGCCACAGTGCTCGTGGGACCCTCGCCCTTTGGGACCGACAAAACCCACTGCGTGCGAGTCGTCGACCATGACCATCGCGTCGTACGCGTCGGCCAGTTCGCATACCGATGCAAGATCCGCGATGGTTCCGTCCATGGAGAAGACCCCGTCGGTGGCGATCAAGCGAAATCGGGCGGACTTGGCCTCCTGGAGTTTCGCCTTCAGGTCGTCGATCGAATTGTTCTTGTAACGAAAGCGTTGCGCTTTACACAATCGCACCCCGTCGATGATGCTCGCATGGTTGAGCTCGTCGGAGATGATGGCATCTTCGGGTCCGAGGATCGTTTCGAATAGCCCGCCGTTGGCATCCCAACAGGAGTTGTACAGGATCGTGTCTTCGAATCCCAGGAATTCGCTGAGCTGTTTTTCGAGCTGTTTGTGGATGGTTTGCGTTCCGCAGATGAAGCGGACCGAGGCCATCCCATATCCCCATCGAGCAAGGGCCTCGTCGGCGGCTTGGACGACCGATGGGTGCTGGGCTAGCCCCAGATAGTTATTGGCGCACAGGTTCAGATACTCCTTGCCATCGGCCAGGGTGACCAAGGTCCCTTGCGCCGAGTCGATGACGCGTTCGTGTTTGAAGGTTCCCGCTTGCCGCATCGACTCGTTGGCATTGGCGAGAAAGTCTAAGAATTGTGCGTTCATAAGTCGGATCAGCGATCTAGGGCCCGCGGCCGCATCCCAAGGTGTATATATTTCCAGAGAGTATCGTACCAACAGGAGCGCACGAGCAATATCGCACGTGTCCAAAAAGACAAAATCCACTGGGGGTCTTGCCTAAATTCGCCGCCTAGATCAGGCCCCTTAGATTCTTCGACGTCGGACCAAGACCTGATTGTCTTTGATATCGACGACCTCGATGGGCATATCTTCATCGATCCAGCCGACCTTGGAGACCACATCGACGACGACGTCTCCTAAGATGGCTTTGCCGTGCGGGTTGCAGCGGGTCATGGTGGTCCCATAACGTCCCTTGAGCATCTGCCGATCCTCCTCAAGGCGATCCATGGCTACAACAAATTTATCCCCGAGGGGCTGTTCAAGCGCAAACCAGCGAACCATGGGCAATTTCGCCAACTGCTTGTGGAATACCACCAAGGCACCCAGCAGCACAATCACTCCGAGCCCCATTTGCCCTAGCCCTTGGACCACTTTTTCTAACTGATAACGATTCGTCGGGATGGTAAATGATTGACCGGCCAGCAGCAGGCCCGCGGCGAGCATGACCAAGCCTGCGACTCCAAAAATACCAAACCCAGGCAGCAGGAATATCTCGGTGAGCAAACAACCGATGCCTGCGACAATCAACAGGATTTCCAACCACTCGATGGTGCCTTGGAACATGTTCATCCAAAAGAAGATCAGGAAGCACACCAGCGCGATCAGCCCCGGGACGCCCACCCCTGGTGTGCTCAACTCGGCGCTGAGGCAAACAAGCCCCACAAGGAAACAGACATACGCTAGCCAGCGTTGCGAAGCGAGCCACTCGATGGCCTGATCGATCCGACTCGTCTGCTTCTCCATGGGCAATTCACCGACGCCAAAGATCTTCGCGACGCTATCGAGATCATTGGCTCGATCCGATGCAAGTCCCATCGCAATGGCTCGGTCGGTCTCGATGCCTTTGCTGTAGTCGACCGTTTGGCCTTTTGCCCAAAGGGGTTGCTGAGGATCGTCGATTATCCAAGTTGGAACGGTTCGCATTCGGCGTCCGTCGGCGGCCAGGAAATCATTGACGATCGCATCGGGACGAACCAAGCCGACGAGGTCTCCGGGAGTTCGGGATTTGAGCCGTGCGAGCTCCAGGAAGTTGTCCTTGCGCTTTTCGATCGCCGCAGCATCGATACTCGCCTCGCCCCCGGTCCCGAGGACCGCGTCAGGAGCCATGTAGATCGCATCGGCGGCCATGGCGATCAAAGCCGCATCGCCACGCGCATGCTTGCTGACAAAGACCACGACCTCGGCTTTGTCCGATGGGATTTCGGCGAGCCGATAGGCCAAGCGAATCGAGTCGTCGAGGTTTCCGCCCGGGCTGTCGAGTTGGATCAATACCAAGTCAGCTTTTTGGTTGTTGACCGCATCGTCGATAGCGCGCAGGGTGCGGTTGACCATACGTCGATGCAAAACCCCGCTGAGTTTCAAATAAACCGGCTTGCGAGGGAGCGTAAACAAAGGCTTCTCCTGGATCGGGCCAGTGAGCTTCAAAGCCACGGGCAAAAGCTCGCGCTGGTTGACGACACTTGAGATCCAGCGGCGTTGACGCAACTCTTGCCCACTGAACGAAGCCATTTGGTTGGCCGGGACCAATTGCCGCTCCCGCCATGCACCTTGCTCGCGAGGTTTGGATTCCAGGTCCGGAAGGGTTGTGAACTCAACCCCCCCTCCTTCGAGATCCAACTGCACGAGCGATTGGCTTGGGTCGAGCATCGATCGGATGGCCGATGCGGGGAACATGCCGCGCCGAGCCGCGATGTCCAAGTAGGCTTGCTCGAGCGTCGGCTCGACTTGTGCCTCATCGATTCCGGATTTTCCAATCTCCGAATCCGGCAGCATCACGAGTTCTTCGCACGCAAGGGCGATCAAAACCGCATGCCCACGAAGATTCGATGCGATGTACCCGACGCTCTTGACCCGATTCCCTTTCGGTCCACTGAGCCACCGCGACACGGACAACGCCTTTTCAAACGAGGTTCCTTGACCGATGCTCTTGGACTCACCAAGCTTATCGAGCCCTCCTTGCGCGTCGGGTGATAAGGACCCTGATGGGACCGATGCAGGGACAAATTCCAGAATGATCACCGGTCGCTGGTTTGCGTCGCTGCGCATCGCAACCGATTCGAGCGACGCGAGAATCCTCTCGTCGGCATCGGCCGTCAAGGGCAGTGGAACGCGGATCAGAGTCGCCCCCCGAGCCGGTTCGAGTTTCGCTTGGGCAGCTTGCGGCCCGTTTTGCGCTTGCCCGTTTTGCTCTTGCCCGTTTTGCTCTTGAACTTCTGGCTCTTGAACTTCTGGGGTACACCCAAAAGCAGTCTGTCCGATCCCCTGGGCTAGGAGCATCGCCGTGAATGAAAGGAAGATCCAAAGTGCTGCGATGAACGAAGGGCGAGTTGGCTGAGTCATACTCCTATTCTATTCGCTGCAACCGAGAAATACTTGTGTAAATTATTCCAGAAGTCGAGCCGTTGGCGTCGCGTCGGGAAAAACGCGTTGCCTGCATGCGTCTTATTTGGGGACTTCGTTAACGAAGACCAAGTTGTGGGATTGATTGAGCAATCCAGTTCCGGTGACAAAGACCACCCTGTCGCCGGCCGTTAGGACCCCGGTCGATTTGCCCCATTTGGTCACATCGGCGACCAGAGATTCGGGGCTATCGAGCTGGGCGACTTGGTGGGGCATGATCCCCCAGAACAAGCACATGCGCCTGAGGGTAGGCTCCGAATCGCTTACTCCCAACGTCGGAATGTAGTTGCGTTGCTTGGCTTTGACCCAAGCCGTTCCGCCGGTGCGGGTCGCCACGACGACGAGTTTGGCCTGGATCGCTTCTGCAATGTTGGCCGCGTTGTAGGTGACGGCTGCGGTGATCGGGTGGACGTGGGTCGAAAGCCTTGGCTTGGAATCCCCGCTGACATTTTTGAGCATCGTTTCGGTGCTGAGCATGATCCGGTTCATCATCTCGACGACGACGACAGGATGATCGCCGATGGCCGTCTCGCCGCTGAGCATGCACGCATCGGCGCCGTCGAGAATGGCGTTGGCCACGTCGCTGGCTTCTGCTCGGGTGGGTCGTCGATTGTGATGCATGCTTTCGAGCATCTGGGTAGCGACGATCACCGGTTTCATTTTCTCCTTGCAGACCTGGATGATCCGTTTCTGAGCTACCGGAGTCTCGGCCACATCGATTTCGACACCTAAATCGCCTCGGGCGACCATGACCCCATCGGCCGCATCGACGATCTCTTCGAGGCAATCCAAGGCCTCGCGTTTTTCGATCTTGGCAATCACCAACGCATGCGCATCCATCGATGCTAGAAGGTTCTTCAGCGACGCGACGTCTTGGGCGGATCTTGCAAATGACAAGCTGATGAAATCGATTTCATTGCGAGCGGCCCACAAGGCGTTCTCGACATCTTCGGGGCGCATCGACGAGACCGACAAGGACACCCCCGGCAGATTGATCCCCTGCCTGGATCGGATCGTCCCTCGAACGGCCACGACGCATCGCAATCGTTCTTTGGTCTTTTCGATCACATCGAGCGAGATCGTTCCGTCGGCGAGCATCACGCGATCGCCTGTGTTGACCTCATCGATGAGCTTTGAATAGTTGCTCGTCAGCTCGTCGGGTTGGCTGGCCTTCTCGCCACGCACAAACGAGAGCTCCTGTCCGATCTCGACCTCCAAGGGGTCTTGGATCAATTGCCCGAGTCGGATTTTTGGACCTGCCAGATCCAAGAGCACCGCGACGGGAAAACCAGTCGTGATGCGGACGGATTTGATCTTATTAAGGATCCTCTCAAAATCGGCCTGCTTGCCATGGGCCGCGTTGATCCGAAACACATCGACTCCGTGTTGAACAAGCTCCGTAAGGATCTTTTCGTCCTCGCATGCAGGGCCAACGGTTGCGATGATCTTGGTTCGGGCTTCCCCAAGGGTGTTTCTAGTCATTCGATCCGGTATCCTCTAGCGTTGGTGCTCTAACGTTGATGGCGAAAAATTGCAGACACCCGATTCTAGCTTTCGATGCTGGCTTGGGCAATCAACGGATATGCTTGTTTCCATGCTAGCTTCACCGCATCCCTGAGAGCCCCAGCCTAGCGTATTGCCCGGGAAAATCTCGAACCTATCAAAGATCCATGGGCATCACTCGACCTTTAGCTCTCGGCTATAGACGGTGGTTCCGTTGGCAATGATAAGCCTGCTGTGCTTTGGACCGGCCAGAATGCAAGTCGTGATGGGCTGGTCTTGGTTGGGCTTCGGAAGCACTCCACAAGGCCTACCCGTCGGGTCGAAGATCTGGACTCCTAGTTCGCTCGTCACGTAATATCGCCCTTTTTTATCGACGGCCATTCCATCTCCCTTGGAGGCCGGGACATACGGGGGTGGTTCGTTGAATTTGAAATCACCTTTCGAATCGATCGCTAGCCGCATCGGCATGACGGGCATCTTGGCATCGAGTTCTCCGGCTGCGTTGATACGGAACATCCAGGTCGCATCGCCACCGTAATCGGAGACCGCCAAAGTCCCTCCGTCCCCCGAAAGCGCGATCCCGTTGGGCTTGCTAATCCCGGTGTCGACGACGGTGGTTTTGCCCGTCGTCGGGTCGACCCGGACGATCTGCTGGGCTCCGGTATCGGTATAAAGAATATGACCTTCGCTGCTGACGGCCAAGTCGTTAGGTTGGACTCCTTGGGCTAGGGTCGTGACCTGCATGGTCGCAAGATCGATCGAGATGATGCGGTTTTTGGATCCCTGGCAGCCGATCAATCGCTTGCCATCGGGCGTGAACTCCAATCCGCTTACGGATTCTTTGCAAAGCTCGGTCTTGCTCCCATCGACGGCGCTGACTTTGTAGATGGCTGGAGCTTTCATGTCGCAGAAATAAATGTTCCCTTCGGCATCGCTACACAGTGCATCGGCGAACCCGAGATTATCGGCCACGACTTTCCAAGACTCCCCAGGGATCAGAAGATTCAGCAGGGTCAAATCCCCTCCTAAATCCCCCCGGGTATCGAGCACCGGTGTGTGGATCTCTTTTCGCCAAAGCCACTTCATCGCGTCTGGAAATAGCGAGCTTCCATACTCATCATTGTGCGCATAGCCTTCGGTCCAATCGAACCGCACATCGTATCCCATGTACTGCAGCGCCGATGCCATGAGCTGGTTCGACCAAGGCCACGATCCGAACGGGTTATCGATATCGCCGCTGGTATCGGACATCGCGATTCGAATCGGCTTGGGCTCGGTCTTGCGCACCCAAGATGGATAGACATTGCCCCCTCGCAGATTCGTGAAACTTCCGACCGTCGAGTAAACCTTGCGGAAACTCTCTGGGTGTTCCCAAGCGGCCGTAAAGGCGCAGATCGCTCCGGAACTCGAGCCACCGATGGCTCTAAGGTTCGGATCGTCGGTCAGACGGTATCGCTTGCGAACCTCCGGGAGTATCTCTTCGAGCAGGAACTTCGCGTAACGATCTCCGAGGCTGTCGTACTCGTAGCTTCGATTCGAAAATCGACTGTCTTTGAGCGGTTGATTTTTTTCGTGTCCAGGGTTCAGAAACACGGCGATCGTCGGAGGCATATCCCCACGCGCAATAAGGTTGTCGAAAACCGTCGGCACTCGCCAGCGTCCGTTGAGGCTCTGCATCCGCTCGCCATCCTGGAACACCATCAACGCGGCAGGCTCACTGCCGTCGTATTGGGCAGGTACATAGACCCACCAATCGCGCGTGGTGTTTGGAAAGAGGGTCGATTCCCAAGCATCCATCTTCTCGACCTTGCCCCGAGGCACATCCTCCCGAGCGATCGCATCGGGATGCGGTTGCCACTTGGGCTTGGTCTCGACAATCGGAATGTGGGTCGACTCGGAATCCTTGGCCCAGAGCCATCGCAGGCCAGCGGGTAGTTCCAGACCACCGAATTGACCGCTGTGGCCACCCTGAGTCATGACCAAGCGGTAATTGTATCCTGCGAACTGCAAGGCAGCAGCCATGTCGCGATTGCCCAAGGGCCAATTGCCATGCAAATTGTTCAGGTCCTGCTCCCCTTCTTGCAGATAGACTTTGATCGCTTTGGGCGATTGCTTGGTCTTACGGATCAGGCCCGGATAAGCCCATCCGCCACGGATGTTGGTGAAACTACCGATGTGGCTTAGGACCTTTCCAAACTGATCCGGACGTTCCCAAGCGACACCAAAGGCGCAGATTCCACTCGATGAAATCCCGCACACGGCACGATCGGCCGGGTCCGTTGAGATGTTCAAATCCCTGATCGCCACGGGCAAGAACTCCTCGATCAAAAATTTCGAATAGCGATCACCCATCGAGTCGTATTCGAACGATCGATTGCTCCGGTCGGGGGTGTTGGGTTTGTTGGCCGAAATCGTGCCTGGATTGACAAAGACGGCTACCGTGACGGGCATTTGTTTTTGATGGATCAGGTTGTCTAGAACGATCGGTGCGCGAAAAGCTCCGTCGGGCTGCGCGTAGCCTGAGCCATCCATGAAGACCATCAAGCTTGCAGGCTGCTCGGGGTCGTATTGAGCAGGAACATAGACACTGTAAGCCCGCTTGGTCCCGGGGTAGATCTTGCTGTCGTTGAATTCACCTCGGGTGATTTTCCCTACAGGCACACCGGCTTGAACGCTCCGGGCCGGATCCTCAGAAACTGGACTCTCCTGAGACAGTGTGGTATTTCCGCAGACCATGAACAACGCCAGCCAAACGCAAAATTCTTTCGATCGCATCGTTGGTACCAAACTCCAAATGGACTCAAAGGGGAGGGACGACCCTACGGATTATACCCTATCGGTCGATTGGCTACTTCCTACGTGAGCCAACCAGCGCAAGCGGTTGGGCCCTTCGGACGTGAGCCAACCAGCGCAAGCGGTTGGGCGATTTAACCATGCCCGCCAGGACGCTGCGTTTGGGCCCGAGCAGGTCAGTGATTCCGGCCGTGCAGCACCATCGATTCGATGCGGGGCTAATAGCAATAGCCCACGGCTTGCGCCAAGTGGCTCACCGCAAGGTCGATTCCGACGCGGCACCCATCGCGGCGCGTTTTGTCGTCTGATCAGGTAAATCCGCGGCAGAGGTTGCGGACGAATTGACCGATTGGATGCGAGGGCAAGCAGCGCGTCGCTTGGATGTCCTCGGGCCCATGAGGCCAATCGGCACAGCGATCGACATACCCCTGCACCCAAGCCGATGAGTAGGGGTATAGAGACAATCGATCGGTCCAAAGACTCGGAAGGCCTTGGACTCCCGAATGGATCGTCGCTAGTCCTGCATAGAGCGATAGCACACCCTGGAGATTCCCATGCAGTTCCAAGAGCTCAGCGAGGCCCGTTTGAATGCTCCCTGGATGACGCGCATAGGTGTAAATCGCGAGCAGTGCGTTGTCGACCAAATGGGCCTTCCAGCGATGATCCTCACACCCCAGAATGCGGCTCGCTGAAAGCGCTCGTTGGTCTGCCTCCATGGCATCTACCAAAGCATCGAGCCGCTGCTGGACCTCTTGGGAACCGGTCGCAGCGCGTAAGTCCTTCAGGAGGTTCGAAGTGCTGATCTGGTGTGCCGTGCGATGAAACTGTGCGACTTGGGCTGCCGTTGCGATCAGAAAACTCGCTTGGGTCACCCAGCGGTTACCGAAGGTCATTTGAGTCGAGTCCTGGACCCAACTCAAAGCCCCATCGTGATGGCCTTGCATCAGTACGCTCAGCGCAAGGGCCCGCACTAACGGATCATCGCCGAGCTTGGCAGTCGTTTCGGATCGACCCCCTAGCGATCTGATCAGGCCGCCAACATAAGCCGTCGGTTGAAAGCGTTGATACCAAGCGAGCCGTTGGCTCAGATGCGATTCAAAATTCTCGGACATCGCTTGCGAGAGCAAGACGGCTTGGATGCTCACCAAGAATCCCTCAGTACGATGCGAAGCAGCAAGTATTCCCGGATCGATGTTGCCAAGCGGTTTGGAGCTCAGTTCGGACCTGAGGCGAACTTGTTTGGAGCGACCAAGCCGTCCGATCGATTCGCCGATCGCGCAGCCGATCAACGCACCTTCGATCGACTCTTGTCGGCGGACCGATGGGATAATCGTCGACCAAGCATAAGGTCGAGACCAAGCGACTCGTCCGGTATTCGATAAGGCCCCAGTCGTCGACAGGGACTTCGTTGAGTGGATCTCAAGCATTGGAAATACCGCAGGGCGAGCGGTCTGGCTGGTGGGGGGACGATAGTCCAAAGTCGTCGACATGCTCAGGTATGTCTTTCGGCCTGCGGATTTTTGGGGCTTGTTGGTTATTCGGGCTGTTTCGCGACTTAGCTGTTTCGCGACTTAGCTGTTTCGGACCGGGCGCTTCGAGCCATGAGCAACATCGGAAATAGTTCACCGCAAATGCAATGCGGGCAAGGGGTAAAGCCAATCCTTGATCGGGATTTTTGCACCAAACCAAATAATTGATACAATCGTTGTTGGGTTAGCCAATGTTAACCAGTAAAAATACGGCACTCTCACAGGGATCGAAGCGATGAAGTCGTCCAACAATCGTCGACGTTTTTTAACCAAAGCCGCAATCGCCAGTGGGTTTGCCATGGGGCTCGGCCAGCGCGGATTCTCCTGGGCCCCTCCGACGGCTTCGGCAACCAAAGGCCCTTTTTATCCGATTCCCGACATCGACAAGCAGAAGTACTTCGACGCCGACCTGACTCGGCTCGATGAAAAATCTCCCGTGGCCGACGGCCAGCAGATTGTCGTCCAAGGCTTGGTCTTGGACATGGACGATCGACCGCTGGACCAAGTCATCGTCGAGGTTTGGCAAGCATGCAACAACGGGCGGTACAATCACCCTCAAGATCGCAACGATCGTCCCATCGATCCAAATTTTCAGTACTGGGCGAAAATGCTCACCGGAGCCGATGGAGCCTTTTCGTTCCGCACGATCCAGCCCGGCAAATACCCAGGCCGTACGCCCCACATCCATTACCGGGTCGTAGCACCGAAACGTTCCGAACTGGTCACGCAGATGTATTTTGAATCCCAAGCCGAGTACAACAAGAAGGATGGGATTTATATGGAGCTTAAGCCCGAGCAGCGGCAGGCTGTGACGGTGGGCTTTGAATCGAAACCTATCGCTGCTGCGAGCGGATCAACAGACGGATCGGATCTGAAGCTTCCGACGGGACTATTCCGCATCGTGCTCGGACCGACGGGCGATGCGAAAGCAACCCGGCCGATGTAGCGATGAAAACGCCAAAGAACCAAACGGAATTTAACGCAAAGGTGCAAAGGCGCAGAGCCGCCAAGGAAAGAAGAGCAACCGGAAGGGGAACTCGGATGGGAATTGGACCTTTTGGTGTATAATCCGTCCGTTGGTTGTCCGTATTTGGACACCGTTGCCCTCACCTATCTCCCCTAGCACCGGCTCTTGCTTATGCGATTCATCAACCTTCTTTCTAGCTCTGGCCTGATTGGATCCCTTCGGACAGGCGGCCGCCTGATTATTCGTTTGGCCTTCGTCGGCTCAGCGTGTTTGATCTTGGTTTCCCACGGGGAGTCGATCGCTCAGGAGACCAAGGAGACTTCGAAGGCCGACCCCAAGGTCCAGTGGAAGAAAGTCCTACCCGAATCGGGTCTCGAAGGGTGGGAGAAAACGAATTTTGGGGGCGAGGGCCCCGTGGAGATCAAAGACGGCGTCTTGGCATTCATGCCCGGCGAGCCGATGACGGGGGTGAACAAGCTCGGTAAGGATTTCCCGACGGAGAATTTTGAAATGCAGTGGTCCGCCCAACGCATCGACGGTTCGGACTTCTTCGTCGGAATCACCTTTCCGGTCGGCAAAGAGCACTGCTCGTTGATCGTCGGCGGATGGGGAGGCGGTTTGGTCGGGATCAGCAGCATCGACGGAAACGATGCGAGCGAGAACGAGACGGCCAGCTACCGGAACTTTAAGAATGGCCAGTGGTACGAATTCAAGGTCCGTGTCGACGCCAAGAACATCACCGTCTGGATCGATAAAGAGCAGATTCTCGAGGTACCCCGAGGGGAACGCAAATTCTCGGTTCGCGCTGAGGTCATGCGTTCACGCCCGCTCGGTTACTGCGTCTTTCAGTCGAAGGTTGCGGTCAAGGATTGGGTGTATAGAAGCATTGATGCGACTCGTTAATCCATCGAGGCGTACACCCGTTGCGCTGTTGAATCTACTTTCCCAGCCGGCACGGACCTTGGCCTGCATCCTGGGCGTGTCCTTTGCCTTGCTTTTGATCTTCATGCAGCTAGGGTTCCGAGGTGCGGTGGCCAACACGGCCAACATCGTCTACGGCAAGCTGCAAGGAGATCTGGTGCTCAGGTCGCCCGACTATGTGCACCTTTATGAGCCTCGAACGTTCGATCGTGGATGGATGCGGATGATCCAAGGCCATCCGATGGTCGAGCGCGTCGATCCTTTTTTCATCATGCTCATGCGTTGGCAGAATCCGCCCCGGCCTTCCGAGTGCACCCAGGCACCACCGGACGGATCGTTTCGGACCGTCGGCATGATGGCCATGGACATCGAGCATCCGGTGCTTGATGTCCCCGAGATCCAAGATCAGTTGAGCAAACTCAAGAACCCCGATGCTTTGTTGGTTGATCGGGCCACGCGGGCCGAGTACGGGCCGGGCAACTGCAAGCAATTTTCGGACAAAGACATCGGTAGGCCCTTGGAAGTCGGGAACCGACTCTCGCACATCGCTGGCCATTTTCGGCTTGGAACCGGACTTGCCACCAACGGCGCGATATTGCTGAGCGACGTCGGCTATGGACTTCGTTCGGGGATCGACACGCGGCAGCGCGCATCGCTCGGGCTGGTCCGATTGCGTTCGGGGGTCGATCCCGAGCAAGCCAAGGCGTCGTTGATCGCTTGGCTCGACCAGCGGGATCCGCGTTGTTTGCAGGAGATCGAGGTGCTGACGATGGCGCAGCAACTTCGATGGGAACGCGCCCGTTGGCTGCGAGACACGCCTATCGGGATGATCTTTACGATGGGAGTGGTCCTTTCGTTTATCATCGGAGCGGCGATCGTTTACATGATCTTGGCCAACGATGTATCGAATCGCTTGCCCGAATACGCGACACTCAAAGCGATGGGTTACTCGCATTTGGCTTTAGCTCGGATCGTGTTGGTGCAATCGTGGCTCTTGGCGATCCTCAGTTACCTTCCGGCCGCATCGATCAGTTTCCTGCTCTACGAATTGACCGCAGGACTTTCTCGCATTCCCACGGCGATGACTTGGGAACGCCTTTGGGGGGTGCTCGGCTTGGCGTTCCTCATGTGCAGCGTATCGGGGTTCATGGCGATGCTCCGACTTTGGAGAGCCGAACCAGCCTCGTTGTTCTAAGGGGAGGTATTCACAGCGATGCAAATCCCTTTAGCTTGGCTAAACGTCCGAACGAACATCACAAGGATGTTGCTCAACGCCTTGGGGATCGGTTTTGCGGTCGTATTGATGTTCACGCAGATCGGATTTCTTTTCGGACTCTTCGACAGTGCTGTCGAGGTTTTGCGTTTGATGGATGCGGATCTAGTGATGTTGAGTCCTGCCCGTTACACCGTCCCGAGCGAACAGCGCTTCGATTACGGAGCGATCGATCGGGCCAAAGGGATCCCGGGAGTATCGCAGGCCATCCCGATGTACATCGATCGTTCCTTGGCCATCGCCAGGGTCCAAGGCCATGTGTCCCGATCGATCCGCGTGCTCGGGGTGCCGATCGATGCGAAACCTTTTGTCGATCCGAACATGAATCAGCGCTGCGAAGGCCTGGTCGATGCGAGGATGGCGCTGGTGGATCGGCAAAGCAAAGAGACGTACGGTTTTGAAAAGAAGGACTTGGAAAGACTCAGAAGTCAAACTGCCGAGCTTTCCGGCCAGAGCGTTTCATTGCGCGATTGGGTCACGATCGGGACCGATTTTGTCTACGACGGAACGTTGATCGTCAGCGAAGCGGGCGTTGAACGATTCTTTCCCACCAGGAACGGCAACGCTGCGCCTCTTGCGGCGGTGGATCTGGGGCTCATTCGGCTCGACCCAACCGCGGACGTTCGACAGGTCCAAGAGGAATTGCGAGCTAGGCTCGGCAGCAGCATCGAGGTTCTGACCCATCGGGCGCTAGTCAATCGCGAGATCGGCTTTTGGGCTCGAAGCACTCCGATCGGAATCATCTTTTCGATCGGCACAATCATGGGAATGTTGATCGGCGTGATCATCTGCTATCAGATCCTCTTTACCGACATCCAAGACCACTTGCCCGAGTATGCGACCCTCAAGGCCATGGGCTATGGTCCGGGATACTTTTTGCGATTCGTCATGGCCCAAGCCTTTTACTTGTGCATGTCAGGGTTTATTCCCGGTTGCATCGTCAGTTGGTTTTTATACCGATGGTTGTCGGATTGGACTGGGCTGGTGATGCGGTTGCAACCCGATCGGATCGCCATCGTCGGATGCTTGACATTGTTCATGAGCCTCGTGAGTGGATTGCTCGCGGTTAGAAAACTCTGGAAGACCGATCCTGCGGCCCTCTTTAAATAACGGTCTCGCCAGCAGAATTTGCGGGTCCGTTTTGGCTTGGTAAGCTCAGGAAACCAAATGGAATCGCTGAGGGAAACTGTTTCTGGCAAGGAGCGAGCAAATCGTGCTCGTGCTCAGTGAAACGGTGCTCGTGCTCGTAATCGAATCGAGGCAATCATGACGGAATAACTTTTCGGCTGAGATCGACTTGTCTTTTATCGCTCTCGAATCAAGACTCGTACGGATTGTCGCAAAGTTGACTCGGATGGCGATGAAATTCGATGGTGTCTCGGAATCATCGAGCGAGTACAATTCTTCAGTCGATTACGAGCGCGAGCACCGTCTGCCGCGGCGGACTGAGCACGAGCACGACGAAGAGCCAGAACAAAACCATGCACCGAAGTTTCCGGCCGACGGCGCTTGAAATCGTGATTTTTTTGGCGGCCACTCGGTGATGGTTGCCGATCGGCATGGAGGAAAACTCTATCGAGGAAAACGCTACAGTTCAGGGCTCTGAGACCTTTTTTCACCCACAAATTCTGCGGGAGATCCAAATGATGAACGGTTGGAGAATCTACGTCGTGTGTTGCTTGCTTTTGCAATGCACCGTTGCAGCTCGTAGCGAGGCGCAGCAGAGCGATTTGCCTCCAGAGTTGGGTTTCCAAAAACGCCATGGAGACGAGATCATGGTATGCGGCCAACTCTATCGCATCGGAACACCCGTGAAACTATGGCTCGATCCGGGCGGCTTTGACGCGTATCGAACGACCCGGCACTTCAGCCCCTTCGAGAAACGCGAGTGGAAAAACACCGTCGAAGAAATGCAGTCAGGGAAAATCAACTTCGTGACCAAGCCCCAGGAGAGCAGTCCGGATCGCTACGGGCTGCGGTTTGGCTCGAAGGCCGATACCGAGTACACCCCAGAGCAGCTTCAACAGATTCGCTCCGGTGGCTGGACGCTCGATCTGCTTCGGGACAAGGTCGATCAGTTCGTATTGCATTTCGATGTCTGCGGAACCAGTTCGCAGTGTTTTTTCATCCTGCACGACATCCGGGGATTGAGCGTTCACTTCCTGCTCGATGCCGACGGAACAATCTACCAGACGCTCGATTTGAAAGAACGAGCTTGGCACGCCACGAAAAGCAATGATCGAAGCATCGGAATCGAGATCGCCAATATCGGGGCTTATCCAATCCCGCAGACCAAGGACCCGACCAAAGACCAAGCCGATCCTTTTTCGCAGTGGTACGCCAGGGATGAACAAGGAGTGTTTTTAACTTTTCCGCCCAAGATCCGAGGGGTCGATCGATTCGCCGGTCGAAAGCTCCGACCACGGCGGCCAGAGATCCTCAAGGGGAAACTTGGCGATACGACGTACCAACAGTACGACTATACCTCGGAGCAGTATGCGGCATTGATCAAGCTCGCTGCAGCCTTGTCGGATATCTTTCCTCAGATCCGCTTGGAGATTCCCCGGGGAGCCGATGGGACAAGGATCGACACAACGCTGACCGACGAGCAATGGGCTTCCTTTAGCGGCATCCTGGGGCACTACCACGTCCAGGGGAACAAATCCGACCCCGGGCCCGCGTTGGACTGGGAGTATTTGCTTGAAAAAGCCAAAAGCTACCGCGCCGAGGCCTTGGCCAGAGGGTTGCAGATAAAGCATTAGCTTGCGACCCAAAGACCCATCCTACAACCAACGTGCTGACGATGGTTCTGACGATGGTGCTAAAGCCGACGGGTTCGAGCAGCCCGCCGCAAAAATCGCCTGGTTTTGCCCGGGATCGGGTCGCTGGAATTCCTATTGGATTCTCCCCAAAGGGGTCTTCAGATACGGTATAATGCTCCTCCTTGAAGTTGGTCACTTACTCTGCGGAGATTTTTTCAAAACCGATGCCTGAATTTTCGGATCTTTCCAGGATCCTTACAGCCATAGTGCTGGTCCTCGTCAACGGATTTTTCGTCGCTGCTGAATTTTCATTGGTCAAGATTCGCATAAGCCGCATCGAGCAGATGGTATTGCAAGGCCGGTTGTTTGCAAAAACCGCCAAATGGCTCGCCCAGCGGCTCGAGCACTCCCTGTCGGCTTGCCAGCTTGGGATCACCATGGCCAGTTTGGCACTCGGTGCGATCGGCGAGCCGGCCTTGGCTCATCTTCTGAGCCCACTGCTATCGCGATTGGGGATGGACTCCGAACCGCTTTTGCATGCGGTCTCGTTTGCCATCTCCTTTACGTTGGTCACCGCATTGCATTTGGTCATCGGCGAGCAAGCACCCAAGGTCTTTGCGATCCGCAATCCCGAACCGATGCTGCTTACCTGCGCCATGCCCCTGAAGATCTTTTTTATTCTGACCTATCCGCTGATGTTCATTCTGAGCGTCTCGACGGACGCTTTGTTGCGGATGCTCGGTGCCGACGAGAAATCCAAAAGCGATATTCCTTATACCGAAGAGGAGATCCGAGCACTGCTTCGCGAAGCCCATGTCCATGGCAATCTGACCCGCAGCGAACACAGTTTGATCAATGCGGTCTTCGAGTTCGACGATTTGGTTTGTCGGCGGATCATGGTCGCCCGCAAAGACATCGATTTTGTCGACATCAACGATCCGCTCGATTCGGTATTGGCAATGATTCGACGGACCAAGCACACGCGGTACCCGATTTGCGATGGGTCGCTCGATTCGATCCTGGGTGTCTTGCATGTCAAGGATCTTGCAGTCGCAAGCGTCCTGCCTGACTTCCAGTGGACGAGCCTGATGCGACCCCCGAAAAAGGTCCCCGAGAACATGCCCATCAGCAAATTGCTAAGGCATTTCCAAGGCACCCATCAACACATGGCCTTTGTCGTCGACGAGTACGGGACAATCATCGGACTGGTCACACTCGAGAATGTTCTCGAGGAGATCATCGGCGAGGTCGCCGACGAGTTCGACGTCGAAGAGCCCGAAATTGTCCCCGATGGCTCCGATTCCTACATCGTCCTAGGCTCGACGGGGGTCCAAGTCGTCGAAAATCGCTTGGGAATCAAATTCGAAGAAGCCGACGTCGACACCGTCGGCGGATTGCTGGTCCATTATGCAGAAAGATTGCTCGTCGCTGGTGACGTTATTGAGTTGCCCGGCGCAACCGCTAAAGTATTAACCGTTTCCGATGATCGGGCCATCAAAGTCCGTATCACCCTCTCTCCTACGAAAGATTGACCGCTCATGAAGTCCACACTCAAGTCCCTAGGGTTCTGCACGCTGGGATTGCTCTTGCTGCTCGGAGCATACTCCAACCCCGCCGACGCACAAGACAAAAACGCCAACGCCGTTGCGACCAACTTGTTTGATGGCAAGTCCCTCCAGGGCTGGTCCGGCTTGACATCCAACTGGAGCGTCCAAGACGGAGCCATTACCGGCGAAAACAAAGCCGATGCTCCCATCGGACAAAACACGTTCTTGGTCTATGACAAACCCGTGAAGGACTTCGAACTGACCCTCGAATTTCGAATCATGGGAGGCAACTCAGGCATCCAATACCGAAGCAAGATCTTCGACAAAGACAAGTTCGTCGTTGGCGGATACCAAGCCGACATCGACGCCAACAAGCGCTACATGGGGATCAATTACGAAGAGCGTGGCCGAGGCATCCTGGCCGAACGAGGTGAAATCGTCGCCGTCGATGCCCAAGGCAAAAAGAGCCGCGTCGGCTCGGCCGGTGACGCCGATGCCCTCCTATCGCAAATCAAATGGGAAGATTGGAACCGATACAAGATCGTCGCAAAAGGAACCGTGCTTCAACATTACGTCAACGACCAACTGATGTCCGAGGTCCAAGACTCCGAGGCCGCCAAAGCAGCGACCGAAGGAGTCTTGGCACTGCAACTCCACGCAGGTCCTCCCATGAAAGTTCAATTCAAGAACCTCATGCTCAAGTCGTTCTAACCAACGGTCTTTTGCACGGTTGATCCATTCTCTTGCGATCCATTACTCTTGTTTTCTAGTTTCCATGAGCAACATCAAACGCGTCGCAATTCTTTTCTCCGGCGGGCCGGCTCCAGCAGCCAACGCCGTGATCTCCTCGGCAGCCTTTTCGCTCCTGCAAGCCGGTGTTGAGGTCCTGGGAATCAAGCACGGGTACTCCAGCCTGATCGATTTCGATCCTGCGAAACCTTTGGTCGAAGGGAAGCATTACCTGCGATTCACCCAAGAATCGCTCGAGTTCATGCGGACCGAGCCTGGCATACGCATCGGAACGGCAAGAGCCAATCCGGGCAAGGTCGTCAAAGGCCCTGCGGACCTCCAGGATCCAGAAAAGACCGCGCCACTGGCCCGATGTTATCGAGCCCTCCGGTCCCTGAACGTCGATGCCCTAGTCAGTATCGGCGGCGATGACACGCTCAAAACAGCCAACAAGATGAAGCTCTTCCAAGAGACCCTGCCAGCAAACGAAACGCGTATGCCGGTAATCCACCTGCCCAAGACCATCGACAACGACTACTCGGGCATCGATTTTACCTTCGGATTCTTCAGCGCCGCAGAAGTCCTAGCCAACGAGATCCGAAATCTCAATCGCGATGCCGCAGCCGGACAAGCTTATTTCATCGCCGAAGCGATGGGACGCTCGGCCGGCTGGCTCGCTTACGGTGCCGCTATCGCAGGCGATGCATGCTTGGTCCTAAGCGTCGAAGACATCGTCGGGCCACTTGCCTCCAGCGAGACGGTCCAAGACCCCAACGGAACAACCCAGACCCGCAAGATCCTGAACATGGATGCTGTGCTCGCCAAAATGGTTTCCATGATGCTCGCACGAGAAAAACTCGGCCGCAACTACGGTGTGATCGTCATCGCCGAAGGACTCGCGGAGTTTCTACCTCTCTCGTACATCCAAGGCGTGTCGCGCGATGAGTTCGGTCACCTAGCCGTCGCAAACGTCGACGTCGGTAAAACCATCGGCCGCTATCTTGCCGATGCTTACAAAAAAGCCACGGGCAAGTCCCGGAAGATCAACGGCCTGCAAATGGGCTACGAGTCGCGATGCTGTGTGCCTACGGCATTCGATGTGATGCTCGGCTCGCAAATCGGCATCGGCGCCTACCGAGCTCTGATCGAAGAAAAACTCAACGGCGTAATGGTCTCCGTCGGCGGACAATTCGACATGTCCTTTGTCCCCTTCGAATCCTTGGTCGATCCGGTGACCCTCGTGACCAAAGTCCGCTTGATCGATCGCCAAAGCGATTTCCATCGGCTCGCCCGGCTCCTTGAGCAAAAGATCGACTGATCCTCCACCGGACGATCCACAAGCCTATCGATCAAGTCGATACCAACGGTGATTTTCCAACCGTAAAATACTAGCCGTGATATTCTAGTAGCAACTCCAGGGCAGCAAGCATGATTGCAGCAAGCAGGATCGCAGCGAGTCAAGGAAGGCCCATAATCGCAGGATTGCTCGCTGGCTTGCTCCCAGGGCTGCTCGCTGGATTGCTCGCGGTGGTTTCCGGCAGTGCATCACCCGCTCAGCCACCCGCTCAGCCACCAGCCCAGCCACCAATCCAGGTGGCCCAAGAGATCCTGGCTCAGACCGGGGAATCCCAACGCGAAGGCTTGATCGAAAAGCACAAGTCGATGGCAAGGGATTTGATCCTCGAATGGACCAAGGACCTTGGGACAAACCCCGCAGATCCGAGCTCCGCAAGTCTCGAGTACCAGCGCATCCCTACGATCTGGCGCGCGGCGATCCTAGCGGTTCGAGATCCTGCAAGTCGCAACACAGCGTTGGTCGACTTGGTAGATCTATCGCTCCCGGCACCCACCGGTCCGATGCACGATTGGCAAACGGTCGTCCTCGGAGGGGCCATCATCAACGGGCTGAGCTTGGAAGGCCTTTGGCCCAAGGTCGAGCTTGAGAACCTCCTTGCAAAGCATCCGGAGTGGAAGCCCCGTTGGGATCGCGCTTTGGAACTGGCCAAATCGGATGCGTTCAATCCGAAAATCCCTGCCGGGACTCGGTACGACGCGATACGAATCTTGGCGATGCTTCCGGCCGAGCAAGCCGTCGACAAAATTCGTCCCTTTCTCGACCTCCAAGGCCCCGTTTGGACGGGACTCGATGCGGCGGCCAAGGACGAGTTGCAAATGGGGGCCATCAGTGCCTTGAGCGATATCGACGCTCCTGAAATGTTCGATCCGATGCTATCGACGTACTCGAAGTTCTCCTATGGCAATCAAAAATTAGCCACCCAAGCCATGCAGCGCACTGACCAACGAAAACTAGCTTGGCAGATCCATGATTCCGACCTCAAGGAGCAGCTTTACCATCCCAAGGCGATGACTCTCGATCATGCCTTTACCGAGGGAATCGAGGGGCCAGCTAGCGATGCTCAAGGCAACATCTATGCCGTGAACTTTGGAAAACAACAGACCATCGGCAAAGTAGATCGTTGGGGCAATGGGACCACGTGGGCTACCTTGCCAAACCGCGGAACGGGAAATGGGATAGTCATCGATAGTCAGGGGGATCTGCTGGTTGCCGATTACGTCGAGCACAAGATTTGGCGAGTCGATCGCGTCACAGGTGCGTTCGTTCTGCATTGCCACGAGCCAGCGATGCATCAGCCGAACGACTTGGCCATTGCCGATGACGGGACGCTCTATGCCAGCGATCCGAATTGGAATGATGCGACCGGGCGCATCTGGCGGATCGATCGCCAGGGAATCGCTCAAATCGTTGCCGATCGGATGGGGACTACCAATGGGATCGACATCAGTCCGGATGGAAAATATCTATCGGTCAACGAATCCCAGCAGCGCAAGATCTGGCGGTTTGAGATTCAAAAGGATGGAACTCTCGGCGCAAAATCTTTGTTCAAGGAGTTCCCCGATCATGGCTTCGATGGAATGCGTTACGACGATCAAGGAAACCTTTATGTAACGCGTTATGGGGAAGGGACAGTCGTGGTTCTGAGCCCCGAAGGACAGATCCTTCGCCGAATCGATGTCCTTGGAGCGCGACCGAGCAATATCTGCTTCGGCGGCCCAGACGGCAAGACCGTCTGTGTGACGGAGGTCGAGCACGGTCGGCTCATTCGATTCCGAGTCGAACATGCAGGACGATCCCCACGGTTCCGTCCGGAAGATCGACGCGCCGATTGGATCGACAAAATCCATTCTTGGCCCGATCAAGTGCTAGCCGATCAGGCCGATCAGTCGCAAGCCCAGGCCGACTCGCGGGGGCTTGCGTCACTGCAAACGTTGGCCGATTGGCAACAGGCCAGAGCGCAGGTCCAGGCCCGCTTCGAAAGGCTACTCGGGCCGATGCCTCAAGTCGGCAGAGCACCGAAGCTTCAGGTGCTCAAGGAGGATCGCGTCGAGGGCGTTTTGCGACGGCGGGTGAAGATCGAACTTGAGAACGACGTTTGGATGGACGCTTATGTTCTTTTGCCCGATGGGCTCGAGTCGAGCGATTCAAGGCCCGGCATGGTCGCATTGCACCCGACGAACAACGCCACGATCGATGAGATTGCAGGGGTAGGAACCCAGGGGCCACGAGCCACCGCTTTGGAGTTTGCCAAACTTGGATACATCGTGATCTGTCCTGAATGCTTCTTGTGGCAAGAGGGCGTCAGTTTCGACCAAGCCGCAGCGAATCATTCCAAGCGGCATCCCCAAGCGCGCGGGATGGCCAAAATGGTTTACGACGCGCAGAGAGCTTTGGATGTGTTGTTGGACATCCCTCAGGTCGACACCAAGCGTGTGTTCGCCTTCGGCCATTCGCTTGGGGCCAAAGAAGTGCTCTACCTCATGGCTAGCGATGCACGAGTCCTAGCCGGGGTAGCCAGCGAGGGTGGGGTCGATCTTCAGTCCACGAACTGGGATGCACCTTGGTATCTAAATCCCGCACCGAGACTCGCCCAGAGAACGAGACTCGCCGAAAGAATCGGTCCGAGTACCCAACAGAACGTCTCTAACCAGCAGAACGTGTCCCCAGAGCGTCGCGCCGAATGGGGGCACGACGAGTTGCTCATGCTCATCGCCCCGAGACCCCTACTCATTATGGGAGGACAACGCGGTCCGGGAGCCGCCGACGGGAGCCAGAGCCTACCGGAAATGCGCCGGGCGTTTGGGGTTTGGAGGCTCTACGGCTCAGGTAGCTATAGAAAAAACCCAATGATTCCAGGGGATTCCTTGAGTTTGGCCCTTTGGAATCATGGCCAGGGCCACGTGTTTGGCGATTGGCAGTTCGAACAAGCCCGGGTGTGGTTTGAGGCTTACCAACAGGCTCGATGAGCGAGCAACTAAGTAAAACTACACGCATTCGACATTCTGGAATACTCAAGCCGGAAAACTCGTAGACTCCAGAAAAACATGATTAATTATTGGGTTTTTTTCGATCAAGGACTGCCAAAAGAACTTAAATCCGGCATATTTAACTTCGTTGCACGTAGGCATTTTGGATTTCGGCTCCTCTTCCTTAAAAGAAAGTTTTGAATATGGCAATTAATTTGATGGATATGGTCAAAACTGCGATCAGTAGCAGTGGCGTTGCGGACCAGATTGGATCTGCAGTTGGATTGGACAGAAGCAAGACGAATTCGGCGATCGACGCTGCGATTCCTGTTTTGCTCAGTGGAATGATGAAGAAGGCATCGACGCCATCGGGCGCTGCGGAGCTTTCGAACATGTTCAAGAAACAAGACGCTGAGCCATCCATTTTGGATAACCTCGGAAGTCTCGTCTCGGGTGGATCGAGCTCGAAATTGCTCAGCATGGGCGCCTCGCTTTTGCCGATGTTTTTGGGATCCTCGCAATCCAGCATCGTTTCGGTGTTGATGAAGCTTTTGGGAATTGGCGACAAGGGAGCTCTCGGTCTTCTTGGATCCTTGGCTCCAATCGTTATGGGTGTTGTCGGAAAGCAAGCCAAGTCTGCAGGTGGATTTGATCCAGGCGTCTTGACCAACCTTCTGGGCAGCCAAAGCAACTTCCTGAGCAGCGCTTTGCCAAACGAACTCAAGGGAGTCATGGGATTGGCCGACTTGGGCAGGCAATCAACCGAAACAGTATCGAATACAGCGCGTACCGCTACCCGCCCTGTAACCCAAGCCGCACCGGTTGCTGCACCGGCTTCCAATCCATTGGGTTGGCTCTTGCCGTTGCTCGCTCTGGGAGCTTTGGGCTTCTTGGGCTACACCTTCATGTCCGGCGGCAAGAAGGAAGAGACCGTAAAGCCAGTGGTAACCACTCCAAAGGCGATTCCTTCGACAGGCCCAAGCCTTAAG
The DNA here is from genome assembly GCA_026692845.1 of Planctomycetota bacterium. Lineage (GTDB taxonomy): Bacteria > Planctomycetota > Planctomycetia > Pirellulales > Pirellulaceae > JBKCUI01. The sequence goes on along the minus strand of JAPLNM010000106.1, from coordinate 38,593 downwards.
CCAGCTCCAGATACAGTAGCTGCTCCCCTGGAACTTCCAAAGCTTGAACTTCCTGGTGGCATGAACATCGAAGACCTCAAGAAGCAGCTCTCAGGTTCCTTCAATGGCATCACCGAGACTCTCGGAACCATCACCGATGTGGATACCGCCAAGGGTGCTGTTAGCAAGTTGCAAGACGCCGCGAAGGCTTACGCTGACTTGGGCATGGACAAGATGCCTGCTGCAGCAACCGGCACGTTGGCTCCATTCATCAAGCCGTACTTCGAAAAAGTCGGTGGCTTGCTCAATACCCTTTACCTCATCCCTGGCGTCAAGGACATCATCGAGCCAGTCCTCGGACCTATGGTTCAATCCGTATCGAAGATGATGGGCTAGTCTTTCCTAAGACATCCTAAAAAAACTACGAAGGCCTGCGGAGTCAAATCCGCAGGCCTTTTTTCGTTGCTCTGGATTAGAGAAAAGGATTTCCCGCAGGATCGGCATCCGGTGCGATCTCTTTAAAAGCGGTGGGGCGCAAGCCCTCCGGTGAACGGTTGCTAATTGCGACACCGGACGGCTTGCGCCGTTCCGCTTCTATAGATCCAGGAGCTAAGCCCGGACTGCCCGATTTCGATTCGCTCGGTTCGAACACTAGTCTCGTGTTCGTGCGGTACGGCCCAGGGGGCTCAAAAGCAGTGCGGGTAACAGAACCAAATCTCCAAGAATCGAACTGCTCATCATGGCGATCATCAATGTTGCGAACTGACGTGTCGGGTTGAACTCGGCAAATAGGAACGGCAACATCGAACAACAACTGATGAGCATCGTGTGGACCATCGCCTTGCCACAATTCGAAAACGAATCGGCAATCGCTTGCTCGCGCGTGTCTCCGACATCCAAGCGGTGACTGTACCAGTTGACAAAGTGCAACGTATCGTTCACAGCGATTCCCATCGCAACCGAAGCGGTCAGGATCCCGGCGATGTCGATCGAATAGCCGAACCAAGCCATCATGCCAAAGACGAGCGTCTCAGGTAGAATGTTCGGAACCATGATCAGCAATCCGGCTCGGACCCCTCTGGCGATGAGCATCATGATCGGCGTGATCAGCAGAAACGCCGTTGTAAAGCTTGAGCCTAGATCATCCAACAAAGCCAATTGCGTATCGTGCATGACCGGCGAAAGCCCGGTGTAAATGGCTTCGAAGGCCTGTTGCTGGCTTTGGATCGGCTCGACCACTTGACGCACACGCTGGGTCAATTGACCGTAATCGAGTTTCGACAGCGCTGAGACCTTGGCCGTGATTCGCCAAGCCGTCGACTCGGCATCCTGGGCGACGAGATTGCGATCGATGAGTTGATCGAATTGCTTGGCCACCTCCGTTCGCAGAACCGCGCGTTTGGATACATCGCGTATCCGTCCCCCACTAGGCAGTTTGGGTAAAAACGTCGCGGCGCTGATGACCCCTCCTATCTCTGGATTTCCCTTGAGTTCCTGCGTCACGCGATCGACCCAAACAAGTTGGTCATAGGGCTCGAGCGCATCGGGCTTCGGAAATTTCAGCAGCACCTCAACCGATGCGATCGGACCGAGGTGCTCCTCGATCCAAGCCATCGACTGCCTCGTTTCGCTTTGCTCGGGAAACATGTCGTCGAACTTGGTCGATGACTTCAGATGCCAAAGTCCGTAAAAGCTGACGGCAAGAAGGGCAAAGCCCAAGACGCAAATGACCGCGTAATGGGATTTGACCCAGGCAGCATAAGCCGTCGCCAAGGGGGAGACTGGCGGGGAGGAATCCTGCGCTCCGAGCCTCCCGGGAGAGTCCAATTGGCTGTCGCTTGATTGAATCGCACGATACCGACTCTTGCACAACCAATCGGATAGTTTGGGAAAGGCCAGAAATAGCACGATCGTCGCAATGCACAGGCAGCAGGCCGAGTACAGGCCGAAGGTTCTCACCGGCGAGAGCTGACTTGTAGCCAACGCAATCATCCCCAAGGAGGTCGTCAGTGTCGCAAGCGCGCTGGGCTTGATCCCCAGCAAGATCGCGCGTGCGCCGAGGTGATCGCGATGGGAGTAAGCCACATCGCCATAGTAGTTCATGAAATGGACTGCTGCCGACAACGTCAGCATGAAGACCAGGGTCGGTAAAACGATCAGTACTGCACTGAATTCTCCCCCCGTCGATGCGACCAGGGCAACAGCAATCAATTGACCAACACCGGCGATCAGCAGCACCGTGACCGCACCACGCACGCTTCTGAGGCACAGCCAGGCTAGCACGACTCCCATGATGCTCGACGGGATGACCAGTCGTTTAAGACTCTTCTCGGCAGCCTCGTCGACCGCATAGGCTTCGTAAATACTCCCTACCATTTGCAGTTGCCCGCGCCCGAGGCCGTCGACTCGATCGGCCGCAGCGCGGACCAGTTCGATCGAACTTTTCTGAGAGGCGATTCCCAGCGGGTTAAAGCGGATGAAGATCGCAGCCGTTCCGTCCTTGCCGATGATCGAGCCTTCGAGCCTAGCCCGAACCGCACCAGGGGTCAGAGAAAGGGGGGGAGCGACGAGTCCTTTGAAAATCTCCTCGGAGGTCTGGAGCGATTCGACGAGCGGTTCGCTCGGGGAGTCCAAGTCTTGGATCGCTTGTGCAAGCGAACTCAAACGCGGATCTGAAAGGGTCAGGTTCTCCCAGGATGCGATCAGATATTGGTCCGAGCCGAAATGGTCGATGAACCATTCGTATCGGGCCCGCTCAATGCGCCCCTCAGGGAGCCATGCATGGGCCGATGCCGACCCAATCTTGATATGCGAAGCTCCCCAGAGAATCACCGGCAGGAGGAATCCCAAGAGCACCAGGAACCAAAACGAGATTCGCTCCAACAACCGTGCTCGGGAAACTAGTTCGCTTGTCGACACAGATGGTAGATTCCCGAAAGGTAGGGTTGGATTAAGTGGAGCGTCGGCGAGGGATCAAGCGTTCAAAGAGCCCTTTTTTGGGAGTGGGTACCGCAGAGACTGGCTCTCTAGGATGGTCGATGCGTTGATGGGCCGTGCTGACGATTTCGAAATCCGCTAGCTCGCCAAGATACTTCTTTCGGACCTGAGGATCTTTTCGTACCGTGTCGGGATCCCCCTCGCAGAAGACTTTCCCATCGTCGATCACGTAGCAACGATTGACGCTTTTGAGGATCTCTTGGGCATCGTGATCGGTGATCAAAATCGAGATACCAGCGGCTCGCAACTGATGGATGATAGGCCTCATCGATTGGACGGTCACCGGATCGACGCCTGCGTAGGGTTCGTCGAGCATGATGATTTTGGGATTGGAGACCAAACTTCTTGCGATCTCCAATCGGCGGCGTTCCCCACCCGAGAGCGTGGCGGCTTTCGATGTGCGGATGTGTTTGATATTGAGCAGTTCGAGCAACTCGTCGGTCCGTTTGCTGCGGTCTCGCCATGAATTGCCTAGCATCTCTAAAATGGCGGAGATATTCTGCTCGACCGTTAGCTTCTTGAAGACACTCGGTTCCTGGGCTAAGTACCCCATCCCGCCGTCTCGAGCCCGTAGAAACATCGGCCAGCGGGTCACGTCGTCTTTGCCTAAAAAGACTTTGCCATTATCGGGTTGGACCAACCCGCAAGTCATTTTGAAGGAGGTCGATTTACCCGCTCCATTGGGACCCAAGAGTCCTACGATTTCGCCCGCTGCGACTCGAAACGAAACCCCTTTGACGACCTTGCGCCGTCCGAAGGTTTTCTCTAAATTTTCGACGCGTAGAACATCCATGCTCCTGCGAATTCCTTTGCTTAGCGAATCAGACCCATGCGTTGGAAGTTGGGGATGAATCGGATCCGGCCGTAATTCCAATAGTGCGGCCAGAAGACCATGACGGCCCGACCGATCATCAGTCGGCCTGGTTGTCCAGCCTCCTGACGGACGTTCCACATCCGCGCGTCGGAAGAGGCTTGGGTGTTGTCACCCATGGGGAAGTAATCCTCGGGACCGAGTTGGTAGGTCAACCCGTCGCTCGACCAGTTGGCTTGCGAGGTACCCAGGGCTAGGCGGTAAGGATCCTTGGAGTTCCGGACGTTGATCGACTCGTCGTAGCGGGACGAAGCGCTGCCTCCGGAGGTCGTCGCGGTGTAGAATATATCGCGGAAGACTTGGGCCTGGAGGATCTTTCCACTACCACCCTGGATGCCGATCCCAACGGGTGCCGCATCGAGAGGATTCTCTGGATTATAGATGGGAAGATGACGATAGCCGGGCACTGCAGCCTGGATCGAGTATCCACCGTCGATGCCCCACGGGATCGATTTGCCATCGATCCACAAACGCAAGGAATCGTCGACGTTGGCGTAACGGATTCGATGGGTCGAACCGGATCGCACGGGAGTCTGTGCTTCGAGCGTCGGTGCAAAGCCCTGGGCCGATTCGAATACCGAAATCGACTTGCCCTCATGCACCGCTCTTGCTGTCGCTTTGCCCGTACTTAAATCGATCTGGCAGAGCATCTCGACTCCTCCCTCGACCAATAACAGCTCAAGGGATTGGGTTCCCTTGGACGTCGAGATCTGCCACTGGCCTGCCAAATCTCCTACCCAATGCGCTCCGTCGGTTTCGATCATGTCGGAGCGACCGTTGGGGGTGCGAAAGGTCTTGTGATTGTAAGCGGTAAAGTCGGTGATGAATCGGAAGTCGCCGGTTCGAGATTCCGCGGAGTTCTCCACGTTTGACGATGGCCGCGAGCGGGTCGGTTCCCCGAGGCGATGAGTAAATCGCAGCATGGCCGTGGAACCTTCTGGAACATCAGAAACCGCAGCGCCCCAAAGGTACTTCGAGGCTCGATTCTCAGGGGTCGCGTCGATCTGCGTTTGCCACTTGGGTACCGAGCCTTGCGAAGTGTCTTGCCATGAATCCGCGATCCGACCCTCGCCTACGGCCGGCGACAGATGATTGGTGTCGGCGATGGCCTGAAGGGTCGCTCCGACGACCGAAGGTGGTTTGCGAGCGATCCGGAATCCATCGGCCGATTCGTAGGTGGACACGCCGCTGGGGTCTTTAGGGTTCTTGACATAGATATCCCCATGCCAAATCTTGAGCGTCTCGCCTGGTAATCCTACACAGCGCTTGATGTAGTTTAACTTGGCCTGCTCGATGAACTTGAAGACGATCACCTGCCATCGCTTCGGATCACTCAGCGCATAGGTCATTTTGCTCACAAGGATGCGATCGCCCGAGAACGTGACGTGATTGCTGTTTTTCTCGGTGTCCATCGTCTCGCGGTTGCGGCACAGCGGGCAAATCGTCTCGACGACCGCGACCTCTTTGCGAGCACCCGTGCTACTGTCGAACTCCTCGCTCGCTCCGCTTTGGTACTGGTAACCGCAATGCTCGCACTGGACGTCTTTGTGCGCACCCATCAACGTCGGAGCCATCGAACCGGTCGGGATGATGAACGCGTCGGCGACGAAGGACTTAAAGAGCAACGCAAGGATGAAGGCGACGGCCAAGCTCTCGATTGTTTCGCGAAAGACCTGAGCCGGTGGCTGAGACTCTGGCTGGGATTGGCTCACGCTTGCCGTTGGATTGGAATCTGAAGAAGACAAAGCCATCGTCGAGGAAGCGCTTTACATTGATAGAAAAGGAATAAATCAAACGATGCGACAGCCCATTGTAGTTTTTAAGCCGGGTGCAGACAGCGCCGATTGTTGGAAATCCATGGGCTTTGCGCCATAAAATACGGCCGCTTGCCATCTGAGGCTCGGCCAAGTCTCGCCCGTATTGCCTACTGCCGCACTGCCGTACTGCCTACTGCCCTTCTTTGCCTCGACGCAAACAAAAAAGCCCCGGAACCTTTCGGGTTCCGAGGCTTATCAGTCAGATCAGTCGGATCAGTCGGATCGAAGAACTACTTAGCAGCCTTGGCGAACTTGGCCTTGCCGTAAGCTTCTTCGCCGAAAAGGTTAGCAACCTTGTCGTCGTCGCTCATCTTTTCTGCTTTGCCTTTGCAGTTGTTGCAGCAGAAGGAAACCTTGGCTCCCTTGAATTCAACCGAAGCATCCTTGTTGAGCTCTCCGCCGGAGAATGGACAAGCCTTCTGGGTAACTTGGCCAGTTGCGATCAACTGGTGATTGGCTTTGGCTGCCATGGCCTTCTTGTCTGCATCGAACTTGCCTTTGCAGTTATCGCAGCAGAAGTAAACGTTGCACTCTTTCCATTCGCTGGTCTTGGCTTCCTTGGCTGCTGCCCCGGATACCATGCACTTGACCTTGGCGAAATCGATCTTCTCAGCGTAAGCGGTGACGGCAGAGAAAGCGACCAGGGCGGCGAAAGCCGCAGCAAAAAGATTCTTCATTGTGTACTGACTCCAAAAGAAATAAGCGGATACGAAACGAAACAGTAGGTAACCGCTACATGGTAGGGTGCGCGCCTTGCCTGTGTCAATCTCGCCAAGTTAAAAACCGCGAAATAAGCATCGATTTTGCTTATGCCATTCGGGCCATCAGAAGTTCGTGTTGGCACAGGAGCTCTTTAGGCATGGAATGATAGAGCTTCAGAAAGAACTGGTTTTGGCTGGTGATTTCGGCCAAAAAGTCCTCGCGACGAAATTCCATGGCCGCTTCGAATTGATCGTGGGAAAAGCCCTCGAGCCCTTCGACGCAGAAGTCTTCCCAGTCTGGGGTCCAACCGATAGGGGTTTCGTGTCCCGGGATACTCCCGTGGCATCGTTTGACGATCCATTCGAGGACTCGGATGTTTTGCCGGAAACCTGGCCAGAGGAAATTGCCTTGGGCGTCTTTTCGGAACCAGTTGACGTGGAAGATTCGAGGCAGTCGGCGGATATGCTTTCGCATGTCGAGCCAATGGGCAAAATAGTCTCCCATGTTGTAGCCGCAGAACGGGAGCATCGCCATCGGATCGCGACGGACCGTTCCGACCGTACCGCTTGCGGCCGCGGTCGTCTCGGAGCCTTGGGTCGCTCCGAGGAATACCCCGTGGGTCCAATCAAAGGCTTGGAAGACCAGGGGCATGGTCGTCGGCCGTCGGCCGCCGAAGACGATCGCATCGATGGGCACTCCGTCGGGGTTTTGCCATTCGGGGTCGATATTGGGGCATTGCTCGGCCGGAGCCGTGAAGCGGGAGTTGGCATGGGCTGCGAGTCGGCCGCATTGGGGTGTCCAGTCTTGTCCGGTCCAATCGATCAGATGACTCGGTGGGGCCGAGAGACCTTCCCACCACACACCGTTTTGGTCCGTCAGAGCGACGTTGGTAAAGATCGTGTTTTTGGAAAGGGCTTGCATGGCTCCTGGGTTGGATTGCCAGGAGGTGCCTGGCGCGACGCCGAAGAAACCGGTTTCGGGGTTGATCGCATGAAGTTTGCCTGACTTGCCTGGCCATAGCCAAGCGATATCGTCTCCGACGAGTGTGGTTTTCCAACCGGCTTGCAAGTAGTCCTCGGGAGGCGTGATCATCGCAAGATTGGTTTTGCCGCAGGAGCTTGGGAAGGCCGCCGTGAGATAGGTTTTGACCCCATCGGGGCTTTCGAGTCCCATGATGAGCATGTGTTCGGCCATCCAGCCATGATCGCGAGCGATGGAGCTGGCGATGCGCAAAGCGACGCATTTTTTACCGAGCAACGCATTGCCACCATAGCCGCTGCCAAAGGACCATACTTCTCTGGATTCTGGGAAGTGGACGATGTATTTTTCATCGTTGCACGGCCAAGCCGAATCGGGTTGGCCTTTGGCTACAGGTGCACCGACGCTGTGCAAGCACGGGATAAACGCTCCGTGAGCTCCGAGCTTGCGAAAGACTTTCTGCCCCATGTGGCACATGATCTTCATGCTCACGACGACATAAGGCGAGTCGGTCAGTTCGACACCCACGAGTGCCAACGGACTATCGATCGGCCCCATACAGAACGGCACGACGTACATGGTCCGTCCTTGCATGGACCCTTGAAACTTCTCCTTCAGGAGCGTTTTCATTTTCTCGGGATGTTGCCAGTGGTTTGTCGGACCAGCGTCGGATTCACGCAAAGAGCAGATGAACGTACGGTCTTCGACCCGGGCGGTGTCCGATGGGTGGCTACGGGCCAAGAACGAGTTGGGGTGGAGCTTCGCATCGAGCCGAATCAGGGTATTCGATTCGACGAGTTGATCCGTCAGCATGTCCCATTCCTGATCGCTACCATCGCACAAGACGATGCGATCGGGTTGGCACATGGCAGCCATTTGGCAGATCCACTTTTCAAGCGCAACGTTGGGGCAATCGAAGGGGAGTTTGTCGTATTCGTTGGTGTTCATGATGGTATTGGTTCTTAAGGATCGACGGGTCGGGCAGGTTTGGCAGGTTTGCGGTTCAGGCGGTTCGGCAGTCAGGCGGAGTTGCTTGCGCAATCTACCAGGACCTAGATCTTGGACAGATCCGCGAGGCTAGGAATCGATCCGAGCTTGCTAGCCGGTTGTGCCTAGCCCACTGGCGATCGCGTTGACCGTCAGCAACAACTGCGGTATCAGTTGGTCGGCCTCCTTGGTCTGTTGCATTCGATGATAGCTTCGCCACATTTTCAACAAATCGATCTGCTGTCGATGCAAAACCCTCAGCCCACTGGATCTTAAATTCATCATCCGCTGGATGTTCGGTCGTCGCTCGGATAACGGGCCGTCATAGAGCCATTCAATTTTTTCCCGCGTGCGAATCAGCTCCCCCTGGATCGTGGTCATGAACGATTCCCTCAGAGAAGGGTCCTCGACCATCTGCGCATAGGCTTGCATGATCTCCAAGTCGGTCGCCGCAAGGCTGGTCGCTACATTGCTCAACAAGTAATGGCACGGCGCCCACTGATTCATCGTCTCCTTCAAACGCACAAAGGTCTCGGGGGATGTCAACTGAAGCTTTTCCAAAGCCGTCCCTACCCCGAACCAACCCGATAGAAAGAAGCGAGCTTGTCCCCAACTGAAGACCCACGGTATGGCTCGCAAATCGGCGAGCGATTGCTGTCCGGTGCGGCGCGATGGTCGCGATCCAATGCGGCTCTGCTCGATCGCATCGATCGGTGTGGCTTGCCGGAAAAATGTCACAAAACCCTCGCGATGGATCAATTCCATGTAGCTCTCTCTAGCCCATTGCGACAACTCCGTCAGCGTTCCCTCGAGCGGATGCTCGCTCGGATCGTCCTTCTGGTCGGTCATCGTCTTGCGCGCTACGCCCGCAAGAAACAATTCCAAGTTGTAGATCGCCGTCGACTGATGCGCGTACTTCTGAGGAATCGTCTCGCCTTGCTCGGTCAATCGCAAATCCCCCTGAAGCGACTCGTAGGGCAACGACTGGATGAAACGATTCGTCGGCCCAGCACCTCGACTGATGGTCCCGCCCCGCCCATGAAAGAAACGGATGCGTACCCCATGCGACTTCCCAACCCCAACGAGCTCCTTTTGCGCCCGACGCAAATGAACCAAACTGGCCAATATCCCACCATCCTTATTGCTATCGCTATAGCCGATCATCACCTGGCCGACCGGCTGATCCTGACCGCGTTGGACTTGCTGGATCTTCATGCTCCGCTGGGTGATCGGATGCTTCAAAAAGGAATTGTAAATCTCTGGACTATGCTGCAAATCGTCGACGGTTTCGAAAAGCGGAACCACCGGCATTGGACACTCCAAGCCCTCGGGGGTCTCTCGCATCAGACCGACCTCTCTAGCCAATAAGTAAACCACGAGCAAATCCGATACGTTCCGCGTCATGCTCACGATCAAGCTTCCTAGCCCGTCAAAACCATAAGCCGCACTGTACTCCTTGAGAACCCTCAAGGAAGACAAGACCGCGTCGGCTTCGGTACCCAACGAAACATCCGGCCTTGCAAAGGGCCGCTTGGATTCAAGCTCCCGATGCAATAACTCCAATCGCTCCGCCTCAGGCCACTGAGAAAAGTTGGTTCGACTAAATCCTGCCGCAACGAGCAACTGCTCGACGGCTCGATCATGAAACGCACTGTTTTGACGCACATCCAAAACCGCCAAATGGAACCCAAACGTCTGCACGACACGCATCAGCGGCTGGACGGCGTACTCGGCGACATGGCGCTGACTGGAAGCTACCAAGCTGTCATAGAGCAACTTCAAATCGTCAAGCAGCTCGGCCGATCGCTGGTAGATCGGCGGTTGGTCCTTGGTGATGTGCTCGTAAGACGCATCGACTCGCGGCAATCGAGCAAGCATCGTATTGATGAACTGTCGCCACGGCTCGTTCGGATTGCGATCGATCGCTCGTTGGCCCGCAGTCCCCAAGCGATCGGCGGCGACGGCCAAGGCCTGAAGAAACTCAGGGTTCGGCCTTTGCCAGTAAGCCGATAAACTCAGCAACCTAGCCAACTGCTGCAACTGACGATGCACCAACCCCAGGGCGCTGCTGCGCATCTCGAGCAAACTCTGACGGGTCACTTGGGCCGTTACCAACGGATGGCCGTCTCTGTCGCCGCCGACCCATGTCCCAAAGGTCAATCGGGGAAAGACCAACGGATTATCGAATACCTTCGGATCGAGCCCAACCTGAGTCCAAGCCATCCGAAGCCGCTGATCGAGCGGCCGCAAAACCGACGGAAAAACATGCGTCAAGTAATCCAATACGTTGCGACGCTCCGACTGGATGTCGGGCTTGTCCAGATAGATCTCTCCGGTGCGCCATAAGATAGACAACAACGCACGCACCGCGAAATCATTCTCCTGGCTCGACGGATTGTCGGCCGACGATGCGTTGGTCGTGATCTGCCGATGGATCTGCAGGCGTTCATAAAGCCGCCGGTGGTGAGCCAGAACCGTCGCTCGCTTGGCCTCCGTCGGATGCGCCGTCAATACGAGCTCAACCTGCAATTTGGGCAGTTGCTCGGCTATCTGTTGGGCTGTCCAACCTTGGTCCTTCAATTGCCGCAACGATGCCCCCCACAAGGCCGGCAATGCATCCATTCCCGATTGCATCTCGACGGTCTTGCGGAACTGATCGGCCGCGTTCTGCTCTGCCATCCCCAATAGCTGAAACGCGATCGAGTAGGCTTGGGTTAAATGAACCGACTGCCCAAGTCCACTGGGCGGATTGGGCTGCTGATTTGCAACCGGTAAGAGGTCCGCGAGCGCACTCTCGCCGGACTCTTCGAGCACCTCTCGAAAGCACGACAAAATCCAATCCCACTGGCCTCGGAGGATCTCCTCATTCAACGCCAATACACTCTCGACGATCATGACCGAACTCCAAAGAGTCAAAAACCAAGCACATCCGACAGATTTCGAGTCGGGTTGCAAACCACGGGCAGCTACGTAAAAAACGGGCAGCTACGTAAAAAACGGGCACATAGTTACAAAACGTGTAGAGAGGTTTGTCTAGCTTACCGGCTGGCCAGAAATTTTTCCACACAAAGTTCCAGGTTTCAAACCACCCCTCGTGGAATTTAAACCCCTGCGAAATCAACTGCAGGTCTAATCGTCGCTTGCGACTAGGCCCTCAGACGGCTGCCAACCTCCCGTTGCAGCCTCCATGATAAGCTCTTGGGTGGCTTCTTCGATGGCGAATTCTGCGGTCTTGCGACCTTCGCTCAAGACCATGATCCGATCGCTCAGGGTCAGCAATTCGGGCAGTTCGCTGCTCGTGACGATGACCCCGAGCCCCTCGCTGCATAGTCCGCGAATCACGCGGTACAACTCGGCCTTGGCCCCCACGTCGACCCCTCGTGTCGGATCGTCCAAGAGGAGCACCTTGGGGTTCGTCTGAAGCCACCTGCCGACAATGCATTTCTGCTGATTCCCACCGCTGAGACTCCCGATCGGGGCCTCCAACCCGGCTGTTTTGATCTTGAGTTTTTCGACCATCGCATCGCACACATCGCGCTCCTTGGCGTCGCTCAGAAGCGGTCCGATGGTCGCCTCGCGCATCGCGCAGATCGATAGGTTGCGACCCACATTCATATTGCTGAAGATCCCCAAGCGTTTGCGATCCTCGGTCACCAATGCCAACCCCCAACGCTTGGCCTCCGAAGGGTGCCGGGGCATGATCGAATCACCATCGAGAAGTATCTCGCCCGTCGGTGCGATCTCCGATGCGCCAAAGAGGCATTCGAGCAACTCGGTTCGCCCAGCCCCCATCAATCCTGCAATCCCCAGGACTTCCCCTCGGTGCAGATCGAGCGAGATGTCTTTGAGTCGGTAGCCCCGTGCATGGCCGGGCCAGGCCAGGGACAGATTTCTGACTTCGAGTATCTTGTCGCCTCGCTCTGGCCGTGGTCCTAGATCGAGCGATTCGATGTCTCGACCGACCATGAGCTTGGTGATCTGTCTTGGATTCGTCTGCTTGGTCGTAAGTGTTTGGATGAATTGTCCGTCTCGCATGACGGTGATGCGATCGGAAAGATCGAAGACCTCATCCATCTTATGGGATATATAGAGGATGGTAGCGCCTTGACTGCGCAGCTTAGCGATGACCCGATAAAGTCGCTTGACCTCGGATTCGGTAAGCGCGCTGGTCGGCTCGTCCATCACGACGATCCGGCTATGGAGACTCAGGGCTTTGGCTATTTCGATCAGTTGTTGGTCGCCCACACGCAAGGAACCTGCAAGTCTGGTCGTGGGGATATCGCAGTCGAGCGAGCGCAGAAGCTCCGAGGCGGCCTGATGCATGTCTCGATCGTTTCGGAAAATCCACCCCGAACGCATTTCGCGGCCTAGGAAGATGTTCGCCGAAATCGACAGTTGCTCGACCAAGTTCAATTCTTGGTGGATGATGCTAATGCCCATCGTTTCTGCATCGCGGGTCCCGCGGAACTCGACGGGCTGTCCATCAATGTAAAGCTGGCCATCGTAATCGGTGATCACCCCCGAGAGGATCTTCATGAGCGTGCTTTTGCCGGCCCCGTTTTCGCCGCAGATGGCATGGAGCTCGCCTGGCATGACATCGAACGAGACTTGGTGCAATGCCCGCGTCCCGCCGAAATGCTTGCTGATTTTCTCGATCGAGATGATCGGCGAGGTCATGGAGCGTCGCTCGACTTGGTGAAGGATTCCATGACCGCGCGTGCGATCAGAGTCGATACGACCACGAAAAAGACGACCACGGCTTGGTAGGGTGCATACCATTCGCGATTGCCAAAAAAGAGCAAGTACGACAGACCCGACAGGAGGCCTAGCGCTGGGATCACGGTCCATCCGATTTCATTCGAGAAGAATCGTTTACCGACCAACTTACCCCCCCCGCGTTGGCTGAATGTGACGGCCACGACCACGACGATTCCGACGATCATGCCTTCGAAGACATCGGAGCCTGCTCCGACAATCTTTTGGACCGCGTCGATGATGGTGCGGAGGAATAGACAACCGAGGATGGTCCCTGGAATGGTCCCTAAACCGCCTTGGAGCGAACAGCCGCCGATGACCGACGCGGCGATGGCGTTGAGTTCGTATCCGCGAGCCATCGCGTCGGGTTTGGCCGATCCACTATCGGCAAACATGATGATTCCAACGATCGATGCCGAGACGGCTCCGATGACATAGGCCAACCATTTCATCCGATCGGTTCGGATGCCGCTGAGCTTTGCAGCTTGTTCGTTCCCCCCCATGGCCTGCAAATGGCGGCCCGTGACGGTCCGACTCATGAGGATCCACAGGACCAATGCAAACAGAACGAACACGATGGAAATGGAAGTGACATCTTTGAGAACATCCCGAAGGTCTGCATCCGGGAAATCGATCTGCGATTTGCCTCCGGTGAGCGTTGGAGTCAAGCCACGGCTGAAGCTTCGCAAGCCGACGAGGGTCGCTAGCGTTGCGACAAACGGAGGTAGACCCACGCTGGTGATGAGCCAAGCATGGAGCGTCCCGACCATGGCTCCAACGAGCAGCGTTCCTGCGATTGCCAAGACGACCGCGACCGTCGAGACATGGCCTTGACGAAAACCCTCAGGGTCCAAAACGATCATGAGCGAACCGAAAACCGTCGCGCTCATGGCGATGACCGAACCGCTCGAAAGATCGATCCCACCGGAGATGATGATGATGGCGCTGCCCAGAGCAAAGAAGCCCAGAAGCACGGTTTGACGCAGCACCAGTTGGGCTGCTTCACCCGGAGAGTCCCAATAGGTGTGATTGGTGTCCAGAGCCATGGTCGCTAACACGACGAGCAACCATGAGAAGATCAATTTGAATTCTACGCTCGACAGCAATCGACCGATGAAGGTCGGTGAATCATTGCTCATGAACTTGTCAGATCGTATTGCTTGAGCCAGGATTGGAAGGCTGGCAGTTCGAGAAATTCTACGCTCTTACCAAAGGATTCGAACATTTCGGCCTTCAATGGCGAGCCAGGTGGAACGACCACTTTCAAGCCGGTATCAAGAATATCGCCACCGGGTTGGCCCATGTTGGGAAACATGCTTTTGAGCGTGTCTTGATCCCCTTGGAGCTTGGCCAACGCATAGCGGACCGATTCATAGCCCATCGCAAAAGGATTCTGAACGACCATCGCATCGATCATTCCTTCCCCCATTTGCTGGATCGCTATGGCCTCGGCATCGAAAGTCACGATGGTAAACTTTTCGCGAGCGTTCTTTTCTTTCACCACATCGACGATCGCCGGTGCGTTGTACGACCAGATACCGACCAAAAGCGACAGATCCGAGTACTTGGTGATTACGTCGCGGACGTTGTCGCGGGCTCGATTGCGGTCTGCGTCATCGAGCTTGCGATCCTTTTGGGTATAGGCCGGTCCGACGGCCGAGGTAAAGCCATCCATACGCTCGATGGCGTTCTGTTGGCTGTCGACACCGACGAACTGAACGTACGGGGCTCCGTCGGGCTTGAGCAGCTTGGCCGCAGTCCCGAGGACCTTGCCACCGGCGATGTTGTTGGTCCCGACATAGAACTCCCGGTGCTGCTGGAACTTGGTGTCCAAGTCGCTATCGAAGCAGCCGATCGTGACCCCTTTGGCTTTGAGCTTCTTGAGCTCGTCGGCGATGGCAGGATTGGTCGAGGAGATCGGTGAGATGATCACTGCGGCAATGTCTTTTTGAGTGCCGTACTGTCGAAGCTTTTCGATTTGGCCGGTTTCGGTTCCGTCGTTCGAGTCCATACTTGCCGACAATCCCAGACCCGAGAGTTTGAGGTCCTCCTGGGCCTTTTTGATTCCGGCCCGGGCCGCATCCCAAAACGGCGAGTCGGTGTTGTTGAGTAGCAGGATCCGCTTGGGTCCGGATTTCGGTTGGACCGAGCCGGTACTCTCTTTGGAAGCGGTACTCTCTTTGCTGGTGCAGCCTGCAAAAAGCAGAATCACAGCCGAGAGGGCCGAGAGGACCTGAATAGAGCGAAGTGGTTGTGAGAAAAGCTTCATTGGAATGTTCCTACGAACTGGCCTGAGAACTGGGAGGTGGATTTTTCTCGAAGCGATAGTGTACTCATAAATAACCCGCTCGAAAGCGGTTTCGGACCGGGGGAGTTCGCCGTTTTGTAGCATAATTGTCATCGAAGTACTACTTGGGCACTGTTTAAGGAAAAGATACCGTCCCATAGCGTGCGTTCATCGTGGTTCCTCCCGTGGGATAGGCTTCCAGCCTGTCACCCTCTTGATGTGGGATAGGCTTCCAGCCTGTCACCCTCTTCTTCATAACCTTGGTTCGGAAATGCAAAGGGTTGCAGTCCTTTTTCTCCTGAAGCCGAACGAGCTAGAAGCATATCCCACGTGCCTAGCTGGAATACCCGGGGACAGTCCCAGGGTTTTTTAGTCCCAGGGTTTTTTCCAGATATCGGGATTTTGCAAGCGACAAAAAACCAGAGTTTCCTCGGATCGGTATTTACGCGGAGGAATCGTTTCGGGCAGAATGCCCCCGATTCGCCCTGGATGGAACCAGCGAATCGTGCTGCTTTGCAATCGGATTTTGCAGATCAACCAAGCAGCGCCAACCATTGAACGCAAGGAGTGCAAAACGTGCTGTTCCGTATTAACAAGCTTTCGAACATCCGCTTAGCCGGGTTTGCTCTTGCGACCCTGGTTGCAAGCTCGACCGGTTTCGCCCAAGAGCCACAACCCAAAATGACACCCGTAGCGGTCGTCGACATGGAGCACGTGCTCGATAACCACCCGACCTTCACGGCCCAAATGGAAGCCATGAAGGCCGAGTTCCAGATGACAATGAAGGACTTCGAGGATCGTCGCAAGAAGATCTCCGAATCGATTCAACAATTGCAATCGCAACTCAACTCGGACTCCCCGGAGTTCAAGCAACGCGAAGAGGCGATCGTCAGCCAAGAGAGCAAGCTGCGACTCGATGCGAAGAACAAGCAAGAAGAATTCGATGAGCGTCAAGCAAGGCTCATGCTCGATACTTACAACCAGATCGTCTCGGGCGTGACGCTCGCTGCTCGGTACTACAAGTTCGACTTGGTCGTGCGATACAATCGCAAGCAGACCACCCAGATGAATCCCAAGAAGCCCCAGTCGGTGCTCTATGGAGCGGATCGCGAAGTGATCTACTTCAATCCAGAAAATGACCTGACCGAGCCTGTCATCGGCATCCTCAAGCGAGACATTCCAGCCGCTGCGACGGCGGTCAATCCCGCTGCACCAGGGACGAATAATCCTGGTAAAACGCCGCTTTTGGCCAACCCCCAGGGCGGCCCAATTCGCAAGTAAACCGTAGAACGCTTACTCGCTAGAAAATGGATTTTCTGACGACGATGATGCACGGACCCCTTCAAAGAACGATCGCGCATGTGGCTCATGTCAGCGGGCGCGGCTATTGGACCGGAAAGAACGTCTCCTTGACGTTCCTACCGGCCGAGCCTGACACGGGAATCGTGTTCCGCCGCATCGACCTGGTCGATCGACCGATGATCCCGGCCTTGGCCACCCACAGAACCGACGCGCAGTTGCGTACCAAGTTGGTCTATCGCGATGCGAGCGTCGAGATGGTCGAACATGTGATGGCTGCTCTCTACGGGATGGGGATCGATAATTGCATCATCGAGTGCGATGGAGCTGAAATGCCCGGTATGGACGGCAGCGCCTATTCGATGGCCCTGGCGATTCACCAAGCCGGCCGAGTCACCAGCGATCGACCTGCCAAGTTCTGCCGAATCGAGCAACCCATCCGGATCGGAAACGAGGAGGCTTATGTCGAAGCCAACCCCTCGAGCACTCCAGGACTGACCCTGGTCTATCACCTAGACTACGGGCCTGAGAGTCCCATCCCATCTTCCACTTCGAGCTGCTTGCTCAGCCCCGAAGAGTTCCTCGCCTCAATCGCTCCGGCTAGAACTTTTCTAACCCATAGCGACGCGGCAAAACTTCAAAACAGCGGACTGGCTCAGCATGTCACCCACCGCGACCTGGTGATCTTTGGTCCTGCCGGACCAATCGATAACCAATTGCGATTCCCCGACGAATGCTCCCGACACAAATTACTCGATCTGATCGGCGATTTGGCGCTTTGCGGTCACTGGATCGACGGGATCGTTTTTGCCCACCGCAGTGGTCATAACCTCAACGGGCGACTAGCCGAACAGATCCCGACACACAGCAGCCTTACCAACGACGCGCTGATCAAAGCAGCTTAGGTTTTCCCCTCCAACATACAACGCATCAGTGCAAGCAACTGTCGAACGATAGAAAGCGGACCCAGGACATGTCAACGATCATCGCTCATACCGCCGTGGTGGACCCCCGAGCTGAATTGGATGAAGACGTTCGTATCGGACATCATTGCATGATCGGTCCCAACGTGCGGATCGGCCGTGGAACACGCTTGGAAAACGGTGTGACCATCGTCGGAAATACCTCCATCGGTCGCGATAACCGCTTCTTCACCGGCTGTGTCATCGGCGGAGAACCTCAAGACCTCTCCTACCAAGGCTCCCCAACACAGGTCGTCATCGGCGACTGCAACGTCTTTCGGGAATGCACCACGGTCAACCGCGGTACCGAGAAAGACCAAGGTGTCACGTCGATCGGCAGCCAATGCTACTTTATGGCTACCTCCCACATCGCCCACGACTGCGTTATCGAAGACCGCGTGATCACCGCCAACAACGTCATGTTGGGTGGACACGTCCGGGTCGAACATGATGCGACCCTCAGCGGTGGTGTCGCAGTCCACCATTTCGCCTCGATCGGTTGCTATAGCTTCGTCAGCGGCCTGTCGCGGGTCCTTCAAGACGTCCCCCCCTACATGCTCGCCGAAGGATTCCCTGCACGTCCTCGCTGCGTGAATGTCGTGGCTCTGAAACGCAAGAACTTTACCACCGCTGCGATCCGTGCCATCGGCGAAGCCCATAAGCTACTGTACCGCTCCAAGGTCGGCATCAAACACGCCAGAGAAATCCTCCAAGGTGACGCAATCCTAACCCCCGAACTCGAAACCCTTTTCGAGTTCATCGAGAATTCCTCCGAAGGCCGCCACGGGCGAGGTCGAGATCGTCGCGCCGCAGCTGCCTGATCGAACCGCGAATTCCCTAGGTTCAAACTTACAACAGAGCCAAGCGAACATGGACCTTTTCCCGTCGTCTAACCCCCGAGTCGCTGTCATCGGTGCCGGTCACCTCGGACGTATCCACGCCAAACTCCTGGCCGCTCGCAGCGATTGCACCCTTGTGGGCCTGTGCGATCCGATCGCAACCTCACGCCAGTGGGTCGAACAAAACCTGCACGTGCCTTGCTTCGAGGACTTCCTCGAACTGGAAAAACAAGTCGATGCGATCGTCATCGCAACCCCAACCGAATTCCACCACCAAGTCGGCAAATGGGCGCTCGAACGCGGTATCCACACATTCATCGAAAAACCGATCGCCAACCGGGTCGATCAAGCCCGAGATCTGCATCGATGCGCCACAAAGAACCAAACGGTCTTGCAAGTCGGGCATGTCGAGCGATTCAACCCCGTCTGGGAATCCTTGCTCGCTAGAATCCAACCTGCGACCATCCATTACGTCGAAAGCCGCCGCGAAGGTGTCTACACAGGCCGATCCACCGATATCGGAATCGTCCTGGACCTGATGATCCACGACTTGGACCTGATCCTCAGCCTCATCGATTCGCCAGTGTCGAACATTCGCGCCAGTGGACGTCGCGTTTTGGGCCAGCACGAAGACTTGGCCATCGCCGATCTGGAGTTTCAAAACGGCGCTCGTGCCCACTTGCGCGCCTCGCGTATCAGCGCCGCTGCGGCCCGCACCATGGAAATCCAAGCCGAATCGGAATGGTACGATCTGGATTTCGCTGCCAACTCTTGGACCGCCACACGCGCCTCAGCAGCCGTCGAATGCGGTGACCTACAAGCCGACCGATTGAACCCTACCGAACGGGCCAAGGTCAAAGACGAACTCTTCGGACGCTGGCTAGATCGCATGCAGATCAACCCGCCAGCCGGCAACGCCATCCAATCCGAACACCAGGATTTCCTCAACGCAATCCGAACCGGAACCCAGCCGCGTGTCAATGGTCTTGCCGCAATCAATTCGCTCGAAGTCGCTTGCGAAATCACCGACCAGATCGCCCAAAAGTCACTGCGACTTCTTCGCCGTGCCGCCTAGCTAATCTAAAAACTAGCGAATCTACAAGCTAGCGAATCGCTAGAACTTGAATTCAAGCCCCGCGTCGAACCCATGGAACAAAAGCGACGCGTCCGAACTGGTCGATAACAAGAGAGTGTCGGCCAAAGGACTAGGCGCTTGGTCGTCGACCGTCGCGACTCCGGTAAGAAGCATCCAGCGGTAGCCTCCATAAAGCCCCGCCCAACTGCGCAACTGATAGCGTGCTCGCAAGTGCAGCCCCAACGAAGCGGCCAGCGATAAATCCTGGTCGACCACCGAAGCATCCCGACCGTTGCCGTCGCTTGCCTGATTCCCAGCCTCCGCGAAATTCGCATACAAACCACCGTCGATCGAACCACCCAAAGCCACCCTCTGGCTTATCGGTCGCCATAGCTCCATGCCGCTTGCGATCCCAACGAGCAAGTTGCCCGTATCCAATCCGTAGCGACCTTCTCCCCCAAAACCCAAGGACCTGAGCCGATACTGCTCGCTGTAGTCGATCACCCGCATTCCAAGCCTGCTGTTGCCGATGTCGTCGGTAAGCCACCGTCGCTCGAATCCATACTGACGATACTTCGCCGAATGATGCTGCTGGTGCAAATCCGCATTCTGGAAATGGTTCAACCACTGCGGATCCAACGAACTTAACGACGAACTGACCGGCCCGGTCGTCTCGTTGGCTCGAATCCAATTCAACGACCCTAAGTAACTGAACTCATAGCAATCCATCGGATTGGTCATATAACCGACCGAAACCTCGCTGGCTGTGTCCGAGCCAAAAGTGCCTAACTGGCCCCCTTGGGAAAACGTCAAACTCTCGTCCCCAGGTCGACGCATTCCTATCGATGCATAACGACCCACCCAACGGGGCCCCTCCCAACGTGTGCTTCCCAAAGCTCGATCAACGGACTGCGGTGTCCGGCTCGGCTGCCCCTGGGCTACAAAAGAATTCGACGTGGGCAACCCCACCTCGGGGACAGCCCCTATCGAATAACCAGGCGAACCCGGCGAACCCGGCGAATAACCCGGCGAATAACTCGGCGAACTCAGCTCTTGCGGATTTGATTGCTGAACTGCAGTCGGCTCCAAAGCAGACGGCGCAAAAGTTGGCGGCGGCGTAGGCAACGCGGCCCTAACAGACGGCGCAAAAGTATGCGGCACACTTGCAGGCGGCACACTTGCAGGCGGCGTTGCCAGGCTTCCATTGGGCCGAGGCTTGGCCCCGACAAAACCTCCACCAACCGGCGCGATTCCCGCGGCCGAATTGGCCTCTTCCATCATTCTCAAGTAATCCCTTGAGGTCAAAGCGTTCGGCTCTGGCGAAACAGGGACTTGAGCACGCACCCCCGCTGTGGCTCCCAAAATCACCGCCGAAATCATCAGCGTACGCGTTGCCATCGATTCGATACGATTTCGATTGATACGATTTCGATGGATACGATTTCGATTGATCTGCACGGCAACTCCCAAATCCACATAGCAAATCAACTAGCGAACCTCGACCTGATCGATCACCGGCACAAGCACCATTTTGCGGATCGCTTCGAGCACCTTCTTGGCCTGCGGATTGCTCTCGACAAAGCCTTTGACAATCAAGCCGCCTTCGTCGGACGGTTGTACTGTGATTTCCGATGTCGGTGCAAGATGACTTACGATCGCTTGCATTTGATCGAGGTTGACGCTGGCCGACTTGCCGCGAGCCCAAGGCTTGTCGACGACGACTTTCATGTGCAATGGTTTTTGATGCTTGCCCATGTTCGCTTCCACCATCGTCTCGCCGGGCTGGTCGGCCACAATGAACAATCGATTGCCATTGCAAACCACTTGGCAAACCGAACTATCGACGACATGCAAACGACAGATCGCGCCCGGAACCTGGACGGCCCGAATCGCTTGGGTCTCAAGCATAACGGTCTCGGCCGCTTCGCTATCGACGAGCTTCGACAAAGGTCCCGAGGTGATCAAGACCTCATCGCCCGGTTGGCTCAGCACACTTTCCGTCATGGCCTTGTCGTTGCTAGACTTCGTCGAGCGAGCTAGCTTCGAGATCGCATCGATCTCTTCGGCCGTCGCATCGATCCTAGGCAACGGAACAATAGACGCAGCAGCGCTAACGGGCCCTGCTCCCCGACCCGACAATGCCGGAGCCACCCAAGTCGGAACAACGACTTGGCCATTGAGCGTTTCAGCCATTTTCGATTCGATAAGCTCTTTGGTTCGGCTCTTTTCGCCTAGCTCTGGAACCCCGTGAATCGAATCGTTGTTTCCGAGTCGATCCGCTTCGTGCACTTCCGTCGCTTCGGGCACTTCCGTCGCGTCGATCATTTCCGTCTCCGCGAGCACTTTCGTCTCTGCGGGCACTTCCGTCTCTTCGGTCGAGTCGCTCGCGAGATAAGCCATGTTGGTATCGGCTCGGACTGCTCCAGTCGCACTCGATGCGTCGAGTGGCTCCTGGGGAGACTCAAGCTCCGGAGGCAAACCCAAGGTCGGAATATCCATCGGGGTCACTGGCAGCATGCCTAGGGAAGGCAGTGCGGCCATCGGCGAGTGGGTATCGAGAATCGTTTGAACCACTTCAGCCACGGCTTCGACCCGTACAGGAATCTCGATTCCGGTTTCGGCAAATGGACTGTTGACGCTCGGTAATGCAGGAAGGGCCAAGATGCGTTCCTGGTTAAAATTCACCTTCACAGGTGTTTCTGCGGTGATGTCTCCCGATCGCGTCACCTTGAGGTTCGCAGCGTTGGTCGCCGACGATTCCAGTGCGACGCCCTGGCTTGGCACCTGGCTGATCGAGCTTGCGCTCAATCGGACTTTGGCTCCGATGCTGCGCGAGGTTTCCATGCCGTTGGCCAAAGGAGCGTTCACGGCGCTAGGACTCAGCGCTGGGCTGGGACTCAACGCGGGCATTTCAATCTTGATCGATGGGGTCTTGATCAAGCTAGGTTGTTTGGGTGAACCGGTTGCGATGGCGCTGACGACCCCGCCAGATTGGCTTGCAGGCTGGCTTGCAGATTGACTCGCAGGTTCCTGGGACGAAGCCGGGCTGACAAGCGGGGCTTGGACCAAGTTCTGCATGGGAGCCGAGGTTGTTTTCTTAGGCGAAATACCGATCGCACGCCAAGGACCGGCGTTTTTCCAAGCTTTCGGAGGCATCTGGCGGTCGGAGTCCTCCGCCGAGCTTAGGCCAGCACTCATGCAAATGGCACCCGCAAGGCCCCCGAAAAGGGTGGTTTGCCTTAGCACACGGCGAACCCAAGCACGGCCAGTCATTTGATTTGATTTCATCTTGTAAACCCCCGAAAACAGCCTGTGATCAGCTAGCATTGCTCGATACAGTTCGGGCGGATCGAGCGTTCCGTTTAGGTCCCTTATTCGGGTTGTATCGGATTGCCGGCTGGTAAAGTTGAGGGGTTTTGACGAAAGTCCTGGTTATGAGGATTCTTCGCCTCGGGCCACAAAACGACAGGACTTGCTAGGCGTCGACCTGGCCAACAAAACCCCCTAAATTATGGCCGCTTCTGGATTTGCGCGTTTGTGCCGGCTCGTATTGGTATTCATAATTGCCCTAGGCAAACCGGGACCCTACCAAGACAATTACCGCGAATCTTTAGGCCGACTTCCGCAACGAGCAGACTCCCCTTGAACACTTCGAATACTTCTTCCGAACCGTCCCGAGGCGAACGAAACAATAGATTTCTTCCTTGGTTGCTCCTGGGCACTGCGATCTTTTTCTTGATCTCGAGCATGAGGCAGCAACAGGCCGTGCGCGAGCAGCAGGAACGGACCAAGCTTCAGGACATATCGAGCACGAAATCCAAACGGCTCGAGGAGACCAAGGCGTTTGCCGAAAAGTTCGCCGCCGAGAATCCCGACGTGGCTCTACCTCAGAGCCAGCCTCGCAAACGTTGGACCCTCGGAACGATGAACGCTGCCGACGGATACCGATTCCTGGTAACCCTCGATAATCTCGGCGCTGCGATCGAACGCATCGAGCTGGTCGAACAAACCAAACCTGGTCAATTCGCCTACCGATCGCTCCAGACGAAAAACATCGGCGGTTACCTCGGGTACCTTGCCCCACAAGACCGTTCCGGTGGCGGGGTGATCGTCAATTCGGTGCCCCAAGGCTCCGCAGCGGCATTGACCAAAGCGCAAGCCTCCGAGCCCAGCCAACCCGAAATCCAATCGCTGGTCCCGGGCGATGTGCTCGTCGGCTGGGAGGGTCTCGAAGGCCCTGCATCGGTCTATCAACTCAACAAGATCCTCTCGTCGGCCAAGCCCGGCGATGAACTTCGTCTCGAAGTCGAAAGACAAGGCGACGCATCGAAGCGCCAGAGCCTCGTGGCCCAACTGACCCAAGAGCCCGTCGCGGTCCTGCGTTCCGAAGATGACTTCCCCCTCGAAAGCGTCGTGGGCAATGCAACCCACGGTTCCTGCGGCGTCGCCTTTGCCAAGATCGACGGCAAAGAGATCGTCGAAGGCGACGCGTCGATTCTGGGACTCGAGTCGACGCTAGAAGGGAACTGGCAAGCTGCAGCGTTGGAGGTCCAAGGAGGCATGGGGGTCGAATTCCGCCTGCCCTTAAGCGCGGAACTGAAGTTCGCCGGGATCGACGCCCAATTGGAGTTGGTCAAACAATACCGACTGCTCAAAGCTCCAGAGGCGACCAAGTCGCCGGCCTCTGCCGACGAATGGCAATATCATTTGGAACTCACGACCATCGTTCGAAATCTCGACGACAAACCCCACCAGGTTGCCTTGCGCCAAGAAGGCCTCAATGGTATTTCCCTAGAAGGATGGTGGTATCCAACCAAGCTATCCCCTTATTTCTTCTCAGCGCCCGGCGCTCGGGACGTGATTTTTGGGACCACGGCCAAAAGCAATTCGATCTCGATGACGCGCGCTCTGGTCGATCATGCCAAAAAGTTCCCGACCGATCCCGATACGCTTTTGTTCGGCCCTCAGGACGATCCGACCAAGAGGGACATGCAGTACATCGGACTCGATACCCAAGTCTTTGCCGCAGCGATGCTCCCATCCCCCTCGGCCCCCGAGTCGATGAAAAACCTAAACAAAGCCAAGGCGTCGGTCTTAAACGACCAGTATTTGGACCCAGCCAAATTCGATGCCCAACGTCAGCAAGCCTACAACACCGGTTTCTGGTTCGTCACTCCGACAAGCACCATCGAACCGATGGGACAGCACGCCGAGGCGTACCGAATCTTCGCCGGACCGAAATCGCCATCGCTTCTTTCGGCTTACAAACTCGATGAAGCGATCGAGTATGGCTGGGATATCTTCGGCTTCTTCGCCGTTCGACTCGGATGGATCCTGCACTTCTTCTACTACGTGATCGGCAACTACGGGTTGGCCATCATGATGCTCACCGTTCTGGTCCGGTCGCTGATGTTCCCCGTCAGCAGGCGCATGGCCCTCAATGCCCAAAAGATGCAGCGGGTACAACCGGAGATGGCCAAGCTCAAGGAGGCCCTCAAGGACGAACCGACCAAGATGATGGCCGCCCAGCAAATGCTGATGAAAAAGGCCGGCATCAATCAACTCGCCGGTTGCCTGCCCGCCATGATCCAGTTGCCGATTGTCATCGGGCTTTACCGTTGCGTTTCGGTCGACGTGGCACTTCGCCAACAACCGCTCATCCCCGGCCTCGAATGGTGCTCGAATTTGGCCGGCCCCGACATGTTCATGAACTGGCAACAGTGGATGCCCGAGTTCATCTCAGGAAAAGGTCCAGGTTGGTTCGGACCTTATTTGAACATCCTGCCCCTGATCACCATCACGCTGTTTATCGTCCAGCAAAAAATCCTCATGCCCAAAGCGACTGACGAGCAAACGCGCTTGGCCCAGCAGATGATGATGATCATGACGATCATGATGGGGGTCTTGTTCTTCCGTGTACCAGCAGGCTTGTGCATCTATTTCATCACCTCCTCGACCTGGTCGCTGATCGAACGCTTCCTGATCAAAAAATACACCCCCCAAGCCGAACTCGCGAGCTTGCCCGAAGGCACTGTCAACGAAATCCTCTCGGCCGTTACCAATACCCCAGCCGGCAAACGGCCTACGATGCCCACCGGACCAAAGTCCGACAAGCCAAAGCTCAAGAACACCAAGCCACCGGAAACCTTGGCCGAACTTTTCGAACCGTGGTTCAAGAGAAGGCAACCCCAAGGTGGCGCTGCGGACGACCCCAAAAACCAGAAAACCAAATCCGGTGCCGCGCCCCCGGAAAGAGCCAGACCGCTGCGTAACCCACCCAATAGCAATAAGAAAAAACCCAAGTAAATCCGGCTCAACCAGAACCATAAGGGTCCAGCCATGTCGATGCGTTCATTGAGCCTACTTCTGTGCGTTTCCTATTTCGCAAGCCTTGTTTGTATCGTAAGCGGATGCACACCATCGTCATCCAAACCCGACGCGGCTGCATCCAAACCCGACCAGGCTGCATCCAAACCTGACGCGACCAAGGCTCCGACCAAGGCTCCGACCAAGGCTCCAACCCAAACACCCACCAAGCTCATCGGCATCTCGATCCTGACGACCGCAAACCCGTTCTTCGTCGAGATCTCCGAGGCCGTCAAACAAGAAGCCCTCAAAGCCGGCTACGAACTCGTCAGCGTCAGCGGCGAATACGACTCGAACAAACAACAAAATCAGGTCAAGGACTTCATCGTCCAAAAGGTCGCTGCGATCATCCTGACCCCCTGCGATAGCCGCGCCGTAGGAACCGCAATCCAAGAAGCCAACGCGGCAGGGATCCCCGTCTTTACCGCCGACATCGCATCGATCGCCACGGGTGCCAAGGTCGTCACGCACGTCGCAACGGACAACTACAGCGGCGGCAGACAAGCGGCCATCGCCATGATCGAAGCCCTGGGCGGCCAAGGCAAAATCGCCATCCTGGACTTCCCCCAAGTCGAGAGCGTGATGCTCCGAACCAAGGGGTTCCGAGACGAACTCGATGAGCAATCGAAATCCAACGGCGTTTCTATCCAGATCGTCGGCCTGCTGCCCGGGGATGGTGCCAAAGACAAAAGCTACAAAGCAACCCAAGACCTGCTTCAGAGCCATCCGGATCTCCAAGGCATCTTTGCCATCAACGACCCGTCTGCCTTGGGCTGCTATGCGGCCCTGGAAAACGCCAATCTCGCCGACAAAATCAAAATCGTGGGATTCGACGGACAAATCGATGGCAAACGTGCGATCCGAGACGGAAAAATCTATGCCGACCCAATCCAGTTTCCCGTTCGGATCGGACAAGAAACCGTCGCGTCGATCTTGAAATATCTCAACGGTGAGGATGTCCCAAGCGAGATTCTCATCCCGACCGAACTGTACCGCCAAGCCGATGCGAAGTCCGACACGTCCCTGTGATCACGCCCCCTGCACTCACTACCCTGCCCTGCCCTTCACCAACCTTCACGAATCTAACCGAAACACCCTCCTTGGGAAAACCTGCTTTAGCCATGAGTGAAACTTCCCAAAGCGGACTTGGCGTCAGTGGAGAGTTTGCACGCACACACGCCCTCCGATCCCCGGACGGTCGTTGGACCTTCCGGCTCGATCGGGATGCTTGGAAGCACCTGCGGCTTACCGACGCCCAAGGAAAAGTCTACAGCGAGGTCCTGGTAGTGCCGATGTACCCTGTCGGGGCGCCCAAGGAGTGGGTATCGATTTTGTCCAAGGACTCCGAAGAGCTCGTTTGCTTGAGGAATCTCGATGCATTGGACCTTGCCGATCGCCAGGCCCTCGAGCAGGAGTTGTCGCTCCGGGAGTTTGTCCCACAGATTTTAAAGGTGCACTGGGTTTCGGGAACCCAGGAGCCTTGCGAATGGGATGTCGAAACGAATCACGGCCGGACCCGCTTTGTGCTCAATGCCGAAGACGACGTTCGACGCGTCAGCGCTTGGACGGTCCATCTGACCGACGCGCATGGGTGCCGATTTCGCGTCGATGACCTCCGAAAATTGGATAGTCGTTCTCGCAGTTATGTCGAATGGTATGTATAGGCCGGTGATCGACTCATGAATATTGCAAGCGATATCCAAGGCTCGTTGGTGCTCATGGGCACCGGCACGAGCGTCGGGGTTCCGTGCATCGGATGCGATTGTGCGGTATGCACCGGAGGCCATCCTCGCAATCAAAGGACCCGCTCGAGCGCTATCTTGGGGTTGCCTCAAGGTAACTTGCTGATCGATACGCCACCGGATTTGCGCACGCAGTTGCTGCGTGAAAAAATCCCGCTGGTCCATGCGGTCCTTTACACCCACGAACACGCCGACCACCTTCACGGACTCGATGACGTTCGGCTCTTTCCGTTTATGCTCGGCAGTCCGATTCCGATCTATGCATCCGAGATCGTAGAGAATCGAATACGCAGGGTTTTTGACTACGCGTTTGAAAAGCGCGACCAAACCCATGCAGGTGCAATCCCAAGCATGCAGTTGCGCCGGGTCGATGATCGGCCCTTGGAAATCCTCGGTGCTGTCTTGACCCCGATCCCGCTGATTCACGGACCCTACTGCCGAGTGTATGGATACCGTATCGGAAATGTCGCTTATTGCACCGACACCAACCAGATTGAGCCCTCGAGTTTGAAGTTGCTCGAAGGGCTCGATGTTCTGGTGCTCGATGCGCTGAGACCCTCGAGGCACGCGACCCATTTTTCCGTCGGCGAGGCCCTCGATGTCATCGAGCATCTGCAGCCCAAGAAAGCGTATTTGACCCATCTGTCGCATGAGTTGGACTACATGACTTTCCATCGCGAGCTGCCCGAGCATGTCGCTCTGGCTTACGATGGTCTTCGCATTCCACTGACCTGAAAACCGGCGATGCCAGAACCCCACCAACACTTGCCAAACGACGTGTCCCTCGCATCGCTCCTGGCGATTTTTTACTCCGAGCAAACCCAGCTCGCGACGTTTCATAAGTCCCCGCCAGATCAACTGCCAGAGCCTTATGCGCGCCTGCTCAACCATGCAGGCCACATGACCGTAACGGTCGAGGCGTATTATCAAGACTCCGTCGATGTGCGCGTTCTGCGATCGCAAACAAACCAAGGGGACTACTGCAGGGAGATCCTCCTCTCGACCCACCGAGACGCAAAGATCGTGCAGTATGGAATCGTAAGGCTCCATTTGGAGCTGATCCCCGAGCCGGCTAGGTCCGAAATCTTGGCGGAGTCGAAACCTTTGGGGAGGGTCCTGATCGATCGGCAAATCCTGCGTGAAGTCGAGTTGTTCGATCTGTTCCTAATCGCATGCGGGCCAAAACTCTCGGAACTGCTGGCCGTGCCCCAAGGGACCTTGACCTACGGTCGCACTGCCTTGATCCATTGCAATCATGTACCCGCAATCGAATTGCTCGAAATCGTTGCACCCGTCGCCGCACCCGCCGATAAATCCACGGAAAACTCTTTTGTAAAGCACTTGTGAAATGACCATTTATTACCAAGTCGGCGGACCCCAACATGCCTTGGGGATGGATGATTACCTCGAGGCTTTGGAGGTATCGATCGATGCGTTTTGCAAAGCCCGAGGACAAAGCTCCCCCCAACGGGTCCTTGCGATCCCACCGGACCACACACGCTTGGATTCCCAAGCCGGACCCATCACTCGCGCCGCTTGGCAACTCCTTGGCGATCGGCTCACCGACGTGATGCCCGCGCTCGGAACCCATGAAGCGATGAAAGAACCCGAACTCAACAAGATGTTCGGAGACCTGCCAAGAGACTTGATCCGCGTCCATCGATTCCGAACCGATGTCGATACGCTCGGTTATGTCGATCGAGAATTTGTGACCCAAGCGACCGATGGCATCTACTCGAAACCTTGGCCCGCCCAAGTCAATCGCATCATCTCGCAAGGGGCTCACGACCTGATCCTATCGATCGGACAGGTCGTCCCGCACGAGGTGATCGGTATGGCCAACTACACCAAAAATATCTTTGTCGGTACAGGGGGAAATGAAGGGATCGACGATAGCCACTACCTCAGTGCCCTCTATGGCTGCGAACGGATCATGGGACGATGCGATAACCCACTGCGACGCATCCTCAACCGCGGCGCAGAAATGTTCCTGACCCCGTTTCCAATCCTCTACGTCCTGACCGTCGTCGAATCGACCCCCCATGCAGGACCCGTCGTGCGCGGAATCTTTGTCGGTGATGACCACTCGGTGTTTTTCCAAGCTGGGGAACTATCGGCAAAAGTCAACTGCTTTCGCCTCGACCGCGCCCCGAAAAAACTCGTCGTTTGGATGGATCCGACCAAGTACAAAAAGACCTGGGTCGGCAACAAAGCCATCTACCGTACCCGCATGGCCGTAGCCGACGGCGGGACAATCGTCGTCGTCGCACCAGGGGTAGAGCGATTCGGTGAGCATCCCGAAGGCGATGCGCTGATCCGTAAACATGGCTACAGAACAACCCAAGAAATCTTGGATCGCACGCGAAGCGACGAAGCCTTGTCCAAAAACCTCTCCATCGCATCGCACTTGATCCATGGATCCCCCGACGGCCGCTTCGAGGTCGAGTACTGCCCAGGAGGCTTGAGCAAAGAGGAAATCGAAGGCGTCTGCTTCCAATACGGCGACTGGCAAGAGGCCATGCAGAAGTACCGTATCGAAGGACTTCAGGACGGTTGGCATACCGCTGCCGACGGCCAGGAGTTCTACTTCGTACGCAACCCTGGATTGGGATTGTGGATGCACCGCGGCCACCAACACGCCTTCGAATAAGCCCACAACAGCAGCGGTTTCGCTCAGGTTTTACTCTGAATTTCCGTAGGGTTTCCCTAGGATTTCCTCAGCATTTGCGTAGGATTGGCTCCTGCGTGCGATTCGATTGTCGCACCACGGGATTGAGGATAGAATACGCCTTTTAGACGGCTAGGACTGTGCAACCCCACCCATGGAAAGTGATTCAGGTTCCCCAATGAGCGACTTGTGCGATTTCGGATTGATTGGTTTGGCGGTCATGGGCGAAAACCTTGCCCTCAACGTCGAGAGCCGCGGCTACCGCGTCGCGGTCTTCAACCGTACCACCGAAAAAGTCGACGAGTTGATGGCCACGCGAGCCAAAGGCAAGAACTTCGTCGGCTGCCACTCGATCCCTGAAATGGTCAAGAATCTCAAGCGACCCCGGGTGGTGATGATGCTCGTCAAGGCCGGACCCGCCGTCGATGATCTGATCGATCAATTGACCCCCCACCTCGAGCCGGGCGATATCCTCATCGACGGTGGCAACACGCACTACGTCGACACCGAACGCCGCACCAAGCATGTCGAAAGCAAAGGGCTCTTGTTCGTCGGATCGGGTGTTTCCGGTGGCGAAGAAGGAGCGCTCAAAGGACCGAGCCTGATGCCCGGCGGCAGCAAAGAGGCCTGGCCCGCGATCAAACCGATCTTCCAAGCGATCTCGGCCAAGGTCGGACCGAACAACGACATTCCTTGCTGCGAATGGGTCGGGCCACGCGGTGCTGGACATTACGTCAAAATGGTCCACAACGGGATCGAGTACGGCGATATGCAGTTGATCTGCGAAGCCTACCTGTTGCTCAAGGAAGCGGCCGGACTGTCCAACGAAGAACTCTACGATGTGTTCGAAGATTGGAACAATGGGGACCTCCAAAGCTACCTGATCGAAATCACCCGAGATATCTTCAGTGTGCGTGATGACCAAGGTGGCAACGGATACCTTGTCGACCAAATCCTCGACGTCGCCGGGGCCAAAGGTACCGGAAAATGGATGAGCCAACTGGCCTTGGACCTTGGGGTCCCTAGCACGCTGGTGACCACCGCCGTCTACGCGCGATGCTTGGCTGCGATGAAAGAAGCCCGCGTGCGTGCCAGCAAGGTCCTTTCGGCTCCGGTCGCCTCGCACAACCCGGCTTTCGATGCGGCCGTCAAAGAATTGGTCAACGACCGCACGAAGTTCATCGAAGCGGTTCGCCAAGCCTTGTACGCTTCAAAGATCTGCTCGTATGCCCAAGGCTTCGTGCAATTGCAAGAGGCCAGCAAGGAACTCAACTGGGGGCTCAACTACGGCGACTGCGCCTTGCTCTGGCGTGGCGGTTGCATCATCCGTGCCCAGTTCCTCGATCGCATCAAAGAAGCCTTCGACGCCGATCCAAACCTCGAGAACCTCCTGCTCCACCCCTTCTTCAAAAAGGCGATCGACAACGCGCAAGAGTCTTGGCGTGCCGTCGTCATGGCCGCAAGCCATCTTGGACTCCCCGTCCCAGCTTTCACCACCGCCTTGGGGTACTTCGATAGCTATCGGCTAGCCCGACTCCCCTCGAACCTGCTCCAAGCGCAGCGGGATTACTTCGGTGCGCACACCTACCAACGGCTCGATCGCCAAGGTGCATTCCACAGCGAATGGCTCGACCTGCGCAAGGAACCGAGCTAAAACAACCGAGCTAAATCAACCAAGCGCCAACGAGCGACTTGATTTTCCGTTTACACATCGTGGAAAGCATCGGCACACCAACGCATGGCTCGCGAGCTTAAGACCATCCGAAACATCGGTATCATCGCCCATATCGATGCGGGGAAAACCACCGTCACCGAGCAGATGCTCTACATGAGCGGCGCGAAACACCGCGCCGGTGCCGTCGACTCGGGGACCACCGAAACCGACGACGACCCAGAAGAACAACAGCGCGGCATCACCATCTTTGCCGCGTGCGTGACGTTCCGATGGAAAGACTGCTCGGTCAACCTCTTGGATACCCCTGGCCACGTCGATTTCACCGCCGAAGTCGAACGATGCCTGCGTGTCCTCGACGGAGCTGTCGTCGTCTTCAGCGCCCGCGAAGGAGTCGAAGCCCAAAGCGAAACGGTCTGGAGACAAGCCAACAAGTACGGTGTTCCCCGCATCGTCTTCATCAACAAACTCGATCGCGAAGGAGCCGACTTCTACCGTGTTCTCGAAGAGATCGGTCCGAGACTCGGGGCCGAACCCCTCGCGATCCAAATCCCGGTCGGCCAAGGTCCTGCGCATACCGATGACCCGTTCCGAGCGATCATCGATCTGATCGATATGAAACTCCTAAGCTTCAGCGCCGAAGACGCAGGACGGACCGTCACGGTCCAAGACATCCCCGAGGAACTCCTGGCCGACGCTCGCGATTGGCGAAACGTCATGCTCGAAAAACTCTACTCGCTCAACGAGGAGTTGATGCAACTGGGGATGGACGAAAAACCCATCCCTCCGGAACTGATCCGCAAAGCGCTCCGAGAAGCGTGTGTAACCCAAGCCATCCAGCCAGTCCTATGCGGCTCGGCGTTGCACGGCGTGGGGGTCCAACCACTCCTCGACGGCGTTGCCGCCTATCTGCCTTGCCCCCTGGATCGTCCGGCAGTCGAAGGCTACGATCCGAAGAAAGCCGACAAAAAACTGCTCCGCAAACCCGATCCAAACGACCCTTTCTGCGCCCTGGTCTTCAAAATCCTTCCCGCCAAAACCGGCGATATGTTCTGGATCCGCGTTTATTCCGGTAAGCTCGAATCGAACTCCCGTGTCTACAATCCCAACCGCGACAAAAAAGAGAACGTCGCACAGCTCTGGCAAATCCACGCGTCAAAACGCGACCGCCAAGGGCAAATCGATACCCTCGAATGCGGCGATATCGCGTGTGCGATCGGACCTCGCGATTCGATCACCGGCGATACGCTCTGCGATACGCGTGACATGGTCCAGTTGCCATCGATCCAATTCGCTCAATCGGTCATCTCCATGGCCATCGAACCGGAAAACACCACCGAGCGCAAAAAGCTCGCCGAAGTCCTCGACATGCTCAAGCGTCAGGATCCAACCTTCCACGCGATCGAAAGCCCCGAATCGGGCCAGACCATCATTTCCGGGATGGGGGAACTCCACCTCGAAGTGATCAAAAATCGCCTCGTGCGAGACTACCACCTCAACGTCAAATTCTACAAACCGCGCGTCTCGTACCGCGAAACGATCCACGGCCAAGCGGAAGTCACCGGGCAGTGCAATCGCCAAGTCGGATCTCAGAACCTCTTTGCACGCCTGAAGGTCCGCTTCGAACCCCTCGAAGAACTCGCCGCCAAGGTCATCGTCCTGGACCGTACCCCTCCGGAAAAAATGCTTCCGGAAAATCTTCGCCAAGTCGCCTTGGAAGAACTCAAAAACCGAGCCGAAGGGGGCGGATTGGTCGGCTCGTTCCCGCTTGCCGGAATGCGCATCAGTATCCTCGGTGCCGAAATTGCCGAAATCGGTTCCGACGAAGTCGCATTCCGAATCGCAGCCAACGACGCCTTCGACGAAGGTCTCCGCGCCGGAGGACCAGCGCTCCTAGAGCCCATGATGCGCATGGAAATCACCACTCCGGCCGACTACCTCGGCGAGATCGTCGGCGACCTGCAACAGCGTCGAGGTCTGATCGAAAAGACCGAAGCCCGCGGCGCGATCACCCAAGTCAACGCCTTGGCGCCCCTGAAAGAACTCTTCGGTTACTCCAGCGCCATCCGATCCCTGAGCCAAGGCCGCGCAGGATGCTCGATGGAACCCCAAGGCTACCAGATCGCTCCGAAGCAAGACATGGAATCGTTCGCGATGTAATGCCTATGTTCATCACCCTCGACGGCATCGACGGTGGAGGCAAGTCCACCCAAATCGAACTGCTTGCCCATTGGCTCACCGCGCAAGGCCACAAGGTCCAGACCCACCGAGATCCTGGATCGACCAAGCTTGGAACGGCAGTACGTGAGATCCTCCTGCACCGCGAAGACATCCCGCTTGCCAACACCACCGAGATGCTCTTGTACATGGCCGCCCGGGCCCAGCTCGTCGCGGAAAACATCCGGCCTGCGCTCGATGCGGGTTACACGATCGTTTGCGATCGGTTCCTCCTAGCCAACGTCGTCTACCAAGGTTCCGCAGGTGGGCTCGATATCGAAGCGCTCTGGCAGGTCGGTAAAATCGCCACGGCAGGGTGCTTGCCCGACGTGACGATCGTCTTAGACATCGATCCTGCGATCGCAGCCTCGCGAATCCAACGCGGCCAAGACCGACTTGAAAAGCGCGGGATCGAGTACTTCAGAAAAGTCCGCGACGGATTCCTAGCGCAGCTTCCATGCTGCCCAGGCCGTACGGCCATTGTCGACGCGAATCAAGACATCCAAGCGATCCATCAAGAGATCATCGCGATAGTAAAAAAGGAGATCGACTCCCCGACGTCCCGATCTTTCCAACCCTCCCGCGTCCGCTAACATTCGCCCCACAAGCCCCCCTCTCTCTTCTCTGCCCTCCCCTCCTCTCTTCTCTTCTCTGCCCTTCCCTCTCTTCTCCGTGTCCTCTGTGCCTCTGTGTTTCAATCTTCTTCCTCTTCTTTCCCCCTTCTCTGCCCTCCCCTCCTCTCTTCTCTTCTCTGCCCTCCCCTCCTCTCTTCTCTTCTCTGCCCTTCCCTCTCTTCTCCGTGTCCTCTGTGCCTCTGTGTTTCAATCTTCTTCCTCCGCCTTCAGCCCGCGCGACTCGCTATACTATCCTTCTCAAAACCAAAACATTCCATCCTAGCAATCACCCCCGATGCAATGCCCGTTCTGCCAGCTTGATGACCAGCGGATCCTGTTCCGGCACACCCTCGGATCGTCCAGCGTCGTAGCCCTATGGGATCAGTATCCCGTCAGCGACGGCCATCTACTCCTAGTCCCCGAGCGACACACCCCCACCTGGTTCGACGCCACCGCGCAAGAGCAACAAGCCCTCACGTCGGCCATAGAGATCGCCAAAACCTACATCGAAGCGCGCCACCAACCCCACGGCTACAACATCGGCATCAACGTCGGCACGGCCGCAGGCCAGACCGTCCCCCATCTGCACGTCCACCTGATCCCTCGCTACAGCGGCGATGTCCCCGACCCGCGTGGTGGAGTCCGGCACGTGATCCCCCAGCTAGCGAATTACCTTGCCGAACGCCCCCCCGAATTTGTCATCAACAAAGCGCAAGCTCCCCAGCGACCCACGAGCCCATTCGTCCGCGGCGAATTCGATCCGCTGCTACCCCATCTCAAAGCCATGATCGACGGATCCAAGCAAGCCGACTTTTCCGTCGCGTTCATCAAACAAAGCGGAGTGGAGTTGCTGCGAGGGCACATGCAAGACCTCCTGAATCGCCAAGGCCGCGTTCGAATCATCACCGGCGATTACCTCGATGGGACCGAACCCGAAGCCCTCGAGGATCTGCTTGAGCTAGGCCCAAGCCTCGAACTCTACGTCGTCGAGTGCACTCCCGGCATGTCCTTTCACCCCAAAGCCTACCTCTTCCACACGACGAGTCATTCAGCCACCAGTCACTCATCCACTGGCCACTCCGCCTACATCGGCAGTTCGAACCTCTCGCGCATGGCCCTGCAAACCGGGATCGAATGGAACTATCGCGTCGATCAATCCGTCCACGGAGCGGGCTTTAGCGCCATGGCCGACGCGTTCGAGCAGCTCCTACAAGACCCACGCACCAAGCGTGTCGATGCCCAATGGATCGACCGATACCGAGCGCGCAGGCGCGAGCCATCGCAGATCCGCTTCGAACTCGATAGCGACCCGAGCGACCCCGTGCCCAATCCCCATGCGATCCAGCGCGAGGCCCTAACAGCACTGGCCCAAACGCGGCTCGATGGGAACCGAGCTGGCCTAGTCGTGCTTGCGACGGGGCTAGGCAAAACCTACCTAGCCGCATTCGATGCGGCGAGTAAAACCCAAGCTGGCGCGTATCAATTCCCACGCGTGTTGTTTGTGGCCCATCGCGATGAGATCCTCCATCAATCGATGCGTACGTTTCGCAAGATCCGGCCTGAGTCCAACTGCGGACGGTACCAAGCGACCCACAGCGATGCGCAGCTCGATCGCATCGAGCTGCTCTTTGCGTCGATCCAGACACTTGGGCGCGTCGAGCATTTGAAGCGATTTGCTCCCGATGCGTTCGATTACATCGTCGTCGACGAATTCCATCATGCGGCCGCATCGACCTATCGGAGGCTCTTGGACCATTTCGCGCCCAAGTTCCTGTTGGGACTGACGGCCACCCCGGAACGGACCGACGGGGGAGATCTGCTGGGACTATGCCAAGAGAACCTCGTGTACCGCTGCGACTTGATCCGGGGGATCGACGAGGAACTCCTGAGCCCGTTCGAGTACTTTGGGGTGCCCGACGAAGTCGACTACAGCAACATACCTTGGCGGAGTCGTCGGTTTGACGAAGCTGCATTGACCACAGCCGTATCGACCCATGCCAGGGCCCAAAACGCGCTCGAGCAGTTGCGTCGGGTGGGTGCCAAGCGGACGTTGGGTTTTTGTTGTTCCCAGCAGCATGCCGATTTCATGGCCGAGTACTTTCGGGGGGCCGGATTAAGGGTCGCGTCGGTCCATTCGGGGAGCGAGTCGGATCCCAGGTCCCGATCGCTCGAGGCGCTTGGCCAAGGCGACTTGGACATCGTGTTTGCAGTCGACATGTTCAACGAAGGGTTAGACATCCCGAGCATCGACACGGTCTTGATGTTGCGACCGACCGAGTCGAGTATTTTGTGGTTGCAGCAGTTTGGTCGGGGACTGCGCAAGAGTCCGGACAAGCCGTGTTTGAAGGTGGTCGATTACATTGGGAACCACCGCACGTTTTTGGTGAAACTTCGCTCGATGCTCCAACCGTTGTTGCGAGTGGGCGAGTCCGATTCCGAGATCCGGCGCGGGTTGCAGATCTTGCAGCAAGGCGAGGCCCAGTTGCCTGCCGGTTGCAGTGTGACGTATGACTTAGCGACGATCGACTTGATTGAGCAGGTCCTGCGTCCTGCGAGTCGCACCGAGGCGATGAATGCCTTTTATCGGGACTTTGAAGAGCGTCATGATCAGCGCCCGACGGCCCTGGAGGCCTATCATGCCGGTTACAACCCGAGGGCACTTCGAGCGACGCATGGGAGTTGGTATGGGTATGTCGCCGCGATGGGTGGACTCCAAGCCGAGGATCGGGCAGCTTGGGAGCATCAGCGAGCATTTTTCGAGTGGGTCGAAGTAACACCGATGGTCAGGAGTTACAAAATGCTTGTGCTCTTGGCGATGTTGCAGAGCGACCTACAGCCAAGCGATACAGGGACTATGGCGGATTTAGGCGAGGAGCATTTAGAGAGCGACGCCAAGTTACGGCGTCATTTGGAGAGCAATCCGATCAAGGTATTGACCAAACCCGACGGTGGCTATTTCGAGTATCGCGAGGGAGTTTTCCGGTGGGTCGGGGGGGACCTAGGCATTCACCGCGATCGGTTTGCGGGGTTGCTAAGAGAGCTAGTCGACTGGCGTTTGGCCGAGTACTTGGATCGAGGTCGGGAGCAAGACGGGCATCGCTGTCGGATCATTTCGGCGGATGGAAAGCCCATCATCAAATTACCCAACAGGACCGTTGTAGCGAACCTTCCGAGCGACTGGGTGTTGGTCGAGATTGACGGAAAGCCCCATGCCGTCAAATTCGCCCAGCAGTACATCAACGTCGTCAGAGAGACCCAGGAGTCAAAGAAGAACATCTTAGGCGATATCTTACGAAGTTGGCATGGCCCGACGGTCGGCCAGAGTGGGACCCATTTTGAGGTCCATCTAGTCCAAGAAACCGACGGTTGGCATCTTCGCCGGGTGTGACGAGCCGCATTCCGTAGGGTACGTGCAGCGGTCGTCTATCAATCATTCAAAAACCGCACGAACAACCAAGCAACCCAATCAATTCCGACCACCTACAACCCATCGACCGCGGAACGTACCACCGCGCATGTTTGGCTGCTTCCCTATAGCCTAAAGCCCACCCGTACGACGGACTTCCAGTCCATCGCGATCACCCGTACGACGGACTTCCAGTCCATCGCAACCAACCGTACGACAGACTTCCAGTCCGTCGCGACCACCCGTACGACGGACTTCCAGTCCGTCGCGACCACCCGTACGACGGACTTCCAGTCCGTCGCGACCACCCGTACGACGGACTTCCAGTCCGTCGCGACCACCCGTACGACGGACTTCCAG
>JAPLNM010000105.1 GCA_026692845.1 Planctomycetota bacterium | reverse complement strand
GCGATCTGGGGCCAGGGGTCCGAGGCCACCGATTTGAATACCGATCGAGCCAACATTCGCAAAACCGCAAAGGGCGTAGGTAAGAATGGTTTTGGTTCGTTCGGAAAGCGCAGGAGCTCCATTGGCCGTTTGAGGCTTTGCACTTAGATCCAGGTAGGCGATGAATTCGTTCGTGACGATACGTTTGCCGAGGATTTCGCCAGCGATTGGAAGATCCTTGTTTTCGATTCCCATGAGCCAAGCGAAGGGTCGAGAGATCCAGCCCATCATTTGGGTGAAGTTCAATCGGTAGGCGGTACCGGTGGTTTTGAGAGTGATCCATTGCGTGATTGCTTCCAAGCTCGCATCGAGCATGTAGATCAGGCCCAGAAAGGCGATCAGCATGGCAGCGACGTTCAGGGCTAGGGTCATTCCATCGCTGGCACCACGGGCCGCCGCATCGATCACGTTGGTGGCTTCCATGGGCGGGGTGATCTCGACCTTGCCAAGCGTCAGGGGTCGTTCGACTTCAGGTTGCATGATTTTGGCGATCACCAGCGCCGCGGGTGCCGACATTAAACTGGCCGTTAGCAAGTGGACCGGGCTGATACCCAGTCCGACGTAGGCGGCCATGACACCGCCAGCGATGGTAGCAAAGCCGCCGACCATGACGGCCATGAGTTCCGAGCGGGTCATGGTGTTGATGTAGGGACGAACGAGCAGGGGAGCTTCGGTCTGCCCGACAAAGATATTGCCCGCTGCCGAGAGGGTTTCGGCGCCGCTTGTGCCGAGCGTTTTCTGCATGACCAAGGAGATTGCACCCACAAGTTTTTGCATTGCACCGACGTAGTACAAGACCGACATTAGGGAGGAGAAAAAGATGATTGTCGGTAGGACTTTGAAGGCCACGAAGTGGACTTTGTAGGCAGGGGTGACGGGATCCTTATATCCATCCGGGGTCGAAACGCCACCTTGACCGAAGACGAATCCGGCACCTTTGTCGACGCAATCGAGCAGATTGGTAAACAAGTTGCCGATGGACTGGAAGATCGATTGCCCGATTTCGGATCGCAGGACCAGAACCGCGAGGAGAAATTGCATCAGCAAGCCACCGACGACGACTCTCACAGGAAAACGGCGTCGGTCGGAACTGAGCGACCAAGCGATGCCAACCATTACGCATAGTCCTACGACGGGGATCAGACGTTCCATGGGTGGCACCTGTTGAGAGTATCGGTCATTCAAAAATTTTCGTGGGTTGTCGCTCGGAAACACTCGACGGACATGCTCGTGCTCGTGCTCGTGCTCGAAAATCACTGCATCGAGTGCGAGTAGCTGTTGGAGAGATCAGGACGTTTTGGCTTGGCGATTGTAGAGGTAGGGGTTTAGGCTCGGGTCGTTGTACATCTTCATCTGACGGTAGGTCTTGTGCCGCTTGGTCCCCGAGTAGATGTCGGCCAAGAGTTCGGATAAGGAGTTCGATAGATCGGCAAATTGCAAACCGCATACAGCCAGTCGATGCGTGACTTTATCGATGTGGGCTTGGTCGATATCGGAGCGTTCGAGTTGTTCTTTGAGGTGGTAGATACGCAGCGCCATGATCGAGAGTCGATCGATCGAAGAGCCCGGCGTTTCGGTGTTTAGTTTCGACTCCGCAGCGGCTTGGATTTGCTTTCTTTGCAGGTCGGCAGTGATCCAATCGTCCACCTTTTCGATCCAGTCGTTGCGGGCTTGGTTGTACTTATCGATGTTCCGTTTGACTTGGGCGATTTGCGCCTCGGAGACATCTACGGACCGTGCGATGTCTTCTTGGTGCCAAAGCAGGTAGTTGTATTGATGCTGTTGGCAGATGATTGCAAGCACTGAGTTGGGACTTCGGTCGCCGGTATTTGCGATCGCTTCGAGAGGATCGCCGTAAGGCTGATCGATTGGCTCGTTGTGCCAACGAGCGACGGTCGAAGTATGAAGTTGGTTGACAGCAGGGACATCGATCATGGGTGAGCAAGGCTCCGACGTTGGGGGCAGTAGGCGGCAAGCAGAGTTTGGGCTAAGGCTTTTCTTCGATCGCGCAGGTGCACACCAGCAGACCGCAGCCCGGGCAGCCATCTCCGTACTTTTTGTGAATGGCTTGTGCAAGATCAATTTGGGCGACGTTGGCGATGGTGGTAAGCCAGGCCAGCACATCGGCGAATTCTTCCTCGAGGTTCTCTCGATCGTTTCCGGATTGCAGAGCCGAGGCCAACTCGCCGATTTCCTCCATGAGCCACATGAACGTGCCTGGGATCCCGCGCTGGAGATCCTTCTGGTAGTACATCTTGTGGATCAGGGATTGGAAGTCCCGCAGGTTGACCGACTGGCCAGTCGTTTGGGTTGAAGGATCGCTATGGCTCATCGGATTTTAAGGTTTGTGGTTTGTGAATTTCTTGCCAACGACGGGATTTCAACGTTTGGTTTGAAGAATTGCTGGTTGAAAGATGGGTGGTTCAAGCGGTTTGGAGTATACCCGTAGGGCAGGTACCAGGGACTGGCCAGCCTGTAGCGTTCGGTCAAAATAACTGGGTTTGACGATCGGTTGGCTCAGCCCTGTGCAGTGGGCTTGGCAAGCCGCTAACATCTTGGGCCGCTAACATCATGGGCCGAAAACAAGAGCCGAACAATAATCGAAAAAATCGGAAAGTTCGATTATGATTGCGGGAAAGCTATAGAGTCCTGGAAACAACAAGCGAAAGAAGCCTGTGACATCGAAAAACGAAGAAAGCCACAACCGCCCCTCGAAGGCCGCCTCAGCGCCGGTCGACCATGCACGGATTGAGAAGGCTGTCCGCGAGATACTCATCGCCGTCGGGGAGGATCCGGACCGCGAGGGACTGCTTGAGACTCCGGCGCGAGTGGCCCGGATGTATGCAGAGATATTCTCGGGGTTGCACAAGGACCCTCGGGTTCACCTCAAGCGGGTATTCACTGAAAATTACGATGAAATCGTGTTGGTTCGGGACATTGAATTCCACAGCATGTGCGAGCATCATCTCTTGCCGTTTTCGGGCAAGGCGCATGTGGGGTACTTGCCCAATGGCAAGGTCGTTGGGCTGAGCAAGCTGGCCAGGGTTGTCGACGAGGTTGCAAGGCGGCCGCAGGTTCAGGAACGCATGACCGAGACGATTGCCAATATGGTCGAGCAGGAGCTCGATGCGCGCGGCGTGGTCGTTCTGATTGAATCTTCCCATTCTTGCATGACTATGCGAGGGATTCGCAAGTCCGGGGCATCGTGTACGACCAGTGCGATGCGAGGTGTTTTCCGAGAAAATCTATCCTCGCGGGCCGAAATCTTGGGTCTGATTCTCAACCAAAACCGCTAATCCGAGGTTCTTCGGGCCAAAAAACGAACTTCGAGGCCCTTTGGTAGGTCCTTGCCGTTGGCAAATGTCTTCAAAACTCTCAGGAAATTCGCCTTGCGGGCAAAAGGGCGATTTGTACACTAGTGCGACTCGGCTGGAGCGAGAACCTCAACAGCAAGATGCCGGCGTAGCTCAATTGGCAGAGCAGCTGATTTGTAATCAGCAGGTTGCGGGTTCGAGTCCCATCGCCGGCTCTGATCTTTTGGCGTCCTTTTCGGGTCGCTTGGAGACTTGGGCAATCCGGTAGAGACGAGCAAGTTGAGCGGACGAGCAAGCCGCGTCGATGGATTGCAGAAAGCTGGGCATGTTGGCCGAAAATGGCTTAGGTTGGAATCCTGGGGAGGTTGCCCGAGTGGTTAAAGGGGACGGACTGTAAATCCGTTGGCTATGCCTACGTAGGTTCGAATCCTACACCTCCCATATGTTTAGGAAAGATTTTACGTGCGGGGCTTTTGGGTTTTGTGCCTAGAGGTCGACGGAATGCGAGAGAGGGTTGTCGACGTAAGGATTGCGAAAGAACGAATGCGGGTGTAGCTCAAAGCCTTCCAAGCTGAATACGAGGGTTCGATTCCCTTCACCCGCTCTCCTGTCCTTGCTGCTGTAGCTCAGTGGTAGAGCACTTCCTTGGTAAGGAAGAGGTCATGGGTTCAAGTCCCATCAGCAGCTTTAACTGGAAGGGGGCCTTGGGCGTGAGTGCCGATTTAAGCATTGCATGTTTATCGGATTTGCTTATGCTTTTGGTCTTCGGTGAGAAAAGTTGCCTTAAAAATGTTAGCTTCGCGTTGCGACCGCAAGGTCCCATCAAGGAGTCTTCAGTGATGGGCATCTGGGTCAGGAGACAGCGTACGAGTACTTCAGTAGTTGTGCGTGGGCGTTAGCTGGCATGGCATCGGCTTCACGGCGACGGATTTCAGGGTTTTTAATTTAGGTGTTGTAGCAAAAAATGGCCAAAGAGGTATTTGAACGCAAGAAACCCCACTGCAACGTTGGAACGATTGGTCACATTGACCACGGCAAGACCACCACGACAGGTGCTTTGCTTGCGGTGCAGGCCGCCAAGGGTTTGGCGACTCCCAAGACGTATGCGGATATTGCCAAGGGTGGAACAGTACGCGACGCGACCAAAACGGTAACGATCGCAGCATCGCACGTCGAGTACGAGACGGCCAACCGTCACTATGCTCACATCGACTGCCCTGGTCACGCTGACTTTATCAAGAACATGATCACCGGTGCTGCCCAGATGGACGGCGCGATTTTGGTGGTAAGTGCTGCTGACGGGCCGATGCCACAGACCAAAGAGCACGTGCTTCTTGCTCGCCAGGTCGATGTGCCA
The DNA here is from genome assembly GCA_026692845.1 of Planctomycetota bacterium. GTDB lineage: Bacteria > Planctomycetota > Planctomycetia > Pirellulales > Pirellulaceae > JBKCUI01. The sequence continues at coordinate 88,253 of JAPLNM010000105.1, read as the reverse complement.
GCGATCGTCGTGTTTCTAAACAAGTGCGATTTGGTCGATGACGAAGAGCTTTTGGAGCTCGTCGAATTGGAAATCCGAGAGTTGCTCTCCAAGTACGGGTTCCCCGGCGAAGAAACTCCGATTGTCCGAGGCAATGCCAAGTTGGCTTATGACAAGCCAGCCGATCCTGCAGCATCGAAGTGCATTTCGGATCTTCTCGACGCGGTTGATTCGTTTATTCCGCAACCGACCCGAGAAGAAGACAAGCCATTTTTGATGGCCATTGAAGACGTCTTTAGCATCGAAGGTCGTGGAACGGTAGCAACCGGCCGGATCGAGCGTGGGCTGATCAAGGTAGGCGAAGAAGTCGAGATCATCGGATTGACCAAGGAAAAGCGAAAGACGACTGTAACGGGCGTCGAGCAGTTCCGCAAGGAAATGAAGGAAGCACGCGCTGGTGAAAACGTTGGATGTTTGCTTCGCGGTGTAGCCCGTGACGACATCGAGCGTGGTCAAGTGTTGGCCAAGCCCAACAGCATCACCCCGCACAAGAAATTCGAAGCCGAAGTCTATTGCTTGAGCAAAGACGAAGGGGGACGTCACACACCATTTTTCAGTGGGTACCGACCTCAGTTCTACTTCAGAACCACCGACGTGACCGGATCGGCAGAACTTGTTGGGGCCGAAATGTGCATGCCAGGGGACAACGTCAGCGTGATTGTCGAATTGCAGAAGACAGTTGCGATTGACGAAGGCGTCCGTTTCGCGATTCGCGAAGGTGGCAAGACGGTCGGATCGGGTGTTGTCACCAAGATCGTCGAGTAATTAAAATAGCGACGGTCGCGGGTAGATTACCTGCGACTTGTCAAAAAGGGGCGTAGCTCAATTGGCAGAGCACCGGTTTCCAAAACCGGGGGTTGCAGGTTCGACTCCTGCCGCCCCTGCTGTTCTGTAGGTTTCAGGACCCTGGAGCATTAGCTGTCTTGAACCGCCAGTGCTGTGGGGCTTGGGTTGAATTCGGATGAAACAAGGAACTGCACTTTTCGTGAGAAAGGTGCTTGTGTATGGCAACGATTACTGACGATACCCTCAATCGATCCTTTGGGTCCGAGCTTTTCACGAACGCTCGGTACAAACCCAAGCAGGGTCGGCTTGTAAGGCAATTGACCTGTTTGGCTATTTGGCTAGCTTGCTGGCTCGGTGGTTGGCAGTTATCCGAGGCCATGGGAGCTTGGACCGCACCGCTAGGAAATGCCCCGACGAATTTGTTTTGGAGCACCTCGCGGTATTGGATGCCTGCTTGCCTGGGTGCTTTGGGTATGTGGTTAGGATACAGATTGATCAATTGGCCTCGATTTGCCGATTTTTTGATCTCGGTTGAGGCAGAATTAAATAAGGTTTCGTGGCCCAAGAAAACTGAGCTTTACAGGGCTTCGATGGTTGTTATATTCACGATGGCATTATTGGCTCTGCTGCTTTTTTGCTACGACGCAATTTGGCAGTGGCTCTTTGACATGCTTGGAGTGAGTTAGTTTTTTGGTGGCGTCGGCTCGAGAGAGTCGGCCAACAGCCAGGAGATTGATCGGCGGTTCCGTTTAGGGATCGGTTGATGATTCGTACGTACTGGCGCTAGGTTATCGAGTGAACAATTCCACGAACAACACAACAACTGATGGGCTTGCGCAAGCACCGCAGTGGTACATCCTGAAGGTTGCATTCAACCGAGAGGACACCATACGCGAGTCGCTTGAGAAGCGTATCAAGTTGTCGAATCATAAAGAGTACTTCGGCGAGATTCTAGTTCCGACCGAAGATGTCGTGGAGTTTACCCGGGCGGGCAAGAAGCGCATAGTTAAGCGCAAATTGTACCCCGGCTATCTGATGATCCAAATGATCATTAATGATGACACTTGGTTCCTTGTGCGAGAGACACCGGGCATCGGCGATTTTACAGGAACGTATGGCAAGCCCACGCCGATGACTGACGCGGATGTCGAGCGAATCATCAAGCTCGTGCATCCCGATGTGGATCAAGAACAAGTGCCGAAGACTTCGATACCGTTTCGTTCGGGCGATCGCGTTCGGGTAAAGGAAGGAAACTTCCAGAGCCTTGAAGGAGAAGTCGATCGGATCGACGAAGCCAACGGAAGAGTCACGGTCATTATTAATATTTTCGGGCGCAGCACCCCGGTCGAGCTAGATCACTGGCAGATCGAGTCGTTGTAGTCCTGGCGAACGGGTTGGGTGAGGTTGTGCATCTTCGGGTGTCGGCCGACTTGACCGTTCGTCTGTCGTTTGGAATTTGTCATTTAGGTTTTTTCAAACATGGCCAAGCAAGTCACAGGCAAGGCGGCATTCCAGGTTCCGGGGGGCAAGGCGACGCCGGCACCACCGGTCGGAACGTCCTTGGGTAGGTACGGGATCAATTTAGGGCAGTTCGTATCGCAATTCAACGAGCGGACCAAAGAATTCAATGGGACACCGATTCCGGTTGTCGTTACGGTCTATTCGGACCGAAGTTTTGAATTCATCACCAAGAGTCCACCAGCTTCAGCGCTGCTGAAGATGGCCGCTGGGGTTGCAAGCGGAAGAAAATGGCGGATCTAAACGCCCGCGATTTGGAGCATGCTCGTCGCATGATCGAAGGTACAGCGAGAAGCATGGGCATCGAGATCGTAGGCTAAGTCCAGGGGAAACTTTCAGATGGTCAAACCAACAAAGGCAATGAAATCCATGCTTGCGAAGGCTCCGGGAAAGACTCCCTTGCCATTGCAGCAGGCTGTTGAAGTGCTCAAGCAGTTCAGCGGGCGGAAATTCGATCAGACGGTCGAAATCCATATGAATCTTGGGGTCGATCCGGCTGCGAACGATCAAATCGTTCGCGGGTCGATCGTTCTACCTAATGGGATCGGAAAGACCCAACGCGTCATCGTGTTCGCCAAAGGCGACTTGGCCAAAGAAGCCGAGCAAGCTGGAGCCGATGCGGTGGGTGCTGAGGAGCTTTCCAAGCGAATCAAGGACGGGTGGCTCGACTTCGACGTTTGTATCGCCTCGCCAGACATGATGGGGATCGTCGGACCGCTCGGGAAATTGCTCGGTCCTCGGGGACTCATGCCATCGCCACGTGCCGGTACGGTCACCAACGACGTGGCACGCGTGGTCAAAGAGTACCGAGCCGGTAAGGTCGAATTTCGGAACGATAAAGGTTCTAACGTCCATGCGGTCGTTGGGAAAATGAGTTTCGATGCGACCAAGCTTGTCGAAAACATCGGAGCCTTTATCTCCTATGTGCAATCGATCAAGCCAAACTCGGTCAAAGGAACTTATATCAAGTCGATCGCGATTTGCGCAACGATGACCCCTAGCGTCCGCGTGTCGGCTTAAGGAACAGGTGAGCACATGAGCAAATTTGTAAAAAGGCTGATCTCGCGCGACATTTCAGGACGCCTCGATGGCGTCAACGATGCGATGGTCGCCAACATCGTCGGGATGAGCGGCAATGAAAACTATGCGATCCGCAAGGCGCTTCGGGACAAGGGTCTGAGTCTCATGGTCGTCAAGCAATCGCTTGCGGCCATGGCCACCGATGGCTCCTCGCTACGACCCGCATTTGATAAGCAAGCCGGAAGCTTGGCTGTCATTTGGGGCGGCGAGGATTTTGTCTCGTTGGTCAAGACCGTAACCAAGATGACCGATTCGGGGGTTTTCCCGAAATTGGAAATCAAAGGTGGCGTCATGGATGGAGAAGCCATGGACGCGGCACAAGTCAAGAAGGTCGCCAAATGGCCGAGTCGCCAAGAGCAAATCGCAATGCTTTTGGGTCAGATTCTCTCGCCAGGAAGCACCCTGTCTGGTCAATTGGTCGGTCCGGCTCGCAAGATCGCCGGTCAAGTCAAGAAGATGATCGAGGACCGAGAAGAAGGTTCCACACCGGATGCCCAGGAAGCAGTCGCAACCGAGGGTGCCAGTGAGTAGTCGTACAATGCCCGGTCGAAAGGCCGGGAGTCAGGAAGCCGGCGGCGTGCGTCGGTATCCTAAACAATCCGTTTGAAACAACCGGTTTTCCATTCTCGCCGGTGCGTTTAGTTTGTCTGTTTTTTACCATAGAGGAACGATAGAAATGTCCGAGTCAGCAACCGCTTACGCGGAAGAAATCCAGACCTTAGGCGAGAAGATCGTCGGCCTGACGCTCAAGCAAGCCAAGGAACTCAGCGATTACCTGAAAGATGTCCATGGCATCGAAGCTGCCGCCGGTGGCGCAGTGGTCATGGCCGCTCCTGCCGATGGTGCTGGCGCCGCGGCTGCAGTGGTTGAAAAGACTGAATTCGATGTCGTCTTGACCTCCTTCGGAGACAAGAAGCTCGACGTCGTCAAGATCGTCAAGAACTTGACCGGCCTGTCCCTGATCGACTCCAAGAAATTGGTCGAAGCCGCGCCTTCGAAGATCAAGGAACAAGTCTCCAAGGAAGACGCTGAGAAGATCAAGAAGGAACTCACCGAAGTCGGTGCAACCGTCGAACTCAAGTAGTTCGCTGCGGTTACCAACCCGGTTGATTTTTTTTGCCTGCAAACACCTAACGAGCGGTTCGTCCTGAACCGCTCTTGTTTGCTATCCGTGAATACTCGCAAGTTCACAACCACCTAAGATCCCCTTGGCCAGCAGACCTTTGCGGCGTAGCAAAGTGTGCCGACTGTGCCCACCAATATAGGAAACTCGCATGTCGCGATATACAGGACCCAAAGCGCGCGTCAATCGCCGCTTCGGCGCACTGCTCTACGAAAGCGCAGGTTGCGTTCGAGCATTTGAGAAGCGGAAAGACAGTCCGCCAGGTATGCACCCACGCAGCCGACGGACAGGTAACTACGGAACCGCATTGGCTGAAAAGCAAAAGATCAAGTACTACTACGGACTCGGCGAACGCCAACTCCGACGTTACTTCGACGACTCGGTACGCAAAAAGGGTAACACCGGCGAGACCTTGCTGCTGATCTGCGAACGACGACTAGACAACGTCGTGCGAAGGCTTGGGCTGTCCAAAACCCGCCCTCAAGCTCGCCAGGGGATCGTTCACGGACACTTCAAAGTCAACGGAGTCAAGGTAACCACACCTTCATTCTCTCTGCGACCGGGAGATGTGATTGAAGTCCGCAGCACCGAGGCTGTTAGGAACCTCTACCGCGGAATTATCGCCAACAACCCTCCTGCTCCTTTGGACTGGGTGTCGCTCGATACCGAAAGCCTACGAGCGACCATGTTGGGCGCACCGGGACCTTCCGATATCTCGTTGCCAGTCAACGCGAACATCGTCGTCGAATTCCTGTCGCGTTAATCGCTAACAGTCTCTTCCGTAGATTATAATCACAACCAACGGGGCTCGTTCGATCCGTCGAAACGAGCCCCTTTGCTTACCATCCAACACTCTATCGCTTGAACTTTTATGCACGTTCCAATCGTTGTCCTAGGTGGCGGTCCTGGCGGATATGCAGCAGCTTTCCTCGCGGCCGACGAGGGACACGAAGTCGTAATCGTCGAAAGCGAACCGAAGCTGGGCGGGACCTGCCTTCTTCGCGGATGCATCCCCTCGAAGGCCCTGCTTCATGTCGCTAAAGTCATCGACGAGGCCCACCAACTGACAAGCAGTTGGGGAGTCGATTTCGGTGAGCCAAAGATCGACATCAACAAGGTTCGAGCCCGGAAAGAGAAAGTCATCGAGACCCTCACCGGTGGGCTTGCCCAACTGGCCAAGCGCAGAAACGTGAAGGTCATTCGTGCTCGGGGGCGTTTCGAAAGCTCTACCACATTGATCCTCGAAGGGACCGACGCGAGTATCCCCGAAGGCGGGAAGCTTACGTTCGACTACTGCGTCTTGGCCACCGGAAGCGTGCCTGCGATGCCGCCGAACTTCAAGATCGGTTCGGACCGTGTGATGGACTCGACCGCCGCGCTGAACCTGAAGGATATTCCCGCCAAAATGCTCGTCATCGGCGGTGGATACATCGGCTTGGAAATGGGGACCGTCTACGCGCACTTGGGGACCCAAGTCAGTGTCGTCGAGTGGACCGATACCCTCTTGCCGGGTGCCGATCGAGATTTAGTTGCACCCTTGCAACGACGATTGAAACAACTTTTCGACAATCGGATCTACCTTAGCACCAAAGTCGGTTCGGTTGCCGAGGTCGACAATCAAATCGAAGTGACCTTCGAAGGGCCTGGCAAGTTCGGGCACGAACGCTTCGATCGGGTGCTTGTGAGCGTAGGGCGTCGGCCTGCGAGCCAGGCTTTGGGTTTGGAGAACACCCAAGTCCAGCTCGATCAACGAGGTTTTGCCCTCTGTGACCACCAACAACGCACTGGCGATCCGCATATCTTTGCCATCGGCGACATTGCCGGTGAACCGATGCTAGCGCACAAAGCAAGCCATCAAGCCAAGGTAGCCATCGAAGTGATCCTCGGGCGCAATGTGACGTTCGATAAGCAAGCGATTCCTGCGGTCGTCTTCACCGATCCGGAGATCGCGTGGGCCGGTCTGACCGAGGATCGCGCCAAGAAAGAAGGGATCGCCGTCGATGTGGAAATCTATCCTTGGGCAGCCAGCGGACGGGCTCAAGCCTTGGGCTGCACCGATGGCTTGACCAAATGGCTCGTCGATCCTGCGACCCATCGCGTTTTGGGCTGTGGAATCGTCGGCTCAGGTGCAGGGGAGTTGATTGCCGAAGCGGTGCTAGCCATCGAGATGGGCTGTGAAGTTCGGGATTTGACCGAATCGATCCACCCCCATCCGACCCTCAGCGAGACGTTGATGAATGCCGGCGAGGTCCACTTCGGAACCGCGACGGAGATCTACAAACCCAAAAAACACTCGGCGCATTAAGCTTCGCATTAGGTTGCGCTTCAGACGGTTTGGACGCGAACCTGGTGCCCGAGTGCAAGCGCCCGAGTGCATGCTCGCGAATTTCGGGACTTTATCGTCCCTCGTCCAACGGCTTCGTAGTATCATGGGCTAAAAGGTTTTTCGACGCTTCTTAGAGGTACTGGAGGCCCCATCGTGCTACGAAATTGGTGGTTGTTTGCTACGTTGGCCCTCGCGCAGGGTTCGCTTGCAATTGGCACCGTGGGAACCATGGGTACATCGATCGGCTTGGGACAGTCGACGGGGAATTCACTGCCTGTTGCGCAAGGCCCCGCGTTGCTGAGCGTCACGGCTCAAGAGGCGATCGTCTTGCAACCGGTAGCGATCCAATTGCGTGCGGTTTTTCGAGTCGAGGACCGGGAGGCAGAGCAGGCCGTAGTCGCTTTGCGAGAGCATCGCGTGAATGTTGAAAAATCGCTGGCTGAATTAGGCAGCATCGGTGGTAGCTACCGATGGACCATGCCCGTGTTGAACCATACGGTCCCTTTCGTCGAGAACGCGGAATCAGCCCGAATGTGGATGCGTCGCCAAGCGGCTCAGATGCAGGTCAACAATCCGCAGATGAAGGGCCGACTGCGCGAAATGCTTTTGCAGGAAGAAGAAGAACTCGATGGGCAATCCGAGCCCCTTCCGATGATTCATGCGGCCAGCAATCGGCTGATCGCCGAGTGGCCGATCACCGAGCCGAATCTCGACAGCAGCGTTGAGTTTGGTGCGAAACTTCGGCAGATGGCGCAGAGCAAAGAGTTCCGAGGGACCAAGCTCCGGGTCCAATTGACCGAAGAAGAGCTCGAGCAGATCATGCCTTTGATGGGCGCGAGTGCTTATGCCTCCTCATCGAACCCGTTGGCGGCCAACAGCGACACCCAGGTCTTGTATGTGGGAGTCATGACCGAGGTCCAGGAAGCCGCCGCGTTGAAAAAATGTTTCGAGAAAGCCAAAGCTCAGGCCCAGCGTTTGGCCGAAGCTGCTGGCAAGCAGCTCGGAGAAGTCAAGATGATCAGCTCGACGATCCAGCCGTTGGCACCGAGTGTCAACAGCAACAGTCCGAGCTATGTCAATGGAGTTCTGGTCAGTTCCCCTTATGGGGTCCAAGACGCACAAGAGAAAACAGACAGAAGGACCCTTCAGGTCAATCCCAATGACCTTGTCCTCTCGGTGGGTGTTCAGGTCGGCTTTGAAATCCGATAAGCTCGGCGAAGAGCAAACCCGGCCAAGCAAATCACACTCGTGAGGATCGCAAGGATTACCAAGGCGTGCTCTGGATTCGTCACGTAGTGTGCGGGATGGTTCGCATCGATCGAACCATGTCCAGCGTGGGCCAGAGGCGCAATGGCGTTGTTGACTAGCATGCTGTTGAATGTCATGTTGATAGCTATCCTGTTGCTGACGATCGCTTCGTCCATTGAGCCTTAGCAGTTTCCTGAGCCTTGGCCGTTTTTCACAGCGAGTTTTTTCCGCAGCGAGTATCGTACAATCCCAGGACTGTTGGCAGAACCCCGGAAGCGTTGAAAACCGAGAATACCATCGATGCAACCCCCGCCGATCGAAGAATCTGTACCGCTGGAATCTGTACCGCTGGAATCTGTACAGCTGGAATCTGTACCCTGGGCAGTTCCAATCCTCAAAAAGCCTCAGCGACTTTCGTGGCTTTGGATCGCGACTGCATTGTGCGGACTACTGAGCCTGGTTCTCTTTGTTCGGGCTTACCAAAACGAGGGGGAGTTGATTCTCATCGAATTTCAGCAGGGGCACGGATTGCAGCTAGGCGAATCCCTTAGGTATCGCGGGATCGATGTGGGCCGAGTGGAAAAAATCGCCCTACAGGAATCCTCCTTGCGCGAGCCGGCGCCTGAGGATTCGGCGTTGCGGATTCAAGGTCCAAAAATCCAAGTCTCGGTGCGATTGAATCCGAACGCAAGGCGTGTAGTGACCGACGGAACGAGCTTTTGGATTGCAAGACCGATCGTCTCGTTCGATTCGGTCCGTGGGCTCGACACGATCGTCGGTCCGAAATACATCGCCATGGAGCCTGGGTCATCGACCAAGTACAACGTCAGGCTCTTTGAGGGCCTTGAGTCCGCACCACCGATTCGCCCCAAGGAAGGCTCGGTCGAAATCATCCTCGATTCGCCCAAACGCTATGGACTCGACAGCGGCACTCCCATCCTTCACCGCGGATTCCATGTAGGGGATGTCCTGACGGTGAGCCTGGCAAGCGATGCTCGCAGCGTCCTGGTCCGCTGTGCGATCGATCCAGAATATCACGAACTTGTTCGCAGCAACTCCAAGTTCTGGTTGCGCAGCGGCTGGCGAGTGAACTTGGGAATCACCGGTTTGAAGCTCGAAGCCGACTCGCTGAGCGAGGTCCTCTATGGAGGCATCGAGTTTGCAACACCGAACTCGAAAGGCAAGGTTGTCGGAACGGGAGCTCATTTCATGCTTTATGAGAAACCCGAAGAGGAATGGAACGAATGGAAACCTTCACTCCCCTACGGCGCGATCTGGGACAAGCTTCAGCGACAATCGCCCGTCAGTTACCGAACCAGCCTTGTTTGGAAACAGACTTCGTTTGGCTTTTCGGTGACCAAGCAAAAACTCGGCTGGGGATTGCTGCTCGATGATGGCATGCTGCTGTGCCGCGAGGACTTTTCCACCCTTTCGAAATCCGCAATCGAAAACTCTGGACAACTCGAAGTCGCAGGGGTATCCCAAGCGACATTCGAGCCAATCGCAAACCTACCCCTGTCCGACGGCAGCAACGTGCTTGGCATCCGTCTGACGGCTCAACCCTCGATCAGCGAACCGTTGCTCGATGCGCGAGAATTTCTCAAACCCTTGGATGGCCAACCCCAAGACCTGCTCATCATCGGCTCGGAAACCGATCGATCGATTCTCGTCGATAGCAACCGGTTCGAGAAAACCGAACGAGGACTGCGCCTTGAGGATTCCTTCCAGCTTCCCACCGAACTCGATGGGGCCTTTGTCGTCGATGTGCAGCAAGGCCGCTGGTTGGGAGTCATGCGTAGGGAATCCAGCGGCTGGCTCATCGCCCTGCGTACCCCTTAACGTGTGGCCCCTTAACGTGAGGGATTCTTAATCTTTCAAAGTAGCCCCATCGGTTGACGGCTTTGTATAAAATGAGCGATGCATAAACCTAAATGCACCGCGGGTTCAAATCGAATTTGCCGCTAGAGTCACTTCTCAGGAGCAGCTTTTGTGTCGAGACGAATTCAAGGAAAGGTCGTCGAGGTCTCTGAGAATGGAGACTTAGTCACCGACATCGCACCAAAGGATTGGAAGGACATTCCCCGTTCGAGTGAGACTCGGGTGTTGATCGACCAAGAGCACGAGACGATCGGGATCTTTCACAGCGACCATGGGCAACCGGCCATGACCCTTGTGGCGATCGCCGACGCTGAGGCTCCGCTGAAGCTTCATTTGGTCGAAGACTCTGCATCGATGATGCTAGGAGTTCGAGTCGGCGCGGCCGTCGAGGTCCGTTGGTAGCAAAACCTGCGATCACTCCGGCAGGAGAAACACCGCACTGGTGCGAGCAGGCAGGGTCAAGCTCGCAGCGGCTCGAACCGCAGAGACCTCATCGGTAGCCTCAACGGTATCTTCCTTTGGGCCTGGATTTGGGACTTCGACCTGGACCGTCAGCCGGTCGGCTCCACCTAAAAGATCGTCGCATTGAAACGACCAACCTTTGAAGATCGCTTGACATGGCAACGCATGGGCATCGAACTCGATGGTGGCCGGCTCGGTGTCGTTGTTGATCGCGACCAGGAGCGTCTGGCGATCGCCTAGCCTGGCATAGACGTACTGCTGCTGGGCATCGAGCAAATCGAGCGACTTGCCCAGTGCAAGTTCCGGGTACTTCTTGCGTAGAGCGCCCAGACGAGCGATGTGGTTCCATACGGTGCTTTCCGTCGGCACGCGACCAGCAGGGTCGAACGCATTGCGAGTATCCCCTGGAAAGCCTCCGGGGAAATCTCTGCGATTATCCGGGTCCTCGCCGCCGGGCATCGCGAGCTCATCGCCGTAGTAAAGGATCGGCGTTCCACGGCTGGTCATCATCAGAGTCATCGCCGCTTGGAGCCCTTGGATCGTGGCTCCTTTTTCGTGCATGAAGCGAGGCATGTCGTGCACACCGACAAACGTCGCCAAACGGTTCGGATCGACGTATAGCCAATCCCTTGCAAACATCTGATGGACATCCCGCAGGGCCTTGCCTTTGGCGAACGCGTTTCGGATCGGAGTAAAGAGGCCGAAGTCAAAGAGCGTATCGATTTGAGTATCGATTTGGTCGTGGCCCCGCCGGCCACCTTGGTAATAAGCCACCAGGACCGGGTCTGCATCGAACAGTTCGCCGAGCACTTTGGTATTTGGGAATTCCCGTTTGACTGCGCCGGCCCATTTTCCCCAAAAACTGCGTGGAACGTGGGGAAGGGTATCCATACGGATCGCGTCAAAGCCGGCGACCCCGAGCCACCAGATCGAGTGTTGGATCAAGTACTTGGCGACCTCAGGATCATCCTGGTTCAGATCCGGAAGCACATCGGCAAACCATCCATCGAGGTTCAACTGCTGGGTCTGCCGGGTGGCACGAGGATTCATGGCCGTCCATTTCTGCCAATTGTTCTTCGGGTGCTTGGCCGCCGTCCCATTCCACCAAGTTTGGGTCGGTGGGTCTTGAACCCATGCATGGTAGGGCCCTGTGTGGTTTGCGACTTGATCCTGGATCACCTTCAAGCCCCTTCGGTGCGATTGGGCGATCCAAGCTTGGACTTCCTTGAGCGTTCCGAAATGTTCATCGACCGCATAAAGATCGATCGCTCCGTAGCCATGGTAGCCGGTCGTCGGCACAGGCTTGCTTCCCCCTGGCTCCGGATGCATCTCCTTGAGGTCAGGAGCGTCGTTGTTGTCATAGATGGGTGTCGTCCAGATCGCGGTGGCTCCCAGGCTCTGGATGTAATCGAGTTTGCTCGCGATGCCTTGGATATCTCCGCCGTGATAGAACCGGGACTTGCTCCGGTCGTAAATCGCGGGAGATTTCTCCGTGCGATTGTTCGCAGGATCGCCATCGCAGAACCGGTCGGGCATGAGGAAATAAATGAAGTCCTCGGGTCCGAACCCCTGGGGTTGATGCGCCGGGGCTTCGAGGACTTCCCAAGCGAACATGGTTCGCTGGGGGCATGTCTGGGGGCTTGTTTGGGGGTCCCCCACGGACAACTCGAATTGGACCTGGCCGGGCTTGCAATCCGGGGCGATGTGCAGATCGGCAAAAAGGTAATGCCCGTTTTGGCTAGCTCTGAGATTCGTAAACTGCAGACCCTCTCGGTCGGCAGTCAAGATCAGTTCCTTGCCAAGTCCTTGTCCTGCAATGAGCAACCGGATGGGATTGGTCACCGAGCCGATCCACCAAGAAGGCGGATCAACTTTGGTAACGGCCAACGTAGCGGCGAGCGCGCGGTGCTCGGGCTGGGCATCGGCTGTCGACTCGGCGAGACTCGGTGTTTGGGCTTGTGTTTCGAGGGAAATTAACACAACGGCCAAAATCAAAACCGGTAGCCGCAAGCAGCAAATTTCTCGGACGTAGGCCAAGCATTTTTGACTCATGAAAATTCGGGACGCTTTGGAGGATCAACAGACACACAAAAAACCTTCGGTACAGATTATACTGGGCTAGCGGCCCAGCCGAGCAAATAGCTTACTCCCTCCCCCAGCGTTCGACCATGAGCAACTGTCCTATGCAACGACCGATGAAAACTGTCCGTATATCCAGCCTGTTCCTAAGCGCCGTGGTAGCCAGCGGGACAATCAGCGACACATTGGCCGACAACTGGCCTCAGTGGCGCGGGCCTAAGAACGATGGAGTATCGAACGAAAAAAACATCGCAACCCAGTGGTCTGCCAAGGAGAACGTCCTGTGGCGATGCGAACTGCCAGGCCAAGCCGGCGCGACGCCCGTGGTATGGAATGATCGGGTTTTTCTTACCAGTGCCCAAGGGGACGATCTGGTCCTGATGGCCGTAAGCACCAAGGATGGCAAGCCGCTATGGCAGCAGAAGGTCGGCTCGGGCAATCAAGACGCCAGGGCCGGCGAAGGCAACTCGGCATCTCCATCGCCGAGCACCGACGGAAAGCATGTTTGGTGTTTCTTCGGAACCGGCATCCTGGCTTGTTTCACCGTCGAAGGCCAACCGGTCTGGAAGATCGACGTAAACGAGCGGTTTGGTAAGCTCGACATTCAATTCGGAATGACCAGCACCCCGGTGCTCGATGCACAGGCACTCTACCTGCAACTGCTTCACGGCCCGATGCGCCGCGATGACAACACCCGCACGGGCAAAGTCATCAAACTCGACAAGAATACCGGCGATACGATCTGGTCGATCGATCGGGTGACCCAAGCCGAATTCGAGTGCAAACACTCGTATGCTTCCCCGTTTATCTATCGGGACGCGAAACAGGAATTCCTCGTCGTCCACGGCGCCGATTGCACCACCGGCCACCAGCTTTCCGACGGCAAGGAGTTGTGGCGATTCGGCGAACTCAATGGGCCCACGAAAATCAATCCGAAACAGAATGATCCCACCTTCCGCTTCGTCGCATCTCCACTGGTCATCCCCGGCTCGATCATCGTGCCGACGGCCAAAGAAGGCCCGATGGTAGCCCTGAAGGTCAACGAGTCCTTGCAAGGCAACAGCTCCGAAAAGTCCGATGTCGTGGCTTGGAACCTACCACGCACACCCGATGTCTCGATCCCCTTGGTTGTCGATGGACTTGTGTATGTTTTGCACAAAGATGGCAAGCTCCAGTGCTTGGATCATAAGACAGGCGAGGAAATTTACTTCCAACGGACCTACACGGGCCAGCATCGCTCGAGTCCAACCTATGCCGATGGACACATCTACTTCGCATCCAATGACGGCCATTGCACCGTGGTCAAGGCCGGTAGGGACTTCCAAATCGTCTCGACGATTCCGATGGGCGAAGCCATCACCGCATCGCCGGTGATCGCCGACGGAGTCCTATACATCCGGTCCTACCAAGCCCTCTACGCAATCAAAAAGTAACTTTTTACCTGCGTCAACCCGCGAATCGAATCGCACCTGTTTTTTGCGTTATACTCCTATTCTTGCCGGATCGCCCGTTTCTTAATCGCCCATTTCTCAAGCGCCTGTTTCTCATCCGCCTTTGTCTCGCCCCCTTTTTTTTCGCATTTTGGAAGTAACCCATGGACAGCCGCACCGACACCGATCTTGAGGGGCAAGCTTGGTGGAAAGGTCTGACGTCCTACCACTGGTTCGTCTTTGCCATGGCCTCGATGGCTTGGGTCTTCGATTGCCTGGACCAACAAGTCTTCATCTTGGCTAGGCAAGATGCTCTCAAATCACTCCTCCCAAGCACGACAGAATCTTCGATCGTAACGCAGTACGCGGCGTATTCGACCTCGGTCTTCATGATCGGTTGGGCGACCGGAGGTCTGATCTTCGGCGCGATCGGGGATCGGATCGGACGCGCTCGCACTTTGGCAATCACCGTCTTGATGTACTCACTGTGCACGGGCCTAAGCGCTTTTTCGACCGGCTGGGTCGACTTTTTCATCTACCGCTTCATCACCGGCATGGGGGTCGGCGGTGTATTCGGATTGGCCGTCGCCTTGGTCGCCGATAGTCTTCCCGAACGCTCGCGAACGCCCGCCCTGGGATTGCTCCAAGCCCTTTCGGCGATCGGCAATATCACTGCCGGTCTGATGAGCATTGTCGTTGGGAAACTCGGTGCCGCAGGCAAGATCGACCCGAGCAGCGGCTGGAAAATCATGTTCCTCTTCGGAGCCTTACCCGCCTTCTTGTGCGTGTTCATCCAATGGCGACTCAAGGAGCCCGAGAAGTGGGTCAAAGCCCGCCAAGAAGGAAAGCTCACGGGGGTCAAATTCGGCTCCTACAGCGAACTGCTTGGTGATGCCAAGTGGCGAACGTCGGCCATCGGTGGGCTCCTGCTGTGCATCGCCGGGGTGGTGGGCGTTTGGGGGATCGGCTTTTTCGCTCCCGAGCTGATCAACGGTGTGATCGAGTTGCAAATGAAGAAGGAGAACCCGAACGTCGAACCTGCGGTGATCAAGTCCGCCCAGTCGACGTTTCGCGGGATCAACGGCATCATTCAAAATACTGGAGCCTTCTTCGGAATGCTGGCCTTTACCTACCTGTGCCAACGCATCGGTCGCAAAAAAGCATTCGCGATCGGATTCGTCGCTGCGATGGGAGCAACCATCCTGTTTTTCCGGACCTTCAACGGCCAATGGTCCACGATCTGGCTAAGTGGTGTGATGGGCTTTTTTCAATTGGCTCTCTTTGCAGGTTTTGCCGTCTACCTACCCGAGCTATTTCCAACCCGCTTACGAAGCACCGGCACGAGCTTTTGCTACAACGTCGGCCGTTACGTAGCCGCGACCGGTCCGATCACTCTCGGGGAGTTGCAAAAGGGATTGATTCCCCAAGGGGCGAGCGCAGAAGTCAAACTCCAAGCCTTCCGCGATGCATGTACCTACATGAGCGTCTTTTTTCTCGTCGGCCTGATCGCGCTTGCGTTCCTGCCGGAGACCAAAGATCGGCCTTTGCCAGAGTGATCGCTAACTAGCCAACAGCCAACCTGGCAAGGTGGCTTCGAGGATCGCTCGCTCGGCCTGATACTCCTTGCTCTGAAATGCTTCTTGCAAATGGACCCGGACTGGTCCCATAACCTCTTTGGGTGAAGCAGGCTTAGACCGGGCCGAGCATCGCTAGCCAATGCTCAATCTTCTCGAAACGCTGCTCGATTTGAAGCGACTCGGTGATGGATTCTTGGAGAAAGGCACGGGAAGACAGAAAGCTTGAAGCCAACTGATGCAACTGAAATCCCCAGTCGGGATACAACGGACTAGGAACAGCAAGCGACCGCATCATTCGCCGAACGCCTTGGACCAAGAACCAGTCTTCGAGCATCGGCGATAGCTGTTGGTCTGTCTCGGCAGCTTCGAAAGCAAATTCCCGGATTCGATCCGATCGGAAACCGTATTCAAAGGCCGTAGCTACTGGCATGTCCTCTTGGGCTGCAGCGATTCCAAGCAGCATATCGGTCCATTGCTCAAAGGCGATCCTCAGACGATTGACCGAACGCGCCCAGGGTGCACCTCGGTCTAGCTCGACAATCAGGTGCTCTAGCGCTACGCATCGGACCTGACGCATCGATACAAAGGTTTCTTGCAACAGCGGATGGATTCGCTGCCGGATCTCGGGAACGACAATGGACTTGGCCGTGCTCGCTAAGAGACGAACCAAAGGTTCGGAAACCAAGACGTCGCAGATCACTTCTCGGCTGACTTCTCGGCGTTGAGACTCCAATGCTCCCCCGAACGACGAGAGCAACTTCCATTTTCTGACCTTGGCCATCTCCAAGCGATCTGTCCATGCCTGCACTCGCAGCATCGAAATCGACTGGAACAATTCGACCTTATGGACTTCCGGGGACCATACGCATCCCGAGGCCCTGTGGTATCGCTTCGACCACCAGAGTGCGAATTCAATTGGGCAATGGGGAACGAACATCGTCATAATCAATAAAAGAGGCCAGAAGCGATCGGACTTGGTACAGAGTGATCGGAGCCCAAGCGGTTTTCAAAAGAATTCGAATCGGCGTTGGCCAAGCCGCCGGGGAAACGATTCCAAGGAATCGATGGAATCGAAATTGACGTGTTTGTCGGTACTGCCGGCAATGCGGTTCGAGTCGCTCAACGCAACGAACCAACAAACCAAAGAACCGTCACAAACCCGACAGACGATACGCGTATCGAAGCTATTGGCGCTGTTTAGCACAAAATTTTTTGGTGTGGCCACAATCGCCGAGTAGACTGATTTGACGTTTTTCTAGTCCCGAAATGCATTGTGGAGCAAAAAAATGCGATGCCTAAGTTTTACTGCTTTTGCACTGGTAGTCTGCGGTTCCCTTGGCATCGCGGAAGCCAAACAATACACGCGAAAGATTCAGGGACGCGAGGTGGTGGTCCACACCAATCCACTTCCGGTGGTGCTCCATCGGATGGTTCCACCCCAGCATGGTCGTCACGTGACCGAGCGCGAATTGCAGCAGGGCAAGGCTCCTCAGCCTAACCGATACTTGGGCAACACCGCAGGCCGTTAAACCACAGGCCGTTAATTCGGCAAATCCCATGGCACATCGACCGTGACCAGCACCGGTTCGGCGTCGGTTTGAGCATCGATTTTGGCCGCCCAAGCTTTCTCGTCTTGGGCGATCGGTGGCCATGTGTTGAAATGCGTCGGCATGACGTACTGCGGATGCACAAACCGCGTCGCTTGGACGCTATCATCGACTCCCATGGTGAAAAGATCGCCTATCGGGACGATGAACAACTCAACCGGTTTGCTCGCTACCCACTGCATGTCGCTGAACAACGCTGTATCTCCAGCGTAGTAAATCCGCTTGGGTGTCGAATCGTGAAGCGACAGGTCAAGCACCCAACCGCCAGCCGTTCCGCCGTAACTGCCGTCGGGTAGACTTGAAGAATGAAGCGCCGCAACGAGTTGAATTCGCCCAGCTTCGCAGGAATAACTGCCACCGAGATTCATACCGACGGTGTGCTCTACCCCATGATGCTTACTGAGCCACGTCGCGATCTCGTAGTTGGCAAGGACTTCAGCACCGCTGCGTTTGGCGATGGAAACGGCATCGGCGATGTGATCGAAATGTCCGTGGGAGATCAGGATATGCGTCGGATGCATCTGCGATGGTTTGGTCTTGGCCATAGGATTCGATTCGAAGAACGGATCGATCAGCAGATGGAACTTGCCGGTGCGAATGCTCCAAGTCGAATGGCCATGCCAAGTGATCTGGATGCCGGAGTTGGATTGGGGGTGATTGGGGGTGCTCATGAAGCGACTTTTTCAAACAGGAGGCTTTGATCGATTTCCCGTAGCCCTGAGGCTCTGTCGGTTCTCATTATAGCAACAAGAATAACCGCTATCGACTTTGGCAAGACAGGTCGCTTGCGTCAAACAATTTTGCCCACATGCATCGCGTTCGCGCAAAACTCGATATGCTCGTCGAGATCCACGCCAAAGGCTTCGGCGCCTCGGGTGATGTCCTCTCGATGGACCGCTGCTGCAAAGCTCAGATTCTTGAGCTTCTTTTTAACGCTTGAGGCTGTGATTCCCTCGAGTCGCTGCGGTCGAACCATCGCACAGGCGGTCAAGAAACCGCATAGCTCATCGCAGGCGTAAAGACCGTGTTCTAATTTTGTTTGGCGCGGGTACTGGTCGCTCATATAATCCGCATGGGACAAAATCGCTCGTACGACCTCTTCGGAGTATCCTCGCTCCCGCAGAATCACGCTCCCTTGCAATGGATGATCGGGCGCGTTGGGCCAGCGTTCGTAATCGAAATCGTGGAGCAATCCCACGGTGCCCCAAAGCTCGATGTCTTGGCCAAAACGCTCTGCGTACGCCCGCATAGCCGCCTCGACGGCCAACATATGCCGTTTGAGGCTATCGCTGCTGACGAATTCCTCGACAAGTTGCAGGTTCGCAGTCCGATCCAACATAGCTAAAAGAATCCATGGGTTCTAGTGAGCAAGGCCGAAACGACTGCGCAGGCCTCGAAACGCGTTCGACACTATACCATGATCCGATCCGTCCGATCCGTCCGATCCGTCCGATCCTTATTGGGTTGCAGGGCATTGTGTACAATTAAGGCATCCGCGAATCCCCCCAAGTCATTCCAACCGTATCGGTCAGCTCCATGTGTGAACCATCTCAACGGGTTGAATCGTTCTGGCGATTAACGCTGCCCTGGATGATTCTCAGCACCATTTGCGTCGCTTGGATGTGCATCTGGATGAGCGATACGGCCCGCGGAGATCCGCACGATCCTGTCTTCGATGCCGAAGTCTGGGCGAAGATCGGGGAAAGGACTTGCCTGCGCTGCCACAACCCTCAAGGAGAGGCCAGGGAAACCGAATTTATTTTAGAAAAAACCGTCGATCGTTTCGACGATCCCCAGATACTGACTCGCAATCGTGATGCCTTTGAGTCCATGGCAAAAAAGGTCCATGGCGATCAATCGGTTCTTCTGCAGAAGGTCGTCGGCCAACTCGATCACGGCGGAGGTCAAGTGCTCAAGCCGGAATCGACAGGTTTAAAAATCCTAGAGCGGTTCGTCCATCAAACGATGTCGCGAGCGATTGAACCAATCCTAGCAGTCAAGCCAGTTTTCAATGTCCAAAACGACGCCTACAAGCCCATACCGTTTTTTCACGGAGTGACCATGCTCTCTGCGTCGCGATTGCTGCGACGAGTCACCCTCTCGTTGGCAGGTCGACTACCGTCGGACGAGGAGCTCAAGAGGGTCGAAAAAGAGGGGCTCTCGGCCGTCGATTCGATCTTGGATTCGATCATGCAAGAGGAAGCTTTCTACGAGAGATTGAAAGAGGGTTTCAACGATATCTTCCTTACCGTAGGTATCGAGGACAACGCCGAAACCCTGTTGTCCTACGACCACTTTGAAAAGACGCGATTGTGGTATCAGACGCACGATTTTAGCAATCTTCCGGAGGCCGAGCGGGAACGAGCCGGTTGGAAACTGGCTGCGGTCTATCGCGACGCTTTGTTGCGTGAACCCTTGGAGCTAATCGCCTACATCGTGCGGAACGATCGGCCGTTTTCGGAGCTGGCCACTGCCGACTACATCATGGTCAGCCCCTACACCGCCCGTGGTTACGGAATCTACGACGAAGTGAAAGGTCAATTCAAAAACAGCGAAGACCCTTTCGAGTTCATTCCCGCTCGCTTGCATGCTCTCCAAGCGCGCGATGGAAAGGTACAGGAATCGAAAACAGGCTTGTATCCGCATTCAGGCTTCCTGAGCATGTTCCATTATCTACGGCGGTATCCTTCGACGGAAACCAATCGTAATCGGCTGCGAGCCAGGATGTTTTACCAGCATTTTTTGGGTGTCGATATCATGCAGCTTGCGCCTCGCTCTTCGGACGCGGCGGCTGTAGCGGCCAAGTTCGAGATTCCGACGATGCAGGCGGCCGACTGCGTCGTCTGCCATAAGACCCTTGATCCTGTGGCGGGTCTGTTTCAGGACTTCAACTTTCAAGGCGAATTGGGGCCTCGAAAAGAGGGTTGGTACAAGGATATGTTCCCCTCGGGCTTTGAAGGAGAAGAGCTACCCGAAGACCAGCGTTGGCGCGCAACGCAGTGGCTTGCCGAACGAACGGTCAAAGATCCCCGCTTTCCGATAGCGATGGTCGAGCATGTGTATTTCATCCTGGTAGGTCGTAAAGTCCTTCAGCCACCTGAGGATATCGATGATCCAAATTTTTCCGGCAAACGCAGAGCCTATCTTGAGCAACGAAGGATGATCACCGCCGCGGCTAGCCGATTGAAAGAATCCGGCTTGAATCTCAAAGAAGCCTTCAAGGCGATCGTATCAAGTGACTTCTACCGTGCCGATGGCGTCGCCTCGGTCGCTGAGCATCCAGAACGTCAAGCGGAATTGGATGACGTCGGTGTGGTCCGTTTGGTTACACCGGAACAGATGGAGCGCAAACTCAGCGCGATCTTTGGCAAGCCATGGGGACGATTCCAAGAAGAGTACAAGATCCTATATGGCGGCATCGACTCGATCACCGTCACAGAACGCAATGCAGACCCCAGCGGTGCGATGGGGGCCATCCAGCGCATCATGGCAAACGATGTCGCTTGCTTGAACGTGGGCCTGGATTTCCATCGCCCGGCCGCCGAGCGGATTCTCTTTCCTGGAATCGAGCCCTCGGTCGTGCCAGGCGATGAATCATCGGATCAGAAGATCCTTGAGACGATCGTCGGTTTGCAGGAGAAGATCCTTGGCCATCGCCATCGGGTCGACCACCCCGAAGTCGAACGTGTTTTTGAGCTCTTTTGCGGCATCCTTGGCGACGCCAAGGCTCAGCCGAATTACGAACCGCGAGAAACCTATTTTTGCGGTGGCCGCGAGGATTTTCGTGTCGAAGACCCCCACTACACCGTTCGCGCTTGGCGCGGTGTCGTGACTTATTTGCTGCGTCAACATGAATTCCTTTACGAGTAACGCTCTGCCATGTCACGTCGAACATTCCTGAAGCGCTGCGGACTTGCTGGACTAGGTTTTGCCGCTCCGATTCACTGGCAATCGGTCTTAAGTGCTCCGCAGACATCCTCGGAAACCGCCGGCTACCCCGGCCCCTATTATGTGGTCTTCAACGCATCAGGGGGGTGGGATACGACCTACTTGATGGACCCCAAGGGGGTAGATGGTATCAACCGGCTTTATCAGCAGGGCGATATCTTGACCGTCGGCAATCATCGCATTGCGCCGATCGCAAAACACATAGAAAGCGGGATGAGCAATGAAGACTTCTTTGCGAAATACGGCCCCGAACTCCGAGTAATCCATGGACTGGATCTGTCGGTCAATAACCACACGCCCTGTGCAAGGTACATGGCGACAGGAAAGCTCGATAGCCTTGCTTATCCCACCTTTCCGGCACTGGTTGCCGCCTGCCATGGAGCCCAAGCCCCTTTGGCATTTCTCACCTTTGGCAACTACTCTGCCACCGGGAATCTTGTTCCCATGTCGCGTGTTCCCTACCTGCAGTCGCTCAGGTTGCTCGCTCGAGCCGACTCCGTAGAAGGCGGCACGCATGCTTATCAAGACGCATTTGTCGCTGATCGCATCGAACGTGCGCTCGAGGAGCAATTTCAATCGCGCATTTCGAACGCTCGGTTGCCGAGGGTCGAGCGTAGCCAAAGCATGTTGTACGCCGCACAGGCGAATTCCAAAGCTCTCGAACGCGTGGTGCCATTTCTCCCAAAAGAGCCATCCAAAGAACGACTCCCGCAGCAAAATGACATCGCCTTGGCTGCCTTCAAAGCTGGCGTTTGCATCTCAGCCAACTTATCGATCGGTCAGTTCGACAGTCATAACAACAACGACAAGGATCAGATGAAATTGATTCCGGAGTTATTGGCTGGTATCGATGACCTCTTGCGGAAAGCTGAACAACTTCAGATTCGCGACAAGCTGGTGGTGATCATCCAGAGCGAGATGGGCCGCACGCCCACTTACAACAACGGCAATGGCAAAGATCATTGGTCCATCAATTCCATCATGTTCCTGGGTCCAGGTATTGCCGGAAATCGCGTGCTCGGTGGAACCGATGAAAAACAGCAGCTTATTCCCGTCAACGCACAGACCCTGGAGTGCGACAAGGTCGAAGGCATTCGAATTCGGCCTGAGCACATCCACCAAGCCCTGCGTGAGTTGGCCAACGTTCAAGACCATCCATTCAGCCAACGATTCCCGCTGGAGGTTCCCGCGAAAGAGAAGCTCCAAAGACTTTGGTCCTAGAAACGGTACTCGTGCGGATTTCCTATCACCGTGCTCGTGCTCAGTGAAACGGTGCTCGTGCTCGTAATCGAATTGAGGCTACAATGACCAACTAGAAGAGCGTCGCGATGCTCACCCGTATCGCGATGAAATTCGATCGTGTTTCCAAGTGCCTTAACGAGAACACGCAACGTATCGAGCACGAGCACGAGCACGAGCACGAGCACGAGCACGAAGAAGAGCTAGAACATAGCGATGCCGCCGAAGACCTCGAACGGCCGTTTTTGACTCGCGCTGAGTCAGCCCCTCGGCCTCGCTTGATCGCACGCCTTCTGGCTGCGATTTAACGCAACTCGATGCTCACCTGCTTCAACTTACCGCTAAAGGCGTTTTTACGGCCTTCACCGTAAGCCTCATCGACCGGTGTGCCGGTGTCGATTCCAGTGTCTGCCGTATCGTCCAGGGAAAAGACATTCGCGTGGGTCTTGCCTACGGGACCCTCACCTACCTTCTTGCCGTCGATAAAGAGTGTCGCCACTCCGCCACCGCCTCGGTTTCCAGCACCGGTTTTCGCGTCGTAATCGAAGGCCACTTTAAGGGTGTGCTTGCCGTCGCTCATGGCTTCTTTGCCATCGACGCGGAAAACTTCCAATCCGAGGAAATTGTAAGTGTACATCGGTCGGCCATGATCGACCCAGAAGGCCCAACCTCCGAAGCGACCTCCTTGGGACAACAAGACTCCGTGGTTTTTGTCTCCTTGGACCTCGACCTCGGCTTGCATGTCGAGCGACGTATTTTTGACGTTGATGAACGCATTCTCGGCCATGTACACCATACCCGGGTAAACGGTCAGCTTGGTTCTTCCGTCCATCAGATCAGGACGACCTGCAACCTTAGGGTCAAACCGTTCGATGGTTCGATCGTCGATCGGTAGAACCTTGTGCTCAATGGCTTGCTGGGTAAACAAGGCCTTGAGTTCCTTGAGCTTCTCGGGATTCGCAGCAGCTAGATTCCTGCTCATGCTAAAGTCCTCGTCGACGTGGTAGAGCTCCCAGGAATCGTCGGTCAGTGGATGGCGAGGTTGAGCCTCCCAAGGCGCTTTGTGGACCGTACCTGCAAACCAGCCATCGTGGTAAACTGCGCGATTACCGGCGATCTCAAAGTATTGTGTTTTGTGGCGATCGGCTGCCTCGGGTGCATCGAAACTGTAAGCCATGCTCACCCCTTCGATCGGCCGCTGCCTGACTCCGTTGACTTCCGTCGGCGCTGGAATTTTGGCGGCCTCGAAAACCGTCGGAGCGATCTTCGGGCTTGGGTGCCAATTTCGTCCCCTTAGGAACCACACCCAGTTCAATTTGACGCGCAAGGGTCTGCTCACGCAGCACATCCCATCCCATGTCAAACTTGCCCTTGTACTTCTCGATCCACTCTTTCGGTGCATGATGGGGTGCATGCGTCGCACCGGTGGCAAAGTACATGAAGAAAGGCTTTTGGGGGGTCAGGGACTGCTGAGCTCGCATCCAAGCGATAGCCTGCGTGGTCATATCGGTCGTGAAGTGGTAGTCCTCTTGTTCCTCAGGCTTGCGCATCGGCGTCGTGCCATGGACAATCATCGGATCCCACTGGTTGGTCTCACCGCCGATGAAGCCATAGAACTCGTCAAAGCCCGATCGGGTTGGCCAGCGATCAAAGGGACCGCTCTGGCTTACCTCCCAAGGTGGCGTCTCGTGGTACTTGCCCCACGCCGATGTAGAGTAGCCGTTCATACGAAGTACTTCAGCCATCGGTGTGATGCTCTGGGGCCGGATACCCGTGTTGCCTGGAAATGCGGTGGCGACCTCCATGATCGCTCCGGCATTGTTGCTGTGGTGGTTGTACCCGGTCAGCAACGCAGTCCGCGTGGGACAGCAAAGGGCTGTGGTATGAAAGCGATTGTACTTCAACCGTTGTTGGCGAGCTTCTCGAGATTCGGCATCAGGCACGGTCCGCCAAAGGCGCTCGAGTGCCCAAATCCGATGTCGTCGATCAAGACAACCACGACGTTGGGTGCTCCCTCAGGTGCTTTAACATCCCACCTAACCGGAGCCTTCGCATTCCTCGCATCGAGCTCTTTGTAGACCGGGGGCGCAGGCTCGCGAATCGGCAGAATGCTCCGATCGAACGTCTGTGCTTGGACCCCATCCATCAGAAGCGATGCGACCGAGACACCCGCAAAAACCCCAGTCGCCATGAACAAAGTGATTCTGTGCAACATTGTCTGCTCTAACTGCTCTTCGTGAGGATGTACTTGGTGGTTATGTATTTCGTTGGGCTCACAAACCTTTGGAGTATCCATGGTAAACGGTATTACGCCAGTGAAACGCACCGACGCTCAAATCGAGTGGATTTACTCAAGCTGTTTTCATCCGATCGTTTGCATTGAGCGAGCGACAGGTGATAGCGCAACGCACGTCAAAAAACGCTCGATCGAGCACTTCGTCTGCATCGCTTGGTTCTGGCTGTTCGCCGTGCTCGTGCTCAGTCCGCCGCGGCGGACTGAGCTCGTGCTCGTAATCGATGCTCAGAGTGTACTCGCTCAGGGATTCCCCAGACACCATCGAATTTCATTGCCATCTTTGTCAATATCGCCCCAATTCGCGCAAGTTTGGATTTCAGATCGAAACTCGTTTCTCGATTCAGAACGCCAGAAACCACCAGCATGTCTTGAACCGCAGCACACTCTGGCTCGAATGCCGATAAACGTCAAGTCGATCATGGTCAAACAAGTATTCTGTCCTTGATGTCCAAAATCGATTACGAGCACGAGCACCGTTTCACTGAGCACGAGCACGATCATTGCGATTCTACGTCAGAACGACCGATATTGACCGAGTGACAGGAGATAACTCAACGCAAGTCAAAAAACGCTCGATCGAGGTCTTCGGTCCATCGCTTGGTTCTGGCTGTTCGCCGTGCTCGTGCTCAGTCCGCCGCGGCGGACTGAGCACGAGCACGAGGAAATCCGATGCGATGCCCGATCGATAGGGATATCCGATCCAAATGGATATGAGATATCAAATGACCGACGTGTTGGATTGCCTAGCAATCCGCCCGATCACGGCAGGCGGATTTTCAGCGAACCGGTTTTCTCGCGATTCGCTTGGGCCTCGACCCCCAGGATCGAGAATTCGGTCGGTTTGTCGCGCCCGATCCCGATCGTGTATTTGCCAGGTCCAAAAACCGCGGGTTGATACTCTGGCTTGTCCGTGCGAATCGCATAGAGCAGCTCGCCGGTAGCTTCCTCGTGCACCGATACGACCATGCCGCCTCGAAGTGTGCCATCGTCGGTATCGAACTGAAACGTTGGGAGCCATGCATTGGCCACACGCCCATCATTCTCATCGATCGATACGGTCAAAGGCCAGCCGGGAAACTGCTGCGCATCGCTTGCCCCTTTGGAGCTAAAGCGAGGCCAGCACTCAAACGTCACTTCGCGCGATCGCTTGTTGAATCGTACCAGCCCATACCCATCCCCCCGCTGCTTCTCATCGGCTATTTTTTGGGGGTTTGCATACGCGAGCATGCGAATGGGGTTCCCCAGTCCATCGACATAGTCTCCGGTCCAAGGTAGCAAAGAATCGGCCTTGGCATTCTCGCCAGATTTTTCGTCTCTGGGGTGCCACCATCGCCCATAAATGGTGTTGATCAATGCCGGGCTAGTGAATGCAAAAGGTCCATCGCCGGGCTGATCGATTCCATGCTTGACGACGACGGCCAAGTGTTGATCGCCACATAGATGAACCGCGCGGCAACGCCGCAGTTCCTTTAGGGCTCGATTGCGCTGCGATTGAGGCCAGCCGTTGCAGTCCAGATCGGCAAGCAACCTTTCATCTCGTTTGCCATGCATGTGTACCGCACCGCAAAAGGCGGTTTGCGATAGGACGCATTTAAGCTCCGCACCGTGCCAATCCAAGCCCCAGTTTTCTAAGAAACGATGCTGGCGCTCACCCAAGAGATTCAATCCGGGAAGATCGATCGACTTCGGGTCGTAGTTCGGGTCGTTGATGTGGTCAGGTCTTGGGCCCATAGGAGGAATGTTTCCCATGGGTGCGGACTTGAATTTGCGATCCTCGAGAATAGCGAAATCGATTCCACCCCAGCGCATGCGAGTGAAATAAACTCCGATCCCACTATCGAGCGGCTTAGGGTCCACCGGTGGGGGCAGATGCCCGGTCTGCTGCCGCTCGACCATTTGCACGTAAGGCACAGGGTAAAAGTATCCGCCGTCGGCTCCATGAGCCAAGTTGGATCGTTTGCCCGATTCACCCCAAAGGTTTGGATGTCCGACATCATGATCATCGGGGATCGTCACCGTGGGCCGATCCTTGATCAAGTCGCGAAACTGCAAACCGAACTCGATCCAACCGGCGGTGTGTTCGGTGTGGCGATAAGTTTGATCACCAGCAAAGAAGAGCACATCGGGGTTTTGATCCAGCAGGTGCTCAAGTATCTCCGTGCGCAAGCCCGTGGTGCGACTGGAATTGCAAGACATGGTTGCAACAACGATGGACTCGCGATCGATGGGGTTGCGGCGGAAGGTTCCTTCGAAGCTAGCTGCTGAACCATGCAGCAGGCGATAACGGACTTGCTGCGAAGCATCCCAGGGTTGGATCCGAAATTGCACGTCCCATCCAGGGTAGGCTACCGACTTGCGAGCCAGTTCGATCCATTGGTTATCGCGAAGGACCTCCAAGCGAACCTCTGGCGTTTCGTCACGCAGCAAGGGGAAGAGTTGCGCCGAGAGCGAAAGGATATCTTCATCGATCGTATAGAGTGCAAAGGCGATGGTTTGATCTCGGGGGACCTGCATGCTTGGTGGTGGATTTTGTCCCTTGAATGATTTCGTCCACCACTTGCCCGTCGCGAGCGAATCGAGGTTTGGGTAATCCGTGCCGAAGGGGAGTTCCTGATCGCTTTGAGCCGCAATGGGTCCAATCGTATTTCCCGCGATTCCCAGCGCGCCTGCGGCCAGAGCCGCACGCTGATAAAAAACCCTCCGAAGCATCCGATATTTGTCTAACGCACTCATGGCAACTTCCTTACCGATTTTACTGGTTCGCGGTTTTAATAGTTCGCGATTTTAATAGTTCGCGGGCAAACGGGGTCTTGTTCGATATCTCTATACGATAGCGTTCTACGTAAGTGGGTGGTTGCGAGTAAGATCGCATTCTTACCAAAATCGAAGGGAAGGAATTCGCCAACGTATTGTCTTGCCGTTGTGTTTCAAGGGGTTTGCCGTCGGTTTCCGGATGGAGTAGAATCGTGTTTTGTAAACAAACTCACCGCTCGATGGACTTGCGATTTCTATGTCCGACTTTTTTACACCGCGATCGAAAGCTCCTCTCCTGCGAACTTATTGGGTACTCGATGGGATATTTTTAGCTGGGGCTTACGCGGGCAAGCCAGACCCGCAGCAACAAAAAGAGCGACTGTCCGGATTGTTCAAGGCTGGCATCCGGACGTTCATCAATCTAATGGAGGAGCATGAAAAAAATCCGCAAGGAAAGCTATTTGCTCCCTACGATCGAGTCCTAGAGCAACTTGCATCCGAAGCCGAGGAGCCGGTCGATTGCCTTAGATTTCCGATTGAGGATCGGCACATCACAACCAATGAGCGAATGAACCGCATCGTCGATGCGATCGACGGTTCGATCCAGAGCCATCGCCCGGTCTACCTCCATTGCTATGGCGGCATCGGCCGAACCGGTACGGTGGTCAGCTGCTAGCTCTTGAAGCATGGTCATGCCACCAAGGAGAACGTATTTGAAGTGCTGAGCGAATTGCGGCAAGCCGATACGGAGCGATCTTGGCGTGAAGCTCCAGAAAACGACACCCAAAAGCGATTCGTATTGAATTGGATTAAAGAGCAGGACAAACCGAAGACCAAGACGCCATCGACGTTGGTTTTGCGCGACGATTGGTTTACCAAGCTGACTGGTTTTTCCGAAAGGTCACCCGATGAGGTTCGCCAGTGCATCGAAGTGCAGGAGGGTCGATGGACGAGTCGAGTCAACGGCGCGACTTACCGATGCGGAAAATTGGAGATCGTGTCCTTGGGGACGCTTCGCAAACTAGTAGCAGCGATGGATGCTCAGGATAAAAAGCTGAAGATTTCCCCGATCGTCGGTGATGCCAAGGCGCTTCATGCCGACGCTTCAAACGCGGGAGCCTTTTTTCAAGTCGCCTCGCAGTTCAATTTGCTCGAGATGACTTCACCGGACGTCACACCAGAACAAGGTGTAGGAATCTACGAGCGGGATCTGACGCAGGGTCCTGCCTGTGCGGTCGCATGCGGGGCAGGGACGATCTACCGAAACTACTTGGTCGACTTGGATGGCCAGATCGGCCAGACGCAAGCAAAACAGGTCGATTGTCTCGAGGAAATCGGTAAGGCACTCGGGAACGCAGACAGTCGCCTTTGGAGCATGCAAAATGGTTATGCATTGCCGAGTGCCGAAGGGCTCAAAGAGGTCGACTCCAAATTGGGGAGGATGTCGGAGTCACAGCTCGACGAGTTGCGTCGCGAATTAAAAATTGGGGTGCAGTGGGATACACAAGTAACCCTTCAAGGTTGCGAGCACAGGGTGACACAAGCCTATTGCTCGGCCCTGCCGGTGGCTTATAGTTGTCTGTCCTACGAATTGTGGGGACGGTTTGCCAGCCTGATATTGCAGGCCGCTTATGAAGCGACGTTTGCAGCCGCGCTTGTCAATGCGTCGAAGACTGGCAACCGATCGGTGTACCTAACATCGCTCGGTGGGGGCGCGTTTGGCAACGAGCCCGATTGGATCCTCGATGCGATTCGTCGCGCAGCCGAACTGTACCGTCGATGCGACCTCGATGTGAAGATCGTAAGCTACCGTGTTAGCGATCCAGAGGTTCGCGCAATGTGCGAGGAATTCCTGCAGACTAGCTAAACATAATCCCGGATTCCATAAGGATTCTGTTGACCATGTCACTTAGAATAACTCCTGTTCCCGGCGGGATCCGAGCCATTAGCCGCATCTAAGCGCAGCGCCACCTCCGGTCACGCAAAGAGTACACCCTTGAAAAACCATCTCGGCCACTTTTGGAGCGCTCAAAGGGTGCCCCTACTAAAGACCCTACGAAAACTCTTCTCGCCTTCGATTGGTAAATACTTCGTTACCGTTGAGGCTTATCATTGCTTCACAACAGGATGGCGCCAATGACAGCAGTAAACCAGAAGCGAAGCACCGCCGACCTTTCGCTTGTAAAACCACTTTCTAAATGAACTCAGAAAGCGACCCATAAAAATCGCAAGAATTTCAAATCACTCCAGAAAGAACATCATTAACTTCTTTTAGTAAGGTCTGATATCCCACCTTCAATTTAGACCGATAGTATAGTAATTCGGGTGGATAATCAAGCTCTGAAAAATCGGTTCCAAAATCAGGAAACTCTCTATTAGAGAAGAAGATCAGTGGTATACGTAATTTTACAAGCGTATCTTTTATCGCTTCAGCAATCTCGATACCCGCTTCGATGTTAATAATTTTTGTTCGAGCATCCTTCATCATAACGTCCTGGATAATTACGCAGGGATTATAACTAATGATATCATTGTAGATAGGTTCAAAACCCGGATATACATTATAGTATTTGACGTCGAAAACTACTCCGAGACAATTCCTCCAGCTGAGGGTCATACTATCTTCATCGTCAATAAAAAAAACAACTCGTTTGTCCATGACAATTTAACCTTTAAATCACTCGTAAAACCTTTGGAAAGAACATACAGAACGTGGTTGGATCCGTTTTAAACGTCAATTCGAGTCGACCGCCATGGCGCTGCATAGCGCGTCTAGCGATATACAGCCCAAGACCTAATCCTGGCGCTGGCGACTTGGTAGCCGCTACGGATCGATAGCCTTCCTCAAAAATTAGCTTCTGTTCCAAGGCGCCAATTCCAATTCCGTAGTTGGAAACAGAAACTCCGTACTCAGTATCAGACTCGAAAGCAGAGATCATTATCTTCGTATCCCTATCCCCATACTTGATCGCATTTGAAATCAGATTAAAAAAAACCCTCTCAATCGCATCGCGATCAACCTTGAGCTGCGGAATGACCTCAAACCCTTCGAAAGAAATCGACATGTTTTTTGTTTCGCGAGCATCGTATTTCATTACATCCTTGAGTCTAGCAAGAACGTCGTGATCGAGAAAGGTTGGGGTTGGTGCAAAACGCGTCAGACTCGTCATTTCGGGGTCAAGTTGAACAACTAAATTTGACGCAACGATCGCGTGGTTTTTTATATTCATTAGGTCTCTAAAAGGTATCTTCATTTGGTATGTCCGCTTGGTAGTGTAGAAACCGGACCGATTTTCATCAGGCTTCTGGATCGTCTCAACAGACTCAACCAATGATACCGTTTGCGTCGTCTCTAGATGATCTGCAATATGTCGAATATGAGCTAACGGCCCAATCAAATCGTGCTTAACGATACTGATTGATTTCTCGCGATCGACTCGCGATACAAGAGAGAGCAAGACTGGAGTAATCTGTTCGCAGAAAAACTGCAACGCTTCCAAATCGATTTGATCGAACGTATCGACCCAAAAATCGGATGGCGACTTTTTCTTGCCAACGCATCTCAAAACCCCAACCGTTTGCTGAACGTCTTTTCCAGAGATTGAAGTTAACAACTTTAATGGAATAAATACCGTCGTTCGTCCAATGAAATGTTTTTTATTATCACTTTCAATGAATTTCGGCTTTCGCTTTAAGTCGTCTTCAGCATGCGATGTCATAATTCGGCCTGACGCAAAAGTTCGCCCTGTGTAGCCTTCTTGCTTCGTATAGGAAACGTCTTTATGCTCCCGCTTTCGAAGCATTTTTTTTGTCTCCCAGTTCAAGATGTCGTGTGTGGAACCGACTAACTTAACGCTTTCGTCCCATCCATCTAAATCGTAAAACAATGATGCCGCTTCCGCTTTTACGATATTGCATAACTGGCCGAGCAATCGCAGGCAATACTCATTTAGAATCGTTTTAGAATTCTTCCTCTCTGCATGAGCGAATTCTGAATCGATCCTGTACAATCGCTGGAGTGTCGTTTCATTTCTTGAACGATATGAGTTTTCTATGAAAAAGCTCGAGAGCTGCCCAAGCCTCCTTAAATCGGCATGACTTAGACTCACCTCCGATTTATTCAAGTAGTGTATGCAGATACTAGCCGAAAGATTAAAACCCGAAGCATTTACTTTGTTGGTTTTTCGAAGTCCGATAGGAATACATATGAACTTTTCACATTTGTGTTCCTTTAAGCTTTCGTGACTTATGCATTTATATCTTCGCGTTCCGCATCCAGAATGCTTCTCCCATCCGCTAAAATCTTCTTTGTATAGCTCTACAATTTCATCGTGATCGGCGCTGAATTGAGCGACGGAGAAACTGCTAGATGCACCCTTACTAAAGGGCTTATATATACGATTACTTGCACTTTGGTGCCTGCGAAGTTCAAATTGGCCATTAAATTCGTTTTTTATCCAAAGCCAAACCCATTCACACTTAGTCGCTTGCTGCCAAATCTTACACAATTCACCAATATCGTGTTCAGGATCTATAAACCTAAGACTCAGGAGGCTGTCGATGAATTGGTCAGAGGTTCTCATTGTCTCGTCTTTTGATGACATTTACCAACTAGCACTGGAAAAGCTCACCCCGTTGCAAGGTAAAAATCGAGAGTTTCTTAGATTTGTTAAGAAGATAACTACTAGCCATCAGCCTGTCAATCTTCAAAAATCAGTCCGTATTCGAAATTTCTTGAAATAAAAGCTTCGGCTGTATGATGGACTGAGGAAATCAGGCTCTTGGGCCACGCAGGGGGGCGCCGTTCTCAACATCGATCCAGTCGAATTACTCGAATTCCGATCGATCTATCGGCTCGGGTTCCGTGCTTGGCGACTACTTAGGGTATCTAGTTGTACGCAATTTTTCGAAATCTGGTTAAGTGCCATGTAGCTTATCGGTGCTTTTGGTACTGATAGTCAAGGGTCGCTTACGTGAGTGAGGGTCTCGGGTCTAAGGGAATCACGTGGGCTTGGGGGCTGTGTTGGACGGGCCTTATGGTGCTTAGCTAAAAAAACGAAGTAGATGCTAGACACGAAGTTCGAAGGCTGCACTTTGCTTCCTTGCAACCGAAAGCTTGCGGTGCTTGCTACGAGAGATGCTTTGCTGAGCGTCTAGACACTAGTCGAGCAACTTGGAATCGACAAGCCACTCTCTGAGTCGCTGGGGCCATTGCGCCGCGGCGTGCGTCGCTGTGGCTCGGTACCCGAAACCATGGCCCGCATTGGAATAGATGTGGAGTTCGCATGGTACTCGGGCTTCTTTGTACTTGAGGTACAACTGTGCCATCCCCAATGCGATGTCGTCGCGGTCCTGGGCTCCCAAGGCGATAAATGCGGGGGGCATCCCCTGGCTGACGGTGAACCGATGCGAACTGCCCGGATAGATGAGGACTTGGAAATCCGGCCGGCTGCTGTTTCGCTCGATAGGGTCCGGACTGCCGGAAATTCCTGAATCCGATTCCATTGCAGCAAGTGCGGCGAGCTCGCCACCCGCCGAAAAGCCAAGGATTCCGATACGATCAGGCTTGATTTTCCAATCGGTGGCGTGACTGCGCACCAGTCGCAGCGCTCGGCGGGTGTCGGCCATCGCATGCTCATCGACGGTGTATTTGGAACCTTCCTCCTTGGCCAGTCGATAACGCAACACAAATGCTGCGATGCCCTGGTCTGCAAACCACTCGGCAAGCGAGTCGCCTTCGTGCCCCAGGCATAGCATCCTGTGTCCTCCTCCAGGCGCTAGGATGATGGCGGTTCCTGTCGCCTTTTCAGGCGTTGGCAAATAGAAGGTGACCGATGGCGCGTGGACGCTTGTGACGTTGCATGCTCCATTGGTGCGATCAGTCTTCTCAGGCTCCTGCTTCCTGTCTTGGGAACCTGGTGCTCCTTGGGGCCAAAGTTCGATCCTCTGGGGTGCATCGCTTTGGGCTTGGCTGATGCTCCCTAGAAACCCTAGTACCACTGAGCACAGGATCGAGCTTGTCGATGCGCTTGTGAGTTTCAAATAAATCTGGTTCATTCGCTATTCCTGGGCTCTCTTTGATCTGTCGACTGCGGCTTGTTTGGAAAACTTCAATGCTGACGCTCGTGCCTGATTGTCTAACATCTGTTCGTCGAGGCTTAGTGTAATCGATCCATCGCCCAAAAGCGGAACGGTTGCCACCCGAACGCTCCGGGGTAAAAGGCTTCGTGATGCTTCGACCTGAGGTTGTCACCGGGATGATGTCTCCGTAACCGACGGTAGCGACGGTGACCGTCAGCAAAGCTAGAGATTTCCTCTTATTCCTGGGACAAGACTGATTTCGATCTGTGCTCAAAGCGAGAAAAGGTCGAGAAGCCGCATTCCCATAGAACCTCGTCGTCAAATAGAAAATGCGCGTCATGTCAAAAAAAATTTTCGCGATTGCGCCGGCTCGGCGCAAATCAATTCGGAGATTCTTGGCTGCTGACGAGTTGATCGCCAAACTAGTGCTTTCCATTGGTCATTGCAGGAAGTCGATGATCAAGATTTCACCAACTTATAAGGGGATGTTCGAGCGAGCTGGAAACGAAACAAGGACGCACCTTGAATCAACCTGTTTAAGACCCGTGCGCTTTGCAAAAGTCAATTAGGGTCCCTTCCGCTTACCGAAATGCCGCTAAACACTGGCACACGTTTTGGTACGCAGCTTCAAATGTAAAACAATCACGACTGGCCCATGTAGTCATCGATGCAAGGGTCTTCAATTGCCGGTATTAAAATTTCTTAAAATTTCAACTTATGTATCTGGAGTATTCCAATGAGCTTTCGAAAGAGTTTTTTAATCGTTTTTTCGGTTTTGTATTTGCTTCCGAATCTCTGTTTCGCAGCAGTTGTTGCGTCTTACGATTTTACTGGTAACGCGAATGATGGTAGTGGAAATGGTCTTCACGGTACAGTAACAGGCGCGACGTTAATTGCTGATCGTTTCGGTAATTTGAATTCCGCATACAACTTTGATAATATTGATGATTTAATAGTAGTTCAGAACTCTGGAGGTCTCTTATCATTGAGTGGCCCTTTTTCGTTGTCCGCGTGGGCCAGACCAAGCAATCCTTCTTTGGATGGACGCAACAATCCAATTATCTGGAAACTTGCCGGTCCCGGTGACCCTGACAACTATGCATTATCCTGGGGCGCAAATAATCGATTTGGGGTAGGCCTGGAGGATTCCGCGACCGGTCAGGACTATGGTGTTTCCTCAGATACAAAAATTCATGGGGCCTGGTACCATGTCGCGTCGGTCTACGATCGGCAGTCGCTCAAAATTTATGTAAATGGAGTACTTGAGGGCGTTGCATCGGTGTTGAATATTACACCATACATGGGCGGTGCTCCACTCCGAATAGGAAACATTCGCGGTTCAACGCACGCAAACGCAGGCGTTTTTGATGGTGCGATAGATGACATACGAATCTACAATCACGCCTTAAACCAATCTGATATCGATTCGTTGTACGGGACACCCAACGCAGTTCCCGAGCCTAGTTCGATGCTGATTGGGATGCTGCTTGGATTGGGCGGGTTGCTTCGTAAGAGGAAGAAGAAGTAACCCTTTTTTCTTTTTTAGCAAATATTCGATTTATCTGCTGAAAATCTCAGTCATCCGCTGCCAAGCGGTGGGGCGGCGCGAGTAAAGCTTCCACCGTCTGGCGACAGGTGGCTACGTCCGACAAGTGGCTACGTCCAAGGAACGCGAATCGTTCGCTGCCTTGCCGCGCAACCCACCATCGAGCGTGGGGGCTTTGCCAAGCACCTTTTTGATTGAACATGGGGTGAGTGGTAACTTTAGAGGGTGAGCATGTGTTTGCTAAATGAGATAGTAAGTAAAATGCGAAGCATCTGAAATGGATGCTAGCGCATCTAAGGAATATAGAATGGTTGTGTTGTTGCCAGGGTCCGGTGGCTTACGCACACCGGCCGAGAAGGGTCGCCCTCCGGGCTAAAACCAAACAGCTGGATCTCTACGCGAGATCCCCTATCCCAACATTCCAGCCCATCGCCGTGTTGGCTGCTGCTCGAACATGATTGAACGAGCTACCCACTGTCCATGAAGACTTAACGATTCTGACGGATTTCCGTTTTTTTTGGTTGACAAGGGGGGGGGGAGGGTAAATTACTCACCAAATCGCCGATTTCAGGCGTTTCGAATCCTTATGGCCTTGTTTTGGAGGTATCCAAATGTTTTTCCGTTTGCTTGGACATTGCTTTTCAGTTTGCGTTTTAATGGTTTCTGCCGCACAGGCGGCGGTTGTTTTGCAGATAGACCTGAGCACCGTAAATCAAGTCACGATCTCTGCAACCACGGGCTCGTCGCTCGCCTCGGTGAGTGGTAGCGATAGGAGGGGGGTGTACCTCAAAGATTTTTTCGCTCCTGGAGGATCAGAAATTGACCTTGATGCAGGTTTAGGAGCTTCGTTGGTGTATTTCAACGCAACGTCTGATGAACTCCCAGGCATACACCGCAAAACAAATGACCCCGGGCTCAATATCTACGATATGGACGACGCTCAAGTCCCTGCCTCATTTACGAGTGGTGTTCAAGCATTCAAAGGAAGTGCAACTTGGAGTCTTACCGCCCAGCAATATGCTGTATTTTTACAGGCACCAACAAGTGGTGACATTTATGCGTTTGCTGATAGTATTGATGATTTAGATGGTGGGCCACAATTGATTGGTCAATACAGTGTCGGCAGTAGCGCTGCCGTACCCGAACCGACTTCGATGGCGATCTTTGGCCTCGGTGCGCTCGGCATGGCGTACCGCGCAAGACGCAAGTGCATGGTGTAACTCTTTGCTTTTTGAATACGATCGGTTTTCAGTATAACGAGGCAGCCAACCGGCTGCCTCCTTGTCGTTCCGTTACCTTCGCCACGCCTGCCGCCTTGGCAAAATCATCCTCGGCAACCAACAAGCAACTCTGCTGTGCACGTGGGATAGGCTTCTAGCCTGTCTGCCTTCAACGAAGAAGTAACGCGAACCATGAGCATCTTAGAACTGAGTAGCTGGAGTACAGGACAGGCTGGAAGCCTATCCCACGGGAGGAACCGCGTGCAGTGGGAAGTCGCGCTGCAGTTCCATTTGCCCTCTGGCCAGTCCATCGCCGTGTCGGCTGCGGCACGATGTTGAAGCGCGGTGCTCCTAAGCGGCTTTCTTCGAGCCGGCCTCGGCCGAATTGAGCTTGTTGTAGAGCGTTTTGATGCTGATTCCGAGCTCGTCGGCCGCCGCTGCCTTGTTTCCATTGTGCCGTTGCACGGCTTCTAAAACCGCGAGGACTTCGAGTTCCTTAAGGCTTTTGGGTGCTTCGCGGATCGCTAGGGCGACCGGGGCGGCCGAAGCGTCCTTGATGTCCCTGCGCAGTTTTCGTTCAACAAGATGGCGTGGTAGATGCTCTGGGAGGATCGGTGGATATTCCGATAGGATCGTGGCGTGTTCGATCACATTGGCGAGTTCTCGAACGTTACCTGGCCATGGGTGTTGCAGGATCAGTTCGATCGTCTCTGGGGAAAATATTTCCTGGATCGATGCTTGCTCGGGATGGTGCCGAAGGTACAGATAACTGGCTAGCGCCATGACATCCTCGCTTCGTTGTCGCAAGGGTGGGACATGGATTTCAAAGGCGTTGATGCGGAAAAGTAGGTCTTCGCGAAACGAGCCGGCTTGGACCATCGCTTCGAGGTCTCGGTGGGTGGCGCACACGACGCGGGTATCGACATGGATGATTTGGTTGTCCCCGACGCGTCGCAGATCGCCGCTCTCGAGCACGCGCAGCAATTTGGCTTGCATCGCCAGTGGTAGTTCGCCGATCTCATCGAGGAAGATGGTTCCTCCATTGGCAGCTTCGAAGAGTCCTTGGCGGTGCAGATCCGCACCGGTGAACGCACCTTTGATGTGACCGAACAGTTCGCTCTCGATGAGGTGTTCTGGGAGCGCTCCGCAGTTGATGGCGATAAAAGGCTTGTCGCATCGCAGGCTTTTCTCGTGCACCGAGCGAGCCACGAGCTCTTTGCCGCATCCGGTTTCGCCGC
The DNA here is from genome assembly GCA_026692845.1 of Planctomycetota bacterium. Lineage (GTDB taxonomy): Bacteria > Planctomycetota > Planctomycetia > Pirellulales > Pirellulaceae > JBKCUI01. The sequence continues at coordinate 50,778 of JAPLNM010000105.1, read as the reverse complement.
GGATCAAGACAGTGCTATGGGTTGGAGCGACGCGGGAGACGAGTTTAGCGATCGCCTGCATCGATTTTGAGTCACCGACGATCTGGGTGGGGCGTGAGCTTCGGCTGCGTTCCAAGCGTTCGAGTTCGGCGGTGCGTTGCTTGAGTCGCCTGCGCTGAGAGACGCGTGCTAATAGCTCGTTGAGCTCGGAGAAACGGCAGGGCTTGCTCAAGTAATCGATCACACCGAATCGCAGCGCGGCGATCGCCGTTTCGAGCGAACGTTTTCCCGTCAAAACAATCGCCTCGGTCGCCGGGGATAGAGCCGCCGCTCTCTCGATGACCTGGATGCCGTTCATCCCAGGCATATCCAGGTCGACGATCAAGCAGTCGAATTGGTCTTTTTCCAACGCGGCGATGGCGGTGTAACCGTCGGGGCAGACGGTCACTCGGTGCCCGTAGAACGGCAGTTCCATCCGGGCGATTTCTTGCAGTTCTTTCTCGTCGTCGGCAAACAGAATCGATAGGGATTCAGGCGACGGCGAGTTGGTTTTGGTTGTCATAAAGGGAGTCGTTGGTGAGTTTCGAGGGCAAGATGATTTCGAATCGAGAGCCCAGTCCGGGCCCGTCGCTGCGGGGGGTGATCCTCCCGCCGTGGTCGGTGATGATACGGTTGGTGATCGGCAAACCCAGACCGGTTCCTCGACCATCGCGTCGCCGGGTAAAGAACGGTTCGAACAAATGCTTCAGGACCTCTTGGTCCATCCCGCACCCGTTGTCTTCGATCACCAAGTGGACTTGGTCTTGTTCTGGCCGATGGTGGACTTTGACTCGAACGACCCCGGACCTCGAATCTGGATCGAGGGATTCAAGGGCATTGGTTACGAGGTTCAAGACCACTTGGGTCATTTCCTGAGGGCTCGCCCAAGCGATCGCGGGGGTGTCGGAGACTTCGACTTCGATTTTCTGCGAGCGGTATGGCCCAAGATGTCGGACCATGTCGACGACATCCTCGACGATCGCATTCATGTCCGTCTGTTGTTTGCGTTGGATGGTCCCTAGCCGAGAAAAGTCCAGCAAGCGCTCGGTAATGCCTTTGCATCGGAACGCTTCGTCTTGGATGCGGCGCAGGTAAGTTCGAAGCGTATCGAGATCGGCACCGGCAAGGCTCTCGGTCGGTTTGGACGAGGGTTCTAGAGTCTCTTCCATGACCGGGTGAAGGATTCGGTGCAATCGGGCTTCGAGCGCCTCGGCGCTCCAAGCGATCGCGGCAAGTGGATTGTTGATTTCGTGCGCCACGCCAGCGGCCAGAAAGCCGACGCTCGCGAGTTGTTCGTTTCGGATCACTTCCTCGGACCTTTGTCGGACTTGCTCTTTAAGGTCTTTCTGAATCGCCAGAAAACTCTGTGCGCTGAGATTGATCGCATGGGCCAACTCGGCGATCTCATCGGAGCTTGAGGTGTGGATCCGATAAGCGAAATCGCAATTCGCCACCCGCCGCGCTCCATACAAGAGATTCTTAAAAGGTCGAACCACTGCCGAGCGGGCATAGACGAACAGACCGACGAGCATCCCTATAGCCAGAATCGCGCTGCTCCATGCCATGATGATCCAAGTCCGATACCTTGTGCGCACCTCATCGCGGAAACTGATCATCCGCAGGGTCAACAAATTGGGCAATTGATGGGCTAGCTCTGCGAGTTCGTCCAGATCCTGCTCCTGCTGCAAACGAGCCACCCGATTGATCATCAGGTCTTTTTGTCCGTTTCGCCAAGCGATCTCGTTGATCAACTCGCCGATCTTCTCGGCAGTCTCCAATTCCTCGCTTCGGTCGGCAAGAAACAGCGCATCGGTATGGGAACTTTCAAGCCTCGATTTGTACCTTGCTAAAATCTCCCGAACCTGCTGAAGCCGATCCGAAAAGGGCTTGCGGGCATAACTGTTCGAAGGGTCGGTTTCCTGCATCGAGAAGGTGAGGATCTCGCGGGTCTGCGTAGGCTCCTGATCGACCCGCAAATCATCGATCGCTCGGGTCAATTCGGCCGTCAAAGGGATCTCGCTTGCCCGAGAACTCAGGGTCGCGACAAGTTCTTTGTACGCGTAAACGCCTCGGAAAGAGCTATAGCCCAAGACGGCAATGACCAGTCCTAAGACCACCATCGCGATTTGCAGCTTCTTTCGGATCGACCAACGGGAAAGCATTTTCGACTCATAGGCTTGAGCAACTTATTAACCGATTGAGCTGTACCAAAACCGAGTACTTTCCCGCAACATCAACTATTGCTAGCGATTTTCTTCACAAGCAGTGACCAAACGTGTCATTCCAGAACAGTATGATGCTAGCACACTTAAAGAACTGAGGTTTTCACAGCGATTTTCTATCATCATGCACCGACTCTTCGCATTCCAAGTTTCCCCAAAAAGGACCCTTAGTCACGTTCCCGAAGCCCAAGGTGGGCCTATCCGCACTAACCCCGATGTGCTTGAACTCTTCGAGAAGCTCATCCCTTCATCCAAAATCGAAACCCAGTCGATCGTTCACCTTCGATCTGACGATTTCCAGACCGAGCCGTTCCGAAACGAAATCCGCGATCACTTTCTGGAGATCTGCTATGGTTCGGACCAACAAGCAGCCCGGTGCGCTTCGGAAATCGCCGCTAAACTGAGCCTAGCGATGGATCAACGCTCTTCGAAACACTCCCTGCTGGTGATCGATGCCCACGAACTGAACAAGCACCGCCGGATCGCGCTTTGGCTTTTCCCCAAAGACGACGTCTTTCGACTCGAAACGACTCGGCAAGGAAACCAGTTGTGGCTGCTTGACGATGTCTTTAGCAAATCCTCCACGTGGCGCAAAGCAGCGATCTTCTCAGGACCGAACAACGCCCAAGGCTTCCGCACCGGCAGAGTCATCGATATCCAATCCCGCAAGACCGATGAGCGCGCGGCTGACTTTTGGCTACGACTTTTTCTAAACGCCATCTATGCGATGGACTCGAAAAATTCAACCTACCAACTTGTCAGTCACCTCAAAGACGCTTTCGAGTCCTCCTCAGGGGCCCAGCGCGATCAGCTCTTTGCTGCCATGGTCGCTCTGCCTAGGGCTCCCGAGAAGAACTGGACCTACTCGCGAATCGCTCAGCAGTACCTCGATCCGGCTTATCAAGATTCCTTCCTGAACCTGATCCCCGATACGGTCCGCGAAAGCGCGTTCGAATTGGATTCCGAGCTCTTCGTGGCCAAACTCAAGTTCCGTGTCTTCGAAACCAACGAAGGGGTTTGGATATCTTGTCCACCCGAACAAATCGGCAAATCAGTAAGCCTCGATCCTCGCCGCTCGAACATCATTGTCCAAGGATCCATCAAGAACGAAACGCTCAGAGCCCGCCATGTCCAGTGACTTTAACGACAGCCCATCGATCAAAAAAGGCTTGCTGCAACAAGCAGCCATCGCCTTGCAAACCCAGTTTCGTAGGGTCATCTTCGATGCAGACAAACGTGTCCATAACATCCGCTTCGAAATCCATGAAACTCCAACCGCATCGACAACGCACCTGGAAATCGTAGGCCAACTGGAATTCGAGGGGGAACTCGATGAAGTCCTCGATGCTCTGCGCCCAAGCTATCCGTTCCAGATCGTAAGCTCTGGCGTCAAAGCAGATCAAACCACGGTTATCGAAGCGAATCTCTCTCCTTGGGTTCTGTCTGCGGCCTGGGATAAACTCGACGGTATGCCAGCGGTCTTCCAGCTTGTGATTCTGCTGGTCGAACCCGCCGCGTCGATTCCCTTTCCCGTCGACAGCACGTCGACTTCAGATCCAAAACCCTATCGCGAAGTGATCTTTCTGATCCATGGGATTCGAGATCGAGCCCGTTGGCAGTCCCTAGTGAAACGAGTCTTGGAAGAAATCGACGGCGTGGTCGTGATCCCTATTCGATATGGCTACTTCGATGCCTTTCGTTTTTGGCTGCCGGTTTGGACCCGAGAAGAGCCGATTCGTTACACACGCGAGCAAATCCAAATCGGAAAAAACCGTTATCGTGTCGGCAACTACTCGGTCATCGCCCACAGTTTCGGTACTTATACGATTTCCAAGGTTTTGGCTCAGACCAAGGACCTTGTCCTGGATCGCTTGGTCCTGTGCGGTTGCATCATCCCAAACGATTATCCTTGGGAACACCTTTCGGGTCGAATCAACAACAAAGTGATCAATGATTTCGGCACGCGCGACATCTGGCCGTTTTGGGCGCGCAAGCTCAGTTGGGGATATGGGGATACCGGACGCTATGGCTTTGGTCGCTCGGATGTCCAGGACCGCGCTCATGACAAGGCCCATGGCGATTACTTCCAGGAGCGTTTCATTCGCGAGTTCTGGAAGCCGCTTTTCGAGTCGGCTCGCGTCGAGCCTTCGAACTGGGAAGAACAAGCCCCCAAGCCGACTTGGCTCATGGAAACGGTCTCCATTTTGCCCCTAAAATCCATTCTTCTGGCAACCGCGCTCGCCTTGATGACCTACCTTTATTCCCAGCGCCTCTAAGCGGTCATCTGAATACCCAGGGACAGTCCCTGGGTTCCAGGGGCTTAGCCGTGTCAGCAGCCAACACGGCAGAGCCAAGGAATAGGATGAGACAGGGTGCTACGAAAACAGATCGCAGTGATTGCTGGCGGCACGCAAAATGGACTAATTCGTTACCTCGGCGTTCAGTATCCCTATACTACCTTGTCGGAGAGCTTTTTGACGTGCTCCTGAAGTTCTTCTCGTGTGGCCCAGCCCGTCAAGTAAAAACTGACCATCTCGCAACTCGCGTATTTGCGTTAATCCAGCCGAATAAATACTCCCTTCCAAACACGCGGTGATAAAAACCGGATGCCCCTCTACATCCCAATGCGGCAGATGCCGTCGTCTAAAGATCCCGTTCATGTTCCAGCCGTGGGATAGGCTTCCAGCCTGTCCTTTTCTTGTTGCAGTCAGTGGTTGTTTTGCTATTCTCTTTCCATGGCAGACGGCTGGAAGCCAATAGTGTTCGGCCCGGAATTTGCTTTGCGAAACTTCTCCACTTTGGCACGATATTTGCGCCAGCTCGGGACATCCTATCGCCCTGCCATTTTTTCGTGCAATTATTTGGAGTCGGTCGAGCCTCACTGGGAAGCCTAAGCGAATCCGTCTCGGTCTTTGATCCCGAACCATTAGCTGCCCTGGCCGAGGAGCTAGGCCAAAAGCTTCCCAATAGAACTCCTGCCGACCCCAGCGAATCCTAAAGGCCCCTCCGATGAGCGCGTTGTCCTTGAGAAAACACTGGAATCAGAACGTTGTTACCTCCTGGATCGCGGTTACGAAAAATACGCTTTGTGGAATGCGATCCATGCAAAGGCAAGCCAATATATTTGTCGCATTCGAGACAACCCGACCTTTCAGATCGTACTTACTCCGATGGACGATCGAGCTTTACTTCCAGAATGATCAAGCAACTCCTAGGATGCCGCCATCTTCTTTGTCACAAGCCCAATGGCTTCACGATCCAGATTTACCTTGCAATCATCGCTGCCATCATAATCATGAGCATCACAGGCTTGGCTACATGCCCAATTCTTGATGCAAATTCAGTTGGCAAAAATGCAGCCAATCTCGCGTCCGACGACAAGGCAAAAACAGTGCCGAACACTATTGGCTGGAAGCCTATCCCACGCTGCCTGTTTTCATTCAAAGACCGACAGGCTGGAAGCCTATCCCACGGGTGTCGTTTTCATTCAAAGGCCGACAGGCTGGAAGCCTATCCCACGGCGCAGCTTTAGACAAAGATCCGGCGGTTGAATACCATCCACTCGAACATCAAAAAAACGATCGCTAACAACAATAACCATCGCCATATCTCTTGACGAGCGCGGATCGTGTTGGTCGTCGCTGCAATCGATTCCGCACCCGTCTTGAGCTCCAGCCCCACTTTCAAGTTGCTCTCCCGATTGGAAAACAGATTCACACAAAATCGCTCGACGGGTTCCTCCAAGCCTTCGGCTCGCACCTCGTAAACCCCTAACTGCTCGGTCTTGGTATACAAGAACCGGCCGTCGCCACTGCGCTGGATCGTCTCGATGTTGCCTTTTGGGTCGACGATCTGATACTTCTCAAATCGATTCGATAGGAGCAATTGGACCGGTAACCCAGGCTGGACCGTCGGGGCACTTGCTTCGGTGATCCCTCCTGCCAAATTCTCCACCGCCGAGAGCACAAAGACCGGAAACGATCGCTTGATCCCCCAGTCGCTATTGATCTCGAAGCCTTCTGCACTCGGCCTGACAATGTCGAACCCTAACACCGCGTCTTGGTAAGGCCCACGCGGGGCGACGGCACCTACCGGTCCAGTGTCGGCGATCATCAGGATCGCACCCGAGCTCGGGGGACGCACCGTCCTGGCTTCGACAATCCCGACCGATGACATTTCTAGATACTGGCTGATCGGATGCGATCGGTTCACGTCCAAGACAATCACTGGACCAGACAATTCGCCAAAAGTCCACTTGGGAACGGCGTCGGGCTCGACCGCGTTGGCCGGTGCATCGGTGGTTTGGCCAGAGTCGGTATCGGGCTTTTTTTCAGGACTATTTTCAGGACTATTTTCAGGACTATTTTCAGGACTATTTTCAGGACTATTTTCAGGACTATTTTCAGGACTATTTTCTCTGGCAGGAGGCTGGATATCCGCAGGAGGAACCCCGCCGAGAAACAGCGTGCTCGCTGCTGGCATCTTCTCTGGCGAGCACGCGTCGTAGAGGATCAGATCGAACTTCGATCCACTCGCATTGGTTTGGTAGTCCTGGCTCGCTAGGTAACTGATCGGCTCGATCTGCACTTTGGCGATCTGCGTGATGCGTTGGGTGCCAAGTGCGGTCTCTAGGGCGCTGTTGCCTGCGGTGACCAGCAGGATGCTGACTTGGCGATCGGGACGAATGGCAGCATAAGCGACATTGTCCAGGGGGAGCGCATCGGGGTGATCGAGTTGGAGTTTGAGCGTGCCGCTTTCGACTCCTTGGAGCTCGAACTCAATACCGGTTTCCTGCTCGGGTTGGAGTTGGACTTTTTGGGCATCGACGAGCGAATCGTTCCAGTAGAGCGAAGCGGTGCATTCGATGGCTTGCGAGCCGTGCTGGATCATCCGAGCAAACGCTGAGATAGCCCCCGGATTGGCTTGGACATCTTGGGTCTCGGTTCGTTGGATTGCGAAACTCAAGATACCCGCGTTTGAGGTGTCGGCATCTCCGATAGGGACATACTCAATTTTGAGCTGACCGAATTCGGATTCGTCGAGTTCTCCGATGGCTCCATCGCTCAGGAAGTAGACCGTCGCCGGGATCGCTTCGGCAACCTGGATATCGACGTTGTCTTCAAAGCTCATGCGTCCTGGATTGGCCAAGCCGGCAGCCACGCGAAACGCTTCGCTCACGTCGGTCAATTGCGCGGTCGGCTCGATGCGCTCGACGGCTTTTTCCAGCAAGCTTCGGTTGTTGGTGAATCCTTGTTCGACGCTGGCCCGGTCCGACGTGGCGATGACCATGGCCGAATCGTTGCTGGCCGCGTCTTGGATGAGCTTCATGGCTTTCTCGCGGGCGACGTCCAAGCGGCTCGGCTTGCTGTCGCTCGCCTGCATGCTTGCCGAATGATCGATGATGTAGATGCGGCGTTCCCCGAGACGATTCATCCCGCTCCAGCCGGGCCGGATGCAGGCCAAGATCAATAGTCCGACGAACAAGAGCTGCAGGTACAAAAGCAGGTTCTTGCGAAGCTTCTGCCAAAGGCTGTTGACGTGCAGGTCCTCGATCGCACGCTTCCATAGCATCGTGCTAGGGACGACGGACTCGTGGCGCTTGAGCTTTAAAAAATACAAACTCAGGATCGCCGGTGGGATTGCCAAGAGCAACGCCCATTGCAACGGGGAGAGCATATTGATCCAGGTCATCGCAATGCTCCTTAACGAACCAAGCCGCGTGAACGAAGGTAGTCATTGATCAACGGATCGATGGCTTGGTCGCTTCGGACCGAAACATAACCGATCGATCGGCGGTTGCAGAAGCTTCGAGCCGAATCGATAAATGCATTGAGCGTCAGACGGTAGCGCTGCAGCAGCGATGCACTGATCGAGACCTCCCGCATATCGAAGTCTTCGGCGTCCATGAGCTTCAGATCGCCGGTCAAGTTCGGTTCGAGTTCTTCAGGACTCATTATATGGATCAGGTAGACATCCATCTCCCGCGCGACGAGCATCTTCAATGCGGTTTCATATCCGGTCTTGTTCATCAAGTCGGTAATCAAAACGACAATCCCCTTGCCGGTGTTCTTCATACAGAAGCGTCGAACCGATTCCTCCATCGACGGCGCGGGGCTTTGACACTCGGCCGATTGGAGTTGACCGATCAGCCGGTGCGAACTCGATCGGCCACGGACCACCAGCGGCAAGGAGGCTTTGCTGAACGTCGATACCGAAACGCGATCCCCTCGGCACAGACCGATGTATCCCAAAGCCGCTGCGATCCGTTTGGCCGTCATGAACTTCGTCGGGGTTCCGAAATCCATCGACAGCGAATCGTCGACCAACGTGTAAAAATGGAGATCCTCCTCCTCGAGGAAGATCTTCAGATAGAGCCTGTCGAGCCTTGCAAAAAGATTCCAATCGATGAAACGAAGGTCGTCGCCCGAGACGTAATTGCGGAAATCAGCAAACTCGACACTCTGACCTTTACGCTTGCTCCTGCGCTCCCCTTTCATCCTGCCTCTGAAAATCTTTCGGCTCACAAGCTCCATCCGCTCGAGCTTGGCCATCATCTCAGGAGAAAGCAATGTTTGGTCCGATAAACCCGAGGCATCTAAGGAAGCATGCTGTGGCATCGCTGGGCGTTTCCTTCCATTCTCTGATGAGGCTAAAAAGGGGTTTCAAAGGACAAGGGAAAAAAGACGTTGCGAGGAGCTACTCGTACTCGACTGCTTTGTCCGATACCGATTCGGTTCGCTGGATCAATCGAGTCAACATCGCCACGATCCGTTTCAAATTAACCTTTCCAACCCGATTCGCTTCGGAATCGATTGCCTGAAACGATAACAGTATCGATAACAGTATATCGTCAATCGCAGCGCATTCCAAAGCGGAACCACGTGCGATCTCGAAAAACCGACTGCGCCGCACGAAGCCATGGATCTCGGGCAAGGCGATGGGATCCGTTTCACTGAGTACGGGTAAGAAGAAAACCGAACTGAAGAACGATCAAAATGTTTCCATTGCCCCAAGTCCGGTAGTATACTGGTCGCTTGCCATTAGGTCTTGGATCCCGACTTTAAAAGCTTCCAGGGTCCACCGCGGCTGCCTTAATCCACATGCACGAGCATTCTCAACCCTTCAGCTCTAAGATCCATAGATCTCTTACCAACCGCTCCCTTACCCAACCGACTGCCATGCCAACCCCCGTGTCGATCCCCCGCCGTGCCTTTCTCCAAGCTTCCTCCGCCGCAGCTTGCACCATCGCTGCTGCTCCCAATATCCTTCGGGCTTGCACATCCCAGCAAGAACTCCACGTCGCAGTCGTGGGTGTCAACGGCATGGGCTGGTCCGACCTGTCCCAGGTCGGCAGTCACTCCAAGGTCAAATTCGTCGGCTTCTGCGATATCGATACCCAACGCTTCGACCAAGTCGATAAAGCGTTTCCTGGCGTGAAGCATTTTGCAGACTACCGCCTGATGCTCAGCGAACTGGCCGACAAAGTCGATGCGGTCATCGTCTCGACCCCCGACCACATGCATGCACCGGCTGCCATGATGGCCATGGGGATGGGCAAGCACATCTACTGCCAAAAGCCACTGACCCATACGGTTTGGGAAGCTCGCCAAATGCGACTCATGGCGCAAAAGAAAAACCTCACGACCCAGATGGGAAACCAAATTCACTCGGCCAAGGAGTATCGACTGGGCGTGAAACTCATTCAAGACGGCGCGATCGGCAAGGTCAAAGAGGTCCACTCGTGGGTCGGAGTCCAAGGCCGACAGTACTGCCATCGTACGGATCGACCTGAGTCGGCCCCCGTGCCAAACCATGTCCAATGGGATCTGTGGCTCGGTGCGGCTCCCGAAAGGCCTTTTGCTCCCGATATCTATCACCCGTTCAAGTGGCGCGATTGGCAAGACTTCGGCTCTGGGGCCCTCGGGGACTTCGGATGCCATATCCTAGACCCTGTCTTCAGCGCCTTGCTACTGACGGCCCCAACGAGCCTAGTGGCCCAAAACGATGGAACCACCAAAGAGGTTTGGCCCGGCCCAGAGACCATCACCTACGTCTTCCCCCCGACGAAGTACACCACCGACTCGCAAATCCAAGTCGTCTGGCGAGACGGTGGACTCAAACCACCCCGCGAGCTTGCCCAACTCCCCGACGGGGTCGAACTCCCCGGCGCCGGCTCGCTCTTTATCGGCGAATCAGGAACCATGGTCCTGCCGCACGTCGCAATGCCAACGCTCTACGAAGGAAACAAACCCAAAAACGTCCCCATTCCAGAAATCGCTGGGACCAACCACTGGCACGATTGGGTCGATGCGGTCGTCGCCGGCAAGAAAACCTCCGACGGCTTCGAATACGCAGGTCCCTTGACCGAAACCGTTCAACTCGGAAATATCGCCGCTCGGATCCCAGGCAAAACCCTCCAATGGGATGCCACCAAGCTAGCCCTGGCCGGCGATCCTGCGGCCTCGTTGCTCCTGAGCAAATCCTATCGCAAGGGGTTCGAAGTCCCCGCTATGGGCTAAAGAAAGCCCAGGTAGGTAACCCCAATACCGATTTTCCTCATGGCGCCACCCGACGCCTTCCGAATACCCAACAATCGCAATCGACAACACCTGCGATACACACTGTGATCAAATCGACGACACCCCTTCGACGCACCGAAGCGGTCAAACTTGCGGAAAACGCTGAAATTGTGGAGAAATCGAGCCGAACGAAACCAAAAGATCGCTCGGAACGGCCTTTGCTCTTCAATCGATTGCTTTTCCAAGGCCGAGATCCTTCGGCCGCCATCGAACAATCTTCTCGTCAATCCACTGGCTGCACGGAACGTCAAGCAGCATACCGACCGCGGAACGGTCGTGGATTCCACGAGGGGGCGAACTAGATCTGGGAAAGCTGCTTTTCCAGTAGGAACGACGATCAGAGGAAACTATGAAGATACTTAAGGTAAACAAGCTTCGAGGTCCGAACATTTGGGCGAACTATCCGGTTCTGGAAGCTTGGGTCGACCTCGAGGAGATGAAGGACACTTCCTCGGAGATGATCCCTGGGTTCAACGAGCGCCTTATGAACTGGCTGCCAACGATGGTCGAGCATCGCTGCAGCATCGGCGAGCGAGGCGGTTTCTTTGTTCGCCTTCGACGAGGAACCTACATGGCTCACATCCTCGAGCACGTGACGCTCGAGTTGCAATCCCTCGCGGGTACACCGGTCGGATTTGGCCGCGCTCGGGAGACCAACACCGATGGGATCTACAAAGTCGCCATCGCTTTTAAAGAAGAGAAGCTCGCCCTGGCTTGCTTAGACCGAGCCTTTGAATTGATCCAAGCGGCCATTCACGACTCCCCTTACGATGTAGCGAAAGTAACAGCAGAACTCAAAGAGTACGCCTACGACATTTGCCTCGGACCTAGCACCCGCTCGATCGTCGATGCGGCCAAAGCCAAGAGCATCCCCTGGCGTCGCTTGAACGAAGGTAGCTTGGTCCAACTCGGCTACGGGATCCATCAGCGACGTATCTGCACTGCCGAAACCGATTCGACCAGCGCCATCGCCGAATCGATTGCCCAAGACAAAGAACTCACGCGATCCTTGCTCCGATCCATCGGAATCCCGACTCCCGAAGGCCGCGCCGTCGAAAGCGCCGAGGATGCTTGGGAAGCTGCCGAAGACATCGGTCTGCCTGTGGTCGTCAAACCCCAATTCGGCAACCACGGACGAGGGGTCGCTACCAACCTACAATCCCAAGAACAAGTCATCGCCGCCTACAACGCTGCCCGCGAAGAAGGCCGATCGATCGTCGTCGAAAGGCATGCCCCAGGCGACGATTACCGGATGCTCGTCGTCGGCGGAAAACTCGTTGCCGCCGCCCGCCGTGAGCCAGCCCACGTCATCGGCGATGGCCAATCGACCGTCCAAAAACTGATCGATAAAATCAACGAAGATCCCCGTCGAAGCGATGGGCACGCCACCTCCTTGAGCCTCATCAAGATCGATGCCGTAGCCCTTGGTGTGCTTTTTGCCCAAGGCATGACGCCCGATACGATCCCTCCGGTCGGAAAGAAAGTCCTCATCCGACGCAACGCCAATTTGAGCACCGGCGGGACGGCTGCCGACGTCACCGATGATGTCCATCCCGATCTGGCTCGCCATGCAATCGAAGCGGCTCGCGTCGTGGGCTTGGACATCGCCGGAGTCGATATCGTCGCCCAAGACATCTCGCAACCGCTCCAAGGCCAACGCGGTGTTATCGTCGAGGTCAACGCAGGACCAGGCTTGCGCATGCACATCGAACCCTCCTCAGGCACACCCCGACCCGTCGGCGAGTCGATCCTCGAAATGATGTTTCCAGGACCCCAAAACGGTCGCATTCCGATCGTTAGCGTCACCGGGGTCAACGGCAAGACGACCACCACGCGCCTGATCGCCCACCTTGTAGCCAGCACCGGCAAAAAAGTCGGGATGACTTGTACCGACGGAATCTACGTCGGTGGACGACGCATCGATTCAGGGGACTGCAGCGGCCCACAAAGCGCTCGCTCGGTCCTGATGAATCCCTTTGTCGAAGCCGCTGTGCTGGAGACGGCCCGCGGAGGCATCCTACGCGAAGGCCTCGGATTCGATTTTTGCGACGTCGGGATCGTCACCAATATCGGCGAAGGTGACCACCTGGGTCTCTCCGATATCGAGACGATCGAACAGCTCTCGAAGGTCAAGCGATGCATCATCGAAGCCGTGCACAAAAACGGCTTCGGGATCCTCAAAGCCAACGATCCACTCACCGCCGAAATGGCCGAAAAATGCAAAGGTCGCGTGATCTTCTTTGCGATCGATGAAAACGATCCGGTCCTTAACAATCACCGCGTCAAAGGTCAACGCGTCGTCTTTGTTCGCAACAGCCGTATCGTCATTGCCGAAGGTGCCGACGAAACCTCGCTGACGACCCTCGACCATATTCCTTTGACCCACCAAGGCCGAATCCAATTCCAAGTCGAGAACGTCCTTGCTAGCGTCGCGGCTTGCTGGGGCTTCGGGATGTCCGTCGAGCAGATCGTCGCAGGTCTCGAATCCTTCAGCGCCCACATGGACAAAGTCCCAGGTCGCTTCAACCTCCTGGAAGTCCACGGCGCGACCGTCATCGCCGATTATGGACACAACAGCTCGAGCCTCCTGGCCATCATCGAAGCCCTCGAACAATTCCCCCATGGACACCGAACGGTCGTCTACTCCGCAGCAGGCGACCGCCGCGATATCGATATGATCCGCCAAGGCGAAATCCTCGCCGATCACTTCGACCGTGTCATCCTCTACGAAGACCAGTACCTCCGAGGCCGAAAGCCAGGCGAGATCTCCTCGATCTTCAAACGGGGCATGGATTCGGGCAAACGGGTCAAAGAAGTCTACGATTTCGTCGGATGGGAAAAAGCCGTCGAACATGCCCTGACGCTCATCAAGGCCGGCGAACTGATGCTCCTCCAAGCAGACACCATCGACGAGACCGTCCAGTACCTTCAACGCGCCATCGAGCACAACCAACTCGGTCGCGAAATCGATCTGAACTCGGCCCTACATGCCAACCCATCGACCCATAGCTCCGATCAGGGATCAACGTCGACAGCTCCGGTGTCGAACCCATCGGTATCCAGAAGGTCCGGGAACTGACCCATACGGCGCGTACCCAATACCGTTAAACCAATACCGTTAAATCGGGACCTTCAAATCGGGCTATCCATAAGCCTCCGAAACTTACCGCAAAAGCCTACGAAACTTACCGCAAAGGCCTACGAAACTTACCGCAAAGGCGCGAAGTTCGCCAAGTCCAAGATCGAGGCAAGAAGCTCGTGGTGCGGATCAACACGGCATTCTGTTTAGATTTTTTCTGTTTAGCTTTGCGAGCTTGGCGCCTTTGCGAGACATTCTGATTCTGCTACTTGCGTCGTGGGCTACTTGCGTCGTGGGCTACTTGGTTAGGGAACAGCAAAGCCCCTCGATGCTCGAAGCATACTTGGGTGCCACCGAATGCCAGATCCGATTGCCCAACGCAGGATCGAGCAAGCCGACACGGTTCCAAGGTTCGATCCAGCGTCGCATCTGCGATGGAAACTCCGATTGACCCGGCGGGCTCTCATCGCCTCGTAGCTTTGAGCGGGCCAGTGTTTCGTAAGCCTGGCGCACCACCGGCACCAGAAGGCTGTCCTGGCTTTGCATAAAGCCCTTAGGCCATCGACCCGGATCGACTGCCAGTTGCTTTTCAAACTCGATGGCGCTGACGAAGTACATGCAGGCGTAGGCTAAAAAATTCTCGAAGGACGGTTGGGCGGCGTAGCAACCTGCGACGAGCAAATCCAACCATTGGATCTCGCTTCGGAGGTCCTCCCCGTAAACCCGAATCGCTTCGTAGCACGCGTCGCGGTCCAACAGGAGCGCTTCGGCAAGTCGCACCACACCGCTTAGCGCATGGGCGATCCCAGAGCTATGAAGCGGATCGACAAAGCCGTACGAGACGGGCAAGCTTACCCAGCCTTGGCCCGAGGCTCTAGCGCGGCAGCGGCTCATTCGATCCACAGAGGCCATCGCGGGCTTGGATGGGGATTGTCCCATCGGCGCGACGAGCTTGGCATGTTGCATCAGTGCTGCGAGGCTCGGGTGCCCTTCGACGCACTCCCAGAACCTCCGTTCGCTGCGCAGCGTCGATGAGGGTTGCACTAGGCCGACACTGGTGACTCCATTGTCAAACCTTAGCATCCAAAACCAGCCGTCCGCGAGCACATGATGCTGCGCCGCGTCGTCTCCGCAGAACGGATCCTCAGGACTTGCTCCAGCCACAAACGGGGCGACCCCCTCAAAGTGTCCAAAGACCGCGCCGGTGCGCGTGTGCATAAAGCTCGAATCGTCTGGATTGTCGATCGATGGCGATTGGAGACCTTGGTGTCCGGTCGCATCGACGAGCCAAGTCGCTTCGACGCTTAAAGCAGTTTCGCGGCCTGTAGAATTTTCGCAGGCAGACTCCAGGGTGCATCGCCAGCGGTGTTCGAGCGGATCGAAGAGGGCTGAGGCAAGTTGGGTCGATTCCAGGAGTGTTGCGCCGGCGGATCGAGCTTGGTTGGCTAGAAACGCATCGACGGAGCTACGGTGCCAGTGGGTATCGCTCCATGCGTCTTGGGCACTTGCGGCCACCAAGAGGGATTCGCGGTGGAGGTTTTCACGATCGAAAGGGCGGCCGTGTTGGTGATGGTAGTAAGAGAACCCTCGTTTTTTACCGCACAGGAGCTCTGGGTAGTGTTCTTTCCATTGTCCCCAGGAGGCCAGCGGGGCCAGGGCCGGTAGATTCCAGCGTTGGGCGAGATAAGCCAGCAGGAAATCGGCGGTGGGGGTTGAAGATTCGCCGACGGCGAAGCGTGGGTGCGTGGACCGATCGATCAAGAGGACCGAACGGCCTTGGGAGGCAAGGATCCAGGCAAGGAGGCTTCCTGAGAACCCGGACCCGACGACGATTAGATCGAAGCGGCAGGTCACTGCAAATGCATGTTCTGGGGAAGGAGCTGGAATTAACGCTTGGAGAACTGGGTGCCGCGACGAGCGCCGCGTAGACCGTACTTCTTGCGTTCTTTCATTCGCGAATCGCGGGTCAGGAACCCGTCGTCTCGGAGAGGTTGGAAATTTTCTTCCGAGAGGCTGACCAGTGCGCGGGCCAGACCCATCCGGATCGCACCGGCTTGGCTGATTGGTCCACCGCCAGCGACGCGGACGAAGACATCGACTTTATCGCCGTGGCCGACGTGTTCGAGGGTTTGGACGACGAGGCGTCGTTCCAAATCGGTGACGAAATAAACCTCGAAAGCTCGGTCGTTGACGGTAATTTTTCCGGAACCTGGTCGCACGCGAACGCGGGCGACGGACGTTTTGCGACGTCCGGTGCCGAGGCAATCACCGTTGACTTTGTCTTTCTTTGTGAACATGCTGGCTTCTCTTTAAAGGCAAGTGCTTTGTGAATTGCTTGGGTTGCGACCTGGTCGCTGTGCGACCGGATGGTGATCCGAGGGGATGATGCTGAAGTGGATTTGACCTACAGGGAATTTATTTTGGGAAATTATTCCGGGGACGCAACGGCTTTGGCTGCGACGGCTTGGAAGCCGAAAGAAGCTGGGATGGGCTGTTGTGCGTGGTGGGGATGCTCGGTGCCTGCATAGACTTTGAGTTTCCCTAACATGTGGCGAGCCAAGGTGTTTTTCTTGGGCAACATACGCTTTACGGCGAAGTGGACCAAGTCGGTTGGCTTGCGTTCGAGCCTATCGCCGTAGCTTTCCATTTTTTGGCGGTTGTAGCCGTTGTACCAAGCGTAGTGGCGATGCTCGAGTTTGCGGCCCGACATCTTGACCTTTTCGGCGTTGATGACCACTACGTATTCGCCGGTATCGACGTGGGGCGTGTATTCTGGGCGGTGTTTGCCCATGAGAATCATCGCAATTTGGCTGGCCAAGCGACCTAGGGTGCAGTCGGTCGCGTCGACGACAAACCACTTTTGCTCGACCTGTCCGGCCTTGGCAACACTGGTTTTCTGCTGGATGGTTTTGCTTTTTTCGATCGTATGAGTGTGTTGGACCATGGCCAATCTTAGCTTTCGCTGCGGAATCAATCGCGGATAAACGTCTGAAGTGGAGAAATCGGCTACGAAGCCTACGTCAAACCAGCTCAAGGGGGTGAAATTATAGTTTCCCAGGGAAAAACCAGCAAGTGGATTTTCTCCCGAGATTTCTACTAATTCCCCTTGAAATCCCCCCCTGTTGGGTCGATTGTTGAAAACTAGACGTTTGCCAGTTCGGCGGAAAAAGACGGTCTGTACCGAGTTTGACGAATTGTCGGTATAACCAAGGGCCGATAAAAAGCGGTGTTTCGAAGCTCAGGAGCAATATAGCGATCCCATGAACGCGAGCAATACAACCTACCCAACCCATCCGAGTACACCGGCCATGAACATCGTTGGCAAGCGCCACGCCAGGGAGTTTATCAAACTCGACCTGAGTTCGGTCCATGCGCCGTACAACCCGCCGCTTTCGACGATGGTCCACATGCTTCGGTATTGGGCCAACACGTTTCCGAACAAGGTGGCTTTTTATCTGACCGATGGGGAGAGCGACGACGAATCGAAGCTCACCTATGCGGAGTTGGATCATACGGCCCGAGCCACGGCCGTGCGGATCCTTCAAAAGCACCCGGTCGGCTCGCGCGTCTTGTTGCTCTATCCGCCCGGTACCCTGGAATTTATCACCGGGTTTTTCGGTTGCCTTTATGCCGGCTGCATCGCCGTGCCTGCGTATCCTCCTCGACGCAATCGCAAGGGGGCTCGGATCCAAGGCATCGCGGGAGACTGCCAAGCGGCTTGTGCGTTGACGACGCAGGAGACAGCCATACAGATCCTGCGCGATGAGAACATGCGCAGCGAGACGCAGAGCATGGAGATCATCGCCTCCGATTCGATCGACCGATCGATCGCGATCCAGTTCAACGAGATTCCGATCCTCGACGGCAATTTGGCTGTCTTGCAATACACCTCGGGTTCGACCGGGCAACCCAAAGGGGTGATGCTCACGCACGCAAACTTGATCCGCAATTGCGAAATCATCTCGACCCTTTTCGGTGAGCACCACACATGCATCGGTTGTTCCTGGTTGCCGACCTACCATGACATGGGTTTGATCGGTGGGATTCTCGCTCCGATATTTTTCGGAGCCACGATGGTCTTGATGAGTCCGATGACCTTCCTGCAGCGACCGGTCCGTTGGCTTCGCGCGATCTCCAGGTACAAAGGGACCACCAGCGGGGCTCCGAATTTTGCCTATCAGCTCTGCGTTGATAAGGTAACCGACGAGGAGCTCGCAGGCTTGGACCTGAGCACCTGGCGCGTGGCGTTCAATGGCGCCGAGCCTGTCCGGGCCACGACGATCGAGCAATTCTCCCAACGGTTTGCGCCGGTAGGATTTCGCAACAAGTCGCACCTGCCTTGTTACGGCATGGCCGAAACCACGCTGATTGTCACCGGAGGTCCACATCACTCCGATCCGATCCTTCGGAGCTTCAGTGCTCGGCAATTGGATGCACGGTTGGTCGTTCCAGTCGCCGCCGACGATCCGACGGCTCGCAAGCTCGTCGGTTGCGGGGTCACGACCGACAACAACACGGTCATGATCGTCGACCCCGAGTCGCGCAAGCGCCTGCCGGACAACGAGATCGGCGAGATCTGGATCGACAGCCCGAGCGTGGGTTTGGGCTACTGGGAGAAAACAGAGATTTCCCTAGAGGTATTCAACGCCACGACCAAAGACGGCGATGGCCCCTATCTTCGCACCGGAGACCTGGGTTTCTTGAGCCAAGGCCAGTTGTACGTGGCCGGTCGCGTCAAAGATTTGATCATCGTTCGGGGAGTCAACCGCTACCCCCAAGACATCGAGCAGACGGTCGAGGAGTGCCATGAGTCGATCCAGTCGTCGGCCGCGGCGGCCTTTGCCGACGATTCGGGACCTCGCGAACGGCTGATCATCGCCGTCGAAGTGCAGCGATCGCTCGAGGATGACTGGAGCCCGGTCGTTCAATCGATTCGCCGCGCAGTGACGGCCAATCATGAGATTCCGCCCGATGCAGTGGTCTTGGTCCGTCACGGATCGCTTCCGAAGACTTCCTCGGGCAAGATCCAGCGTCACGCGTGCTTGAAGGGGTTCCGCGAAGGAGGATTGCGGATCGTCCATCAGTGGCTCAGTTGGGAGGAGGGACTCTTCGATGGTCCGCCGATGATCGCCGCAGCGACCGTCAGCGAACTCAAAGACGGCTTCGCAAGCGGTCCGTCGCACTCCTCAGGAATCCATCCGAAGAAGACCCGCGATCCGGATCCCGATGTGGTCGAACTCGTCAAGCGTGCGGTTCGAAGCGTTGCTCAAGAGCGAGCCAAACTCCTGGACCTCGACACCAACGTCATTATCGACCTGGGCCTCGATAGCCTCGAGCGACTCCAGATCGCACACTTCTTAGAAAACTCCGTCGAAGGCCGAATCCCCGAAGACCTCCTCCAAGAGATCGAGACGGTCCGAGAGATCGCCGAAGCGATCGAAGGGACCTTCAGCAAGGATCGGATTCGCGAAGGGGTCAAGACCATCTCGACCGATGCGGTCGAGGAACGGACCATCGCCCCAGAAGACTATCGCTTTGACCTGATGCCCGAATACCGACGCCTCAAGCAGACGATTCAGCAGATGGAAATGACCGGGCTGCCTAACCCTTATTTCTCCGTCCATGAAGGGCTAACGCGAGATACCACCCTGGTCGACGGTCAGCAACGCATCAGCTTTGCCAGCTACAACTACCTAGGCATGAGCGGCGATCCGGAGGTGACCCAAGCGGTCATCGAGGCGACCAAAAAGTACGGCACGAGCGTCTCGGCCTCACGCCTCGTCAGCGGCGAAAAAGACATCCATCGCCAACTCGAGAAACAGATCGCCGATTGGATCGGAGTCCAAGACTCGATCGTCATGGTCGGCGGACACTCGACGAACGAATCGGTCATCGGACATCTCGTGGGCCAACAAGATTTGATCCTGCACGATTCGCTCTCGCACAACAGCATTGTCCAAGGAGCGATCCTTTCAGGCAGCCGCCGCAGACCCTTCCCCCACAACAACTTCGAAGCCCTCGATGCGATCTTGCTCGAACAACGCAAACGCCATCGTCGCGTCCTGGTGATCGTCGAAGGGGTCTACAGCATGGACGGGGACTTTCCGTTCCTCCCGAAATTCATCGAGGTTTGCAAGAAGCACCAGTGCTGGTTGATGGTCGACGAAGCCCACTCGATCGGAACGATGGGCAAGACCGGGCGCGGCATCTCCGAACACTTCGGGGTCGACCCCAACGATGTCGATATCTGGATGGGAACCCTCAGCAAGTCCTTTGGATCCTGCGGTGGCTACATCGCGGGCCGATCCGAACTGATCGAGTACCTAAAGTACACCACCCCCGGATTCGTCTTTAGCGTCGGACTCTCGCCACCAAATACCGCCGCTGCAATCGCCTCGATCCAGGTGCTGCGCAAAGATCCATCCCGGGTCACGCGACTCAAAGAAGCCGCTCGGCTGTTTTTGACCGAGGCCAAGAAACGCGGACTCAATACAGGCAACTCGACCGAAACTCCCGTGATCCCCGTGATCACCGGAAATTCGCTCCATGCCCTGCAACTCTCGCGCCGCATGATCGACTCGGGGATCAACGTCCAGCCGATCCTCTATCCGGCCGTCGAGGAATCCGCAGCTCGGTTGCGATTCTTCATCAACTCGACCCACTCGAACCAACAGATCCTCTACGCGGTCGACAAATGCGCCGAGTTCCTCAAACAGATCGCTCCGGAATCCTTCCGAAACCAGGACGCCAACTGAAACCTGGAAGCCAACTGAGCGATCGATCCTAGAATGACCAAGCCGCGTCAGCAGATCCCAAAAGCGACCGTGACGCGTCTGGCGTTTTATCTCCGCGAATTGCAACAAATGCAAAGGTCCGGTTTTGCAAATATCCAAAGCCGAGCCATCGCCGAACGATTGGGGCTCAACGACTCCCAAGTCCGACGCGATATCTCGTGCCTCGGAACCGTGGGCCAACGCGGTGTCGGCTACCGCGTCGAGGATCTGATCCACAGCATCCAATCGATCCTAGGCACCGATCGGACTTGGAATGTCATCCTCGTCGGGGTCGGAAATCTCGGCCGTGCGCTCAGCGGCTATCGCGGATTCCAAGAACAAGGCTTCGACTTGCTCGGAGCCTTCGACACCGATGCCGATAAAATCGGAAAACCCCTCGGCCAACTCCAAATCCAAAGCCTCGATCAACTCGAAGCCTTCGCAAAACTCCATCCGATCGACTTGGCCATCTTGGCCGTCCCGGCCGTGGCTGCCCAAGGGGTCGTCCTTGCAATCGAAGCAGCAGGGATTCCCGGAATCCTCAACTTCGCACCCATCGCCGTACAACCCTCGGTCCAAAGCAAAACGATCATCCAAGAAGTCGACCTGGCCATCGAACTGCAGCGATTGGCCTTCTCGGTCGTCCGCTGACCACGCCGGTTTATCACGCCGGTTTATCACGCCGTTTCATCGGCCGTTGCCGGACGTACTACAATAGGCGATTAAGCTGTAGAAGACTGAGCAATAGGCGAGCAATAGGCGATCGAACCCCGCGATGTTCTAGAACCCAAAGAATTGGATTTTTTAAGTTTCAACGATGGCAACAGTGGCGATACAGTGCGAAGGTTTGCGGGTTGTGTTTTCGCAACGAGGAGCCAATCAGACAATCCTCGATGGCTTGGACCTAGCCGTCCCTCTCGGTCAAATCACGACCCTACTGGGGCCTAGCGGTTGTGGCAAAAGTACGCTGCTGCGGGTCGTAGCGGGCTTGACCGAACCTGCCAGCGGATCGGTCAAAATCGAAGGCCAAAGCGTCCGGGCCTCCCAGCACAAACTTGCGTTTGTCTTTCAAGAATCGGCGCTGCTGCCCTGGCGAACCGTCTGGCAGAATGTCCGATTGCCTTGGGAGTTGCGGCAGGGACTTTCCGGACAAGAGCTTGAATCCCGGATCCGCACCGCCTTGGATTTAGTCGGATTCAAAGCGACCGACTGGCACAAAAAACCCCACCAGCTATCCGGTGGGATGAAGATGCGCGCATCGATCGCCCGGGCCCTGATCACCCAACCGGACATCCTGCTTTTGGATGAACCTTTTGCAGCCCTCGATGACATGCTCCGATCCAAACTCAACGATCTGCTCTTGCGAATCGTCGAGCAGACAAAAACCACCATGCTGTTTGTGACCCACAACATCGCCGAGGCGATTTACCTGAGCCATTCGATCGCGGTATTCAGCCAAGGCAGAATCGGCGAGCAGATCGATGTCGATTTGCCCTTCCCAAGGAATTCCCAGGTGCGAAGTTCGCCCGAGTTCGCAGCGACCTATGGCCGCGTCAGTGAGTCGTTGATCCGGAACGCGACGGTATGAACAACAAGTCATGAACAACAAGTCCCCACGTTGGATACGCATCGGAGCCCCAATCGGCGTTTTTTTCGCAGTGGCTATCGCTTGGCACTTGGCCGTCGACTGGTTCAAGCTTCCGCCGATCCTCTTGCCCAAACCTTATCGGGTCCTTCAAGCCATCTGGACCGAGCGCCTTCGGCTCGCTCAGGGATCTTGGGTTACCCTCCAAGCGTCCGTCTTGGGGCTTGCAGCCAGCGCCCTGATCGGGTCCTTCGTGGCGATCCTCTTTAGCCAATCGGCTTGGATCCGAACCGCCCTGTACCCCTACGTCATCTTCCTTCAAACCGTTCCGATCGTCGCGATCGCGCCGCTTCTGATCGTTTGGAGCGGTGCGGAGTTCCGGACCGTGGTGCTCGTTTCATGCATTATCAGCATCTTTCCGATCATTTCGAATGTCACCAGCGGCTTGCTGTCGATCGATCCGAATCACCTCGATCTGTTTCGACTCCAAGGAGCAACGCGATGGCAGACGCTGCTGAAACTGCGCATCCCGTCGGCCATCCGAGCCCTGGTCCAAGGCTTGAGGATCAGTTGCGGACTGGCTGTCATCGGCGCGATTGTAGGAGAGCTTTTTGTAGGAAATTCAGGGACCAGCGACGGACTCGGAGCCCTGATGAACGCCATGCAGGCGAACCTACGGACGGCCGAGCTCATCGGAGCGATCCTGGCTTGCACCCTGCTTGGAATCCTACTTTTTCTCGGCGTCGAACTGCTCAACCGCTGGGCCTTCAAACGCTGGACAATCGATACGGGCTTTGAATCCGACGGCTGAGTCTGACCAAGTGAGTCTGACCAAGCGTCTGGCACCACTTCGTCACCATATTGGTTATACTGAGAGTTCTACTCAAGTTCCCTGCCTGCAACTCTGCGGATCTTTCTGAAGATCCCCTACTAGAAAACCCCAATGACATGACACTAGCCTGGGACCGGCTGATTCCTATCCTTCGTTCGCACCAGCGTTTTATCCTCACAAGCCACATCCGACCCGATTGCGATGCGATCGGCAGCGAAATCGGAATGGCCGGTGTGCTCGCAGGCTTGGGCAAGCAAGTCACCATCGTCAACGGGCACCCAACCCCGCCGACGCTGTCGTTCTTGGATCCAAGACAAAACATTCGCGTGCTAGGCCAAAGCATCGATCTCGAAGAGGTCACCGGCGATTGCTTGATCGTCCTCGATACGAGCGCCTGGGCTCAACTCGGACCGATGGCCGAAGCCCTCCGACGATTCCCAGGTCGCAAACTCGTCATCGACCACCATGTCGGCGAAGACGACCTCGGGACCGAGTTCTTCAAGGACACCAGCGCCGAGGCGACCGGGCATCTGGTGACCCTGTGCGCCAAGCACGCCCAAGTCCCCATCACCAAATCGATGGCAAACGCTCTTTATGCAGCGATCGCCACCGATACCGGTTGGTTCCGTTTCAATTCGACAACCAGCGAGACCTACCGTGTGATCGCCGAACTGGTCGATCAAGGCGCTTCGCCATCGACGATCTACGGCGATCTGTACGAACGCGACACCATCGGACGCGTTCGTCTGCGAGGCCGAATCCTGGCCCGTGCGACCGACGAATGCAACGGGCAACTGGTCCACACGTATGTTCGCAAAGAAGATTTTATCGAATCCGGAGCACTGGCCAGCGACACCGAAGACGCGATCAACCTGACCCTAGCCGTCGAAGGGACCAAGGTCGCTGTGATCTTCATCGAGCAGCTCAAAGGTGGCTTCAAAATCAGCTTCCGCTCCCGCTGCCATGTCGATTGCAACGAACTGTCTAGGCAGTTCGGTGGCGGTGGGCATCGGGCCGCTGCCGGCGCGTTTCTCGACGGGGAATTCGGCGAAGTCCAATCCAGGGTCCTGCAGGCCGTCCGCGCCGCGATCGCCCGAACGCCCTAAGGCCTTAACAAACGAAGGCTCTAGCAGACTCCGTAGGCCTAAAAACCCTCGAATCGGCCCCTTGCTACCCGCGTTTGGATCCCCGTGCTGCAATGCAACGCGTATGCCCAGGAAAAAATCCCGCAAACCTTACACGTTAAATCTTACCCAGTCGCCTTGAACTGCCCAGCTTTTGGTTTATTCTCAAGGAACTAAGCGACGGAAAATCCGTCGTAAGCTTGCGCCTCGCGAGAGACTGCGCAAGACCATGTTCAAGCACAACGCAGATGCACCCCTTGAGTACACGTCAGTACAGGAGCGACCGAAAGATGATCAAACGGATGTTGTTGACGGCACTTGCCGTCTGGACCGCAGGATGGGTCGGAGCCGACGCCATGGCCGGCCATGGTTCCAGTGGTGGTTCCAGTGGTGGTTACGGTTCGAGTGGACACTATGGGTCCTCAGGTGGCTCCTCAGGCGGATCTTCTGGCGGCTACGTCGGACCTCTGCGACGCTTGCACGATCGAGTCCATACGCATCTTGCAGCCAAGCATGCTCGGCATGCGGCTCGCTGGAGTTCAAGCCACGGTAGCTCAGGCGGGTACGGGTCCTCAGGCTCCTATCGCGTCAGCAGCTACGGCTCGTCCGGCGGTGGCTCTTCCGGCGGTAGCTACTACGGCGGTGGCTCTTCCGGCGGCGGATCTTCCGGCGGCGGCTACTACGGTAGCGGATCGTCCGGTGGTGGATCGTCGGGTAGCAGCTACTACGGTAGCGGCTCGTCCGGCGGTGGATCGTCGGGTAGCAGCGGCTACAGCAGCGGCTACGGCGGCTCAAACTACTACGTTCCGTCCTACGAGTACGGCGCAACCGAAGGCGGTTACAGCGTTCCGATGCAATCGACCAACGATGCTTACATCGGCGGCCAGACCTTCTCGGCCAGCCGAGCTTGGTCGACCAAGCCTTCGGTCTCGGGTACCGAAGTCCAGCTTACCGTCGACGTTCCGATGAACGCAAAAGTCTTCGTCAACGGAAATCCGACCAAGGCGACTGGGACCTCGCGACAATTCGTCAGCAAGGATCTCAATCCTAGCGAAGCCTATCGATTCGAAGTCCAAGCCGTCTACGAAGTCGACGGCAAGGAAGTCATCCAGACCAAGACCGTCATCGCCAAGTCCGGCAGCACCGAGTCCTTGGTCTTCGACCCTTCGGCTAGCGATGACCCGGTCGAAACGACCCTGACGCTCAACGTCCCCGAGGGAGCTTCGGTGGTTCTTGCCAACAACGCGACCAAGAGCGACGGAAACCTTCGCGTCTATCGCACCAAGCAACTCAAAGTCGGGGAAGCTTGGGATGACTACAAAGTCCAAGTCACCCTCAATGGGGTTACCAAGGAAAAGACCATCCGATTGATCGGTGGCGACAAGCTCGAAATGAGCTTCAACTTCGCCGATATCCAAGCCAACAAGTTGGCTTCGATCGATTAGTTTTTGCTGATCGGTTTTTGCTAATCGGTTTCGTCGCAGAGCAACGGTTGCAATAAAAAGCAAACCCTGTCGGGTTTTTATACCCGACAGGGTTTTTTTACGTCCGTTTGCACCAAGTTCCGTTCAAGTCGTATCGGAAATCCGATACAATGTTAGAGGTAGTGTATCTCAGAGGTCTTGTCTTGCTCAGATTGCTCATCGGAGGTTTCTAACGTGGAAATGCGCCAAACCCGCTTTGGAAAAACGTTCTGGATCGGCTTGTGCTCTGGCGTCGCCCTTTGTGCGATGCTTGCGACTTCCTACTGGCTCGGTCGCTTGTCGAGCAACTCGGCTCCAGAACAGCAGCTTGTAAGCTCTAAGAGCATCCCGGGCAATCGCGTCCATCCAGACCTGCCTGTCGAATGGCTCAAAGCCACCGCCACGCATGGCAGTGCGAACATCGCTGTTTGCACCGCTGCCGCAGGCGAAGAGGCCGAAGGCTTCTTTGCGCTGGACTTCCTAACAGGGGACCTCAAAGGCTGGGTCTACTACCCACGCATGCAAGCCTTCGGCGGATTGTTCGCGACGAACGTCATCCAGTATCTGGGCACCGCAGGCGGAAAGAACCCCGAGTACCTGCTCGTCAGCGGAGCCTCCGCCTCGGGACCAACGGGCGGCCAAGTCCGAGCCTCCCAATCGTTGATCTATGTCGTGGACGTCAAGCTCGGTACCTTCGTCGCATTCGCGATTCCTTGGAGCCGCGCGATGGAAAGCTCCGGCGTTGCCCAAATGAATACCCTCCTGCCCATCGGTGGCGATGCGATCCGGCCAATGACCAACGCCGGGGCACAACGCAAAGCTCCAGCGCTGGATCCAAACCAAAAGGCCAACCAAGCCAATCCCAACGCAAACCCGAATCAGGCCAACCCGGACGCGAATCCGAACGCGAATCCCAATCAGGCGAATCCGAATCAGGTACCCAACAACCAGAATCGCAAACAACCTTAGACCGCTAGCCACTTAGATTTTCCAAGCCGATGCCAATTAGTGAATGGGTCAGTCGTCGTGTATTTCAGTTCGTCCATGGGAACAACCTCGTATACAACACCTGTTGGGAGGACCCCAGGCTTGATCGCCAAACGCTCAACCTGACCTCCCAAGACCGGTTGTTGGTCATCACGTCGGCCGGTTGCAACGCCTTGGACTACCTGCTCGCAGGCGCCGGCCATGTCTATGCCGTCGACATGAACCCGCGGCAAAACGCACTGCTGGAACTCAAGGCTTCAGCCATCCGCAATCTGAGCTACGAGCAGTTCTTCGATATGTTCGGACGCGGGCATCTGCCGATGGCCGAGTCGCTCTATGCAGCCAAACTACGCGAGAACCTCTCCCCGCAGTCCCGCAAATACTGGGACCGTTGGATCAAGTTCTTCGACCACCCCAAGAAGTCCTTTTACTTCCGAGGGACCTCCGGCACCTTCGCACACATGGTCGGCAATTACATCGACAAAGTCGCTCGATGCCGAAGCGAAATCAATGAGCTTCTCGATGCTTCCTCCCTGGATAAACAACGCCAACTCTACGATAGCCTCAAAGAAAAGGTTTGGTCAAAGACCCTTCAGTTTGCCATGAACCGCGACACAACCCTGAGCCTTCTCGGGGTGCCCAAGGCGCAGCGCAAACAGATCGACGATCAGTACCCAGGCGGAATCGTCAAGTTTGTCGAAGACTCGATCGATACGGTCTTTTCCAAACTCCCTATCCAAGACAACTACTTCTGGCGCGTCTACATCACCGGCTCCTACACCCCGGCCTGCTGCCCTGAATATCTCAAGCCAGAAAACTTCCAAAAACTCCGCGACGGCCTGCTCGATCAACTGACGGTTCGTACCGATTCGGTCGAAGGCTTCCTGAGAAAACACCAAGGAAAAATCTCGCGGTTTGTCCTCTTGGATCACATGGATTGGCTCAGCGACCACTACTTCCCGCTCCTGGAATCCGAGTGGCAAGCGATCCTCGATCGCGCCGCTCCCAATACCAGAATCCTCTGGCGATCCGGTGGCCTACGTACCGATTTCCTCAACGATGTGACCGTCACGCGAAACGGCAAGTCCTATCTGCTCCCGGAGCTTTTGACTTACCAAACCGATTTGGCTTCCAAACTCCATCAGCTCGATCGAGTCCATACCTACGGAAGCTTTTATATCGCCGATCTTGCAAACGCTTGATCGATTTCCAAGGAGCCTTCTACGATGCAATTGCCTAAGGGTTTTCGTTTTGCTGGCGTCAGCGCCGGGATCAAGAGTCGGGCCGGAGCCAAAGACGTCGCTATGATCGTCTCAGACCTGCCTTGCACCGCCGCCGGGGTCTATACCACCAACCAGATCGTCGCTGCACCGGTCGTGCTCTCGCGGTCCCGCACCCCGTCCTCCTCACTCCGTGGCATCGTGATCAACAGCGGAAACGCAAACGCTTGCACCGGACTCCAAGGGGACCTCGATGCAGCCGAAATGACACGCCTAGCCGCCGTATCGATCCCGGACTCCAAAGGCTTGACCGCCGAAGACTTCCTCGTCATGAGTACAGGAATCATCGGACGCAAACTGCCGATGACCAAAATCAAAGCCGGTATCGAACTGGCCGCCAAAAGCCTCGGGCCAAGCGATGATCACTTCCTGGACGCTTGCGATGGCATCATGACCACCGACGCGTTTCGCAAAATCGCCCACCGAAGCGTCACCACCTCGCACGGCTCGCATGCGATCGTCGGCATGTGCAAAGGGGCTGGAATGATCGGTCCAAAAATGGCCACCATGCTCGCGATCGTTGTGACCGATGCACCCATCGAAGCGACCCAAGCGCAACGGCTCTTGCAAGCAGCCGCAAACCGCTCGTTCAACTGCATCAGCGTCGAAGGCCACATGAGCACCAACGACTCTCTAGTCTTGCTCGCCCAAGCTCCCTCGGCTACACATCCGTCGCTGAGCGATGCCGACCTTGCGACATTCGAAGCAGAGCTGACCGAGCTGTGCATCGAACTGGCAAAGATGATCCCCGACGATGGCGAAGGTGCGACGCACCTGATCGAAATCTGCGTCCATGGGGCGAACTCCCAAGCCGATGCCGATGCGATCGCTCGCAACATCGCCCTGAGCAACTTGGTCAAAACCGCGATCACCGGCGGGGATCCCAACTGGGGTCGTATCGTCTCGGCCGCTGGCTTCGCCGGGGTCCCGATCCATCCGAAAAGAACCGCTCTGAAAATCAACTCCATCCCGTTGTTCGACGCCGGGGAACCTCTGGAGTTTGATGCCAAAGTAGTCAGCGAATCGATTCGATCGAGCAAACTCACATCGATCGACCTGCAAGTCGGCCTAGGACCAGGCTCTGCCACCCATTGGACGACGGACTTGAACACCGAATACGTCCGCTTCAACTCAGAGTACTCGACGTGAACGCCAAGGTGCGAAGAGAAGAGAAGAAAAAAACGCAAAGGTGCAAAGGCGCAAAGGCGCAAAGACGCAAGGAAGAAGAAAACCCGTAGCATGGGGCTCCGACCCGTGCGCGAATTACTTCGTTAGCATCCAACGGGCTCAGAGGCCCGATTTATGGTGGAGAAAAACTCAAAACGTCGGACATCGCTCCATTGACGCGGAAACAATCCAGTTGCATTTAGGTCCCGATTTGGGACTTCAGCACGACCGTCTCCTGATCGCGTTGGACTTGGACCTCCAAATCATCGCCGGGCTTGTATGCCTGGAGCGCTTGGTCCATCTGCTCTCGATTAGCGATTTCGCTATCGCCGATTTTGAGGATGCGGTCATTGGCTTCGACGCCGGCTTTTTTGGCCCATCCGCCTGGCATAACTCGCTCGACGACCACACCTTGCTCCCCTTGCTTGAGCCGCACGCCTAGGCGAATTTTGTTCGACCCGCTTCTGAGGAACGTCGGTCGCTCTGGGTTATGAGCGATATGGTCGGTCAAGAAGACGACCATGTCGGAGATCTTGGAGATTCCCTCGACATTGATCTTTTCGAAGTCGTCGCTGGGGCGGTGGTAATCGGGATGGAAACCCGAGAAGAAGTGGTAGACGGGAATCCCCTTCAAAAAGAACGATTGGTGATCGCTAGGTCCAACCCCCTCGGGTTGGCGTTTGATGTCAAAACCGAGCTTCTCGTTCGAACGGGTCAGCAGATCATCGAATTCTTTGGCCGTGCCCGTGCCATAGACTGTCAGGATGTTCTCGGAGATTCGTCCCACCATGTCGAGGTTGAGCATCGCGACGGTCTGGGCCAAATCGAATCGGGGGTGATTGACGTAGTACTCGCTGCCGATAAGCCCGAGTTCTTCGGCGCTGAAGGTCATAAAGAGGATACTGCGCCGAGGTTTGTCGGCGGGGGCCTCTTTGACCATTTCGACGACGCGACGCGCCGTCTCCAGGAGTCCGACGGTCCCCGATGCGTTGTCGTCGGCTCCGTTGTGGATCGCGTACGTTCCAGGCGCCAGTGACCCTGCACCCCCCATGCCTACGTGGTCAAAGTGAGCTCCGACGACGACGTACTCTTGGGCCAAATCCCCCTGGCCAGGCAAAAGGCCCAAGACGTTCATCGAGGGGATTTTTCGTCGGGTCACATCGGACTGTCCGCTTGCGGACCAACCAGTCATTTCGAAAGACTGCGGTTGGAGTTTCTCATCGATGGCCGCTTCGAGTTCGGCCAAGGACTTGCCGGCCTCTTTGAGCCAAGCTTCAGCCATCGAGCGACTGACGAAGAAAGTCGGGATCTTATCGCCCTCGGGGTTATTGCCCGCTCCGGAGACCGGCAAGAGCGCTCCGGGATTGTCTTTTTCGGACGCAGCGTCGTTGATCAGGATCAAGGCTGCGGCTCCATGTTTGGCCGCATTGGATTCCTTGCTGGTGAAGAAAGCGTATTGGCTGGGTTGGGATCCGACGAAAGGGCCGGTATCCGTTGCAGGCTTGGGTTGCTTGCGAATCACCAGGACCGCTTTGCCTTGGACATCGAGTCCATCGTAGTCGTCGTATTTGAAGTTCTCTTCGATGGCGCTGATCCCGTAACCGGCAAAGACCAGCGGAGCGTTGAACTGGCCGTTCGAGCCGATAGCCTGCGGTTGAAAGTCGTCGGACAGCGCAAGCGGCAGCTTGGTGCCGTCGGGTTTGGTCAGTGCCAGTTGGTTCGTCTCGGGCGAGGCTCCTGGTTCGCCGGTGACGTCGAAGTACTGAAAGGGTTTTCCGTCGAACAGATCGGTTTGGAGCCCGAGTTCTCCGAAACGTTTGGCGATGAAATCGGCGGCGAGCTTCAGACCTGGGGTCTCGGCGGCTCGGCCTTTGAGATCGTCGGCGGCCAGATAGGAAATATCGGCGTAGATCCGTTCCTCAGCAGGCGTTTTAAGAACGGGTCCTTTGGCCACGGGGTTTTCATCCGCCGAGCTTTGCCCCCAGAGGAATCCTCCTAGCGTCAAGGAAAGAAGAGCGACGGGCGCAAATGATTTCGACCTATTCGAGGTATTCGACGTTTTCGACATGTTCGTAGGTTGGTTTTTAAGAAGGTGCAAAAGAAGATCGAGCGAGCTTTCAGTTTAGTGGATTTTGGGGGGTTCGTCACACGGATATTGCTGGTTTCTGAGCTCTCGAAAGCCGGTGCGGGGGGAAAAACTCAACCAATTTCGTTCGTTTTTTCGTGTCCTGCGTATAATCGGCCCAAGACAAAGGAGTGCCTAGCCACACGCCTTGGGCTTCAGACGGGGCAAGCCCGTCTGGGAGCCTTTCGGGAACCCGACAGGTGCTAGCTACACGCCTTGGGCTTCAGACGGGGCAAGCCCGTCTGGGAGCCGTTCGGGGCCAAGACGGCCCCCGACGGGCTTGCCCCGTCCGGTGAATCAGGTTCCCAAGCCAGCATTCGGCAAATACCCGGGGACAGACCCCGAGTTTATGCCGTAGCTTGCGTGCGTGGCTAGCATTGAAGGGAAACACACAGGCACCTGAGGACACAGAGAGAAACAGAACATTCCACTCTGTGATCTCTACTGAGCTCTTATCGAACCGGCACTTCGTTGACCGTGTAGAAAGCATTCCGGTGCAGTAGATCCTCCCCGTCGACACAACGTAGCTGGGCAAGATCGAGCTCGTAGACAAATCCCCGCTCGAGTTTCTCCAGCGTGATGATCGCCGAGAGTCCGTCTTCGGCAAGCACGACTGACTTTACTTCCGGCTTTTGCTGCTCGATCTCCGGTCCCCCATAGCCAGCATGGTAAGGATGCGTGAAGGCATGGATCGAATAGCAAGCCGATGAACCGCCCGTGATCGGTTCAACTGGTTTGGTGAAGGTGACTTTGAATCCACTGGGCTCAATCGTGATGCGCTGGATCTCGAAAGGCATTTTGCCGCTCCATTCAAGGCGCTCGAGGGCAAAGGGCTTGATGCCCCGCACGGGCCAGCCACGGTTGGTCCCGCCGCATAGCAAATTGCCCCCAGGGGTGAATTCGACATTGAGGATTCCCGTCGAAAGCCCCTCTCGGAATGGATAACAAGCACCTTGCCAAACGCCGTTGACCTGCTCGGTCGTAGCCCGCATGAGGATCGACTGTGTATAGTCGCCGAGGAATAGCTGATTCTCGAAAGGACCAAACTTGCCCTGTGTCCGATCCAGATTGAACGCACTAATCGATCGTCCCATTCGGATGTAGGGAAAAATCACTGCATAGGGCACCAGTTGTTGGACCCGGCTTTTCTCCGTGACAATACGAGTGCCCGAATTAGGCACCTCGGGCACAGGCCCTAGCTCGGGCGAGTACGGATACCAGTTAAAGCTCGCCGGATGACCCTGAAAGCTACCCGGTGACACGGCTTTCAAACTGCAAGAACAGTTCCACGGCCCCTGGCTCTCGATGTAGAACAGCGAACCATGCTCATCAAACCCAATGCCACCCGGACTGCGCAGGCCGCTCGCAAAAGCCGTCGTTTTTCCATCCGGAGCGATCTTCATGATGAAGCCACGATTCCAAGCATGGGAGTAGTAAGACGCAGACAATCCAAGCGCGACGAATTGATTGCCTTGCGCATCGAGCTTCGATCCGAATGCGTACTCGTGGTAATTGGCATATCCCCAAGCATCCGAGATGGTCTCAAACCGATCGGCTACACCGTCGCCATTGGTGTCGCTCACACGCGTCAATTCGCAGCTTTGGGTTACTCGGAATGCATCGTCCTTCCATACCAATCCAAAGATTTCATCGAGCCCCGATGCAAATCGGTGAAAGGACGGTGTAGGCTTTTGAGCATCGATGCCATCGATCAAAAAAATCTCGCCGTGCCTAGTGCCGACGGCGACTTGTCCATCGGGTAGCACGGCGAATGCACCGGCCTCGATGACCGTGTCCTTGGGCAATGGAATGTTCACGATCGGATAGAACTCACGCTCGCGCTCCTCGGTCCCCCATCGCTTGCCAACGTCCTCTGCATGGACCATTCCCACGGCAACGACGGCGATCGTGCTCAGACTGCACAGCAAACGAAGCATACAATTACTTGAGCGGTTCATACACAAGCTCCAAAGTGGATTTGCCTTGAGGAATCTCCAACCGCAGCAACAATTCGGATTGCTTCGGTTCATCGGACAATTCTCTCAATTTCGCATCGATCGCAGTACTGTCTGGAATATTTAGGCGCAAGCGACCACTGCGGAAGACTTGATCGGACTCGCGGAGTACATCTCCGACCAGCACGCGGAACCAGAGTGTCTGCGGCTCGGGGGATTCAAACTGCAAGACCCGCTTGAGTCCTCGCTGCGGCGCGTCGCCGACTGCGACCGTACGATCTTCGATCTCGATCCTGCCGCTGCGGTACTGGAAAGTCGGGATGGAAGACTCGCCTAGATAGTAGCCGCGAAACTGGTAACCGAGATTCTTTGGATAGAGCGGATCGGGATTGGTAGGAGCCTCTTTGGTCATCACCGGCAACAACGGCCAAGGTGTCTTCTCATCGGCTAAAGAAACAAACGAGACGTCTTGGGCAAGCGTGATCGGCTCGCTGGCTGGATTGAAATCGCCCGAACCCTGACCGCTCCAATTGACTCCGATGAAGTTTCCTTGCCAAATCGCCGACAGAGTGCCTGTCTCGGCGTTGAAAGCATAGCTGAGTTTTTCCGGTAAGCCCACTGCGATCCCTCGGAAGCCAGCAACACGACTGCGTCCTCGATGAACCGCGGCTTGGTCGCCAACCTCGATCCTGGTACTCACGGCACGAACGCCCGATGGGTCGGCGGCCGAAGTACCAAGCGATAGGTAGTACCAAATGGCCTCGATCTGTCGATCCGAGTCACCTTCCAAAATCGACTTGAATGCAGAAACTCCGTCAGGCCACGCCGACGGCATGACGGTTCGAGGGCGAAAGGCTCCAGGATTTCGCAGATAGCGATTGAACCACTCTGGCTCGAGTCGCTCGTAGCTCGTCAGCAGTTCGATCCCCTGATTCACGTTGGCCGCTTTGGCGTTGAATCGATGGCAAGCGACGCAATTGGCCCCCTTGTCGCCAAGCAGTTCTCGGCCCGCGGCGCGGATGAGTTTCTCTTGCTCACGCTCTTTTTCGTTGCGACCCTCTGGACTTGGGATATTCATTTCTGGGCCGTTGAACACATCCAGCCGACGGAACAGTCCAGGTAGATGCTCTAGGTTTTTCGCCCCATACTGTGGCATTCGAGTCACCATGTAGTTACGAACGCTTTCACCGTCGAAGAGCACTTTCTTCATCCATGTCGGCTTGAGCTTGGCCCCCATGTGCGTCAGCGGGGGCGGGATGCGACCGTCGTCCCCGAGGTTCAATTCACTCCCTTGAAAGAAAGCATTGTGGGCGTCGTGCACACCCCCATACTCATCGCGAACATGGCACGCCACACACCGAAAGGCGGTCAATGTTTTCGCCAACGCGTCCTTGTCTGAGTCAACAGCCGTCTCTCCTGCGAGCGCTGCGGCGATAGCCGCGCGCTGATTCTCTTCGAGAGCAAATCGCGGGCTGCGAACATTCGCAGATCTGTCCGAAGGGTTTGACAAGCATCCGCCGGTCAGATCGGCTCCCTTGAGCGACCCAACGGGCCGGGCCGCTGAGCTGCCTTCAAGTGCATGGCCTTCAAGTGCATGGCAAGCCGCACAGTTCAACGCTTGAAAGTACGTCTTCCCGGCCTCAACCAAGGCCGCATCAGGAACCAATGGCTCGAAGGTCGGTGCTTGCTCATCGATAAGATATCCTGCGATCGCGAGCGATTCGTTCCTTGTCAGCTTCATGTCAGGCATACGTCCTGAACTTCGAACTTTCATAGGCTGAAACAGAAACTCAGCAAGCGATCCCACGGCGTACTTCGCCGCGACATGCTCGAGTGCCATGGCGATGGGCTTGGTCGACTCTTGCTCGCTGTCTTCGTCCTCTTGTTTTTGATTGGCGCTGTGCTGCAGGTCCGAGAGAGCTTCCTTGGGTCCATGGCAAGCGACGCATCCGATCGAATGATACAATTCTTTGCCTAGCTTGCGATCGATCGTCTCGCTAGGTTCCGCTGGAACATCGGTACTCGAGAGCGATACCAAGAAGTGCGTGAGCGCCTCGGCAATCGTTTGCCGCTCGGATTCCGATCGTGATGCCAACAAATCCGGCATCGTTGTGCCTGGATGCGCCGTCAGCGGTGACGCAAGGAATCGCCGCAAGTACTCTGGCGAAATCCGCGTCCCGACTTGTGCTAACTCCGGAGCCGCCTTGTCTGCAACGGACATCGGTTCAACGCCGGTATGGCATGCTGAGCATCGCAGTTCCGCTATCAGAACGCTGCCGGCTTGAATCTGCGTCAGAGGATGATGCCCTGATATCGCCGGATCGCCTGCAAGAGCATAGGGGGTGGCAATCAGGATTGCAATCAACAGGTAGATTCTATTCATGGTCGCTTCGATTGTAAGCAAACTCCTAGTCTTCTGCCATCCAACCGAGTGTTATCGATAGAAGGAAATCGGGCGCGGCTTGACACCGAGTTCGTCGTAGTTGAAACCGCTTTCGAGAGGCTCGTAGCTCCCGACGATCTCCACACTGCGGCTAGCGGAGATCGATTCCTCCAGCCCGATGCACCAATAGGCAGAGTTGATCACGAGCCGGCGCAGGCCAGGACTTTTCAGGTCGATCCCACTGCCCATCGTGCAATGAAAGACCCTCGCTGTTTTGCCGTCGCTGGTTTGCCAAGGCTTGACCCACGCAACCGGGAGTGGCTCGAGCTTGTCATTGGGCAAGTCATCCGGCTTGCGGCCCATCAAGGGTTGGCCCCATACAAGCGCGGTGCATTCGGCCGGAAGGTTTGTACCTTCTTTGTAGGTGCGATAGACATCCGAGTCGCCCCAGAGATCCGTGACGCCAGTGAGGATCGGATGCTGCGCATGATCTTTGTCGAAGAAGCCACGCGTCGAGTCGGCGTGCCATCGTCCATGGTGATTCATGAAGGACCCGCCGAGGATGTCCTCGCCCCATCGGACTTGCTTGCCATGGATTTTGTAAGGGAGTGGACCTCGAAAGCCGTGATTTGCCGTGCGCAGCGCGATCAAGGGTTTGCCTGAATCGATGTAATCGACGATCTGCTGCTGCTCAGTTTGCGGCAGAGTCAGCAGACGCGTAAAGAAAATCACGAGGTCTGCCGACGCAAGATGCTCTAGGCCGGGAATATGATGCTCCTGGAACTGAGCCTCTTTTCCCTTCTCGGGATAGACCGGCATCGTCGGGTCTACTTCACCCAGAGCGTTCACACCAAAGAGTACGGTGCAATCGAAGCCATGATGCTGGCTGAGAATTTTCGCCAGCATCGGCATCGATTGCTCGCTGCGATACTCTTGTTCGGCTGAAATCAGCACGATACGCTTGCCTTTGCCCGGTCCATCCCCGCCTGGAAACGTCAGCCATGGTGTATTGTGCGGTTCGGCGGGGGCAGGTTCATCACCCAAGCCTTGGTTGAAAAAGATCGTGTTGGTAGCTTCGCTATGGGCTTGAACGATATCCTTTTTGCCGTCCGAATTGAGATCGCCAACAGCAATCCCATAGACGGCTCCTTTGCCATCACCAATCGAGAGTTCCTCGAATCGCAATCCCGCTCCATCATTCAAAAAAATTCTGCTGCCACCGTTGGAGTACCCAACGATCACGTCGAGTTGATGGTCCTGGTTCATGTTGTCTACCGCAATGGCATAGGCTACCCGTTTTGGATCTCCTAGCGCGATCGACTTGGGAAAGTTCCCCTTACCGTCATTGATGAAGACTGCCGTTCCGAGTTGATCATCACCGACGATCAAGTCGATGGCCCCGTCGCGATTAAGATCACCTGCTGCGCAAGCGCGTGTCGAGGTAACCTCGGGGCCAAAGGTGGCCGTGTTTCTGAAACTCATCTTCTGGTCATTGAATAAAATTCGACTCACACCCTTGTCTCGATGGGGAACAGCAAGGTCCGGCAAACCATCGCCATTGAAATCGGCCGCTACGATCGTCGTCGCAGACTCCGTGGGTAGGGTGTTCCAATGCTCCTTGTTGAAATCACCTTTGCCGTCATTGAGGATGATATAGCTGGGACTCTTTCGATTGGCGACGACAAGATCGAGGTGATGGTCTCCGTTCATATCAACCAACGCGATGTTACGCGTGTTCCATGAGGGATCGCCCCAGGGTCCCGCAAGACTAAAATTCCCCTTGCCATCGTTCCGATAAGCTCTCTTTTCGTCGGGGTTGTCATTGCTGACGACCATGTCCAAGTCTCCATCGCCATCGATATCCCCTAAGGCAGCCGCATAGCTTCGGTCTGGTTCGGCTCCAACGTTTCTGGCTTGGAAATTCCCATGGCCATCATTGAAAAAGATCCGATTGTGGAGCGGCCAGTGCCGTCCCTTGGCCAAGACAATGTCGAGGTCACCGTCGCCATCGAGGTCTCCGATGCTCGCATTGGCCGATGTCTCTGCAGACGCTTCGAGGTCGACCTGTTGGAAGGATATACCCTCTGCAAGCGGCTCCTTCTTCATTGGACCCGTTGAGGATGAATCCGCCGCAGGGATCTGTTCGATGCAATTCTGCTCGATGCAATAAAGCTTGTTCCAACTCCGCACAAAGAGTTGGTTATCCACAGCGACCGGCGATGCATCGATCACATCCTCCAATTCATTCGTTGCAACCACGTCCAAGGTTTCATTGTCTTTCACGACCACAATGGTTCCTTCGCGACTCGTGAAATAGAAATGGCCGTTTGCTAGGATAGGCGATGCATACATGGTGCGGATTCCTGGCAGCCGCATTCGTTCCAGGAGCGAGTTGCCGTTGCCCGCATCGATGCAACTGAGCAAATTGGTGTTGCCCGCCGTGAATAGCAGTCGTGTATTGCTCAGAATAGGTGAGGGTACATACGGCGTTGACTGGTTGACCCTCCAACCAATCGTCTCGCTCGTGGTTACATCGCCTCGGGAGTTCAGTGGGATCGAACAAGCCAGTGCACCGCGATAACCACTAGTGCAAATGACCGAATCACGAAACCGGATCGGTGAAGGAATCGCATTGACCGTTTGGCCCCCACACTCCCAGATCATGGTCCCATCGGTAGCATCATAGCTCTTGACCGACCCGGTACCATTGACGATGACTTGTTGCTTTCCCTCGTAGGTCGTGACAAAAGGGGTGTTCCAAGAGGTAACCTCACTCGCACGATCCACCTTCCAACGGATGTTTCCAGTGAGCTTGTCGACGGCAGCGATAAAAGACCCTTCCTCTTGATCGCAATTGATGATGAGCGAATCCTCGGTCAAAGTTGGCGTGATGGCTTCTCCCCAACCATTTCGTGTTCGCATAACACCGAGATCGATCTTCCAAATCAACTCACCCTCGAGCGAGTAGCAGAAGGCTCCTCGGGATCCGAATGAAAAGTAAAGTCGCTGGCCGTCGGTAGTCGGCGATCCGGCAGCATAGGTATTCGTTTCGTGTTTGCCTTCATGCGGGACTTGTTCAATCGCGACTCGCTGCCAAAGAACCTGCCCAGTACGGCGATCATAACTTGAGACGACAAACTGATAGAACATCGCGTCAGGCGTTGTTTTCGCTCGCTCGTCATTGACCACTGCCGTTGTGCTTTTTCGTTCGGTTT
This sequence comes from Planctomycetota bacterium, assembly GCA_026692845.1. GTDB lineage: Bacteria > Planctomycetota > Planctomycetia > Pirellulales > Pirellulaceae > JBKCUI01. The sequence goes on along the minus strand of JAPLNM010000105.1, from coordinate 11,991 downwards.
TGACTGCCGACAAGACGAAAACCTGATTGCCGTACACGATAGGCGTTGCCGAGCCCTCTCCGGGTAACTCAGCCACCCAAGCGATGTTTTTTTCCTTGTCCCATTGAATCGGTGGCCTGGCTCGTTCCCCTGCATGTCCATCCGCATGAGGGCCTCGCCACTGCGTCCAGTTTTCGACGAAAGGCGATGGCTTTATCGCCCTAGACGCCTGCTGAGCAGGTTTTTCTTGCTCTTCTGCCGCACCAAGGTGACTGACCATAAGATGCATCAGAGCACAAACGCAAATCAGTTTCTTCCAAATCGTCAATCGCATGGCAGGCAATATTCGCTTCATATCCGTGATGGTTCCTATTCGTTCGTCCCTAGCGCGGCGACCGTCGTCTATTTTAGACGGATAAGCGCCGGGGTGTCTGTCGCAGCTTGGATTGCGGCGATCGTTTCTCGGACGCTTTTGGCCTTCATGAGCCCCAAATCCCGTGGAAAGTCTTCTTCCTCCTTCTCAAAGTAATTGGCGATCTTGGTGAGTTCCGGAATGACTCCCTTGGCATGCGTGCCATAACTTAAAAGGATCTTCATCAGCTCAGGCGTTCGGTTTTGGCTCTCCCAAGGATTCTGATCGCGGGTGTAGAGCACCAAGGCGCTGATCCCTTCCTCGATATGGTGCTCTGCGAGCAACCGCAGCCCCTCGACCCGGATCCCGTCGGCGAACATCTCGCCACTGGGTGCCGGCTGGATGATGGCCTCATGGATCGCAGGCAGTAAAGGCAGGATCTCCCCGAGCGATAATTGGCGATAAACCGAACCGATGCTGCCCCGAGCTCTCCCGTCCTGGTTCTTCAGGCCCGCTCGCACGGCATTGTAGAGCGCCTCGCGATCGACACCGTCGAGCGATCGGCCGAGCATTCCATCGCGTTCAAAAAGAGCGAACGACAAATACCTCTGCTGCATGCCGCGCGGGTCATTCTCAATGTCCACCTGTGCGAGCAATTCGAGCAGTTGCGGCACCGTCTGCATGGCAGGCTTGCCAATCGCTGCAAGTGCTTCGGCTGCCTTGATTCGAAGCCATAGGTCGTCCTGTGCAAGCGTCTTTTGCAAGGCCGCTACGGCCGGCATGCCGCGACGACGAAGCTGGATCAAACCCTGACAAGCCCCATAGCGAGCCTCCAAGCTCGGGGAATCGAGCATCTGGATCAGGGGTTCGACCGGAACGTTTTTGCGGCGCCCGAGTGCCATCGCCGCTCGCTCGCGCACCACAGGCGACCAGCTCCCAAGTCGCTCGAGAAGTTGCTCGTTGCTAAGCGCATCGTAGAAACCGTTTCGGTCTTTGTTGTTCCAACCCCGTCCGTCATCGATCAGTGACTCTGCCGTAGCGACATCGAGCTTGGGCACCGCGTCGGACTTCTTGCCCGTCAGATACAGCTTCTTGAGTGGCATCGCATAGGCCAGCAGATAGCTCCCCGTGCAATCCCAACCGGCGTAGCTATCCCGATCGTTCTCGGGTGGGCCTTGATGCAGGAAACTGCCGTCGTAGCGCCTTGCGAGGTCAAAGTACCAGCCACCAAATTCCTTCATCCAAGCTCCGGTCGCATTCGGTCCAGACTGGGAAATGCCGGGCAAGGACCAGAGGATGTTGAAGAAATTCCCCGTGTGCCCCGTGTCGCGCTCCGGTCCATGCGCAGCGACGCTCATGCGCGAGAAAAACTCCGCACCCTTCGATTCTCCGATCAGATTGAACAATACCGAGGCCATCCCACACTTGCCGTTGTCCTCATGGGTTTCAATCCACGGATGATGGTCTCCGTAAGGGATCGCTCCTTTGTGGATATAGAATCGCATCAAGCGCACACTCAGTTCGATGGCGCGGTCCAATGCCGGATCCTCGACGCCTGCCTCACGTGCCATGATCATCGAGATCGTCAGAGGCAACCCCGGAGAGTTCATCATCCCGTATCCGTAGAGGCGTCCGTCGGGCCGAGCGAACCGATGCCCCCAGGAACCGACCGCACTTTGTCCATTGGCCGCTTCGAGCGCCAGTCGCTTCAGGCCCGGCATGACCGAATCATCTCCCGTGGCGATCTTGTATTCGGCAAGCAACATCATGACGTAGCCGTAGTACCAAGTGGCCATCCCTTCGTCCTTGAAACTCGCTGCCCACTGAGCTTCCTTTTGGATAAGTGGCAAATAGCTCTCTTGGCCACTGGCAAGCAAAGCTAGCGCATTGAGCGAACGAGGGATCGGATCGAGCCGCCTAGCATAGGAGGGATTCTCCATCCGCTTGGCAAGCTCTCTGCAGCCTTGTTCGAGGATCCGTTTGGACTTTGGACAATCGTAAGGAGCCGTGGCGCTATAAGTTCCCAATACCGGTATTTTCAAAACGACCTCTTCCGAGCTACCGGCTCGCCAGCGGCTGAGCGTTAGTTCACCGTTTCCTGCTTCGCTTTCAGCAGCCGTCAGCGCCTTGCCCATCTCGGTGCGAGGGTCATAGGAAAACGGCTTTCCTCCAACCCCTAGAATCACGTCGCCCACTTCTAGAATTCCGTACGCCGGAGAACCTTTTGCAACCTTGGTAATCGCGATCTGTCGGGCGTCGGAGGTGACCATCTTGTCACAATACATCCAGCCCCGCAGACCCGTGGCCCCGAGATTCCAATCGTGCTTGGCGTCGTCGGGGATCTTGGCCCCTTGAGTGAAATCAGGGACCTCTGCTGCCTGACCTCCCTCGGCGGCGTAGCTAGCGCCAAACGCCGAGAAAACAAAGACGAGTGCAAAGAATACGGTTTGGTTTTTCATGCTTGTTATTTCTTGAGTTGTTTGAGTTCCGCCATCGCTTCGGCAAGTCCCTTGCCGACCCCTCCAAGGATCTTTGCAGAGCCTTGCATGTTTGACTGGCCTGCAAGGATGTAGACCTGCAGGGGCAGGCTCTTGCTGGCGGGCTTGTCCGCGGAGGCCAGAGGTCCCTTGGGGGTTTCGAAACCCATCGCGTTGCAAGCGACCAGCGTCAGGGATACGAGTATCCACGCGGCTTGGAAGGGGAGTTTGTTCATGGGGTTTTGGGATTCGGATTTTCGGTTTGGGCCAGGCGCGGCCGGGCGCGGTGCTGGCATATTGTGTTCCTCGCAATCGACGCCATGAGTATACCCGCTCAAGCGTTCAGAGATATCATCGATTTGCTAACAAGTGATGATCGTTTAGGTTCTCTTAGCAGTCGCGGCAGGGATACCGGAAATCTCGCCAAGGCGCTAAGAACGCAAAGGGAAGAAAAGCCGAGAATCGAATCGAAGCTTGTTCGAGTGGTACGTATGCTTGACTGGGTCGTAGGGGCCTGAGACAATTCTGTTGGATCGATCCACTTGCAAAAGACGGTTCGCATGGCAAGTGATCGGTTGGGGTCCATCCGCACGACCTTCGATGACGCCCGAGACTTACAGGAGGTAACTGTTGTGATTTCTATCGATGAGTCTTTTGTTGATTCGGCTGCCCCGAATGCGGAAGCTGCAAAGAATGGACGCACTCTGGTTCTTAAGAAAAAATATCTCCAGATGAGTATTTCTGGTGACAGTTCGATCCTATTCGGTGAGTGCCAGGGGAGTGGCAAGGAACCTTATCGCTGCTCGTGCGACTTTATTCGACCTGGGGCTCCGACCTACCGCTGCAGTTGTCCTAGTCGCCAATTCCCATGCAAGCATTCGATCGGTTTAATGTACGCCTACGTTCAAAACGCTTCCTCCTTTAAGACCGCTGAGGTCCCTGAGGATCTTCAGAGCAAGCGCGAAAAGGTTGTTGCTCGGGCCGAGAAGCAGAAGGAAGTCTCTGCCGTCCCAAAGCAGGTCAACAAAGCCGCGTTGGCTAAAAAGATCAAGATGCAACTCGAAGGGATCAACCTTCTGGAGCAGCTCACCATCGAATTGGCCCGTATCGGCATCGGCAACATGAATGCAAAACTTGCAAGCACCATCGAAAGCCGGGCCAAGCAACTCGGAGACGCTTATTTGCCTGGGGCACAAAATGCGCTGCATGCCTACACGTCTCTGTTTTCCGACAGCAGCGGCAAGTTCGATGACAAGGTATCTACCTCGGTCCGTGAGGCGATCTACAGCGATGCCCTCGATCAACTCGGACGACTCCACGCGTTGGTCAAACAAGGTCGAGCGTATCTGGAGAAGCGGTTGGAAGACCCAGAGCTCAAACCCGAAATCGAATCGCCCATTGCGGCTTGGCTGGGGCACGCTTGGCAATTGAGCGAGTTGAAAGAAGCTGGGTTGACGCAGGAAAATGCCGAGTTGCTGCAAGTAGCTTTCAATTCTCACGACGATCTTGCCCGTCGTGAATTTGTTGACACGGGGATCTGGGTTGAACTTTCGACAGGGAAAGTCCTCACTACCAAAACCTATCGACCCTACAAAGCAGCGAAATTCATCAAGTCCGAGGATAGCTTTTTTCAGATCGCCCAAGTCCCGATGCTGTGCATCTATCCCGGGGACTTGAACACGCGTTGTCGATGGGAAGAAATGATTCCTCGTCCGACGGCCAAGGAGGATTTCGAAAAAGTTCGCAAAGCGTCTGCGAGTGATTTTGCTGCTTTGGCTAAAGCAGTCAAGAACAATCTCAAGGGACCTTTGTCGGAAAAGCAACCGGTGTGCCTACTTGAATTCAAGACCCTAGGGATCATCGATGGGGTATTTGTCATCGAAGACAAAGCCGGTAATCGATTTTCGCTCAACGATCGAGGCATGGCCGAAGAACCCTCGAGTGTCGAACTTCTGCGATTGGTGCCTGTCGAAGCGATCCGAGATCAAGTCCTCGTGGGCCGCTTTCGACATGACCTGGACCGATGCCGCCTAGAGGTAAAACCCTTGAGCATCGTCACGGACTGTGAAGTTATCCGCTTGACCCTCTAATTCGCTTGACCCTCTAAGGAGAGACCATGAGCATTGCGATTCTCAACGAAGTCTACAGCGAGGTTCGACGCCTTGCGGTCGCCGGCAGTTTGGTTGCACCCGGTGATTTTCGGATCAAGAAGTTGATCGAACCACTAAAGAAGGCGGGTGCCAAAGCCCCTATTTTTTCCAAAGTGGCCGAGAGTGTCGAGGACCTGGTCAACTCCAACGAACAGAGCTCCGCATCGAGTCTGCTGATTCTCAGCTCACTGGTTTGCTCGATTCTCTACACCCAAGGAGCAACAGGAGTGGACGGGAAGCTCGAAGGCATCCAATCCACATCGGTTCTTACCCAGCGCAATCAGATCAGCGCTCGGATGCTCAAGCCGCTGATCGAGGCGTTGACGTCGACAGGGTCCGGGAGACTCGACGCGATCCGCAGTGCGATCGATCATGGTCTGTTTGCAGATCTGCGTTTGGTCCGTCCTGCTCTGCTGGCAATCGACGACTCCTACAGTGAAATCGGGGATCTGATCGCAGAACGAGTCCTACCCACGTATGGCAAGGCGATCCTGGCGGATTTGAAATCCGCTTATGAAATCAAAGGAAAGGTTGGACACGCGCGGCGACTGAAGCTGATGCACACGATCGATCCAGTTTTCGCGCGAGAGACGGTCAAGGAATCGCTTGTGGGTGGTTCCCCTGACGTCAAGGTCGCAGCCATTGAATGCTTGGGTGGCGACGCTGAAGATTTTTCGTACTTGATCGAGCAATCCAAGGCTTCGGCCAAGAATGTTCGCCAAGCCGCCTATTGCGCCTTGTGCAAGGTCGCCAACGAGGAGTCACTGGCGATATTGATCAAGGGTATCGATGGCAAGGATTTGGAGCTTGTTGCAAGAGCGGCAAGCGACAGCAAGCCACCGGAGCTTGTCGATGCCGCATTGGATCGGGCAAGAAAACTCCTTGTCGAAGTCCCATCCAACAGCGACAAGAAAAAACAGGGCGATCAGGTTGGAAGGATCCTTGAGCTGATTTCTATTCTTCGCAACCCGATGAAACCTGAGTCTAGGCATTTCTTGCGCGAATGCGTTGAGATGTCTAAAGAATTGCAGAAGATCAAATCCACGCCTGGAGGACTCGATATCGTAGAATCCGTCGTTGAGGCGTTAGCCGCCGATAGCGCGAGCATCGATTACTTGATCCAGCATCGAGATCATTTACCCGTGGAATGCTTTCATGAAATTTTTGTCCAGGGGCTTGAGGTTCTGCCCCCGAAGAAGTTTTACAATACGTTTTCGCCTTACATCAACCGTTCGGCGAAAAAGAATACCCCTGAACACCGCAGGAATACGATTGTGCGAGAGGGCTTGTTTGGTGACAACGAATATCATTGGGGAAGGATCCGCAAGGAGGCACGTAAGCCCATGGATGTCGATTGGTTGAATGACGCGATTGCGGCCGACGATTTGGAGCTAGCCGTAGCACTTGCACAGCCCAATCACGCTGGATTGGTCAAATACATTGACACCAAGCTTACCGATCCCAAAGCGATGAGCAATCTGGAGTCCTCGGTCGCTTCGGCGATGATCGTCATCGGACATCCTAAGACCAACGCGTTCGTGATTGAAAAGCTGGCCGCTTCTTTGAAAAAGAAGAGTGCTTATGAATCCTATCCATGGTGCAATCTAGCGACCCGTTTGAATGCCGATGCACTCCCCGCCTTAGAGTCCCTTGCTGGCGACGCGAAACTCGCAGAGAGTGCAAGCAATCGGTTGATCGATGCGATCAGCGAAATCCGCGAGCGGACCAAGAAATAGTCTTTCCATTGAACCACATTCTCTCATTTAGAAATTGCCAAAATGGCCAAGAAAAAACCGGACGACCTCGTCGCGACGACAACAAAAGAAGGTGGTCCAAGCTCTCAGGGGAATGTGTTGCGAGCACCGGCCGAGGAGTACTATGCCCATGAGCTCGATGCTCTTGCGCAGGCTGATTCCTATGAGCGTCCACCGGGTTGGCAGTTATCCCCTCGGGCGGTGTTGACCTATATCACGGGCGGTACCGTCGGCGGAACGACAATTACCCCCAAGTACGTGGGTTATAAGCGATTGGTGGAGGTCGCGATTTCGACGCTTCTGACCGACCGATCCCTTTTGTTGATCGGCGAACCAGGGACAGCCAAGTCTTGGTTGTCGGAGCATTTGGCGGCGGCGATCAATCGCGATTCGACCAAGGTCGTTCAGGGTACAGCCGGCACGACCGAAGAGCAGATCCGCTACACCTGGAACTACGCCTTGCTTATCGCCCAGGGTCCATCGAATACGTCGCTGATTCGAAGTCCCATCATGCGAGCGATGGAGGGGGGATCGATCGCTCGCTTTGAGGAGATCACACGGTGTGCATCCGAGGTACAAGACGCGATGATCTCTTTGCTATCGGAAAAGCGGATTTCGATTCCAGAGCTTCAGATGGAGATTCCAGCGCAAAAGGGTTTTTCGGTAATCGCCACTGCCAATACCCGAGACCGCGGCGTCAACGATATGTCGGCGGCCCTCAAGCGTCGGTTCAACATCGTCGTACTACCATCGCCAGCCACCTTAGAAACCGAAATGGACATTGTCCGCAGGCGGGTCCATGAGCTTGCGAAGAACCTCGAGCTCAAGGCCCCGGTACCTGCCGATGAGGCGATTGAAAAAGTCGTCACCATCTTCCGCGAACTGCGTACAGGCCAAACGCTCGACGGCAAGAATAAGCTCAAGTCTCCGTCGGGGGTGCTTTCGACCGCCGAAGCGATTTCGGTTCTTGCCGCAAGCATGTCGCTTGCTGGTAACTTTGGCGATGGCAAGGTTTCCCCGGAGGACTTGGCATCCTCGATTCAGGGAGCTGTCATCAAGGACGAGGAAAAAGACAAGATTGTCTGGCAGGAGTATCTTGCGAATGTTCTAAAAAAGCGAGGAGCCGAATGGCGTCCTCTCTTTGCTGCTTGTTCGGACCAGATGTCATGACGTCCCCTTGGGAGATCAACGTATTCGGGGTTCGGCATCTTTCCCCGAGTGGTGCTTGGCATTTGCGACGGTACTTGGATCGCCTTGAGCCCGATTTGGTGATGGTTGAGGGTTTGCATGATGCGGTCGAACTAACTGGGCACTTGGTCAACAAGGGGACCAAGCCACCAGTGGCCATTTTGGCTTACACCGATTCATTGCCCGTGCGGACTTTGGTTTATCCGTTGGCGATTTACAGTCCGGAGTATCAGGCTGTGCTATGGGCCCACGAGAACCGCAAGCCGCTTGAGTTCATCGATCTGCCTTCGGATGCCTTTTTGGGTTTGCAGGAGGTCGAAATAGAGTTTGCCGAGCGCATAGCTAAGGATTTGGCTAAGGATTTGGCTAAGGAATTGGCTGAGGAATTAGCCGAGAGTGTGCATGCTGACAGCACGCCGACGGATAGCGAGTCTCGTCGCGGTACGGTTTACGAACGTTTGGCGGAGATTTCAGGGGAGACCAGTTACGACGCTTATTGGGAGCGACGCTTCGAGCACAACCTCAACGAGGATGCCTATCGGTTGGCTGCCAACGAGCTTGGTGCCTCGCTTCGAGAGTTTGATCGCGAGCCGCTTCGGCGGCGAGCCGAGAATCTGGTCCGCGAAGCGTTCATGCGACGTCAAATCGAGCAGGCATTGGCACGGGGGATACGTCCAGAGAAGATCGTCGCCATCGTGGGTGCGTATCATGCCCCGGTGCTCAATGGATCGCATTTGGCGATGAGCGACAAGGAGTTTGCGAGTTTGCCTCGGCGCGCGAGCAAATTAACGCTGATGCCTTACTCGTACTTTCGGCTATCGACGCAATCGGGCTACGGGGCCGGGAACCTTGCACCGGCTTATTTTGAGCTTTTGTGGGAGACTCTCCAGAGCGATCCTTTGGACGCATTGGGCGTGCGCTATCTCAGTTCGGTCGCTAGAAATTATCGCGAGTTAGGCACTTATCGTTCAACGGCTGAAGTGATCGAAGGGGTCCGATTAGCGCAGACGCTTTCGGCACTCAAGGAGGGGTATCATCCGACGCTGGAGGATTTGCATGATGCTGCCATCGCATTGTTGGGCCATGGGGAACGAAGCAACATCGCAGAATCGTTGATGCGGGTTGATGTTGGGACGGCCATTGGGCAACTGCCAAAGGGAGTTAGCCGAACCTCGATCCAGGAGGATTTCGGCAGGCACATCGATCGTCTGAAGTTGGAGAAGTACCGAACGGCGATCAAGCAGGAGTTGTCGATCGATTTGCGAGAGAATCGTCTAGCAAAGACCCAAGCGAGCGCGTTTCTGGATTTGGATCGTTCGGGTTTTTTTCATCGTTTGCGAATTCTTGGGGTCCTGTTTGCAGAGCACGTTCCGGTTCGACAGGACTCGGCGACTTGGGCTGAGCGCTGGAACCTGCAATGGAGTCCGGAAAGCGAGATCACGCTCGTCGAATCGGTGTTGCTCGGGGAAACGATCGAGTTGGCCTGTGGGTATCGATTCAAGCAACTCATCGAGGCCGCTCCGACGATCGATGCGGCCGCATCGCTCGTGAGTGACGCTTGCAAGTGCAACCTGATGGAGTCGATGGAGCAGGCCAGAGAAAAGCTTCAGCGTCTGGCCTGTGAGACTTCGGCTCTGGGCCAGATAGCTGCCGCAGCCTTTGAGCTCATGCAGGTGGTTCGCTATGGCGATGTCAGGCGGTTTGATACACAACCCCTGGTGCCGCTCATTGAAGCGTTGTTCGTTCAGGGGTGTTTGGCGTTGCACGAAGCGGCCAATTGCGACGCAACGGCGGCCAAGGAGTTATTGCACTCGATCGATCAGATGAATCGAGTTGCGTTGGAATTTCACGATCGAATCGATGAATCCCTCTGGAACCGCAAGTTGCAAGCGCTTTCCGACGCAGACGATCGAAATCCGGTTCTATCCGGGTATGCTTGTGCGTTGCTACTCGAACGCGGATCGATGGGCAACGAGGCGCTGGTCCGCGAGGTTTCGCGTCGGCTTTCTCCCGGCATATCCGTCGACTTGGGAGCCGGTTGGTTCGAGGGTTTAGCCAAACGGAATCGATATGGATTGATCGCAAGGCAGGTGCTTTGGGATACGCTCGATCGTTACGTATCGACGTTGGACGACGAGCAGTTCAAACGGTCCTTGGTTTTTTTGCGTCGTGCTTTTGGCGAATTCAGTCCCAACGAGAAGCGGAACATCGCTGAAAATCTAGCCGAGGTTTGGGGAGTCCACAACGAGGATGTCAAGGAGTCGCTTGACGGCCCGTTGACTCAGCAAGAAGAGCAAGCGTTGGAGGATTTGAATGATTTCGATTTTGGGGACATTTAGAAGCCGTTCTCCGTTGTCTAGTCGTTATTCGCTTTCCAAAAGGTTTTCCAGATGAGCGTGTCCGTCGAACAGGTCAAGCGATGGCGATTGATTTTGGGGGCTTCGTCCCAAGAGCAGCTTGCGAGTTGCTCGTCAGGGTGTGATTTGTCCCCAGAGCAGCTTGAGATGGACCAAGCCTTGGCAGCGATCTACGACGACACATCCGAAGCAATTGACCAGGGTGGCAAGCGGAGCGCAGGACTTGGGGGATCAGCCCCGAGACTTGCGAAATGGCTTGGGGATATCCGCACCTACTTCAAGGAGGACGTCGTTTGCATCATTCAGCAAGATGCCATCGAGAAAAAAGGGCTTAAGCAATTGTTGTTCGAGCCCGAGACGTTGAAGTCCGTCGAGCCGAACGTTCAGTTGGTAGCCACATTGATGTCGTTGAGCGGACAGATTCCCGAGCGCACCAAACAGACAGCAAGGATGGTTGTCCAAGCCGTCGTCGATGATATCAAGCTGCAGTTGGAGCAGCAGATTCGTCAAGCGATCATGGGAGCGATCAACCGACGCCAGCATACACCTTTACCCAATGCCAGCAGCATCGATTGGAAGTGGACGATCGGACGGAATTTAAAGAATTATCAGCCCAAGTTAGGGACGATTGTCCCGGAGCGAGTTTATTTTTTTTCGCGAGCAGAGCACACCAACAGTTGGACTGTGATCGTCGATATGGACCAAAGTGGTTCGATGGCCGACTCGGTCGTTTATGGGGCGATCATGGGTTCCATCTTTGCTTCATTGCCAGCGCTCAAGACGCATGTGATCGCATTCGATACCGAGGTGGTCGATTTGACGGAGAAATGCGGGGATGATCCGGTCAATATGCTCTTTGGCGTTCAGCTTGGGGGAGGCACGGACATCAACAAATCGGTAGCTTATTGCCAGAAGTTCATCGAGGATCCGAGCAAAACACTATTCATCATGATCACCGATTTGTACGAGGGTGGGAATCAGGCCCAGTTGGTTCGACGTTTGGAAGAGATGGTAGGCAGTGGGGTCAAGTGCGTTTGTCTTTTAGCGCTTGCCGATCATGGCAAACCGATATTCGACGAATCGCTGGCCAAGAAGCTGGCATCGATTGGGATCCCCTGCTTTGCATGCAGTCCGAGTCGGATGCCTGAGTTGCTCGACAAGGCGCTGCGAGGGCAGCTTACGAGCGACCTATCCAACAACGCATTTCTTGATCGGTAACATAACCTGGGGACAGTCCCCGCGTCTTCAGCCATGAGCATGCTCCGTGGATGCGAGCCGCCCGGCGGCTAGAGAGTGGGTTGTCGAGAGTTGAAAGTAGCGGTTCTTAGTGACGCGCCACGTCAACTCACCGGTCACCATTGATCGTGCCAAAAACTACCTCGCTGCTGGTTAATAAACCGGTTGCTCTTGGCCGTTCTCATACATCGCAATCAACTGATAAGGGTTGCTCAAGTCCTCATTGCTCAAGACGATGACGTGAGGGAGCCGCTGAATAGCTCGCTGTAGATTTGCAAGAGTTCTTTCGAATCTCGCGCGGAGTCTGTCATCGGGAACATCATGCCCGCCTTGAAACACTCGCATGGCGACCCTTTGGATCGACTCGTCAGCGTCTTTGATACGGATGAAGATGAGAACGACGGTGTACCCGAGCGCCGCGTAGGAGGCGAGTTGATCTACTTTCTCGCCGACAGGATCGGACAGAACCGTTTCAAAGATGAAGCTCTCTCGCTGGTT